>CALRPU020000028.1:0-75540 GCA_943370175.1 Hydrogenophaga intermedia | reverse complement strand
TCGCCGTGATGGTGGGTTGCGGCGGCGGGGGCGCGGTGATCTGCACTTCCGGCGGCGGAATGAACGGCGGCGGCGGCGCCTCCAGCTTCGGCGGCGGCGGCACCACCACCTCAGGCGGCGGCGGCGGCTTGCGCACCTCCTCGATCACCTTGGTCTCGATCGGCGCGATCACCACCTGCACGACCTTCTTGGCCAAGCCGGTGACCAGGGCGTACACGATCAACGCATGGAACAGAATGACAACCGCGATCCCCACCATGTGGCGGCGGGGGTCCGCTTGTCGCTTAGAAAAATCCATGTTCTGGGGTCTCCAGAGGCAAATGTGAATGAATGCAGTCGAACCCGGTTCGGCTTGTGGCCACGCAAACCTCGCATTCTAAGGAGTGCTGGAAGGCACCTCGTCACCATTGGTGACCTGATCGCGTTGGGTGTGCGCAGCAACGCGACTGAAACCGACGGCACCTGCAATAAGCAGCCGCCATGCCAACCGCGCCCACTTGAACATCGACGCGCCAAACGCCATTGGCCGGCCCTGACCCCGAAGGACCAGTGCCGGCCAGTCACTCAGCCCTCAGGCCGAGTGAGCTGAGCCCCTCAAAGGAACTTGTAGGCCACGCGCAAGCGGAGCGTGCGACCCAGCGGGTCGGTGAAGCGCGGATCGTAGCCGCGCTGGAACGTCGTGGACTGCACCGACAGCGGCGGGTCCTTGTCGAACAAGTTGGCAATGCCGGCGCCGATGGTCAGGTTCTTGATGCCGTTCCAAGAGGCCGACAGGTCCCAAAGGGCGTAGTCGCCGACTTGGTTGACGCCATCCTGATCGGTGTAGCCCGCCTTGAAGCGCTGCCCGAGGATCACGCTCCACGGGCCCTTGGACCAGCTCGCGTTCAACACGTGCTGCCAACGAAACACCGGCGCGTTGTCCGAATAGCGGCCGACCGCGTTGATGTACGCGCCGCCTTTCTCGCGCTGGTAGCGGTAGCTGTGCACGTAAGTGCCGTCGATGCTCAGACCAAAGGTGCCCGACGGCGTGGCTTGCGAACGCCAGGCGGCCGACAGATCGACACCACGCGTGCTCAGGCGACCCAGGTTTTCGGTGGGCGCGTCGATGTAGGCGATGGGGTCGAAGCCACGGTTGAGACACACGTCGATGTCGGTGCGGTCGATGCCCGGGCGAGCGGTGGCCGGCAGCTGGCTGCAACGAACGAAGCGGGACGCGTACTTGGCGGGGTCACCGAAGATCGCCTGCTCAGGCAGGTTGTTGACCAGGTTGCTGATCGACACGTTCCAGAGGTCGACGCTGAAGGTCATGTTCGGCGCGGGGTCGAACACCATGCCCACGGTGAAGGTCTTTGACTTCTCGGGCTCGAGGGCGTTGGCCGGCTTGCCGTTGCCCACCGGACCACCCGAGCGCTGCAGTGTCTGCTGGCCGCACACCACACCGGCGGAGGCGCCCGCCACCGCCCGTCCGCCAGGGCACAGCAAGGGGTCGTCGTAGTTGTCGGAGGTGAAGGACAGCGACGACGGTGCGTAGATTTCATACAGCGTCGGCGCACGGAAACCCGTGTTGTATGAGCCGCGCACCAGGAACTGCTTGGAAGGCTGATAGCGCAGGCCCACCTTCGGGTTGAAGGTGCTGCCGAAATCGCTGTACTTGTCGAAGCGCGCGGCGAGCGACAGCTCCAGGCCCTTGGCCAGAGGCACCCCCAGCTCCGCAAACACAGCGGAGACCTTGCGGTCGCCCTTGGTGTCGGCGTCGGGGTCCAGGCCCAGGCTGCCGAGCGAACCCGTGATGGGCAAGTTTTCAAACGACGACTTTTCCTTGCGGTACTCGACGCCGAAAGCGGCCGCGAGCGGGCCTGCGGCCATCTGCATCAAGTCGGCGGTCACGCGGGCATCGACGAAGTCGACTTGGTTCTTGCCCACGGCCACCAGGTCGCGCACCTGCGCGGTGTCAATGAAGGCCAAGCCGGCGGCGGTCTGCGCGCCGAACGGGTTGATGATGCCGCGGGCGACGCCCTGCTGCATGATGTCGTCGTTGACGTAGCCCAGCTTGACCGACTCGGCAGTTTTGCTGCGAGCGGTACCGAACGCCGCCTTGTAATCCCACTTGGACGCCACCGTGCCCTGGAACTCGACCACCGCGCGGTCGCTGGTGGTTTCGTTGCCGCTGGTGCGTTTGCCTGCGGGCACCTGACGCCAATTCACGATGCCACCTGGCACCACCGCGTTGGGGTTGTTGCTCAGAACGTCCGGCACGCCGCCGGGTGTCAACGGCGCACCCGCCGGAAAAAACGGACTGGACGCCGGAATGATGTGGCTGACCGGCGACGGCGCCACACGCGACGTCGTGGTGTTCTTCGAGCTCATGAGCTCCACCGATGCGGTGTGGTCCGCCGCGAAGGCCAGCGTGCCTTTCAACAAGCCGGTGACCTGCTCGTTTTCGGGGATCAGGTCGATGTCGCGGGTGAAGTCGTAGCGGCACGCCGTGCGCGCCGGGTTGGGGATGGACGACGGTGGGTTGCAGTTCGGCAAGGACGGCTCGAAGCCGTCGACGTCGCCGGGGAAGCTGGAGCCGCTCGTGCCCGCCACCACATTGCCTTGAAGGATGCCGGTGGCGCCGAACTTCCTGGACGCTGCCTCCAAGACCTTCTGCTTGCGCACGTCGATCGACGCGATGACGTTGAACTTGTTCTCGGTCAGCGAGCCGAAGCCGCCGGTCAGGCTGAACCGGCTGGTCTTGCCGCCGGTCTCTCGCGGCGACTGCTGTTCGAACGACGCCTCCAAGCCCTTGTAGTCGCGGCGCAGGATGAAGTTGATGACGCCACCGATGGCGTCGGTGCCATAGATGGCCGAGGCCCCGTCGCGCAGCACCTCGATGCGTTCCACCGCCGCCAACGGGATGGAGTTCAGGTCGACCGCGGCCGCGTCAAACGGGTGGTTGGACAAGCGCCGCCCATTGAGCAGGACCAGCGTCTTGCTGGCGCTGCCGCCGGTGGGGCCGTTCAAGCCCCGCAGGTCGGCTTCGGCCTTGCCGCCGGTGGTGCCACCAATCGAACTGCTGGTGCCGAAGCTGCTCTGGTTGGCGGCGATGCGCTGCATCGCGCCTTCGGCCGAGGTCACGCCTTGCTTGACCAGGTCTTCCACCTTGATCACGGTCACGGGCTGCGAGGTTTCGGCATCGACGCGGCGCAGCGAGGATCCGGTGACCTCGACCCGATTGAGTTGGGTCTGGGCCAGCGCAAGGTCGGTGACGACCAGCGAGCTGAGCGCCAGCGCGATGGCTTGGCAAATGGGTTGGCGTTGGAACATTCGATTCCTCGGTGGTTTGGATGACGGGTGCATCAGCGACAAGGTCGACAGCGCAGCAAGAGGTGTGCCGCTGCGTTCTGTCTGGCGGGTGCTCATGGGACCCCTTGGGTGCCCGATTGTCGGCAGGCCCACCCTGCACCGGGCTAGGGTATTCCTGTCTTGAGTGTCGCCCTTGGGCCAACGGGGCCGCTGGCGGTGTGCGAACCATGGCCAGGCAGCGGCGTTGACGCGTTCAAAGCGCGCCCGAGGCAACCATCCATGAGCCTGACACCACCGTGAAAACCGGCGTGCGGGACGGTCCGCCGTTGTCTCAATGCAACATGGCGCGGTCCGGCCTGGGGCCGAGCGCCGCCAAGGCCCTCACGCGCCCGACCGCAGACGCGGCACCGCCGCCAACAACGCTCGCGTGTAGGCCGACTGCGGGCGCGTCAGCACCTCGTCTGCACCGCCCTGCTCTTCCACGCGGCCGCGGTTCATCACCACGATCTCATCGGCCAAATAGGCGACGACGCCGATGTTGTGCGTGATGAACAGATAGGACACACCGAGCTCACGTTGAAGCTCGCGCATCAGATTCAGGATTTGCGCCTGCACTGACACGTCGAGAGCCGACGTGGGTTCGTCGCAAACGATCAGCTGGGGTTCAACCGCCAGCGCACGCGCAATGGCCAGCCGTTGGCGCTGGCCGCCGGAGAACTCGTGCGGAAATCGCTCCAGCGCGTCCTGGCGCAGGCCCACCCGGTCGATCAGCTGCACGAGCTGCCGACGCCGCGCCAGTGCGTCCAGTTCGGGCTTGAGGGCGAGCAGGCCCTCCTCCAGGATGTCGAAGACCCGCATGCGCGGGTTCAACGACGCGAAGGGGTCCTGGAAAATCATCTGCACGACGCTGCGCGCCTTCAGCAGGTCCGCGCCGCCCATCGTGAAGAGGTCGTGCCCGTTCAGCAAGGCCTGCCCTTCGATGTGCGCCTGGCGCCGCAGCAACTGAACGATCGCCTTGCCAGTGGTCGTCTTGCCACAGCCGGACTCGCCCACCAGGGCCAGCGTGCGCCCTCGCTGCAAGGTGAACGACACGCCATCGACGGCCGTGAAGGCGGGTCGGCGCGCCTGGAACAATCCGGTGTTGACGGCGAACCGAACCCGCAGCTCACGCACCTCCAGCAGGCTCGCACCGCCGGTGGGCAACGCTGGGGCACTGACGTCGGCCCGCGGCAACGCTGGCTGGGCAACCTGCGCGGCCACGGCCGCGGTCGCGGTGGCGTCGGGCGCGCGGACACTGGGGTCGTGCAGGAAGCAGCGTACGCTGCGTTGCCCGTCGGGCCCGGTGGCCAACAGCAGCGGCTTCTGAACCTCGCAGGTCGAAAACGCCCGGTCGCACCGCGGCGCAAAGCGGCAGGCACCGAAGGCCTGCGACAGCGGCGGCACCGTGCCAGGGATGGCGGCCAGGCTGGCGCCGCGCTTGTCGGCGTCCGGCAAGGCGTTCAGCAGCAGGCGCGCGTACGGGTGTTGGGGCGCAGCGAAAAACGCGGCCGCGGGCGCCACCTCGATGATCTGGCCGGCGTACATCAGCGCCACGTGGTCGGCCATGCCCGACACCACCGCCAGATCGTGGGTGATCAGCAGCATGCCCATGCCGCGCTCGCGCTGAAGCTGCTTGAGCAGGTCAAGGATCTGGGCCTGGATCGTGACGTCCAGCGCAGTGGTGGGTTCGTCGGCAACCAGGTAGTCGGGCTCGGCGGCCAGGGTCATGGCAATCATCACGCGCTGCTTCTGGCCGCCCGACATGCGGAAGGGGTAATCGTCGATGCGACGCTCGGGCTCGGGGATGCCGACACGGCCCAGCCAGTCGATGGCCTTGGCCCGGGCGGCTGCCCCGCGCAGCGCCGTGTGGGTTTCGATGGCCTCGACGATCTGGTCGCCGATGCGCATGACCGGGTTCAGGCTGGTCGAGGGCTCTTGAAAAATCATGCCCACCTTGCCGCCGCGCACCGCGCGCATCTGCCACTCGGGCAGGCTCAGCAGTTCCTGCTCGTCGGCGCCGATGCGGCCCTGCGTCACCCGGCCGTTGTCGGGCAGCAGGCGCATCAGCGCGAGCGCGGTCATGCTCTTGCCGCAACCAGACTCACCCACCAGGGCGAAGGTTTCGCCACGGCGGATCGCCAGGCTCAGGCCGTCGATGGCGCGCACCAGGCCGGCGTCGGCGTCCAGGGTGACCTTCAATTCGTCGATCTGCAGCATGGGATGGATCAGGGAGTGGGGGCGGCGCTCGCACCGCTGGCCGACGCGGCACGCCAACGGGGCCGGAAGTTGCGAGCCCGGGGGTCGAAGGCGTCGCGCACGGCATCGGCGAAGAGGTTGGCCGCCAGCACCAGGCTCACCATGAAGCCGAACGCAGCGGCAAAGCTCCACCAGACAACGGGGTCGCGGCTCATTTCGCTGCGCGCCAGGTTGATCATGCCGCCGAAGCTGCTCATCGACGGGTCGACGCCCACGCCGACGTAGGTCAGCACCGCCTCGTAGAGGATCAGGTCCGAGAAGTTCAGCACCGTGGTGATCAGCACCAGGTGCATCACATTGGGCGCGATGTGGCGCGCCATGATGCGCGCGTCGCTGACGCCGAAGGCCGTGGCGGCCTGGACGAAGTCCAGCTCGCGCAGCTTGAGTGTCTCGCCGCGCACCAGGCGGCACAGGGTGGCCCAGCCGGTCAGGCCCAACACCACGCACAGCAAAAAGACCTTCAGGTCAGACCGTTCACTGCCCGTTTCAAACAGGTCGGGGTGCGTGTCCAGGAACACCTGCACCATCAGCACACACGCCGCAATCAACAGCACATTGGGCACGGAGCTCAGCAGCGTGTACAGGTACTGGATCACCTCGTCCACCCAGCCGCGGAAGTAGCCGGCCAGGATGCCCAGCACCACCGCGAACGGCAGCGTCGCCAGGCTGGCCAGGGTGCCGATCACGAAGGCGGTGCGAACGCTCTTCAGCGCCTGCACCAGCACATCGTTGCCGGTGCGGTCGGTGCCGAACACGTGGTAATGGCCCATCAGCCCCACCATCGGACCCACGAGCAGTCCCATGGCGAGCACCGTCCACAGGGCCGCGCGCAGTGGCAGGTCGGTGCGGTCGGCCAGCAGGTCGCGCAGGGCGGCCGCCGTGCCGCCGTGGCGATGACGGAGGGCCCAGGCCATGGCGAAGGCCACGAGGATGGTGAACAGCACGCCACCCGCGGCACCGGTCGACGCCCGGATGGCGACATCACCAGCCCACTGACGTTCCGGTTCGATGAGGTGCGCGCCGCCGTGCTGCAGCCGCGGGTGCTCACGCCGAATCTCGCCGTTGACCTGCACGGCCTCCTTGGTGAAGCCACGGGTGGCCAGCGGCGACGAATAGTTGCTCTCGCGCATGCCGATGGGACGCGCCAGCACCAGGTCGAGCAGCGACTCGGTGCTGGTGGCGTAGTACACCGGCGCGTTGGCCGGCGAGCCCGGGGCGGGTGGCAGCGCCCGGCGGAAGTGGACACTGTCCACCAGGGTCACCAGGGCAAAGGCTGCCAGCACCACACCGGCACACAGCCCGGTCGGGTCGCGCAGCACCTTGCCCCAGGTGGCCCGCAGCGTGGGCGCGCACGACACGCGCCACAGGTAGACGGCCAGGGCCAGCACCATGGCCCACAGCACCACGTCGGTCCACAAGAAAACGATTTTTGGCATCGGTGGGCTCCGGTCAGCTCAGGCGCACGCGCGGGTCGGCCCAGGTGTAGGCCACGTCGATCAGCACGTAGCTGGCGATGTAGAGCAGCGCACCGAGAAACACCATCGCCCGGACGATCGCGAAGTCCTGACCGGTGATCGCCTCGATGACGAAGGCGCCCAGCCCCGGGATGCCAAAGAAACTTTCAAACACGAGGCTGCCGAGGAAGACGTAAGGCAGGTAGGAGCCGGCGCTCGTGATGATCGGGATCAGGGCGTTCTTGAGCACGTGGCGAAACAGCACGACCGATTCGGCCAGGCCCTTGGCCCGCGCGGTGCGAACGTAGTCCTTGCCGATTTCCTCCAGGAACATGGCGCGGTACAGCCGCGCCTCGCTGCCCAGCCGCGACAGCAGCGACAAGGCAATCGGCAAGGCGAGGAACTTCACCGCGTCGAAGCCGCCGGCATAGCCCGAAATCGGCACCAGGTGCAGCAGCCGCGAAAAAAAGAATTGGCCCACGATGATGTAGAACAGGCTCGAGATCGACAGCATCAGCACGCACAGCACCACGCCCCAGAAATCGATGGCGCTGTTGCGGAAGAACACCAGCAGCAGCGCGAAGGCCGTGCTGGCCAACACCTGCAGGATGAACAGCGGCACCGCCAACTGCAGGCTGATGCCCATGCGGGTCTTGATCTCGTGGCCGATGTCGACGCCCGAGCGGGCATCGGAGCGCCCGAACTTCAAGGCGAACAACGAGATGGACCGCTCCCAGACGATGGTCTCGGTGATGCGGCCACTGCCCTCGGCCTGCGCGTTCCAGTACAGCGGCTTGTTGTAGCCGCGCTCGGCCTTCCAGGTATCGATCTGCTCTTGCGTGACGCGCTTGCCGCCGATGTTCAGGCGCGCCATGTCGTCGGGCGTGTTGACCGTGAAGAACAGGAAGAAGGTGACGAGGTTCACCCCGATCAGCACCAGCACGCCATAGCCCAGGCGGCGAAGAAAGTAGTTCAGCATCTCAGGCTCCCACCGGCGGCGCGGCTTGCAAGGCGGTGGCCAGCTGGCGATGCTGGTAGCTGCGGCGCGCCAGCCACACCAAGGCGGCGAGCAGCGCGATCAGCGCGAGAAGCGGCCACCACGTGGGCTGATTCCACTGCGCCTGCAGCGACACGCGCTGCGCCGCGTCAAGGCGGTAGTACTTCGACATGTCACGGATCAGGATGCTGGGCTTGCCATTGGCCACCCACGGTTGAAACGCCTGCGCCACATAAGGCCAGTAACCCCAGGCCCAGGGCGAGTCCTCGCGCACGATGGCCACCATCTTGTCGATGACGGCCTGCTTCTCGGGCCCGTCCTCCAGCGCCTGCATCTGCCGGTACAAGCGGTCGTACTCGGGGTTGCTGTAGTTGGCGGTGTTCTCGCCCTGGCTCAGGGACTTCGAGTTGGGGCCATACAGCAGGAACAAGAAGTTCTCCGCGTCGGGATAGTCGCCCAGCCAGCCCCACCAGAAGATCTGGTGCTTGCCCTTGAGCACCTTGTCCTGGAACTGGTTGTAGTCGGTGGCCCGGATCTCCAGCTGCACGCCGAGCTTGGCGAACTGCTTGACCATCCAGTCCAGCTCGGACTTGATCTCCGGCGTCGGGGTGCGCTGGTAGTCGTAGTTGAGCACCAGCGGCTTGCCGCTGCGGGCATCGCGGCCATTGGGGTAGCCGGCCTCGGCCAGCAGCTGGCGCGCCTCGTCGATGCTGCGGCGCACGACCTTGCCCTCCACCACCTTGTGGGTCACCGGGTTGTGGCCCCCAGGCTGGCCTTCACGCGAGCCGAACACGCCCGGGGGCACCGGCCCGTGGGCGGGCTCGCCGCCCTTGTTGCGGAAGATGCGGCCGTAGCCCTCTTCCCAATCGATCGCAATCGACAGCGCCTGGCGCAGCTTGCGGTTGCGCGTTTGCTGCTCGGGCGTGTCGCCCTTGCCGATCACGGGGTCCAGCCAATTGAAGCCCAGGTACCAGTTGTTGATGTCCGTGGTCTGCGGAAACTTGAAGCCGCGCTGGTCGAAAAATCGGCGCACGTCGTCGGAGTCTTCGGCGTCCGCGCGGAACTCGACGCCCCAGTCGGGCCGCTCGATTTCCGGCACATCGAGGTAACCCTGCTTGAACATCTCCTTGCGCGGCACCCGCTCCTTGACGATCACGGACTGGAAGCCGTCGATGAAGGGCATCATCTTTCCGCAGTCCGTCAGCAGGCCGGCCTCCTGGTCGCCAGGAGCGCCCTCACACGGGTAGGGCTCACCGCGGAAGTTGGGGTTGCGCTTCATCACGTGCAGGCGGTCCTGCACGTACTCGGTCATCATGAACGGGCCGCTGCCCACTGGCCAGCGCACCAGGCTCAGGCCCTTGGCCAGCATGCCCGGCTGGGCGTAGAAGGCGTCGGCCTCCCAGGGCACAGGGGCGGTGAAGGGCAAAGCCAGCCAGTACTTCCACTGCGGGTACTTGCCCTTGATGCGCATGCGCACCGTGTGGCTGTCCAGCGCGGTCACGCCCGCCAAGGGCCAGCGACGGAAGTCCAGGAAGGGCTTGTCCTGGCTGTCCTGTGGCAGGCCGGCCAGCAGCTTGGCGTCTTCCTGCTTGATCAGGGCGATGTAGTCTTTCAGGCCGACCACGTATTCGGAGAACACCGCGGCGATCGGCGTCTCGATGCGGGTGGTCGCATGGCGCTTCATCGCATAAACGAAGTCGTCGGCGACGACCTCGCGCGTGCCTTGCAGTTCGAAGTCGAATGGCGACCGGCGCTCTCCGACCTGCTCGCGCGTCATCGCGTGATACGCGTACAGGTCTTGCCCGTTGGGGCCCTTGCCGGCCTGGCGGGCAAAGGCCGGGTGCGGCGCGTACATCACGCCACGCTTGATCTTGATGTCGTAGACGCTCTCGGCCACCTGGTCGGGCGAGGCATCGTCGCTCAGGCGCTTGCCCTGGGCGTCGACGAAGTACGGTGCGACGACCGCTTCGGCCAGCTTCGGCACCAGCTCGTAAGGGCGCTTCAGGTAGTGGTAGCTGTACAGCGGCTCGTAGGCCGCATAGGTGTAGACCGATTCCGGGTTGCTGTAGGACGCCGTGGGGTCCAGATAGCGCGGCGAGCGCTCGTCGAACGAATTGAACAGCAGGTTGCTGGCCGCCGCCCCCTTGGGGTAGGGGCTGTTGTCGCAGCCGGCCAGGCCCAGCAGCGCCAGCCCCAACGCGACCGCCATGGCCGCGTGGGCCCCGCTTCGGCGCATGAACCGCGTCATCGTCATCGCAAGCCTCACCATCCGATCAACACATCGCGGCCCTGCACCGCCAGGTCGACCTTGCGGCCGAAGGGCAGGCTGAGCTTGGTGGGCACGTGGCCGAACGGCAGGCCGGTCAGCACCGGCGTGGTCGTGCTGGCGCGCACCCGGGCCACCATGGCCTTGAGCCCGTAGCCACGGTCCAGCGGCGACGGCTTGAACTCGGTGAACTGCCCGAGCAGCACCGCCGACTGGCTGTCCAGCACCCCGGCCTGGGCCAGTTGCAACAGGCTGCGTTCGACGCGGTAGGGGTGTTCGTTGACGTCTTCCACAAACAGCACGCCGCCCTTGGTCAGCCGCGCCGCGGGCCAGTGCCGCGTGCCCAGCAGCGAGGCGATGACGCACAGGTTGCCGCCCCACAGCCGACCGCGGGCGGTCAGACCGTCGAAGCCGGCCTCGGTGCGGAACCCTGCGCCCTCCAGGGCGCCGCTCATGGCCTCCAGAAAGCAGGCCTCGGTCACGTCGTCGACGCCTGGTTCGTCGGGCGACACGTCGGCGCGGCCGAAGTCGTAGCAGGCCATGGGCCCGGCCCAGGTGTGGGCCTGGGCGGTGTCCTTGACGTGGGCCAGCAGGCCCATCTGGAAGGCGGTGAAGTCGCTGTGACCCACCCACCGCGTGCCGGCGGCCACGCTGCGGCCGATGCGGTGCCAGTCGAGTTGGTCCAGCAGCCGGGTCAGCCCGTAACCGCCGCGCGTGGGCATGGCCACCGACGGCGACGCGTCTGCGAGGCGGTGAACGGCAGCGACACGCGCTTCATCGGCGCCTGCAAACCGCTGGTGGCGCGCGCGGGCGTCGGCGTCCAGACGCACCGCGAAGCCGTGGGCCTTCAGCCGGGCGACCGCCCGGCGCAGCGGCACCGGGTCGGCCACCACGCCGGACGGGGAAAAGATCACGAGGTCATTCATCGGGGCGATTCGTCGGAGGCGGGCGGGGGATGAAGCTCCATGGCCTCGCCGGTGGGAATGGGTTGAGCAAACACCGGCGCGCCATCGTCCGGGGTCGTCATGGCGCGACGCCGCTTGTAGTGGGCACGGCGTTCAGCGAAGAAGTCGCGCAGCACCTGCCCACAATCGTAGGCCAGCACCCCGCCCTGCAGCGCGGTGTGGTGGTTGAGCTGCGCCTGCGCGAACAGGTTCAGCACCGACCCCGCGGCACCGGTCTTGGGGTCGGTGGCGCCGAACACGACCCGGCGCACGCGTGCATGCATTAAAGCCATGGCGCACATCGCGCAAGGCTCCAGGGTGACGTAAAGCACGCACTCGGGCAGCCGGTAGTTGCTCAGCAGGGTGGCCGCGTGGCGCAGGGCCACGATCTCGGCGTGGGCCGTGGGGTCGTGGTCGGTGATGGGCCGGTTGTAGCCAGTGGCCACCACCTGCGGACCACTGGGGGTGGGCCGGACCAGCACCGCCCCCACCGGCACCTCGCCCACCAGCCACGCGTTGTGGGCTTGGTCCAGGGCCAGCCGCATGCCCCACGCGTCTTCGGGCGAGACCGCCTCGGCCGGGCGATCGGCGTCGGGTCCGCTCAACGCGGAAAGAGTGGGAGTCGAATCGGGCACCCACCGATTGTGCCCGCCACGTCCGTTCAGGGCGTGACGCCGTCTCCCAACACCAAGCCTTCGCGCCGGGGGTCGGCACCGCCCACCAAGGACGACTCCCCGTTGACTTCTTTGCGGATCACCGTGCCAGTGCCGCTGCTTTGAGCCGCCACGCTCACCGTGTGGCCGAGGGCGCGCAAGCCGGTCACCAGCGGGTCGTTGACGCCGTTGCTGGCGGCATTCACGTTGGGGTGTTCGCCGCCGATGCCGGTGGTTGGGCTGTTGGCGGCGCCAAAGTTGATCATTGAGGTGGCTTGCTGGGCGTCCATGCCCCAATCCAGCGCCCCCACCAGCGTCTTGGTGACGAATTGGATGATGCTGGCGCCGCCGGGCGATCCCGTGCCCATCACGAACGCGCCCATGCTGCCGTCGGCCGCCTTGGCAAACACGAGCGTCGGCGCCATCGAGCTGCGCGGGCGCTTCAATGGGCCCACGCGGTTGGCAATGGGGCCGCTGGCGTCGCTGGGCGAGAAGGAGAAGTCGGTCAACTGGTTGTTCAGCAAAAAGCCCCGCGCCATGCGGAAGGACCCCATGGAGCTCTCCACGGTGGTGGTCATCACCACCACATTGCCGGTCTGGTCCACGATGGTCATGTGGGTGGTGCCACGGCCCTCGCTGTCGCTGATGCCTTGCGGCTGGAAGCCAGCAAACACGCCCGCGGTGGCGGTGCCCAGGCTGCGGTCGAAGCGGATCAGGTTGGCGCGGCCGCGCAGGTAGTCCTTGGACAACAGCGCATCGACGCTGCCGCCGGGCAAGGCCACGAAATCGGTGTCGGCCACGTACTTGTTGCGGTCGGCATAGGCCAGGCGCTGGGCCTCGCTGACCATGTGCACGCCCAGCACCGACGGCTTGCCGCCCTCCGAGTCCATCGACGTCGGCGCGAAGCCAGCCAGGTTGTAGTTCTCCAGGATGCCCAGCGTCTGCGCCACGGCGATGCCGCCCGACGACGGTGGCGACATGCCGCACACCCACCAGGCCCGGTAGGTGGTGCACACCGGCTGGCGCCTGACGGCCTTGTAGCCGGCCAGGTCGCTCAGCTCGGTCAGGCCGGGCGTCAAGGCGATGGCGGTGGGGCCGCTGCCGGCCGTGGCCTTGATCTTGTCGACGATCGCCTGCGCGATGGGGCCGGTGTGCAGCGCATTGGCGCCGCCACTGGCCAGGGCGCTCAAGATGTCGGCATACGGCTGGTTCTTGAGCAGCGTGCCCAAGGCCTTCGGCGCGTAGTCGGGCGCGGGGCCGTAAAAGTAGGCGGTGGCGTCGGCGTCGACCAACAGACTCGCGCGGTTGGCGGTGATGGCGTCGGCGAGGCGGCCGCTGATCTTGAAGCCGTCGCTGGCGAGCTTGATGCCAGCGTCGAACAAGGTGTTCCACGGCAACTTGCCGTTGTCCTGGTGGGCCAGTTCCAGCATGCGCACGGCGCCCGGGGTGCCCACCGATCGGCCGCTGGCCCGCACCCCGCCGAAGGCCGCACCGTCACTGGCCGTGCCGGCGGGTGTCGGCAAGGGGTAGGCGGTGTTGGTGGCGCTGATGTAGCGCAGGTAGTCGGGCGTGGCAGCGGCGGGCGCCTGCTCGCGGCCGTCGTAGGCCACCACGGCCTTGGTGGCGGCGTTGTAGTGCAGCATGAAGGCCCCTCCGCCCAAGCCCGACGACTGCGGTTCCACCAGGCCCAACACGGCCTGAACCGCGACCGCGGCGTCGGCGGCGCTGCCGCCGCGTTTGAGCACGTCACAACCCGCCTGCGTCGCCAGCGGGTTGGCCGTGACCACCATGTAACGCTTGCCCACCACCGGCTTGGCGCCCAGCTTGTAGCCGGACGACGGCTCCGGGATCGCCGGGTCGCCTGGCAGCCCCGACCCGACCACGACACCGCCTGCCGCCGTGGACTGGACGCAGGCGTTGTCGCTGTCGACGGTGCCGTCGCTGTCGCCACCACACGCCACCAGGGCCGTGCACAGGCCACCGCCGACCAGGCCAATCAACCACCTCGGCGGGGCAAAAGGGAGTGTGGGGATGGGCATGGGCGCCTCCGTTCTCGGTTCGTTTCGTGGATGCCGGTGGTGGCCGCTGCGTGCGGTGTCCGCCGATCTCGGGCTTGAATGTCGCGACAAGGCATGGGTGCCGTCAAGTGTCAATCCACGCAGCGTCACCTTGGCGACAGCTGACCGGCAAGGCTTCGGCACGATGATGGCGGCCCGGCCCGCCGCGGCCCCTCCCCAACCCCGTTTGGCCATGCCCTTGCCCGATGCCCACGCCTTGCCACCGATCGATGCCCATCAGGCCGCCGCCGCCCTCGACCGGCTGAACGCGCGCTTCGTCGAATGCGCAGTGGGCGACTTCACCTCGATCGCGCGCGGCAAGCTGGTCGCGCTCGGCGATTTCCTGGCCCTCGGCGGGTGCAAACTGCCCTCGGTGGTGTTCGGCCTGACCCTGACCGCGGGCGAGCCCGACACCGTGTTCGGCCGCTTGCTGCCCGCCGACTACAGCGACGTGAGCCTGCGCCCGGACCTGACCACGCTGGTCCCGCGCCCCGACCGGCCGCACGAGGCCAGCGTGCTGTGCGAGCCTTCTGGCCATTGGTGGAGCCCGGCGCTGCAACGCCAGGTTGATGCGAGCGAGTTGTCGCCGCGCGCTGCCTTGCGCCGGGTGCTGGCCCGCTGCGCCGCGGCTGGCCTGAGCGCCACCGTGGCGCCGGAGTTGGAGTTCTTCCTGCTGCACCGCGAGGCGCACGCCGGACAAATCCACCTTGACAGCGCACGGGCCACGCCGCACGCCCTGGCCCGCGAGTCGGCCTGCGAGGCGTTCTCGCTCGAACGCACCGCGCATTTCGAGGCCTACTTCGACGCGCTGTACGCCGCATGCGATGCGCAAGGCATCGCCTTGAACGGGCATGGCCACGAATCGGCCTTGTCACAGTTCGAAGTCAATTTCCGGCCTGGGGAGCCGCTGGCCCAGGCCGACGCGGTGTTCCGCTTCAAGCGCCTGGCCCGCGCGCTGGCCAGCCGCCATGGCTTCCTCGCCAGCTTTGCCCCCAAACCCTTCCTCACGCAGCCGGGCGTTGGCATGCACTGGCATGTGAGCCTGCAGCGCACCGAAGGCCCCTGGCGGCCCGTGTTCGCCGACGCCGACGGCCGCGACACGGCAGCGCTGGGCCAGTTCATCGCCGGCCTGCAGGCCCATGCGCCTGCGGCCATGGCCCTGTTCGCGCCCCACGACATGGCCTACGACCGGATCCGCCTGTCGGACGCCTCGCCATCGCACGCGAGTTGGGGCTCGGAGGACCGCGCCCTCGCCTTCCGCATCCCCGCCGGCGGGCCGGCCGCGCGGCGCGTCGAGAACCGCCTGCCCGGCGGTGACGCCAACCCGTACCTGGTGCTGGCCGCCACGCTGGGCCTCGGGCTGCAGGGCCTGGCGGCGGGCCGGGCGCCCGACGAAGGCACCAGCGACGCCCATGCCCTGCCCGCCAGTCTGCCGGACGCCCTGCGCGCCCTGCATGCCAGCCGTGTGCTGCGGGAGGTGCTCGGCGATGCCCTGGTCGAGGTCTACACCGCCATCAAGGCCCATGAACACGCCGAGCGCGCCGCGTTGGCCGACCCGCGCACGGCTTGGGACCTGCGCCACCTGATCGAGCTCGCCTGAGCGCCTTGGCCGACGGTGCCTGGTGACCCCCACCGCGGGCCGGTGCTGCCGCGCTGTTCGCGCTCGGGCTCCGCACGTCAGGCCGCCGGCGGGTGACGGCGCAAGGTTTCTTGCACCGACATCGCGATCAGCGCCTCGAGCACCGCGAGATCGACGTCGGCCAGCCGTTTCACGTACACGCAGGCCTTGGCCGCGCGGTGACGGCCGAGCGTGGCCAACAGGCGGTCCCGCTCTGCCATGTCCGCCAACAGGTAGATCGCGAACTCGCCCTTGCGCACCGCGAAACTGACCAACGCCGCCTCGCCCTCGCGGCCGCTGTCGTAGCGGTAGCGGTAACGGCCGAAGCCGACAATGCCCGACCCCCACATCACCGGGGGTTCGTTCGTGACCCGCTGCATCAACGCGACCAGCGCCTGCGCGTCGTCGCGCAGCGGGCCGGTGGCATGGGCGTCGAGGTGGGCGGCGGCGTTGGTCATGACGCGGTGTCACCGAGCAGCGAAGTTGCCATCCTAGCGGCTGCGCGCCCGGTTGGCGCGCGGTTGACACCCGGCAGCGGGCCGCCCGCAGCAAGCGGACGGCGCCGCGCCAGCACACCGTGTCGATTTCAGCCCATGTCAAACGTCGTGCCCAAGAACGCAGGAAATACGCCCAGCCCAACGACACGCCAGGAGGAACGACATGAACAAGGCAACGCTTTGCCTGTGGTACGACGGGGCGGCGGAAGACGCCGCCCACTTCTATGCCCGGACATTCCCCGACAGCCACGTGGGGGCGGTGCAGCGCGCCCCGTCGGACCATCCATCCGGCAAGGCCGGTGACGTGCTGGTGGTTCAGTTCACCGTGCTCGGCTTGCCGTGCATCGGACTCAACGGCGGTTCGGCGTTCAAACCGACCGAAGCCTTTTCATTCCAGGTCGCGACCGACGACCAGGCACAGACCGACCGCTACTGGAACGCCATCGTCGACCATGGCGGGCAAGCCAGCGCCTGCGGCTGGTGCAAGGACGCGTGGGGCGTCTCGTGGCAAATCACCCCGCGGGTGCTCACGGACGCCATGGCGCGTGGTGGCGACACCGCGCGCCGCGCCTTCAACGCGATGATGCAGATGGGCAAGATCGACGTCGCCGCCATCGAGGCGGCGGTTCGCGGCTGAGCGCCAGCGCGCTTCACGCTCCAACCAATCGCCACCGACCCCAAACGACCCCAACCGCCCCACACGGAGCACGACATGGCCAAGCAAATCTTCATCAACCTGCCGGTGCGCGACCTGCCTCGCGCGGTGGCGTTTTACACCGCGATCGGCGCCGTCAACAACCCGCAATTCAGCGACGACACCGCCGCGTGCATGGTGATGTCCGACACCATCCACGTGATGCTGCTGACCCACCCCAAGTGGCACAGCTTCACCAGCAAGCCGATCCCGGACCCCGGCCACAGCGAGGTGATGCTGGCGCTGGCCTGCGACGATCGCGCGGTGGTGGATGGCATGCTGCAGGCGGTGGCCGCGCAAGGCGGCAAGCCCGATGTCAATGCCCTGCAGGACCTGGGCTTCATGTACAACCGCTCGTTCGAGGACCTGGACGGCCACGTGTGGGAGGCCTTTCACATGGACTTGTCGAAGCTGCCCAGCGGCGCTTGATCAAACCACACCGCGGCCCCGCGCGGCCAGTGCACGGTGGGTGCGCCGCCGACACCGATCGCATCAAGGAGAACGACATGCCCCAACGTCCCGGTTGGTTTCTCGCCCTGGCCACCGTCCTGTTGCTGTGGGCGGTGGCCGGCGTCGCGTCGTGGGTTGGCCACGTCCTCGTCGGCGAGAAGATGGCCGCGGACCAAGGCGCATGGGACCTCGCCTTCTACCGCGCGCTGCCGGCCTGGTTCGCCTGGGACTACGCGTTGGCCACGCTGGGCGCCTTGGCCGGCGCGGTGGCGCTGCTTCTGCGCTCCCGCTGGACCTTGGCGCTGTACGTCGCCTCGCTGGTCGGCGTGGTGATCCAGTTCGGCTACGTGTTTCTGGGCACCGACCTGATGGCGCACAAGGGCGCCGCGGCCACCGTGGCCTTTCCCACCTTCATCGCCTTGATGGCCGTCGCGCAGATCGCCGTGGCGACGATGGCGGCACGGCGCGGCTGGACGGGGTGAATCCAGGGTCGCCCGTGACGTGGCTGCTGTCCCAGCCGCCCTGTCGCGGAGCCGCCAGCATGTCGTCTCGATGCCAGAGGGTTGCGCAGCGGATGCTGGCGGGCATCGCTCTCGCAGCGCACATCGCTGCAACCGATGGACCTCGCGCGGCCCAGGGCCCAGAACACCACGACCGCCACGACCGCCACGACAGCGGCAACCCGTCATGGGTGCGGAGTGGCCAGCTTGCCGGTCAGTGATTGAGGATTTTGGCGAGGAAGTCTTTTGCCCGCGGCGTGCGCTTGTTGGCGTCGCCGAAGAACGCTTCCTTTTCGCAGTCCTCGACGACCTTGCCCGCGTCCATGAAGATGACGCGGTGGCTGACCTTGCGCGCGAAGCCCATCTCGTGCGTGACGACCATCATCGTCATGCCCTCCTGGGCCAGTTGCACCATCACATCGAGCACCTCGCCGACCATCTCAGGGTCGAGCGCCGAGGTGGGCTCGTCGAACAGCATCACGATCGGGTCCATGCTCAGCGCGCGGGCGATCGCCACGCGCTGCTGCTGGCCGCCGGACAGCTGGCCAGGGAATTTGTCCTTGTGGGTCATCAGGCCCACGCGGTCGAGCATCTTCAGGCCCCGCGTCTTGGCGTCATCCGGGCTGCGGCCGAGCACCTTGATCTGCGCCAGCGTCAGGTTCTCGGTCACGTTCAAGTGCGGGAACAGCTCGAAATGCTGGAACACCATGCCCACCCGCGCGCGCAGCTTGGGCAGGTCGGTCTTCGGGTCCGAGATCGAAATGCCGTCGACGACGATGTCGCCCTTCTGGAACGGCTCGAGCGCGTTCACCGTCTTGATCAGCGTTGACTTGCCCGAGCCCGACGGCCCGCAGACGACGACGACCTCGCCCTTGTTGATCCGCGTCGTGCAATCGTTCAGCACCTGAGTCGCACCGTACCACTTGCTCACGCCTGACAGCTGGATCATCTGAAGCTCCTGAAGGATTCCTGCGCCCAGTTGGCGCACTGCGTGCGAGCGCATTGATGGCGGATGACGAATCAGGTGCTGCTCGATGCTGCGAAGTCCGCGATGGCCTGGCAGGCTTGGTCAAGGGACGCGTCGTCGATTGCGTAGGCGATCCGCAGGTAGGGGCCCAGCCCAAATGCACTTCCCTGCACGACGGCCACATTCGCCTCGTCCAGCAAGGCCATTGCCACGTCCTCGTCGGTCTGCAGATGCCTGCCTCCTGCCGAGTGAAGGCCGATGAGGCCTTCGCAAGACGCGAAGGCGTAGAACGCGCCTGCGGGCCTCGCGCAGCGCAGCCCTCTCGTCGCGTTGAGTGTCCGTGCCATCGCGTTGCGGCGGCGCTCGAACGCGGTCCTCGAGTCGACGATGAACTGCTGCGGGCCATTCAGCGCAGCGATCGCGGCGTGCTGCGAGATCGCGCAGGCACTTGAAGTTTGCTGGCTCTGCAGTGTCTCCATCGCCGCGAGCAACCACCGGGGCCCGGTGCCGAAGCCGATGCGCCATCCGGTCATCGCATAGGCCTTGGAAACGCCATTCATCGTCAGCGTGCGCGCGGCCAAGCGCGGTTCGACCTGGGCCAGGGTGTTGAAGCGCGCGCCGTCAAAGATCAGGTGCTCGTAGATGTCGTCCGACAGAATCAGGACGTGGGGATGATCGAGGAGCACGTCGGCCAGCGCGCGCAGTTCGCCGTGCGAATAGACCGCCCCAGTCGGGTTGGAGGGAGAGTTGAGGATCAGCCACCGGGTGCGTTGGCTGATCGCGTCGCGAAGGATCTGCGGCGTGACCTTGAATCCGCTGGCTTCGCTGCAGGTCACAGTGACCGCCGTTGCCCCGGCCAGCTGGACCATCTCCGGGTAGCTCACCCAGTAGGGCGCGGGGATGATGACTTCGTCGCCCTCGTTGAGCGTCGCGGCCAGGGCGTTGTACAGGACCTGCTTGCCGCCAGAGCACACGATGGTGTCACGCCATTCGACACTCAGACCGTTCTCCCTCTGGAACTTGGAAGCGATCGCTTCACGCAGGGCGCGGACGCCAGCCACCTGTGTGTAACGCGTGTGGCCCGCGTTGATGGCAGCGATGCCTGCCTCGCGCACATGGGCGGGCGTGTCGAAGTCCGGCTCGCCCGCCGACAGCGAGATGACGCGAGCCCCCACCGCGCGCCGCTCCGCGACGCGGTCGATCATGCGCAAGGTCGCGGACGCCTTGGCCTTTGCCAGATGGGCATTGAGTCTCTGTACGTTGGCGGTCATGAGAGTTCCTTCAATTGGATGGGCACCACTGGAACGCGACCGCCGTGCGGTGCCCGTTCGGCAGCATCACTGGAGGCCGCCAGCCGTTTGCCGACATCACCTGGACCGGCTTGTGGCACCGTCGAAGCCCGAGACCGATGCAAAAGCACAGCGCGCATGTGCGTTGCTCGAATTAATGAGGTGTCCAAGCGTCAGGCAGGTGGAGTGATTGGCCAGCCGTCCATGCAACGGTCCACGGCCTCGCCCAGTTGCTCGAAGTCGTCGACCACGTTGTAAGGGGCGCAGGAGATCCGCAACCACAGCGCACCACCGATGGCAGTGACCTTGGTGTCGACCCGGTGCTCCTGCCACAAGCGGTCCTGCAGTTGGAGTGCCGCGTCCTTGGTGCCCGTCGCGCGGGACGGCAGCCGGATGGCGGCCATCGAGCCGTGGCACTCCAGCGGCGCCGCGAGCTCCGTTCCCCAACGTTCCAGCAGACGCCGAGATGCGCCATGAACGAGCGTGCGCGCGTGATGCTGGATCGCGGCCTCACCGCCGAGCACGTCCGCGCGGAACCTGAGGCACGCACTCAGGGACAGAATCCCGCTCGGATCGCGTGTGCCTGGGTAGTCAAAGGCCCGCAGGAATCCCATCTCCGACTGCAAGGAAGCAATGTTCGGCCCGATGTCGGCCTGGGCCTCCTTCGCGACCCACAGCAGCCCGACGCCCTTGGGCCCCAGCAGCCACTTGTGCGCGTTGCTGGTGTAGTAGGTCGCACCGATGGCGTCGATGTCGACCGCCACCTGGCCGGGACCGTGGGCGCCATCGATCAGGATGGGAAGCGCCCTGCCTTCCCGGGTGGCTCGGATCGCCTGAACGATCTCCGCGACCGGCATCAAGGCACCGGTCGACGAAAGGATGTGGTCCAACACCACCAGCCTGGTCCTGGGCCCGATGGCCGAAACGAAGGACGCGTTCAAGTCCTCGCCGTGCCAGGGCACCGGATACCGAACCCACCGCACTGCCGCACCGGCCCGCCGGCAGACACGCGCAGCGGCGAGCTTGGTCGCCTCGTAGGTCTGGTCGTGGAGAACGATCTCGTCCGATGGGCTGAGCCTCAGCGAACTGAGCACGGCATTGGTGCCGTCGCTGGCGTTGGCAGTGAAGACGAGGTCGTGTCCGTTGACCCCAAGAAACCCACCCAAGGTGTCTGCGGTCTCCCGAATCCGTCGCGGCGCCTCCTTGGCGAAGAAGTGGGATGGCCACGACTCCATCTGCCTGCGAGCGGCGTCTTGGGCCGCGAGCACCGGCAACGGCGTGGAACCATAGGAGCCGTGATTCACGAACACGGCATCGCGCAGTGGGAAGTACGGTCGGGCGGCAAGACCCAGTGCGGCGGCTGGGGTCCGGCCGCTGTCGTCTGTGGCATGGTCAGTCATGGGTATGGCCTCGTCAGGCTTGGTCAGGCTTGGTCACCGCGAAAGATCCACGCGCCGCTGCAGCCGCTGGACCAGGCTCGACGCCGCAAGCGAAATGCTGAAGTAGACCGCCGCGGCGAAAAGGTACATCTCGACGAGGCGACCATCGCGCTGGGCGACCTTGCTCGCGGCACCGAGCAGGTCGGTCAGCGACAGCACATAGACCAGCGACGTGTCTTGGAAAAGAATGATGGTCTGCGTGAGCAGCACCGGCAGCATGTTCCTTGCGGCCTGGGGCAAGACGACGAAGGTCATCACCTGGCGATGCGTCATGCCGAGCGCAACCCCGGCGTTGACCTGCCCGGGACGCACGCTGCGAATGCCGGCGCGAATGATCTCCGAGAAGTAGGCGGCCTCGAAGAGCGTGAACGTGATGAAGGCGGAACTGTTCGCGCCGACCGGGATGGGCCGTGAAGATTGCGTCACCACCTGGGCGACCCAAGGAATGAGAAAGTAGAACCAGAAAATCACCAGGAGCAAAGGCAGCGAGCGGATGGCATTGACGTAGATCTCCGCCGCCTTGGAAAGCACCCTGGACCTCGACTCCCGGATGGCTGCCAGGACCGCACCAAGCAACAGACCGCCCACCGTGGCGACGATGGTGAGACTGAGCGTGAACCCGAGGCCATCGATCAGCACGTAGCCAAGGGAGCGCTGGATGACGTCCCAATCGAAACTGCTGTTCATGTCCGGTCACCCCACGATCGTCGTGCGACGCTCGATCAACCGCATGATGCGAACGATGACCGTGTTGACCAGCAGGTAGAGCAGCGTGGCGGCCATGAAGGCCTCGAAAACCTGGAAGGTCATCTCCTGCATCGCGCGCGCCTGGGCCGTCAGTTCCAGCAACCCGATGGTCAGGGCGACCGAGCTGTTCTTCACGATGCCCAGCGCCTCGGAGGTGAGCGCGGGCAGCATGGTGACGAACACGCGCGGGAGCAACACATGGTGGTAGACCTGAGCAAGCGTGAGGCCCATGGCCAGGCCAGCAAGTCGCTGCCCTTTGGGCACCGCGTTGATGCCCGCACGGATCTGCTCCGCGATGCGTGCCGACGTGTACAGGCCCAGGCCCACAACGGCCGTGTAGAAGGCCGCCTGTGGCTGCGCCTTCAGCCAGGTGCCCAGGGCCTGCGGGACCACCTCAGGCAGGACGAAGTACCAGAGGAAGATCTGAACCAGCAGGGGAACGTTGCGAAAAACTTCCACGTAGGCTCTGGCCACTGCACCCGCGGCGCGGGACGGCAAGGTGCGCGCGATGCCGACCACGGTCCCGACCAACACCGCAATCAGCCATGCGAGCCCAGCCGTGGCAAGCGTCATCAACAGCCCGCTCAGCAGAAACTGGGCGTAGTTGCCCGACCCATCCAATGCTGGGGTCAGGAAGACGTCCCAACGCCACTTGTAGTCCATGTCGGATGCGCGCCTGTGGGTGGTTGGCGGTCGTCACTGGTACGTGCTCTGATCGGGCGAATCGGTCGGTGTTTGCCACACCTTCCGCAAGGCAGCACTCGGCGGCAGGTTGAGGTTGATGCCCCGCGGCGGAATCGGCGATTCGAACCACTTCTTGTACAGGGTCTCAATGCCGCCGGACTTGTAGAGACCGACCAGCGTCGCGTCAACCAGCTTCTTGAAGGCCGGATCGTTCATCCGCATCATGAGTGCGTACGGTTCAGCCGACAGGGGCTCTGGGGAGACCGTGTAAGCGCCCGGTTCGCGTGAGTTCGCGATCAGACCTGCCAGCAGGATGTCGTCCATCACGAACGCTTTGGCCCGACCGGTTTCGAGCATGAGAAAGCCCTCGGCGTGGTCCTTGGCCGGCAGGATCGTCAGGCCCAGCGAGCGCGACGCATTCACGCTCGTGATCTGTTGAATGTTGTTCGAACCCGCCGTGGATGTGACGGGGCGGCCCTTCAGGTCGTTCAGCGTCGACAGCCCATCGGCCTTTTTTGCTGCAAACCGATTGGCTGCAACGAAAGTCGTGACAGAGAAGGCCACCTGCCTTTGCCGCTCGACGTTGTTGGTTGTCGAACCGCACTCCAGGTCGATCGTGCCATTGGCAATCAACGGGATGCGCGTGGAGGCGCTGACGGGCACGAACTTCACCTCCATCTGCGACAGCTTCAGCGACTTCTTGACCGCTTCAGCCACTTGGACGCAGAGGTCGACGACGTAACCCACGGGCTTCTGTTTGTCGTCAAAGAAGGACAGAGGGAGCGCACTCTCCCGGTGGCCGATGGTGAACACCTTGGTTTCCGCGACCTTGGCCAGCGTTCCGGACGCATCTTGTGCGCACACAGAAGCACCCACGGCCAACGCGAGGGCTCCGAACACGATCTTCACTTGCATCTCGTTGTCTCCGTTGAGGGATGAGCCGAAGAAGGCCCAGTCAGCAGATTGTTTGAGACAACGAACAATTCATGAAGCGCTGTTTATTGACCCTAGCATCAGCGAATCTGATGCAATCGCCAACCCAGCGAAACACTCGGCACACCCGGCGCGTCGTCGCGGGAGGTCTGTGCGGTGCGGTGAGGGGTCTCATCACGCCACCTCGCCGAGCCGAGCGTGTCAGGTGTCGGAGGATGTGGCGCTTGAGCCCACAGCGATCGGCAGGCCAGGGTCGATCGCGATGTCGCCATCTCAGCGCAGCGTTCCACCCGTCGGTCGACCCGACCGCTTGGCTTGCACGCGGGTCGCAGCGTCAGTGGACCGCCGCGTCGTCGAGACCAGGGCTTCGACCAGCCAGTTCACAGCCGTGTCCTGCTCGTCGGCCCGGGTCACGGCGTAGACCGCCGCACTGTCCTTGACACCGGAGAGACGCACAAAGGCCAGATCGCGTCGATTGGCCACGCCGACCGAGCGTCCGACCAGGCAGCAGCCCAGGCCTGAGGCGACCATGCCCAGTGCCGTGTGGATGTCATCAGCCTCATAGGCGACAGGAGCCAAACTCCCTGCTGCCCTGAGAACTGACACCGTGTGCTCGGCAAAGCGGCTCTGCGGGTCACGGGGATAGGTGATCAGGCCAAGCGCGCCGAGCTCCTCGCCGCGGACTGTCTTGCGCCGGGCCAACGGATGAGCCAACGGAACGACCGCCACGAAAGGATCATCCAGCAGGCGTTCGAACGTGAAGCCCTCGAGCGGCGGCGCCGGCCCGAGATAACGCGACACACCGACCTGGATCCGCCCGGAACGCAGGGCCTCATGCTGATGCTCGGACAGCATGGCAATCAGTTCGATCCGCACGCCGGCGTGGGTGGCTCGAAAGCGTTGAATGGCTGCCGGAAGGATCGAAAAGATCGTCGACCGGGTGTAGCCAACGGCCATCACACCCGTGCGCCCGCTGGCCACGCCCACGGCCTCTTCGTGCAATCGACGGGCTTCAGCCAACAGGACTTTGGCGCGCGGGTGGAAGTAGCGACCCAAGCTCGTCAGCTCCATCGGCCGCCGTGACCGGTCGAACAGCTGCCCGCCGAGATCGCTCTCGAGCGACGCCAATTGCATGCTCAAGGCCGTGGGGGCGACGTGCAGCCGGACCGCGGCCGCTGCGGCACTGCCGGTGTCGGCGATCTCGACGAAGTATCGGAGCTGGCGCAAGTTCATGAAAGTTGATTCTGCATTCAATATTTGACGTTTGCCAGCGGATTCTCTGCACTCGATACTGGGTCATGTCAATGAGGAGCGTCCGATGACCCCCACGCCCACGTTCAATGAGTTGATGGCGCGTCTTCCCGCCGGTGTCAGCCAACTCAGCACTGCCGAGGTTTCCGATGCGCTCGACGCGATGCGTCTGCCAGGCAGCGTCCTGGGCGTCGGCCACGTCGCGGGTCGCAAGCGCCTGTTCGGACCGGCCTACACCGTCCGCTACGCGCCGGTGGACACCACGAATCCCGGCACGGTCGGGGACTACCTGGACGAGACGCCGGAAGGCGCGGTCGTCGTGCTGGACAACGCCGGCCGCGTGGACTGCACGGTCTGGGGCGGCATTCTCAGCCAGCTGGCGGCGCACCGCGGCATCGGTGGCACGGTGGTCCATGGCGTTTGCCGCGATACCGCCGAAGCGGAGCAGGTCGGCTATCCGCTCTACGCCTGCGGCCGCTTCATGCGCACCGGCAAGGACCGTGTCCAGGTGGAGTCGGTGGGCGGGGTCGTCAGCCTGGGCGACGTGCGCGTGGCCGCCGGCGATTGGATCGTGGCCGACGACGACGGGGTGGTTGTGGTTCCACAGGCCTGCGCCGCCGAGGTCTTCGAACGCGCCTTGGCGCTTCGCCATGCCGAAGAACGCATCGTCGCGGCCACCCTGGCTGGTGCTCCGTTGGGCGAAGCACGGC
This sequence comes from Hydrogenophaga intermedia, assembly GCA_943370175.1. Lineage (GTDB taxonomy): Bacteria > Pseudomonadota > Gammaproteobacteria > Burkholderiales > Burkholderiaceae_C > Ideonella_A > Ideonella_A intermedia_A. The sequence continues at coordinate 49,807 of CALRPU020000028.1, read as the reverse complement.
GACAAACGGCTTACCACAGGCTGCAACGCGCACCGGCCTGACGCACCCGATCACCCCCAAGGAGACAAGACATGACAACCACCCCCTTCCATTGCACTGCGCTGCTCGCTGCTGCCTGCGCCGCGCTGGTGCTCGGTGCGCCATCGGTCCAGGCGGCCGATGCGTATCCCTGTCAGACGCTGAAGATCGTGTCGCCTTACCCGGCGGGAGGCACCACCGACATCTTGGCGCGCTTGCTGGCACCGGGCCTTGCGGCGGGCTTGGGCGTGCCGGTCATCGTCGAGAACAAGGCTGGCGCCAGCAGCAACATCGGTACCGAATCGGTGGTGCGAGCACCCGCCGACGGTTGCACCGCGCTGCTGGGCAACAACACCGGCATCGCCATCAACCGCAACCTGTACCCGCTGAAGTACGACCCCACGCGAGACCTGAGTGCGGTGGGGCTGGTGGCGTCGACTCCGCTCTTTCTGTACGTCAACAGCGAGTTGCCCGCCAAGACGCCGTCCGACCTGGTCAACCTGCTGAAGCAGTCGCCGGGCAAGTACAGCTATGCATCCGGCGGGAGCGGAAGTCCACAACACCTGCTTGGAGAAATGATCAAGTTGCAGAAGGAGGTGTTCATGGTCCACATTCCTTACCGCGGACAAAGCCCGGCCTTGCAGGACGTGCTGGGAGGCACCGTCCCCATCGCCTTCGAGACCGTCACCGCGCTGACGCCTCAACTCAAGTCACCGCGCATCCGCGTGCTGGCCGTGACCGCACCGCAGCGTCTGCCCAAGTTCCCCGACGTGCCGACGATGGTGGAGTCCGGCTTCAAGGACTTCACCTTCGAAAACTGGTACGGCCTGTTTGTGCCGGCCAGAACACCTGCGCCGCTGGTGGCCCGGCTGTCCGCGGAAATGCAGAAGACCCTCAAGGCACCCGAGGTCGCCGGCAAGCTGGCCGACCTGGGCTCCCGTGAGGTCGTGGGCACCAGCGCCCAGGCAACCGCGTTCATCGCCAAGGAATTGCCGCAATGGGAAGCCGTGGTCAAGCGTTCGGGCGCCAAGGTCGATTGAGGAGCTGCCACCATGAACCCGCTTGACCTCTGCCAGGCGCTGCGCGAACTCGGCGCCGCCACCGTGTACGAAGCACAAGGCGCGAAAGGCGCACTGGACAGCGGCCTGAAGCCGCTTGACCCGGCCAGCCGGATCGCCGGGCCGGCCCTGACCGTCGACACGCGACCGGCTGACAACCTGATGCTGCATTACGCGCTGTTGAAGGCGAAGGCCGGCGACGTGCTGGTGGTCGACGCGAAGGGATTCGTTGAGGCGGGCCCCTGGGGCGACGTGCTGACCGCCGCCGCGCAGAAGCTCGGCCTCGCAGGACTTGTGATCCACGGGGCCGTGCGCGACGCCGACGCCATCGTGGCCGCTGGATTCCCGGTGTTTTGCCGCGCGCTGTCGATCAAGAGCACCGGCAAGGCCCATGCCGGGCGGGTGAACGTGCCCATCTGCATCGGCGACGCGCTGATCCGACCAGGCGACCTGATCGTCGGAGACCGCGATGGCCTCGTCGTCGTCGACCGGGCCGAGGCCGCCGATGTCGTGGCCGCCGCGCGTGCGCGCGAGGCGAAGGAACAGGGCTTCCGCGAGGCCATCGCCGGCGGCACGAACACGGTCGATCTGCTCGGGCTCGGGCCAACGCTGGAACGGCTGGGCCTGAGCTGAACGATCACGCCAGCCAGCGACCCTCGAGCCAAGCACCGGACTCGACCGCCGCGCGCGCAGCGCCGACCAGCAGGTCAACAGCACAGCGCACGTGGGGGCCAGTCGCCCGATGGGCCGGCAGCGCCAACACGATGGTCCGGGTGATCTCCGGTGCGGTCAGCGGCGCCCCGGTGAGCTGCTGCGCCTTCAGGTCCTCGGCCACGGCGATGGGCGGCAAGATCGTCCAGCCGTGACCTCCGAGCACCAGCCTGCGTTGCACGCTCAGCGCATTGGTCTCCGCGGCAATCTGCAGTTCGACGTTCGATACCGCGCAGGCATGCTGCACCAGCGTGCGGATCCCGTGCGGCGCGCTGGGCAGGACCATGCTCCGTCCGGACAAGCTGGCCAGCGTCACGGGGCGCGAGGCGCGCAGGCGCGCTTCCTTGGGTGCGATGACCCAAAGCGCCTCTTCCAGCAGGGGCCGCGCCTGCACGTCTGGCGCGTGCTCTGCACCGTACAGCAAGGCCGCGTCGACCTCGCCGGACTGCAGCCAACCGAGCAGCGTGCCGGCATAGCCCATCGCCAGGCGAATGCGGATGCCGGGGTGCTCGCGCGCGATGGCCGCGACCAGCGGACTGGACAGGATGTCGATCGTGCTTGGCAACAGGCCCAGCGTCACCAGCCCGCTGACACCGCCAGACGCGCCGGCGATCTCGACGCGTGCCCGCTCGAGTTCCAGCATCGCCCGGCGGGCGTACACGCTCAACGCCTTGCCGGCGTCGGTCAACACCATGCCGTGTCGCTCGCGCTCGAACAGCGGGGTCCCGATGTCTTCCTCGAGCAGCTTGAGCTGCCGGGACACCGCCGGCTGCACCAGGTGCAGCACGTCACCGGCGCGCGTCACGCTGCCCGTCTCCGCCACGGTGAGGAAGGCGCGCAGTTGCTTGAAGTCCATCCATCGTCTCCATCGATCGCCGGCCGTGATCGTGCCATGCCAACGTTCTATTTCACAAGCTGACCGATCACTTTTTATGATTTGTTCAGCCCGAAGCCACCGCAGGAGACGCACCGCATGAACCCCTGGAAGACGAACCGCCGCGAGGTGCTCAAGCGCGGCATCGCGGCAGGACTTGGCCTGTCGACGGCCGGTGCGTTTGCGGAGGCCGCCCTGCCCAAGGGCAACATCACGCTGGTCGTGCCGTTCGCGGCCGGCGGCGCCACCGACGTGGTCGGCCGCCTGGTCGGGCAGAAGCTGTCGGAGCGCCTGGCGCGCACCGTGGTGGTCGAGAACGTGGCCGGTGGTGGCGGCTCCATCGGCGCCGCGAAGGTGGCCAAGGGCGCGGCCGACGGCAGCCTGCTGTTGATGGGAACGATCGCGACCCACGTGCTCAACCCGCTGTCGGCCACGACATCGACCTACGACCCGCAGCGCGACTTCACGCCGGTCTCGCTGCTGGCCAAGGTGCCCAACGTGCTGGTCGTCGGCAAGGACGTCAAGGCAGCGACCCTGAAGGAACTGATCGCGCTGCTGAAGTCGCAACCGGGCAAGTTCGCCTACGGCTCCTCGGGCATCGGCACGCCGCCGCACCTGTCGGGGGAACTGTTCAAGTCGATGGCCGGCGTGGACATCGTGCACGTGCCCTACAAGGGCGGCGGCCCGGCGATGAGCGACCTCATCGGCGGGCAGATCCCGCTGCTGTTCGACGTGCTGTCGGGCGCGGCGTCGCACATCCGAAGCGGGTCGGTGCGCGCCATGGCCGTCACGCTCGACCAGCGGGTGCCATCGTTCCCCGACCTGCCGACCATCGCCGAGTCCGGCCTGCCGGGCTACGAAACCTACACCTGGAACGGCATTTTCGGGCCCGCCGGCCTGGCACGCCCGCTGGTCGACCTGCTTGCGCGCGAGTTGGCCGCGGTGATCGCCCTGCCGGAGGTGCAGGCCAAGCTGAAGGATTTGAGCGCCACGCCCGTGGGCTCCGGTCCGGACGCCCTGGCGGCGCTGGTGAAGGCCGACCTCGCAAAAATGGGCGCGCTGATCAAGTCCATCGGCGGCCTCAAGCGCGACTGACGCGACGCACCCCATGAACGCCGCCAACGCCACCGCCGTGCCCGCACCCTGTCTGGCTTTCGACCCGTCGCTGCGCCCGCCGCGCGAGCGCTTGCCCGAAGGCAGCTGCGACTGCCACTTCCACGTCTTCGAGGACCCGGCCCGCTGCCCGCTGGCGCCGGGCCGCAGCTACACCCCCGCCGCGGCACCGATGGCGGACTATCGCCGCATGATGTCGGCCGTCGGCATCACCCGGGCCGTGCTGGTGCAACCCAGCGTCTACGGCTCGGACCACACGCTGTTCGTGGCCATGCTGCGCGAGCACGGGGCGTGGCTGCGCGGTGTGGCGGTGGTGCGCGCCGACACGCCCGAGCGCGACATCGAGGCCTGGCACCAGGCCGGCTCCCGCGGCGCCCGGGTGAACGCGCTGTACGCGGCCGGCACGCCCGTGGCAGAGATCGAAGCGGTGGTGCAACGCATCCGGCCCCATGGCTGGCACCTGCAGGTCTGCATCGACGTGGACGCCCAACCGCGGCTGCTCGGTCGCATCGCCGACATGGGCGTGCCGGTGGTGGTGGACCACATCGGGCACCTGCCCGCCGGGCGCGCGGCGGGGTCTGCCGGTTTCGCCAGCCTCGTGAGCCTGCTGCGCGAAGGCCGGGTCTGGGCCAAGTTGTCCGGTCCGTACCGCCTGACCGAGCAGCGCACCGGCTTCGGCGACGTGCGGCCTCTGGTCGACCGGCTGCTGAGAGCCAACCCGCAGCACCTGGTCTGGGGCTCGGACTGGCCGCACCCGGCCATTGCGGCGCCGATGGTGAACGACACGGAACTCGCCGACCTGGCCGGCGAGTGGCTCGCCGACCCCATGCTGCGCCGGCAGGTGCTGGTCGCCAACCCCACCCAGCTCTACTGGGGCTGAACAAGGACGCCCCATGGCCCTGTGGCAAGAATTCGAGGACGACGCGGTCGTCCGTTCGTTCCGGTCCTTCGCGCGTGAGCACGTGAAGCCGAAGGCGGCCGAGATCGACCGGCTTGACCTGTACCCGGCCGACCTCGTCCAGCGCGCGGCCGATCAGGGCTTCAATGCACTCATCGTGCCGACCGCGTACGGGGGCGCGGGCGCCACCTTCCACCGGGTCGTCTGCTTCTTCGAGGAGGTGGGCGCCCACAGCGCCGCGGTGGGCATTTCACTGAACTCGAACTTCCAGGCGCAGAACGCCATCCTGCGCTCCGGGACCGAGGAACTGCGGCAACGCTACCTGCCCCGCTTCGCGCGCGGTCTCAAGGCATCCTATGCCCTGACGGAACGCCACCACGGCAGCGACATCCGCAGCCTGGACACGACGGCCGTGCGCGAGGCCGACTGCTGGCTGCTGAACGGACAGAAGTCCTTCATCACCTCGGGCACCGGGGCGGACCTGTTCATCATCCTGGTGCAGACCGCCGAGGGCCTGGGCGTGTTCGCCGTGCCACGCGACCTGCCGGGCGTCAGCACCTACGTCAGCGACCGCAGCGAAACCTTCGGACTGCGCAACGGTCCACACGTCGAGCTGGTGCTCAAGGACGTGCGGGTGCCCCTGCATCATCTGATCGGCGACGTCGGCAAAGGCCTGAAGGTCGTCGTCAGCAACCTGAACTACTCGCGCACGCTGAATGCCGCCATGGCCATCGGTGCGGCGCGCTCGGCCTTCGAGGAGTCGCTGGCCTACGTGAAGCAGCGCAGGGCCTTCGACCAGTTTGTCTTCGACTTCCAGGGCATCCAGTGGTATTTCGCCGAATCGCTGGCCGAGATCGATGCGGCACGCCTGCTGCTGTACGCGGCCGCCGACGCCATCGACGGGCAGCGCGACATCGACCGCCATTCGAGTGCGGCCAAGCTGTTCTGCTGCAACGTGGCCAACCGCGTGACGGCGCAGGCCATCCAGGTCTGCGGCGCTTACGGGACGATGGTCAATTCACCGTTCAACCGCTACTGGCGCGACGCCAAGACCTTCGAGATCGGTGGCGGCTCGATGGAGGTGCTGAAGAACAACCTGGGGCGATTCCTGTCGCGACTGGACATGAGCGAGCACCTCGACCCTTCCGCGGCCTGACCCACCTCCACCCACCATGTTCAGCCACCAGAACCTCGCCCAACTCATCACCGCCGCGGCGCTTCGCTCGCCGCAGGCCCGCTTCGGCACCGACACGGCTTCGCTGCCGCTCGTGGAAGCACTCTCTCTGGCCCAGGGCCTTGCCCGGCGCATTGGCGCATTCGGCCTGCGCCGCGGATCGACGGTGGCTTTCATCGGCGCCACCAGCGAGCACTACCTGATCCTGTGGATGGCGGCGCAACTGGTGGGCCTGAAGACCGCGCTGATCAACCCGCACTACCCTCAGGAACTGCTGCGCGACATGCTGCTCGACCTGCGGCCCGACGCCGTTGCCACCTTCGACAACACGTTCACGGCGCCGAAGGACAAGGCCTGGCGCGACATCGACGCCAGCCGCGCCTGGGCCGGCGCGCTCGCCATCTCGGGCGACGCCATGCCGCCGGGCGAAGGCGATGCGGCGCAATGGGGCCTGGCGTGCGAGGGCGGCGACATCGCGAGCTTCATGCACACGTCGGGGACGTCGGGCCGGCCCAAGTTCTGCGCGCAGAGCCACACGTACTTCATCCGCCTCGGCCGCTTCATCGCCGACTCGATGGGCTACACCTGGCGCGACGTGGTGTTCGCCCCGATGCCGATGTTCCACATCAACCCGCTGGGCTATGGCGTCGTGGCCGGACTCACCGCCGGCGCCAGCGTGTACGGCACCCCGCGCTTCTCGGCCGCCACGTTCTGGCCCACCGTGAAGCGCATCGGCGCGACGGCGGCCGTGCTGCACGGCACGCCGCTGAAGCTGCTGCTGAAGGACACCACGCCGGACGACAGCGCCGGGCATGGCCTGCGCTGCGTGTTCTTCGCGTCGGAGGCGTTCGTCCGCCGCTTCGATGTGCCGATGGGCATCACCCTGTACGGCTCCACCGAGGCCGGCGGCCTGTGCCACTTGTGGCAGCTGCGGCCGGGGGATGCCGAACCGGCGCAGGAGGGGCCGACACAGTACGCCGGCCGCGCCCGATTCGACGTGGAGGCGATGGTGTCCGACGAGGGCGAGATCCTGGTGCGGCAGCGCTCGGCGCACACGCTCTTCTCCGGCTACCTGCGCGACGGCGCCCTCGACCCCGCACTGGACGGGCAGGGCTGGTTCCACACCGGCGACCGCGGCCGCATCGACCCGTACGGCAACCTGGTCTTCATCGAGCGCATGAGCGAGGCCATCCGCGTCAACGGCGAGTACGTGCCCATCGACTACGTCGAGCGCAAGCTGGAGACGGAAGCCGGCCTCTCGGAGTTCGCGCTGTGGAGCCGGCCCGATGAGGTCAGCGGACAGCGCGTGGTGCTCTTCGTCACCGACCCGGCCTTCGACCTCCCGCGCACGCAAGCGGTGATCGCCACGCTGCCGAAGATCATGCGGCCGGTCGAAATTGTCCGCATCGCGGCACTGCCACGCGACACCGGCGTGAACAAGGTGCAGCGGCGCAAGCTGCCGGGCGAGGCCGTGCTGGCACGCCACGCGCTGAGCTGAGGAGCACCCCATGGCAGCCTTCCTTCAGGTCGAGCAGCGTGGCCACGTGGTCACACTGACGATGTCGCAGCCCGAACAGCGCAACCCCCTCACCGGCAACACGGCGGTGGCCGAGTTTCTGGCGGCGTTGGACCGCATTGCCGCCGATCCGGGCGTGCGGGCGGTCGTCCTGACGGGCGCCGGCCCGGCCTTCTCGGCCGGCGGTGACATCCGCCGGATGCAGGAACAGTCCGCCGGCACGGTCGACGGGCTGCGGGTGCGCGACGACTACCGCCACGGCATCCAGCGGCTGCCGCTGGCGCTGTGGAACCTGGAGATCCCGGTGATCGCCGCCGTCAACGGCGCGGCCATCGGCGCGGGCCTGGACCTCGCTTGCATGTGCGACCTGCGCGTCGCCGCCGAGCAGGCGCGCTTCGCCGAAAGCTTCGTCAAGATGGGCATCGTGCCCGGAGACGGCGGGGCCTGGCTGCTGCCACGCGTCATTGGCCTGGCGCGCGCCGCCGAGCTGTCGTTCACCGGCCGCAGCATCGACGCGGCGACCGCACTCGCCTGGAACCTGGTGTCGCAGGTGGTGCCGGCCGAAGATCTCCTGCCCACCGCGCATCGCCTGGCCGACGAGATCGCCGCCAACCCGCCGCAGGCGATGCGCATGACCAAGCGCCTGTTGCGCGAGGGCCAGCAGATGAGCCTGCCATCGCTGCTGGAGCTCTCCGCGGCCCTGCAAGCGCTGGCTCACCAGACGGCCGACCACCGCGAGGCGGTTTCCGCCTTCCTCGACAAGCGCCCGCCCCAGTTCGGGCGCTGACCCTGCGACCCACCTGCGACCACCGATGAACACACCGCCGCTTCATGTCGTGCGCTTCGCCTTCTGGATGGACCCGGTCTTCGACCGCCTGCTGTCGGCGCAGGCCTCGATCGCACTGCAGACGATTGCCACCGAGGGCGAGGACGACGCCCTTGGCGAAGCGCTCGCCCGGGCGCATGTGCTGCAGACCAACTCGGCGCGCGACGAGCTTCCAGACCACCTGTTCGCCGACGCGGCGCTGCTGCGGCGCTGCCCGAACCTGCTGGCGGTGTCGGCCAACGGGTCGGGCTGCGACACCATCGACATCGACGCCTGCACCCAGGCCGGGGTGATGGTGATGAACCAGGTCGGCGGCAACGCGCACTCCGTCGCCGAAATGGCCATCGGCTTGATGCTCGCCGTGCTGCGGCGCATTGCCGAGTCCGACCGCCGTCTGCGCAGCAATGAGCGCGGCTTCAGCCGCGAGGCGCTGATGGGCCACGAGTTGCGCGGGCGGACGCTGGGCCTCGTCGGCATGAGCGAGATCGGCCGCCGCACGGCGGCGCTCGGACGCGCCTTCGGCATGCGGGTGCTCGGCAGCGACCCGGCACTGGACCCCCAGGAGATGGAGCGCCGCGGCGCCGAGGCGGTGTCCTTTGACGAGCTGGTGCGGCACAGCGACATCGTCTCGCTGCACTGCCCCCGCAACGCGCACACCGTAGGCATGATGAACGCCGCCCGCTTCGCCGCGATGAAGCCGGGCGCCGTGTTCATCACCACGGCGCGCAGCGGCATCCACGACGAAGCAGCACTGGCCGATGCCCTGAAGTCCGGCCACCTGGCCGGCGCCGGGCTGGACGTGTGGGACCAGGAGCCGCCGCCGCCGGGTCACCCGCTGCTCGGCCTGCCGAACGTGGTGGCGACCTACCACACCGCCGGGGTCACGCACGAGGCGCGGCGCAACAACGCGACGCTGGCTGCCACGCAGATCGCCGAGTTGCTGACACAAGGCCGGCGCCCGCCGCGCCTGGTGAACCCGCAGGTCTGGCCCATCGCGCAGGCGCGGCTGGCGGCCCTGGCGCTGACGGCCTGACACCGTGCCATCGCTCATCGCTCATCGCCCATCGCCCATCGCCCTCGACGCAGCGGGACCAGGCCTGTGCGCGGATGCGTCCGGCCTGGCACCGATGCCTGGCGGCGATGCACGGCACACCGGCCTTGCTGGTCTTCCTGCTTCTGCGTCGGCAGGCGGACGGCGCTGCGCGTGCTGCTGCCGCGGCCTCTGAATGGCGCGAATGAAAGCGCGTGATGGTCGCATCAGAACTCTCTATTTCACAAGCGCGGGCATCACGGAAGAAGATGCCTGGCCACTCGCAACTCCCGGAGACCCCATGAAGGGCTTGATCGCCACGGCATTCCTCGTCGCCTCGCTCGCGGGCTCGTCCACCTGGGCCCAGGCGCCCCTGACCGGCACGCTGCAGAAGATCAAGGATTCCGGCGTCATCCACCTCGGTGGGCGTGACGGCTCGTTCCCCTTTTCATACAAGGTGAGTTCAGACGGCAACCCGATCGGCTTCTCGGCGGACCTCTGCGCCAAGATCGTCGATGCGGTGAAGGCGAAGCTGGGTCTGCCGAACCTGAAGGTTCAATACACCATCGTCACGCCGACCAACCGCATCCCGCTGGTGCAGAACGGCACCATCGACCTGGAGTGCAGCACGACCACGAACACCGCGGTGCGTGCTCAACAGGTCGACTTCGCACCGACCCACTTTGTTGGCAGCATCGCGGCCCTGGTGAAGAAGTCGTCAGGCATCAACAGCATGGCGCAACTCGACGGCAAGTCGGTGGCCACCGTCACCGGCAGCACCTCGATCCAGTTGCTGCGCGCCTACCGCCGCAACGAGAAGGTGGAGCTCAGCGAGGTGTCGGGCAAGGACACGGCGGACACCTTCCTGATGCTCACTTCGGACCGCGCCGTCGCCATGATCCTCGAGGACGTGCAGCTCGCCGGCCTGGTGGCTCGCGCTGCCAACCCCGGTGAGTTCAAGCTGCTGGACGAACGCCTGCGCGACGAGCCCTACGGGTTCATGTTCCGCAAGGACGACCCTGCGTTCAAGGCGCTCGTGGATGACACGCTGACCCAGCTGATGAAGAGCAGCGAGATCAACGACATCTACGCCAAGTGGTTCCTGAAGCCGGTGCCGCCCCAGGGCGTGAACCTGAACTACCCGATGCCGCCGGCGGTGAAGGAGGCGTATCGCGCCCCCAACAACCGGGGCATCTGAACCCCCTGCGCCTGGAGTCGAGCATGGCAAGCACGGAGTCGGTTCCCACGGTCATCGTCGGTGGCGCCATCGTCGGCAGCTTCTGCGCCTGGGCGTTGCGCCAAGCCGGCCACGTCGGCGAGATCACGGTGGTGGAGCGCGACGCGACCTACCAGCACGCGTCGACCGCCCTGTCGGCCGCGTCCATCCGCACGCAGTTCGGCACGCCAGTCAACATCCGGATGAGCTTGTACGGCGCCGCGATGTTCCGAGACGTCCAGGCCGTTTTCGGACCCGGGGCGGACATCGGCTTTCAGGAGAAGGGCTACCTCATCCTCGGCCGCCCGGACCAGGTGCCCGAGCGCAGCGCCGCCGCCACCCTGCAGCGGGCGCACGGCGCGGACATCGCCGTGCTCGACCCGGCGCAATTGCGCGACCGTTTCCCGGGCATCTGCTTCGACGACGTCGGCATCGGCACCCTCGGTTTGCGCCACGAAGGCTGGTTCGACGCGTGGAGCCTTTTGGCTCTTGTGCGCAAGGCCGCTCGTGAGCTGGGCGTGCGCTACCTGGAATCCACCGTGTCGCGTTTCCACACGAGCGACTCCCGGGTGACCGCCGTGGGTCTGTCGGATGGCCAGACCGTGCCCTGCGGTGTCTGCGTCGTGGCCGCCGGTGCGGCGTCGGGTCGTCTGGTCGCGCCGCTGGGCATCGACCTGCCCGTGGTGCCGAAGAAGCGCACGGTCTTCTCCTTCAAGGCGCCGTTCCAGCTCGATGGCTTTCCGATGCTGTTCGACAGCAGCGGGCTCTGGGTCCGGCCCGAAGGCGATGGCTACATCGGCGGGATCCAGCCGCCTGCCGAGATGGATGTCGACGCCGACGGCGATTTTGAGCCGCACCATGCCCTGCTCGAGGAGACGGTCTGGCCGCTGCTGGCCCGGCGCATCCCCGCGATGGAAGCCATGCGGCCAGGCCGCGCATGGGCCGGCCACTACGAAGTGAACACGCTCGATCACAACGGTGTCGTGGGTCCGCACCACGAACTGCAGAACCTGATCTTCGCCACCGGGTTCTCGGGGCACGGCGTGATGCACGCGCCGGCGGTCGGCCGTGCGGTCGCCGAACTGCTCACGGGCGGTGGCTACCGCGCCATCGATCTTTCACCGCTCGGCTGGGAACGCATCCGCACCCGCACGCCGATGGTCGAGTCGATCGTCTACTGAAGGGACACGTCATGAAGCTGGCTGGAAAGGTGGCGGTCGTCACCGGTGCGGCGCGCGGCATTGGCCGGGCAACGGCAGAAAGATTGCTGGCCGACGGCGCCCGCGTCGTGCTCTCGGACGTCGATGCCGAACGCCTGCACCAGACGGCCTTGGAGATCGGCGCGGACGAACGGCTGCTGACTGTGCGAGCCGACGTCTCGAAGCAGGGCGATGTCATCGCCCTCATCGACGCCGCGGTCCGTCATTTCGGCGCGATCGACATCATGGTGAACAACGCGGGCATCGCGCCCGTCGTCGATTTCCTCGACGTCACTGACGAACTGCTGAGCCGCGTGCTGGACGTCAACCTGAAGGGCGCGTTCTACGGCACGCAGGCGGCCGGCCGCCGGATGATCGAGCAGGGACGGGGCGGCGTGATCATCAACATGTCGTCGATCAACTCTGGGCTCGCCAACCCGGACGTGGCGCCGTACGCCATCAGCAAGGGCGGCATGAACCAGGTGACGTCCACGGCCGCCGTGGCGTTCGCGCCCCATGGCATCCGGGTGCTGGGCGTTGGCCCTGGAACCATCCGGACGGACATGGTCGCGGGCGCCTTCGTGAACAGTGCCGGCCATCACGCGATCCTGTCGCGCACGCCGCTGGGCCGCTATGGCGAGGCCTCGGAGATCGCCTCCGTCGTGGCCTTCCTGGCCAGCGACGACGCCGCGTACATGACCGGCGAGACCGTCTACGTCGATGGCGGCCGACGGGTGCTGAACTACGTCGTGCCGGTCAAGGCCTGAGTCCATGCGGATCGACCTCAACGCTGACCTCGGCGAGGGCTACGGCCCCTGGACCATGGGCAATGACGCAGCGATGCTGGATTGCGTCACGAGCGCCAACATCGCCTGCGGCGGACACGCTGGCGACCAGGAGACGATGCACCGGACGCTGCGCCTCGCGGCAGACCGCGGCGTCGTCGTGGGAGCCCATCCGGGCTACACCGATCGCGAGGGATTCGGCCGCCGGATCATCCCGATGGCGTCCGCGGAAATCGGTCGGATGGTGTTGGCCCAGGTGGGCGCCCTGGCCGCGCTGGCGCGCCTCGCAGGCACCCACGTTCGCTACGTCAAGCCGCATGGCGCCCTGGGCAACCTGGCCGCGGCCGATCGGGCGGTGGCGGTGGCGATCGCGACGGCGATCCAGGCGGTCGATCCGACGCTGGCCATCCTGGCCATCTCCGGCACCGCGCTCGAAGTGGCCGCGCGCGAGTTGACCATGCCGGTCCACTCGGAAATCTACGCGGACCGCGCCTACCTTTCCACGGGGCAGCTCGTGCCGCGGGCCCGGCCCGGTGCCGTGTTGCACGACGTCGATGAGGCCAGCGAGCGCCTCATCGCTTTCCTGCGCACCGGGCGCATGCCCGTGGTGGACGGCGAGCCCATCCCGCTGGCCGCTCACTCCGTGTGCGTTCACGGCGACAACGCCGAATCCGTGCGAATGGCGCGGGCGATCCGCATGCGCCTGCAGGCCGAGGGCGTAGCCGTCGCCCCGTTCCTCGCGCCTTGAACGTGCGCATGCCCGCCCAGGCCACACCCAAGTCACCGACCTTCACGCCGGTGGCCGACCACGCGCTGCTGGTGAGCTTCGGCACCACGGTCTCGGACAACGCAAGTGCCACCGTGCTGGCGCTGGACCGCGCGCTGACCAAGGCGTGCCCGGTCGGCCTGCGCGAATCGGTGCCGGCCTTCGTCAACCTGCTGATCGACTTCGACCCATTGATCACCGATCACACCGAGATCCGCCACGCGGTGGTTCGGCTGTTGCAGACCGCGAGCGCCACGGCGACCACACCGACGCTGCACGAAGTGGCGGTCTGCTACGACGGCCCCTTCGCCAACGACCTCGAGGCCGTGGCCCAGGCCACGGGGATGTCAACCGAGGCGGTCATCGCCTGTCATCTCCAAGGCGACTACCGCGTGCGCATGTACGGCTTCGCGCCCGGCTACGCTTACCTGTCTGGCGTGCCCGCAGCCATGCAAGTGCCTCGCAAGCCGGCTGCCGTGCGGGGCATTGCAGCGGGAAGCGTGATCGTCGCCGGCCCCCAGTGCCTGGTCACGACCTTGAACATGCCCTCGGGCTGGTCGGTGGTGGGCCGATCGCCAACGCGCATCCTCACCAACAGCGAGCAGGCGCCGTTCCTGTTCGAGGTCGGCGACCAGGTTCGATTCCGGCGCATCGCGCTGGCGGACTTCGAGGCTCGAGCCGCTGCGGGCGCCGCGTGAAGGAAGCCCGGCTGGCCGTGCTGTCCTGTGGACCGCTGGTGTCCTACCAGGACGGCGGGCGCTTTGGCATGGCCCGGTTCGGGGTGCCGGCTTCCGGCCCCATGGACCGTTGGGCGCACGCTGCAGCCAACGTCGCCTTGGGCCGCCCGGAGGGCGCAACAGCGATCGAAGTCTCGCTGGGCGGCATCACGCTGGAATGCCAGTCGGGCGAGGTGAGCTGTTGCCTGGCGGGCGGTGACTTTCTGCTCACCCACGGTGACGCGGTCTGTCGGTCCTGGTGCGTCAGGACCCTGCGGGCCGGCGACCGGCTCAGCGTGAGGCCGGGCCGCTGGGGAAGCTGGGCGTACCTGGCCTTCGCGGGTGAGCTGGTGTGCACCCATTGGGCGGGACACTCGGCGACCCACTCGACGTCCGGGCTGGGCGGCGGTGCGTTGCGGAGCGGCAGCACACTGGTGCTGGGCAATCCTTTGGTTTTGACGGATGGCGATGGCGACATGCCGGTGCCGGACCTCGCCCGCCCGCGTGGCGTCGTGCAGGTGGTGATGGGGCCGCAGACGGGCCATTTCACCCCGGAGGCCCTGGCCGCATTCGAGTCCCTGCCGTTCGCCATCACGCCGGCCTTCGACCGCATGGGCATGCGACTGGCGGGGCCGCCACTGCCGCTGCGCGACGCACTGTCCATCCCGTCCGAGCCCATCGTCCGGGGCTCCATCCAGGTGGCCGGAGACGGCGTGGCCACCATCCTGATGGCGGACCATCAGACCGCCGGCGGCTATCCGAAGATCGCAACCGTGCTGTCGAGCGAAACCGACGCGGTCGCGCAGCTGCGTCCCGGCGACACGGTGGCGTTCCGGGCGCTCAGTGCTGAACAGGCGATCGCGATGACGCGGTCCCATGCAGCGCTTCGGCGCGCGCACCTCGAGACGTTGAAGCGTCCCCGCGGCAGCGTTCAAGAGCGGCTGATGCGGGAAAACCTGATCAGCGGCGTTGTCTGCGAGGGCGGTCGGCCCGTGCCGGGCTGACGAGGCGCGTGGACCATGGAGGCCAACGCCCGCGTCGTCACGGGCCTGCGCCAGCGTCCAGCCGGCGATGGACCTCGGCTTCGGCCGCTTCCAGCAGTGACCGCTGCGTCACCGGGTCGGCCGATGCCCTGGCCAGCATCACCGCGCCCACGCAAAGCGCCAGCACGCTCCAGCCGGCCTGCGGCGAGCCCAGAAGCCGCGCGACCTGGTGGTGGACCTCCGCCAGGCCGGCGTCGAACGCGTCCCGAACGGCGCCGCTGGACCGCGCCACCTCGGGGGTGAGGGCTGGCAGGGCGCAGCCCTCTTCGGGATGGCGCACGTGCCTGAGGCTGAGGTATGCCCGCAACGCCTGGTCGATGGCCGCGCGGTCGCTGGCGTCGATGCCCGCAAATCGCTGGGTCGTGCGGGAGAGCTCGGCCGCGATCAAGGCACCGAACAGCTCGGTCTTTCCGTTGAAGTGCTTGTAGAGCGCACCGCTGGTCACGCCCGCTGCACCGGCCAATGCGTCGACGCCGCTGACCGCCAAGCCATGCGCCTTCGCATGGCGGCCGCTGGCCTCCAGCAGGCGTTCACGGACTTGCGCCTTGTGTTCTTTGGGGTAGCGCATGCGGGCAGTTTGGCTTGACGACGTGGTTCCAAAGTCTATAGGATAACGAACGTTACCTTAAAGGCAACCGCCATGTCCCCAGATCCGGTCCGCCCCTGGCAGAAGACGGCCTGCATCCTTTGCTCGCTGAACTGCGGCCTTGAAGTGCAGACCGAGGGCCGCCACATCGTGCGCATCCGAGGCGACAAGGCCCATCCGCTGTCGCAGGGCTACGTCTGCGAAAAGTCGCAGCGCATGGACCATTACCAGAATGGCCCGGACCGCATCGATTCCCCATTGCGCCGCCGCGCCGACGGCAGCCACGAGCGCATCGACTGGGACACCGCCATCCGCGAGATCGCGGCCCGGCTGGGCGCGATCCGCGACCAGCACGGCGGCGAGTCGATCCTGTTCTATGGCGGCGGCAGCCAGGGCAACCACCTGGGCGCCACCTACGCCGAAAGCACGCTCAAGGCCCTGGGCGTGCGCTACCGCTCGAACGCGCTCGCACAGGAGAAAACCGGCGAAGCCTGGGTGCAGGGCCGGATGATGGGCTGCGGCATCCATGGCGACTTCGAGCACGCCGAGGTGGCCGTGTTCGTGGGCAAGAACCCGTGGCAATCGCATGGTTTCGCGCGGTCGCGGGTGACCCTGCGGGAAATCCAGCACGACCCTGCGCGCACGCTCATCGTGATCGACCCGCGCCGCAGCGAGACGGCGGCCATGGCCGACATCCACCTGCGCGTGCGCCCGGGCACCGACGCCTGGTGCCTGGCGGCCCTGGCGGCCATCCTGGTTCAAGACGGGCTCATCGCCGGCGACTGGCTCCAGCAGCACACCGAGGGCTACACGGCGGTCGAAGCGGCCTTGCGTCCCCTCCCCGTTGCCCGCTGTGCCGAGGCCTGTGGCGTCGACGAAGCCCTGCTCCGCCGCACGGCGCAGCGGATCGCGTCCGCCCGCAGCGTGTCGATGATTGAGGACCTGGGCGTCCAGATGAACCGGCACTCCACTCTGGTCAGTTACCTGAACCGGCTGGTGTGGTTGCTCACCGGCCACTTCGCACGACAGGGCACCAACAACGCCTTCGTGCCCTTGCTCAGCCTGTCGTCCTCGAACCGCGAGTCGAGCGCCGGTTCGACCGCGAACCGCAAGCCGCGCCCCTGGTCGCAGAGCCCGGTGACGGGCGCGAAAGTCATCATGGGCCTGATCCCATGCAACGTGATTCCGGACGAGATCCTGACGGACCACCCCAAGCGCTTCCGTGCCATGTGGATCGAGAGTTCGAACCCGGTCCACTCGCTGGCCGACAGCCCCCGCATGCGCCAGGCGATGCGGGCGCTGGAACTGAGCGTCGTGGTCGACGTGGCGATGACGGAAACCGCCCGCCAGGCGGACTACGTGCTGCCCGCGACCTCGCAGTTCGAGAAAAGCGAGGCCACGTTCTTCAACATCGAGTTCCCCCGCAACGCCTTCCACCTGCGGCAGCCGCTGTTCGAGCCGCGGCCCGGAACCTTGACCGAGGCGGAGATTCACGCGCGACTGCTGGAGGCGATGGGTGCGATCAACCAAGGTGCCACGCGCCTGCTGCGGCGCGCTGCGGGGCTCGGTCTGCTTCCCTACGGACTGGCGTTCGCCTGGTTGATGGCGCGTGACCCGGGCGTGGCCAGGACGGCCTCGGCGGTGATGTACCGCAGCCTCGGCGAGGCCCTGGGCGCCCGTCAGGCGCCCGCCGCTTCCCTGTGGGGGATATGTCAGCAGTACGTTCGCGTCCACCCGGCCGCCGCCCGCCGCGCGGGCTTTTCGGGGCCGGCGCTCCGGGCCGGCAACGCACTGTTTCGATCCCTCCTGAATGGGCCTTCGGGCGTGGTGTACGCCGCAAGCGAATACGCGGACAGCTGGAAGGCGGTGAAGCGACCGCAACATCGAATCGCCTTGGCCATCCCGGAACTGCTCGACGAGGTCCGCGCCCTGGAAACCCTGCCCCGCCAGGACGACCCGGCCTTCCCGATGATCCTGTCGGCCGGGGAGCGCCGCAGCGAGACGAGCAACACGGGCATTCGCGACCCGTCTTGGCACCGCAAAGGGCGCTTTGGAACGCTGCGCATGGCGCCCGAGGACGCGGCGCGAATCGGGTGCGTGGACGGCGAGTCGGTCCGCGTGTTCACGCCAGGCGGCAGTGCCGAGGTCGATGTCGAACTGGATGAAGGCATGCAAGTCGGACACGTGTCGCTGCCCAACGGATTGGGACTCGACGTGCGACAAGGGACGGGTGAGACCGCGCGCCGGGGCGTCTCGCTCAACGAACTCACCAGCGGGGCGCTGCGCGATCAATTCGCCGGCACACCGTGGCACAAGCACGTGCCCGCCCGCGTCGAACGGCGTCACGACTGAAGCGGCCATCGCTGATGCCTTCTGCTGCCACGCACCGTCGCGGCGCGTGCCCGATGCATCGGTCGACGGCGCGTCTGCTGCCGGGTTGACGTCGGCGAAGCGTCAACGCTGACCACCGCACGCGGATGCCGATCAAGCCCGGCGTGGCGGCGCCCTTTTGGACGCTCGCGACAGATTCGATCTCATCAGGATCAACAGTGGGTCATGCCTGTCATGGGTTCATGACGGTGTTGCAGCGCCCCGTCACTCCCACTCGATCGTCGCCGGCGGCTTGCTGCTCACGTCGTAGGCCACGCGGTTGATGCCGCGCACTTCGTTGATGATGCGGCCCGACACCTTCTTGAGCAGCGCGTAGGGCAGCTCGGCCCAGTCGGCGGTCATGAAGTCGCTGGTCTGAACCGCGCGCAGGGCCACCACATGCTCGTAGGTCCGGCCGTCGCCCATCACCCCGACGCTCTTGACCGGCAGGAACACGGTGAAGGCCTGGCTGGTCAGCTCGTACCAGGTCTTGCCGCTGGCCTCGTCGCGGTGGTTGCGAAGCTCCTCGATGAAGATGGCATCGGCGCGGCGCAGCAGGTCGGCGTACTCGCGCTTGACCTCGCCCAGGATGCGCACCCCCAGGCCCGGGCCGGGGAAGGGGTGGCGGTAGACCATTTCCGGCGGCAGGCCCAGGGCCACGCCCAGTTCACGCACCTCGTCCTTGAAGAGGTCGCGCAGCGGCTCCAGCAGCTTCAGGCCCAGTTCGGCGGGCAGGCCGCCCACGTTGTGGTGGCTCTTGATGGTGGTCGCCTTCTTGGTCTTCGCGCCACCGCTTTCGATCACGTCGGGGTAGATCGTGCCCTGAGCCAACCACTTGGCGCCCTTGGCACCGGCGCTGGTCAGCTTGGCGGCCTCCTGCTTGAACACCGTGACGAACTCGCTGCCGATGATCTTGCGCTTGGCCTCGGGGTCGCTGATGCCGGCCAACTTGCCCAGGAACAGGTCGCTGGCGTCCACGCGGATCACCTTGGCGTGGAGCTGGCCGACGAACATGTCCATCACCATGTCGCCCTCGTTCAGGCGCAGCAGGCCGTGGTCGACGAAGACGCAGGTCAGCTGGTCGCCGATGGCGCGGTGAATCAGCGCCGCGGCCACGCTCGAATCGACGCCGCCCGACAGGCCGAGGATGACTTCTTCGTCGCCCACCTGCTCGCGAATGCGTGCGACCGCCTCGGCAATGTGGTCGCGCATCACCCAGTCGGGCCGGGCGCCGGCGATGTCCAGCACGAAGCGCTCGATCAGGGCGCGGCCCTGCACGGTGTGCGTCACCTCCGGGTGGAACTGCACGCCGTAGTAGCCGCGCGCTTCATCGGCGATGCCGGCGATGGGGCAGCTGGGCGTGCTGGCCATCAGCTTGAAGCCGGGCGGCAGCGCGGTGACCTTGTCGCCGTGGCTCATCCACACCTTCAGCATGCCGTGGCCCTCCGGCGTGCTGAAGTCCTCGATGCCCTGAAGCAGCCGGGTGTGACCATGGGCGCGCACCTCGGCGTAGCCGAACTCGCGGTGGCTGGCCGCCTCGACCTGGCCGCCTTGCTGAACGGTCATGGTGAACATGCCGTAGCAGATGCCGAGCACCGGCACGCCCAGGTCCCACACCGCCTGTGGCGCGCGAAGATCCTGGTCCTCGTAGGTGCTGGCGTGGCTGCCAGACAAGATCACCGCCTTGGGCGCGAAGTCCCGCACGAAGGCGTCGCTGACGTCGTTGGGGTGGATCTCGCAGTACACATGGGCCTCGCGCACGCGGCGCGCGATCAGCTGGGTGACCTGGGAGCCGAAGTCGAGGATCAGGATCTTGTCGTGCATGGTTGCGGCGCGTCGGTGGGACGTCGAAAGTGGTTCCAGGCGAACAGCAGCGCCAGCGCCTGAAGCGCCGCGCCCAGGTACAGCGGCGCGCCAATGCCCCAATGGCCCGGCGGCAGGTGCGACACGGCGCCCAGCGTGGTCGCGCCGATCACCGGCGCAATCACCGAGGTCAGGCTGTTCAACGAGCTGACCGCGCCCAGCGTGCGGCCCTGGCTGCGCTCGTCGGCCGCGCTGCTGACGATGCTGTTCAGCGAGGCGGTGACAGTGAAGCCCAGCAAATTGGTGAAGATCACGGCGTACATCACCCAACCGCTGGTCGCCGCCCCCCAGGCCGCGTAGGCCACGGTGGACGACAGCAGGCCAATCATGGCCAGGCGCTGCGGCGGCATCCTCTTGAGCAACTTGCCCAGCAGCCAGCCCTGCACGAACACCGACACCACGCCCACCGCGGCCAGCGACAGCCCGTTGTCACGCGTGTCCCAGCCGAACTTGAAGGTGGTGTACAACACCCAGCAGTTGTAGAGGATGCCCTGGGCCAGCCCCGTGCAGGTGATGACCGCCACCAGCGCACCCACACCCTTGATCTGGGCCAGGTTGCGCAGCGACGTGAAGGGATTCGCGGCGGCCCAGGTGAAGTCGCGACGACGCTCGGCCGGCAGCGACTCGGGCAGCACGAACCAACCGTACAGCAGGTTCACCAGCGCCAGCGTGCCGGCGGCGTAGAACGGCAGGTGCAGGTCGATGGCGCCCAGCAGACCGCCCATCGCCGGCCCGAGGATGAATCCGATGCCGAACATGGCACCCAACAGCCCGAAGCGCTTTGCACGCTGGTCGGGCGTGGAGATGTCGGCCACGTAGGCATTGGCCACCGCGATGTTGGCTTGCATGGCGCCGCCGACCAGACGCACCGCGATCAGCATCCACAGCGCCGTCGACAAGGCGGTGGCAAAGAAGTTGAGCGCCAGCCCGCAGAACCCGATCAGCATCACCGGGCGGCGGCCGTACTGGTCGGACAAGGCACCGAGCAGCGGCGCACCGAAGAAGTTGGCAATGCCAAACGCGAAGCTGACCACACCCAGCCAATAAGCGTGGTCGGCCTGATTGCCCGTGAAGCTGCCCACCAGCGCAGGCAGCACGGGCACGATGATGCCGATCGAGATCATGTCGATCAGCACCGCGATCAAGATGAAGGGCATCGCCGCCTGGCGGCGATCACGCCCGCCCGGGGCCACCGCCCCGGGGTCGGTCACGGGCGCGCTCATTCCAGGCGGTAGTTGGGGGCTTCCTTTGTGATCTGCACGTCGTGGACGTGGCTTTCACGGATGCCGGCCGAGGTGATCTCGACGAATTCGGCCTGATCGCGCATGGCCTCGATGGTGGCGCAGCCGCAGTAGCCCATCGACGCTCGCAGGCCGCCGGCCATCTGAAACACGATGCTGACCATCGAGCCCTTGTAGGGCACCCGGCCCTCGATGCCCTCGGGCACCAGCTTGTCCGCGTTGGGGTTGGCGCCGGTGTTGTCCTGGAAGTAGCGGTCGGCGCTGCCCTGCTGCATGGCGCCAATGCTGCCCATGCCGCGGTAGCTCTTGTAACTGCGGCCCTGGAACAGCACGATCTCGCCCGGCGCTTCTTCGGTGCCCGCGAACATGCCGCCCATCATCACCGTGTGGGCGCCCGCGGCAATGGCCTTGGCGATGTCGCCGGAGTAGCGGATGCCGCCGTCCGCGATCAGCGGAACACCGCTGCCCTGCAAGGCGGTGGCCACGTTGTCGATGGCGGTGATCTGCGGCACGCCCACGCCCGCCACGATGCGTGTGGTGCAGATCGAACCGGGGCCGATGCCCACCTTGACGCCGTCCGCACCCGCGTCGGCCAACGCGCGCGCGGCGCTGCCGGTGGCGATGTTGCCGCCGATCACATCGACCTGCGGGAAGTTGTTCTTGACCCAGCGCACGCGCTCGATGACACCGGCGCTGTGGCCGTGGGCGGTGTCGACCACGAGCACGTCCACGCCAGCCTTGACCAGCAGCTCAACCCGCTCTTCGGTGCCCTCGCCCACGCCCACCGCCGCGCCCACGCGCAGCTTGCCTTGGGCGTCGCGTGCAGCGTTGGGAAAGTTGGTCTGTTTGGTGATGTCCTTCACCGTGAACAGGCCACGCAGCTCAAAGGCGTTGTTGACCACCAGGACGCGCTCGAGCTTGTGCTTGTGCATCAAGGCCTTGGCGTCGGCGAGCGTGGCCGTTTCGCTGACGGTGATGAGGCGCTCTCGCGGGGTCATGATTTCGCGCACGGGCACGTCCAGGCGCGTCTCGAAGCGCAGGTCGCGGCCGGTGACGATGCCCACCACCCGGCCGTCCTCGACGACCGGGAAGCCCGAGATCCCATGCTGCTTGGACAGGGCCATCACGTCGCGCACCGGCACACCCGGCGAGATGGTGATGGGGTCGCGGAGCACGCCGGATTCGTAGCGCTTCACGCGCGCCACCTCGGCGGCCTGTTGCATCGGCGTCAGGTTCTTGTGAACGATGCCAATGCCGCCCTCCTGGGCGATGGCGATCGCCAGGCGCGCTTCGGTGACGGTGTCCATCGCGGCAGACACCAGCGGCAGATTCAACGTGATGTTGCGGGACAGTCGGGTGGCGAGGCTGGTGTCCCGGGGCAGGACCTGGGAGAAGGCGGGCACCAACAACACGTCGTCGAAGGTGAGCGCTTTGCCTAGAAGGCGCATGAGGGAAGCTCCTGACGCAAAACCGAATTATACGGAGCCAGGCCGCGCCGGACCCGCCAGGCGCGGGATTCTCGGCCGCCCATGCCGCTGGCTACACTCCGCCATGCGCCCCGACAACGCCCATCGAAAGAGAACGCCATGAGCCGATTTGCCGCTGCCGCCCTGGTCCTGTTGGCCGGCATGACGCTGGGCACCCACGCCGACGCGGTTGAATGGAAGTGGCGCGACGCGAACGGCCGCATCATCTACAGCGACCGGCCGCCGCCCGCCAACGTGCCCGACAAGGCCATTCTGAAGCGGCCCAAGGGCTTGTCGGGCACCGCGGCGGTGCCGCCCTCGCCCAGCGGGCCCTCGCTGGTGCCGGGTCCGGAGGCGGTGGTGAAGCTGCCCGCGGCGGCGGCCTCGGCGTCTGGCCCGAAGCTGGTGGAGCCGGAACTCGAGGCCAAGCGCCGCAAGGACGCCGAAGCGAAGGCGGCAGCGGTCAAGGCCGACGAGGCCCGCATGGCCGCGGCGCAGGCGGAAAACTGCAAGCGGGCCCGAGGTCAGCTGAAGCTGATCGAGGACGGCGGGCGCCTGTCCCGCACCAACGACAAGGGCGAACGCGAAATCCTCGACGACAAGGCCCGCGACGAGGAAATGGCCCGCGCCCGCAAAGCCATCGCCGCCGATTGCAAGTAGGGTCGCCGGCCGGCGACGCCCTCACCCGTGCCGGCTCAGGCCGCGCGGGTGGCCCGCTTGCCCGACCGGCCGCCGCGCTGCTGGCGGTGACGCTCGCGGCGCGCGTGCATCGGGTCGACCTGCAGGGGCCGGTACACCTCCAGCCGGTCGCCATCGTTCAAGGGCCGGTCCAGCGCGACCAGCTTGCCCCACACGCCGCAGGCCCCAGGTGCGGCCCAATCCAGCCCCGGGTGACGGTGGGCCAGACCCGACTGCAACAACGCCTGCTGCACCGTGGTGCCCGCGCTCACCTGCAAGGGCATCGCGTCGACCAGGCCACGGCCCGCGCAATGGACCACCTCCACCGAGAGGAGGCGCGGTGCCTCGACGCTGCCCGGCGGCGAAGCACCGTTCACGAGGTCAACGAGGCCCATGCACCTGCTCGGCCCGCTTGACGAAGGAATCGACGAAGGTGTTGGCAATGCGGTCGAAGACCGGGCTGACCACCGCCTCCAGCGCACGGCTGGAAAAGGCGTAGCGAAGGTCAAACTCGATCTTGCACGCCGCGGGCGCATCGGCGTTGGCCTGCCCGGGCATGGCCAGCGGGATGAATCGCCAGGTGCCCGCCAGCTCCGAGAACGGGCCGTCGACCAAGGCCATCTGCACCGATTCGCCGACCACGTTGGTGTTGCGGGTGGTGAAGGCATGGCGCACGCCGCCGTAGGCCAGGTGCAGGCGCGCCGTCACGCCATCGCTGCGCTGTTCCAGCACCTCGGCCCGCTCGCACCAGGGCAGGAAGGTGGGGTAATCGCCGATGGCCGTGACCAAGGCGTACATCTCGGCGGTCGAGTACCAAAGGAGAACGGACTTCTTGACATGCTTCATACAATCCCGCGATTGTATGGAGGGCCACCGGCCTCAACTGAACCCCATGTCCATTGCTGAAAACCGGCGCGCCCGGTTCGACTACCACATCGAAGAACGCCACGAGGCGGGCATGGTGCTGCAGGGCTGGGAGATCAAGGCCATCCGCGCCGGCCAGGTGCAACTGACCGATGGCTACGTCGTGATCCGCGACGGCGAACTCTTCCTCATCGGCTGCCGCATCAACGCGCTGCGCAGTGCGTCCACCCATGTGCACCCCGAGGCCGACCGCACCAAAAAGCTGTTGATGCACAAGGAAGAGATCAAGCGCCTGATCGGCAAGGTCGAGCAGAAGGGCTTCACGCTGGTGCCGTTGAACCTGCACTACAAGGGCAGCCGCGTGAAGGCCGAGGTGGCGCTGGCCAAGGGCAAGGCCGAGCACGACAAACGCGACACCGAGAAGAAAAAGGACTGGGACCGTGAAAAGGGCCGCCTGATGCGTCACAAGGTGTCGTCCAAGGCCTGAACGCGACGCCACGACCGGCGGTCGAGGCCCCCGACCCCGTCATCAGATGGGCGCCGACACCCCAGCCGAGGCGTTGCGGCCCCGACCGCCCTGGTCAGCGAAGCGCGCACGCCGCCGGTTCAGCGCCAGGTTCAGGGGTTGTTCGATGCCCCGGTACAGCACGACGGACGCCGCCATGCTGGCGCCCCACGCCACGACGATGCCCACCATCTGCACGCCGGCGCTGCTGGGCAGGAACGCGTTGAAGCCAGCGTTGACGACGAGTCCCACGGGGAAGTGCACCAGGAACAAGGCATAGCTGTGCTGCGCCAGCGCGGCCACGCCACGCTGCACCCGTTCGCCGATGGCCGTGCCGGCCTCCAGCCACCGCGGCGGTGCCCCGTGCCACCACCACAAGCCCACCGCCACCGCCGCGGCCAAGGCCAGGCGATCGCGGAACGCGAACGCCAGCGAGGCCAGCACGGCGGTCAGTGCCGCGAAGAAGGCCCCGCGAGACGACCACCCGACGTGCGCCCAGGCCGCCAAGGCCCCCAGCCCATGGGCGGCCAGGAAGTACCAGGCCCATCGGTCCAGGTCCGGGTCGCGATTGAACGACCAGGCCGACCATGCCACGCCCAGCGCCACGCCCCAGGGCGTCAAGCCGCGCGCCATCGCCGACCAGCGCGCGCCCGCTGCGCAGAGGGCCAGCCAGCCCAACAGCAGCGCGTACAGCTGAAAGTCGATGGCCACGTACCAGACCCCGGCCGAGAGCGCGTCGACGCCCACCACGTCCTGCAACAGCAGCAGGTGCCAGGCGCCTTGCGCCAACGTGGCCGGCGCCGGAACGGTCGGGTGGTCGCCCAGCCAATCGCGCGCGAGGTGCGCGGCCACGACGGCCAGCACCAGCGCGGCCGCCAGTGGCCCCACCAGCCGCAGGTAGCGGTCGGCCAGTCGGGTGGCCGGCTGCGCGGGCCACCTCAACACCCCCTGCGGCGCCAGGCTGCACGCCGCCAGGTAGCCGCCGGTGACCAGAAAGACCTGAACCGCGATGCGCGCCGTGTCAGCGAACCAGGCCATCACTTCGGGCATCAGCGGCGATGCGAGGTCTGCCATCGGCCCGTACAGGGCGAAGTGGTGCAGCACGATCAACTGCGACGCCACCACCTTCAACAGGTCGATGTGAGGCAGTCGCCGGGCATCGGCCGCCCCCTTCACCCGAGGGCGGACAGCGCCTGGGCGCAATCACCGATCAGGTCGTCCACCGACTCCAGGCCCAACGAGAAGCGCACCACCGTGCCTTGCCACGCGGGCTGTGCGCGCATGCCGGCGAGGTGGTAGGGCACCACCAGGCTGACCGGACCGGCCCAGGAATAGCCGATCTTGAACAGGCGCAGCGCGTCGACAAAGGCGTCGACCTGCGCGCTGCTGTAGCGCTCGTTGAAAACAATGGAGAACAGCCCCGCGGCCGAGTCCCGAGCACCGCACAGCGCTTGCCAGTGCTCGTGCCCGGGCGCGCCCGGCAAAGCCGGGTGCAGCACTTGCACCACCTCGGGCCGCGCCTGCCACCAGCGCGCCAGCGTTCGCGCGGCGCGGTCGTGGGCCGCATACCGCAAGGCCACGGTGGGCAGCGAGCGCAATACCAGCTCGGCGTCGTTGGCGCCCACGCCCCAACCCATGCGCATGTGCGTTGCCTTGAGGCGCCAGTGCAGTGCCTCGTCCCGCGTGGTGATCGAGCCCATCAGCACATCGCCGCCGCCGGACGGGTACTTCGTCAACGCCTGGATGCTGATGTCGACGGCCAGGGCGGACGGGTCGGTGCCCGCTTGCGCGCGGCTGGGCGCGAGGTCGAATGGGTCGAAGGCAATGCCCGCGCCCCAGGTGTTGTCCAGCGCCACCAGGGCCTGGTGCGCGCGGGCCACGCGCAACAGCGCGGGCACGTCCGGAAATTCCATCGTCACCGAGCCCGGGGCCTCCACCCAGACCAGCCGGGCCGCCGTGGGGGGCAGCGCGGCCAGCGCGTCGGCCAGGCTGGCCGGGTCCATGGCGTCGTAGGCGCGGTGGTCGATGCCATGGGCCGCCAGCTCATGGCGGGCCAATTCTTTGCCAGGCCCATAGGCGTTGTCGGGGATCAGCACGCAATCGCCCTGGCGCAGCAGCGCAAAGTCGGTCACCGCGATGGCCGCCAAGCCACTGGGCACCAGCAGGGTTTGCAAGCCGCCTTCGAGCGTGGCGATGCGCTCTTCCAACGTGAACGTGGTGGGCGTGCCGTGCAGGCCGTAGGTGTAGCCGGTCTTGTGCTTCCAGTCGCGCGCGCGCATGGCGGCGGTGTTGGCGAACACCACGGTCGACGCCTTGTGGATGGGCGTCGACACGGCGCCAAAGCCTTCCGGCGGCAAGTAGGCGTGGTGGATCAGGCCGGTGCTGGTCTTGTCCATGGGGTCGGCTCAGGCTGAAGACTCAAAGCGGCTGGGCCACCAGATCGTGGCCCTCGGTGGCCACCACGCGCGCGCGAGTGAACTCGCCCACCTTCAAGGTTTTGGACGCCTTCTCGGGCGGCAGCAGCCGAACCTGACCGTCGATTTCCGGCGCGTCGGCGTAGCTGCGGCCTGTCGCGCCCTTGCGCCCCAGGCCCGGGGCGTGGTCGACCAGCACCTGCATCGTTGCGCCGACACGCTCGCGCAGCTTGTCGGCCGACACGGCCTCGGCCACGGCCATGAAGGCGGCGCGGCGGGCCTCGCGCTCGGCGGTCGGCACCGGGTCGGGCAGGTCATTCGCCGTGGCACCCGCCACGGGCGAGTAGGCAAAGCAGCCGGCGCGGTCGATCCGTGCCTCGCGCATGAAGTCGAGCAGGTGGGCGAACTCGGCCTCGGTTTCGCCAGGAAAGCCCGCAATGAAGGTGCTGCGGATGACAATTTGCGGGCACACCTCGCGCCAGCGCTGGATGCGCTCGAGGTTGCGCTCGCCGCTGGCGGGCCGCTTCATGCGCTTGAGCACGTCGGGGTGCGAGTGCTGCAGGGGCACGTCCAGGTAAGGCAGCACCAGGCCTTCGGCCATCAGCGGCAGCACCTCGTCAACATGGGGGTACGGGTACACGTAATGCAAGCGAACCCAGGCGCCGTGGCGGGCGGCCAGTTCGCCCAGCTTGGCGCACAGGTCGAGCATGCGCGTCTTCACCGGCTGCCCGTCCCAGAAGCCGGTGCGGTACTTGATGTCCACGCCGTAGGCGCTGGTGTCCTGGCTGATCACCAGCAGTTCCTTGACGCCGGACTCGAACAGCCGCTGCGCTTCGCCGAGCACGTCGCCAATGGGCCGCGACACCAGGTCGCCGCGCATGCTGGGGATGATGCAGAAGCTGCAGCGGTGGTTGCAGCCTTCGCTGATCTTCAAATAGGCGTAGTGGCGGGGTGTCAGCTTGATGCCTTGGGCGGGCACCAGGTCGACGAACGGGTCGTGCGGCTTCGGCACATGGCGGTGCACCGCGTCCATCACCTCCTGGGTGGCGTGCGGCCCGGTCACGGCCAGGACGCTGGGATGCACCTCGCGCACCAGGGTGTCGCCCTGGCTGCCCTGCTTGGCGCCGAGGCAGCCCGTGACCACCACCTTGCCGTTCTCCGCCAGGGCCTCGCCGATGGTGTCCAGGCTTTCCTTGACGGCGTCGTCGATGAAACCGCAGGTGTTGACGATGACGAGGTCGGCCCCCGCGAAGGTCTTCGAGGTCTCATAGCCCTCGGCGCGCAGCTGGGTCAGGATCAGCTCGGAGTCGGTCAGCGCCTTGGGGCAACCGAGCGATACGAAGCCGATCTTCGGGGCGCTCGGCGCCGCGGCGGGGAGGAGGTCTTGGGTCATCCCCCGGATTTTCACCGATGTGCCCGACGGCGCTGACTGCGACCCGGCCGGCACACCGGCATGACGCCCAGATCAGCGCTTGGGCGGCATGAAGCCTGGCACGCCGGGGAACAGGGTTTCGGCTTGCTGGGTCAGCTGCTCTTGCATCTGCAGGAACATGTTCTTCGACTGCTCCAGGTAATTGCCCATCAGGCCCTGCACGACCGGGGCCTGGCCGGCCAGGAACTGCGTCCACAACTCGGGCGACATCACCTTCGGGTCGTACAGGCCCTTGGACTGCTCGGCGAAGCGGGTCTGGATGTCGGTGAAGGCCTGCAGGTTTTTCTCCAGGTAGTTGCCCATCATCCCCTGCATGGCATTGCCATAGAAGCGGATGATTTGCGCGAGCGCCTGGGTGGAAAACATCGGCACGCCGCCGGTCTCCTCCTCCAGGATGATCTGCAGCAGGATGCTGCGCGTCAGGTCTTCGCTGGTCTTGGCGTCGCGCACGACAAAGTCCTGCGCGGCCAACACCATCCGCTTCACATCGGCCAGCGTGATGTAGCTGCTGGTTTCGGTGTCATAGAGCCGGCGGTTGGGGTACTTCTTGAGCACCCTCACGCCGGGCACAGCCGACTCGGCGCCTGCATTCGCTGCCGACGACGCGGCGCGACGGGACTGGACCATGAAACAGCACTCCTGGAACCTGCGGTGACCCGCGCGCCGGAATGCGCCCGTTGTGCACCTGCACAAAATTTCATTCTAGGAGGCCGATTCAAGCGCCCTCGAAGGGGTTTACCCGGTCGAGGTCGCGTCGCGCCCAGCCGGCCGGGCCAGCCCATCGGTGAGCGAATGCCAGTCGATGCGCCGCGTGGCGACCATCGTGGCCACCAGCGAGAGAAAGACCATCAGCGAGCCCAACAGCAAGGCGTTCTGCTCAAGTTGCAGCAGCAAATACAGCGCCCCGTACAACAAAGCAATGCCGACCGCGAACGCGGCACCGGCCCGCCCGCTGCCCAGCAGAAAGCGGCCATAGAAGCCCAGCAAGGCCGTGCACGCCGCGCTGGCCAGGCCATAGGCCCAGGCAAACGGCAAATGCTCCGTCAAACTCAGCAGCAGCAGAAAGAACACCACCAGCGCGCTCCCCACCAGCAGGTATTGCACCGGGTGAACGCGCCGCTGGCGCATGACTTCGACCAGGCCAACGCCCAGAAAGGTCAGCGCAATGAAGAGCACGCCGTACTTCGTGGCGCGGTCGCTCAGCCGGTAGGCGCTGACCGGGTCGATGAAGCCAACGCCAAAGCGCTCGACGCAGCGGGTCGGGTCGGCGTCAGCCGCCCCGGAAGCCGCCACCGCCGAGGTGCCGCACAAGGCCGCGCCACGGCGCAATTCGTCGGCGGCGGTGGTGGCCAGCGACGTCAGGCGCCAAGTCGCCTTGAACCCCTGGGCATCGACCGCGCGCTCCACCGGCAGGAATCGGCCTTCGAACGATGGGTGCGCCCAATCCGACTGCAGCACCACTTCGCTGCGCTCTGCCGCGGGCACGAAGGACAAGCCGCCGGTGCCCACCAGGTCCAGCGTCAGCTCGATGCGCGACGGCGTCTGTTCGGCCAGGCCCGCCGGCAGCACCGCATGGAAGCCCTGTGGCTGGGCCTTGAGCTGCGTGCCCGGACGCACATCCACGACCACCCCGTCGACACGCATCGTCGCCGACCGAATGCCGCGCGTGTCGCCCACCGCCACCGCCACCACCGGCGGCTCGCAGTCCAGGCGGGCGTCGGCATGCGAAACGGCTGGTCGCAGCGCGCCCGACGCGTCCCAGGTCGTCGAGGCCGTGGCCTTCAGGGTGTAGCCATTGACCTTGAAGATGCCGCGGTAACGGGCCTCGGTGGTCGATGTCGCCTGCAGCGCGAGCGTCTTGGGCACGGCCCGCACGCTCAGCTCGCGCCGATCGGTGACCAGGCGCCGATCCTTGCCCTCGCCCTGCTCGACCTCGCGCAGCTCGACGCAGCGCCGTTGCAGCACCGGGCCGACCAGCACCTGCGCCGTGGCCAGCCCATCGGCAACGCTGCGTTCGGCCTCGCGCAGGCGCTCCTCCCGCTCGGCCACCAGCCGACTGATCGAGTCCAGCCCGAACATCAAGGCCACCAGCACGCCGACCAGGGCCAGGGCCTTGGCCACCAAAGGGTGTTTCATCGTTGCTCCAACATGGGTCTCACCGCGTGGCGGCGTGCGGCCGACTGGCCGCGCGCCGAGCATCCCGCGGGTGTGAGAAGCCTTGTGGAAGTCGCCGTGAAGTGGCTGTGAAGACCGCGTTGCGCCGGGCCAGGTGGGGGCCTCAGCCGGCGGAACGCCACAGCGGCAGGTCCAGGCTGGCCACGGCACCCGGCCCAAGCCCCAGCGCGTCATCGCCGGGGGGCGGCCCGTTGCCCAGGCGGACCTGCGCGTGGTGCAGTTCCGCCACCTCTTTGACGAAGGCCAGCCCCAGCCCGGTGCTGCGGCGCTGCGTGTCCGGGCGCGGCAGCGAAAAGAACTTGTCGAAGACCCGGGCGAGCGCAAACCCCGGCACGCCGGGGCCTTGGTCGCGCAGGGTGACCACGGCGCGTCGGCCCTGTGCCTGGAGCGCCACCCGCACCTCGCCGCCCAAGGGCGAAAACTCCATCGCGTTGTCCAGCAGGTTGGCCAGCGCGCGGCCCAGCAGCAAGGCGTCGCCATGAACCAGGACCGGCGCCGTGCCTGGGGCGTCGCACACCAGCCGCAACTGGCGCGCGGCCGCGGCCGGCGAGGCGCTGGCCAGCTGGTCCTGGATGAGGACGCGCAGGTCCACCGGCGCGGGCGCGTCCAGCTGCAAGCGCGACTCCAGCGCCACCAGTTCCATCATCCGGTCGACCAGGGCCTGGATGCGCAGCGTCTCGCGCTCGATGTGACCGACGAAGCGGGCGTGGTCGTCGGCGGCCATGGGTTCGCGCAGCAGCTCAGCGGCACCGCGAATGGCGGACAAGGGGCTCTTGAGCTCGTGGGTCAGCGTCTGCACATGCTCGGCCACGTGGTTGCGGCCGGCGAGGGTGTCGCGCACCTCGTCGTAAGCCAGCCCCAGGGCGGCCCAACCGCGCCGCAGCAGGGTCGACAGGCCGCGCCCATCGCCGCGCAGGTGACCGAGCTGGCTGCGCACGATGCTGACCGGGCGCAAGAGCCAGATGGCACCGATGGCCGCCAGCAGCAGCACGGCAAGAGCCGAGGTCAGGCCCACCAGCAGCGTCTTGCGCCGCGCGGCGTCGACGAACTGGCCCAGGCTCTGCATCGGCTTGCCCGCCGCCACGGCACCGACGATCTCGCCGTGCAGACGGATCGGCACGGCCACGTGCATCACCGCCGGGCCGCGCGGCCGCAGGGGGTCGGCCGATGTGCGCGCGCCGTAGCGCCCCGCCAGCGCCAGACGGACATCGCGCCACAGCGACATGTCCGTGCCCATCGGCCGCCCGGTGGAATCAAACACCACCCTGCCCTGCCGGTCGACCACCATGGCCTGCAGCTCGATGCGGGTCTTGAGGTAGCCGAAGATGTCGGCCTCGATGCGCTGCGCGCGCAGCGACTCGAACACGCCTTGCATCACCGTCGGGTCGAGGCGGTCGGGCGAGCGCTGCTCGATCAACGCGGCCATCAAGTGGGCGGTCTCCACCAGCGATTCCTCGGCCGACTCGCGGTAGCGCGGGTCGATGTCGCCGAGCAAGCGCCACATCAGCAGCGCCACGCCCAGCAGGAAGCCGAGCAGGATCGCCAGGTACAGGCGATTTCGCTTGCTGGGCAGCGGCATGGCGCGTTGCGGGCGGGCGGCGGGGGGGCGCCGTCAGCCCGCTGGCGTGCCCGCGTCGTCGGCCAGCGCGTAGCCGACACCGCGGTGCGTGCGGATGGGATCGAGCGCGGGATCGATCTGTTTGAGCTTGGCGCGCAGCGTCTTCACATGGGCGTCGACCGTGCGGTCCAGGCTGGCCCGGTGGTCGCCCCACACGGCGTCAAGCAGCGCTTCGCGGGTGTACACATGCCCCGGCCGGCGGATCAACGCGCACAGCAGCCCGTACTCAACGCGCGACAGGCTCAAGGACCGACCCTGGAAACGCACGAGGCGGCGGCTGTCGTCCACATCAAAAGGGCCGTGGCGCAAGTTGGGCTCGGGCGCGACGGTGAACACGCCCGCGGAAGTCTGCGCGGGTGTCGGCATGTTGGTCGACGAAGGCACCGCAGTGGCGGCCGGCGCCGGACCCATCGCGTCGCGCGCCGTGCGCCGCAGCACGCCGCGGATGCGCGCCACCAGCTCGCGCGGTGAGAAGGGCTTGGCCACGTAGTCGTCCGCGCCCAGTTCCAGCCCCACCACCCGGTCGATCTCGTCGCCACGGGCCGTCAGAAACACCACGGGCGCATCGCCCAGCGCGCGCAGCCGGCGGAACAGGTCAAAGCCGTGGACATCGGGCAGACCCACGTCCAGCACCACCAGGTCCGGAGGCGACCGGGTGAACGCCGCCAGCGCCTGCGCGCCGCTGGCGCACCACTCGCAGTCGAAGCCGTCGGTGCGCAGCGCGTAGCTCACCGTGTCGGCGATGGCCGATTCGTCCTCGACCAGCAGCACGCGCTGGCGCATCAGCCCACCAGCGGCAGCACGTTGTCGCCGCCGGCCGCGCCGAAGGCCTGCTCGCGCAACAGGGCCAGCTGGTCGCGCACGCGGGCCGCCTTCTCGAACTCGAGGTTCTTGGCGTGCTCCAGCATCTGCTTTTCCAGCTGCTTGATGCGCTTGCCCAGGTCCTTCTCGCTGAGCTGCTCCACCTCGGCCGCGGCCTTGGCATTTTTCAGGTCGTCCTTGGCGCCCTTGTCGCCATACACGCCGTCGATCAGCTCCTTGATGCGCTTGTTGACGCTGCGCGGCGTGATGCCGTTGGCCTCGTTGTGGGCGATCTGCCGGGCGCGGCGGCGCTCGGTCTCGTCGATGGCCTTGCGCATCGAGTCGGTGACGCGGTCGGCGTACAGGATGGCGCGACCGTTCAGGTTGCGCGCTGCGCGGCCGATGGTCTGGATCAGGCTGCGCTCGGCGCGCAGGAAGCCTTCCTTGTCGGCGTCAAGAATGGTCACCAGCGACACCTCGGGGATGTCCAGGCCCTCGCGCAACAGGTTGATGCCCACCAGCACGTCGAAGGCGCCCAGGCGCAGGTCGCGCAGGATTTCCACGCGCTCCACCGTGTCCACGTCGCTGTGCAGGTAGCGCACCTTCACGCCGTTGTCGCTGAGGTAGTCGGTCAGCTGCTCGGCCATGCGCTTGGTCAGCGTGGTGATCAGCACGCGCTCGTTCTTGTCGACGCGGATGCGGATTTCCTGCAGCACGTCATCCACCTGGTTGGTGGCCGGGCGCACCTCGATTTCAGGGTCGACGAGGCCCGTGGGCCGCACGAGCTGCTCGACCACCTGGTCGGCGTGGGTCTGCTCGTAGGCGGCTGGCGTGGCGGACACGAACACCACCTGGCGCATCTTGGTCTCGAACTCGTCGAACTTCAGTGGGCGGTTGTCCAGCGCGCTGGGCAGGCGAAAGCCGTACTCCACGAGCGTGGTCTTGCGTGCCCGGTCACCGTTGTACATGCCGCCGAACTGGCCGATCAGCACATGGCTTTCGTCCAGGAACATCAGCGCGTCGCGCGGCAGGTAGTCGACCAAGGTCGACGGTGGCTCGCCGGGGGCCGCGCCCGACAGGTGGCGCGTGTAGTTTTCGATGCCCTTGCAGTGGCCGATTTCCTGCAGCATTTCCAGGTCGAATCGGGTGCGTTGCTCCAGGCGCTGGGCCTCGACCAGCTTGCCGGTCTTGACCAGCTCGTCGAGCCGCGTGCGCAACTCTTCCTTGATGGTGTCGATCGCCACCACCACGCGGTCGCGCGGCGTCACGTAGTGGCTGGACGGGTAGACGGTGAAGCGCGGGATCTTCTGGCGGATGCGCCCGGTCAGCGGATCGAACAGCTGCAGCGTCTCGACCTCGTCGTCGAACAACTCGATGCGGATGGCCAGCTCGCTGTGCTCGGCCGGGAACACGTCGATGGTGTCGCCCCGCACGCGGAAGGTGCCGCGGGAGAAGTCCACCTCGTTGCGCTGGTACTGCATGCGGATCAGCTGCTGGATGACGTCGCGCTGGCCCATCTTGTCGCCCACGCGCAGCGTCATCACCATGCGGTGGTAGTCCGCCGGGTTGCCAATGCCGTAGATCGCGCTGACGGTGGCCACGATGACCACGTCGCGGCGCTCCAGCAGGCTCTTGGTGGCGCTCAGGCGCATCTGCTCGATGTGCTCGTTGATCGAGCTGTCCTTCTCGATGAACAGGTCGCGCTGCGGGACATAGGCCTCAGGTTGGTAGTAGTCGTAGTAGCTGACGAAATACTCGACCGCGTTCTTCGGAAAGAACTCGCGAAACTCGCTGTACAGCTGCGCGGCCAGCGTCTTGTTGGGTGCGAACACGATGGCCGGGCGCCCCAGGCGGGCAATCACGTTGGCCATGGTGAAGGTCTTGCCTGAACCGGTCACGCCCAGCAGAGTCTGGTACACCAGACCCGATTCGACGCCATCGACCAGTTCGGCAATGGCCTTGGGCTGGTCACCGGCAGGCGGGTATGGCAGGAACAATTGGAAGGGCGAGTCGGGGAATGCCACGAATTCGCCCTTGGCGAAGCCATCGGCACCCAGCGCCGCGGGGTCGTCGTCGCCGCCACCCACCTCGGCCAGCACCGGCCGGTTCATCACCGCCAGCTCGGCCGGCGACAGGCTGGGGCCTTGCCGGCTGCCCTGGGATCCCGGTGCACCGCGGGCGCTGTCGCTGCGTTTGGTCATGGCAGATAAAATCCGTGGGTTAACACGCCCTGTCGGAACGCAGGGCAACCGCAAAGGGTAGCCCAAAACGGGGCCCGTTGCGCTGCGGCTGCTGCCGGCCCTTACCGTTCCATCACCGCTTCATTCACGTTCAAGGATTGCTCAATGGCATCGCTCTTTGCCTCCGTCGACATGGCCCCCCGCGACCCCATCCTGGGTCTGAACGAGCAGTTCAATGCCGACACCAACCCGGCCAAGGTCAACCTCGGCGTGGGCGTCTACACCGACGAGAACGGCAAGCTGCCGCTGCTGAAGTGCGTGGCCGAGGCCGAGCGCCAGATGCAGGAGGCGCCGAAGCCGCGCGGTTACCTGCCCATCGACGGCATTGCCGCCTATGACAAGGCCGTGCAAGCGCTGGTCTTCGGCGCCGACAGCGGCGCGCTGGCCGACGGCCGCGTGGCCACCGTTCAGGGCCTGGGGGGCACCGGGGGGTTGAAGATCGGCGCCGACTTCTTGAAGCGCCTGAACCCGAATGCCACGGTGCTCATCAGCGACCCCAGCTGGGAAAACCACCGCGCGCTGTTCACCAACGCCGGCTTCAAGGTGGAGAGCTATCCCTACTACGACGCCACCCGGCGAGGCGTTGACTTCGCCGGCATGCTGGCCAGCCTGAACGGCGCGCCCGCCGGCACCGTGGTGGTGCTGCACGCCTGCTGCCACAACCCCACCGGCTACGACATCTCGCCCGACCAATGGTCGCAGGTGGTCGAGGCCGTCAAGTCGCGCGGCCTGGTGGCCTTTCTCGACATGGCCTATCAAGGCTTTGGCGAAGGCATCGCCGAGGACGGCGCCGTCATTGGCCAATTCCTGGCGGCGGGGATCGACTTTTTCGTGTCGACCTCGTTCAGCAAGAGCTTCTCGCTGTATGGCGAGCGGGTGGGCGCGCTCAGCGTCGTGTGCGCGACCAAGGAAGAAGCCAGCCGCGTGCTCAGCCAGCTGAAGATCGTGATCCGCACCAACTACTCGAACCCGCCGACGCACGGCGCCCAGGTGGTGGCCACCGTGCTGACCAACCCTGCGCTGCGCGCGATGTGGGAAGAAGAGCTGGCCGGCATGCGCGTGCGCATCAAGCAAATGCGCGCTCTGCTGCTGGACAAGCTGGTCGCGGCCGGCGTGAAGCAGGACATGGGCTTCATCACCCAACAAAAGGGCATGTTCAGCTACTCGGGCCTGAACAAGGAGCAGATGCAGCGCCTTCGCTCGGAGTTCGGCATCTACGGCGTGGATTCCGGGCGCATCTGCGTGGCGGCCTTGAACCACGGCAACATCGACGCGGTGGTGAAGGCGATCGCGGCGGTGGCCTGAACGGGCCGTGGCGGAATTTGTTGCACCGCAGCATAATTGAGGGGTTGCGGCGGGCACGGCAGGCCCGTGCGCGCCAGCAACCCCCGAGGAATTGGAGACAACATGCTTTACCAGTGGTTTGAAACCCATCGCGCGCTGATGAGCCCGTTCGCCGAGTTCGCCAGCGCCACGTCCAAGCTTTACAGCAACCAGTTGTCGCCGTTCGCTTCGGTGCCGGGCTCGCAACGCATTGCCGCCGGCTTCGACCTGATGAACC
Organism: Hydrogenophaga intermedia; assembly: GCA_943370175.1. GTDB lineage: Bacteria > Pseudomonadota > Gammaproteobacteria > Burkholderiales > Burkholderiaceae_C > Ideonella_A > Ideonella_A intermedia_A. The sequence continues at coordinate 13,050 of CALRPU020000028.1, read as the reverse complement.
GCCTGGCCAAAGACTACGAGAAGCCCGAGTTCGACCTCCGCTCGGTCAAGGTCGATGGCGTGGACGTGGCGGTGCAGGAGCAGGTCGCCGTGACCAAGCCCTTCTGCCGCCTGCTGCGCTTCAAGCGCTTCACCGACGAGTCCGCGGTGCTCGACCGCATGAAGTCGCAGCCCACCGTGCTGGTGGTGGCGCCGCTGTCAGGCCACCACTCCACGCTGCTGCGCGAAACCGTGCGCGCCCTGCTGACCGACCACAAGGTCTACATCACGGACTGGACCGACGCGCGCATGGTGCCCGCGGAAGTGGGCGCCTTCCACCTCGACGACTATGTGCACTACGTGCAGGACTTCATCCGCGCCATCGGCCCGTCCGTCAACGTGATCTCGGTGTGCCAGCCCACGGTGCCGGTGCTGGCGGCCATCTCGCTGATGGCCAGCGCCGGCGAGCCCACGCCGCGCACCATGACGATGATGGGCGGCCCCATCGACGCCCGCCGCAGCCCCACCGCCGTGAACAACCTGGCGATGAACAAGAGCTTCGAGTGGTTCGAGAACAACGTCATCTACCGGGTGCCGGTGAACTACCCCGGCGCGGGCCGGCGGGTCTACCCCGGCTTCCTTCAGCACACCGGCTTCATCGCGATGAACCCGGACCGGCACCTGAAATCGCACTACGACTACTTCCTCGACCTGATCCGCGGCGACGACGACAGCGTGGACTTCCACCGCGGCTTCTACGATGAATACAACGCCGTGCTGGACATGCCGGCGGAGTACTACCTGGACACCATCAAGACCGTGTTCCAGGACTTCGCACTCGTCAACGGCACGTGGAAGGTCTCCGGCCAACTGGTGCGACCGCAGGACATCACCACCACCGCCCTGCTGACCATCGAGGGCGAGCTGGACGACATCTCCGGCGCCGGCCAGACGCGCGCAGCTCACGACCTGTGCACCGGCATCGCCAAGGCCAACCAGTTTCACTACGACGTCGAAGGCGCCGGCCACTACGGCATCTTCTCCGGGCGGCGCTGGCGCGAGCGAGTGTGCCCGCGGGTGCGCGACTTCATCGCGGCCTACCAGCCGCCGGCCACTGCACCGGCCGCCCCGGCCGCCCTGGAGGCCCCGAAGGCCGCTGCATCGAAAGCCGCTGAGCCGAAGGCCATCGCTCGGAAGGCCACCAAAGCAGAGGCCAGCCGCCCCGCGGTCACCGCGGCGGCCGCCCCCGCGGCCCGCAAGAAGGCCAGCCGGGCGACCAGCAAAGGCTGACGCGGTTGGCCGCGGACCTGGCATCGCGCCTGGACGCGCTGCTGCCTCAGACCCAATGCCGGCGCTGCGGCGAGCCCGACTGCGCCGCCTACGCCCGCGCCATCGCCGGGGGCGCGCTGCTCAACCGTTGCCCGCCGGGAGGCGCTGAAGGCATCGAGCGGTTGGCCCGCGAGACCGGCCAAGCGCCGCTTCCACTGGACGCCGCCCATGGCGCCGAGGGCCCGCGCCGGCTCGCCTGGATCGACGAGGCCACCTGCATCGGATGCACGCTGTGCATCCAGGCTTGCCCCGTGGACTGCATCGTCGGCGCGCCGAAACGCATGCACACCGTGGTCGAGGCCGACTGCACCGGCTGTGAGCTGTGCATTCCGGTGTGCCCGGTCGATTGCATACAACTGGACGTCGCAACGCCTGGCGCCACCGGCTGGGCCGCGTGGAGTGACGCCCAGGCGCAACGCGCGAAACAGCGGTACCGCCAACGCACCGAGCGACAGCAGCGGGCCGCCGACGAGGACGCTGCCCGGTTGGCCGCCGCGACACCGCCGCGCCCCAACGCCTGACCGGGGCTGAGCGGCGGCATCACGTCGCCCCAGGCTGAATGTGTAAGCGCCGCGATGGCGCTTTTCGCATTTGATCCCCGACTTAAGTGTCAGAAATATGCAAATTTGTGCCGAGGTGCATCCAAATTTGCCGGCTCAACGTAGCAGAATCATCACAATGGCCTACAAACATGGGCCGTGTGACCGCTTGATTTCATATTTTTATCATTTGGCACCGATTCCGCAGCCGGCATGACGCCGCTCAGGCACCCAGGAGACCTCATGGCCCAGTCGACCCCGATCCAGTCCCACCGCCCGTTTCAGTTCACCTACCCGGTCACCATGGTGGACCGCCCCAGTGCGATCGGCTTGGACGACCGTGAACGCGCGCGCCTGTTCGGCGTCATGGAATCCCTGATGTCGGTGCATTCGGTGGCGGCCTTCAAGCACTGGAGCGCCACCGACCTGCAGACCGTGCTTCCCCACGGCATGATGGCCTGCAGCCTCGCAGAGGTTCGCATGCGAGACGCCCGCATCCACAAGATCTTGACGCGCGACTGGCCGCTGGCCTACTTCGACGCGCTGAGGCGGGCCGACGGCACGATGCAGTGCCCCATCATGTCGCGTTGGCACGCGGACCCGTCGCCGCAGATGTACGACCCGCGCTTCGACAGCAGCATCGACAACCGCCAGTGGCTGGACGCCTTCCAGACCTTCCAGCTGGACAACGTGCTGGTGCACGGCCTGCGGGACGTGGGCAGCAGCCACGGCAGCTGCTTCAAGTTCGCGCGGCTGGGCGATGGCGTGTCGCCCCGCCACGCCCAGGTGCTCGACCTCCTGGTGCCGCACATGCACGTGGCCCTGGTGCGCGTGATGGCGGACGTGCCCTCGGTGGGCGAGGAAGGCGGCCTGCCCCGCGTTCGGCTGACGCCGCGCGAGCGGGAGGTGCTGAGCTGGATGGTCGAGGGCAAGACCAACTGGGAGATTGCCCAGATCGGCGGCCGCAGCGAACACACCGTGCGCCACCAGGTGGCCCGGCTGCTGGTGAAGCTCAACGCCAGCAACCGCGCCCAGGCCGTGGCGCGTGCGATGTCGCTGCGCCTGGTTCACTGATCCCCCGGCCGAGCCAGGTTCGGCGCGGCGCCGGCACAATCGGAGCCCATGAAAATTGCCCACATTGAGCCGTTCTTCGCCACCCTGAAGGCGGCCAACCCCCTGCCCGTCACCGAGCTGGAATACACGAGCGTCTTCGAGTTGCTGGCCGCGGTGCTGTTGTCCGCGCAGGCCACCGATGTGGGCGTGAACAAGGCCACGCGGCGGTTGTTCCCGCGGGCGGGCACGCCGCAACAGGTCCTCGATCTGGGGCTGCCCGCGCTGACCGACGCCATCAAAACCATCGGCCTGTACCGCAACAAGGCCAAACACCTTCACGAGACCTGCCGCATCCTGGTGGAGCGGCACGGTGGCCAGGTGCCGCGCCAACGGGACGCCCTTGAAGCCCTGCCGGGCGTGGGCCGCAAGACGGCCAACGTGGTGCTGAACGTGGCCTTCGGCGAGGCGACGATGGCCGTCGACACGCACATTTTCCGGGTGTCGAACCGCACTGGCCTCGCGCCGGGCAAGACCACGCTGGCGGTCGAACGGGGCTTGTTGCGGCGCATCCCGGCCACCTACCTCGTCGATGCCCACCATTGGCTGATCCTTCATGGGCGCTACGTGTGCCAGGCCCGCTCGCCGCAATGCGGCCGCTGCACGGTGGCCACGTGGTGCGACTCGGCGCCGCGGTCGCGCGGTTGAAGGCCCTGGCATGGCGCAGACGCTGGCCGGCGCGGTCCACAGCGACCTGAGCATTCGCAAGAGCCGATTCCTCGGCTGCGTGCAGCCGGTGACCGACCGCGCGGCGGCGGTGCAGGTGGTGGCCCAACTGCGGGCCGAGCACCCAGCGGCAGCGCACGTGTGCTGGGCCTTGATGGCCGGGGGGCAGTCCGCGGCGGTCGACGACGGCGAGCCTGGCGGCACCGCGGGGCGGCCCATGCTCGACGTGCTGAGGCACCAAGACCTGGAGGGCGTGCTCGCGACCGCCGTGCGCTACTTCGGCGGTGTCAAGCTGGGCGCGGGCGGCCTGGTGCGGGCCTACACCGACTGCATCGCGCAGGCCTTGATCGGAGCCGACAAACGCCCGGTTCACCGGCTGGTGCATTGGCAATGCAGCGTGCCTTACGCGATGGAAGGTCCCATGCGTCGGGAACTGGCACTTGCGGGCGCCATGCTGGGTCAGGTGCTTCACGACGAGGCGGTGCGCCTGCACTTTTCCCTGCCGGACCATGACGCGTCGGCGCTTCGCCGCCGGCTGGACGAGCTGGGCCAGGGGCGCATCGCCTGGGCCGACGATCAAGGCCGATAGCGCACCGCTTTTCGGCGCACCGCCCGCCACGGTGCGCGGCCACACTGGCCGGGCCCATGGACGTCGATCCCTCCACCGAACTCGCCGCCCGCGTCGCGCAGTGGCACAACCGTCACCCGCTCGCGCGGCGCATCGCGCCCGCGCAGGTGGTCGGCCTGGGCGTGTTGAAGCTGCCCTTCCTCGCGACCGACCCGCTCCCGGCCAAGCCATGGCAACGCCTGTTCGGCAAGACGCCACGGCCGGCGCGCGCCTTCGATGAGGAAGTCATCGACCACCTGAAGCCAGCGCGCTTGGCCCGTTTCGCCTGGGCCCACGGCGCGCCGGAGCGACCAGGCGCCAGCGACTGGCCGCAGCGCGACATGCTGCCCACGCGCGTGGCCGCCGACGCCCCACTGGCGTTTCGCCACCTGCGCACCGCCGCCATCGAAGTCGGCAGCCAGCGGGTGCGCGTGCTGATCGGCGAGGGCGAGTCGCCGCGCATCCTGGGAACGCGCCTGCTGAGCCGACACCGAATCCTCGGCGGCGCCAGCGCATTGGTCGCGGCCATCGGTCTGGTGGTGACCCTGGCCACGGTGGTGAGCGGCACCGGGCAGCACCGCGATGCCGGCGTGCTGTTGGCGGCGGTGCCGCCGTCGGCGCCGCGGACGGGGGCTGCTCCAGCGCAGGTCGGGTTGCCGCCCGCCGGCGCGGCCGCCTCGTCGCCGGCCTTGGCGGCGTCCGGCATCCGGCCGGTCGCCGTGGCCAGCGCCGCGCCCTCGGCCTCGCACCCGGCGAACGATGCGGGCGCGGCCTTGCCCGCGCCCGCGCCGCCACAGACTGCCTCAGGCGCGATGCGCCCCATCTTGCCTGCCGAGGTGCGCGCCGCTGCCAAAGCGCAAGCGGAGGCCCTGCGCGCCACCCCGGCCCACGCCCGCAACGCCGCTTCGGGCGCGTCGGCCGCTGGGACGTTCGCAGTCGATGACGGTCGGGTCTACGCCGTGGCCACCATGCCCACCAAAAGCCGCGCGGCGTCCCAGCTGCGCATCGTCTTGACCAATGCGCCGATGAAGGCCGAGCCGGGTCAGGCGCGGGCTGAAATCATGCAGATCGGCGACGAGTTCCGCGCGGTCATCTGGCCATACCACGACCGCGAGGCGGCCGAGCAGACCCGCGGGCTGCTCGGCGTGCGTGGCATCAAGGCCGAGATCATCGAGTTCTAGTCCCACCGCCTGCAAGCGCGCAGGCATCACCGACAATCGGTGGGCATGCCTCGACGTCCGCCATGAGCCCTCTCGCAACGCGCGTGTTGTCGGTCATCCCACCGATGACCCAGCTGAACACGCCTTACCCGTCCACCGCCTACCTGACCGGCTTCCTGCGCTCGCGCGGGGTGGACGCGGTGCAAGAAGACCTCGCGCTGGCCCTGGTGCTGCGGCTGTGGTCGCGCGACGGCCTGCGCGCGCTGCACGCCGCGGTGCAGGCGGTCAAGCCACGCCAGCGCAGCGCGGTGCTGCAGCATTTCGACGCGGCCTTCGACCGCTACCTGGCCACCGTGGAGCCCACCGTCGCCTTCCTGCAGGGCCGAGACCCGACGCTGGCCCACCGCATCGGCGGCCGTGGCTTCCTGCCGGAAGGGCCGCGCTTCGTTTCGCTGGACCACTACATCGACGACGGCAGCGGCGACCCGCTGGCCTGGGCCTTCGGTGCGCTGGGCCTGCAAGACCGCGCCCGCCATTTGGCGACGCTCTACCTCAACGACCTGGCCGACGTGGTGCGCGACGCGGTCGACCCGCGCTTCGAGTTCGTCCGCTACGCCGAATCGCTGGCGCGCTCCCAACCCAGCTTCGACCCCTTGGCCGACGCCTTGGCCGCGCCGCCCACGCTGCTGGACACGCTGCTGGCCGAGCTGACACGCGAGGCCATCGAACGCCACCGCCCTCGCGTGCTGCTGCTGTCGGTGCCGTTCCCCGGCGCGGTCTACGCGGCCTTTCGCATCGCGCAGACGGCCAAGCAGATCGACCCCACCATCGTCACCGTGCTGGGCGGCGGCTACGTCAACACCGAGCTGCGTGAGCTGGCCGAGCCGCGGGTCTTCGACCATTTCGACCACGTGACGTTGGACGCCGGCGAAAGGCCGCTGCTGGCGCTGCTGGAGCACGTGGCCGGCAAGCGGTCCCAGCAACGGCTGGTGCGCTGCTTTGTGCGCGATGCCGACTCCGGCACGGTGAAGTACATCCACTGGGCCGAACCCGACATTCCCTTCGCCGACGTCGGCACGCCGACCTGGGACGGGCTGCCCTTGGACCGCTACCTGTCCTTGCTGGACATGCTCAACCCAATGAACCGGCTTTGGAGCGATGGGCGCTGGAACAAGCTGACCGTTGCCCACGGTTGCTACTGGAAGAAGTGCAGCTTCTGCGACGTCAGCCTGGACTACATCTCACGCTACGACGCTGCGTCCGCCACGCTGCTGGCGGACCGCATCGAGGCCATCGTCCGGGAAACGGGGCAGACCGGCTTCCATTTCGTCGACGAGGCCGCGCCACCGAAGTCGCTGAAGGCGCTGGCCGCCGAGCTGACGAAGCGCGGCACCGCGATTTCCTGGTGGGGCAACATCCGGTTCGAAAAAAGCTTCACGCCCGAGCTGTGCCAGCAATTGGCCGACAGCGGCTGCATCGCGATGTCGGGCGGCCTGGAGGTGGCGTCCGACCGGCTTCTGGCCTTGATGAAGAAAGGCGTGTCGGTGGCGCAGGTGGCGCGGGTGACCAAGGCGTTCGCCGACGCGGGCGTCATGGTGCACGCCTACCTGATGTACGGCTTTCCCACGCAGACGCTGCAGGACACCGTCGACGCGCTCGAGTACGTCCGCCAGCTGTTCGCCGAAGGCTGCATCCACAGCGGCTTTTTTCACCGCTTCGCCTGCACGGTGCACTCGCCAGTGGGGCTGGACCCCGCGCACTACGGTGTGAGCCTGCAACCGCTGCCTCCAGGCCAGTTCGCGCGCAATGACATTGGCTTCATCGACCCGACCGGCGTGGACCACGACGCGATCGGCCCCGTGCTGAAGAAGGCGCTCTACAACTACATGCACGGCATCGGCCTCGAAGACGACGTGCGCCGTTGGTTTCCCTTCAAGGTGCCGCGCCCCACCGTGGCCAAGCAGTTCGTGGCCCGGGCGCTGACGGCAACGCAACCCGCGCGCGCGTGACGGCGCCGCCGCTGGGTCGGCGGCGCTCATCGGGCGCGCACGGCCCGCCGTCGGTCTGGAACAAGCGCGGCAAGGTCCCGCGCCTGGTCGGGCGGCTGGACGCGTCGAGCCGCGCCAACGGCGCGGCGCACCGGAGCGGCTGGTGGGCTTGCTCGACCGGCAAGTTGGCGCGGTGCCGCGGCCGCAGAGTGCACGACAGCCTGCACCAGCAGGCGCTGATCGCGTTCCTGCGCGACCACGCGGCGTTGCTCGATCCGCTGGTCCGCGCGGACACGCTCACCCACATCGTTGTCCTGCATGGGGTGACCGAGGCGGCCGCTGCCGCACGGCGGACGGGTCGCAATGCGGGTCGAAGCCGAGCCATGGGCCCGTGTTTCCACCCTGCCGCAGCGGCCTGGGGCGTGTCTAATCAGAGCCTGTCCCACCCCTCATCGATGCCGCGGATGTCGACCAAGTTCACGATGCTGTTCGGCGCGCTCGCGCTGTGTGCCTCCCCCGCCCGCGCCGACACCTGCGAGGCCATTCAGGCGCAGATCGACGCCAAACTTCGCGCCGGCGGCCTCACGGCCTACACCTTGTCGATCCTCGACCTGGACGCGACCACGACGGGCAAGGTGGTGGGCAGCTGCGGGTTGGGGCGCAAGAAGATCGTCTACACAGCAGGCCCGGCCGGCCCCATGGCGGCCGTCCCCGCCGCCGCCGCCCCACAGACCGCGCCCGCCGCGTCGGTGGGCCGGTCCGCCACCGCGCGGCCGGGTGACGAGCACATCGTGACCGAGTGCAAGGACGGCTTCATCGGCCCGGACTGCAGGCAACGCAGGTCGCCGCCGGTGACGCTGGCGCCAGACAGCGTGCCAGGATTGCCGGCGCCGGCCACCTCAGCGCCATCCCCGAGCGCCGCACGCTGAGCACGGCGGCCGACCGGCCGCAGCGTCAGCGCGGCAGCGCCACCCAGCGGCCGGCGATCTCGACGAACTGCAGTCGACCGTCAAAGACGTCGAGCAGTGCGTCCCGCGTGGCCGCGTCCGCCGGCGCGCCGTGGTGCACCACTTGGCCGCGTGCCATCACCACCAGCGCGTCGGCCTGCAGCGCCGCGTTGAGTTCGTGGAGCACGGAAACCACCGTGGTTCCCGCTTGGCACAGCTGGCGCACCAGCAGCGTCCAATCGGCCTGGTGAGGCGGGTCGAGGTGGGTCAGGGGCTCGTCCATCAACACGACCCGCGCCTGCACGGCCAGCGCGCGCGCCAGCAACACGCGCTGGCGCTCACCGCCCGACAGGGTCGACAGGCTGCGCCGACGCCACGCGAGGCACTGGGTTTGGCGCATTGCGGCCTCGACCTGGGCGCGGTCCTCGTCGGTCGGTGGTGCCAGCCAGCCGTGGTGGGGCAGCCGGCCCAGCATCACCACCTCTTCGGCGCTCATCCCTTCGGCACTTGGTTCGCCCTGACCCATCCAGGCGAGGCAGCGCGCGCGCTCGCGCGCGGGCCAATCGCGCAGGGGGCGACCGAACAAGCTCAGCGCGCCCTCGGCGGCCTGCAGGCCCGCCAGGGCGCGCAACAGGGTCGACTTGCCCGCACCGTTCGGCCCCACCACCGCGGTCCACGTCGCCGCGCGCACGTCCAGGCGGATCGGACCAAGCACCGGGCAGCGCTGCAACCGCACCGCCGACAGCGAGACCGACATCGCCGGGCGGCCATCGGCCTCGGCGCTGGCGGCGGTGGACTGGGCGCTCGTGGCGGCCCCCTCGGCAAGGGTCCTTGCGGCGTGCAAGGCAGCGTCCATCAGCTGCGTCCTCCCATCGGGCGGCTGTGCATCAGCCACAGCAGGTAGCCGCCGCCGAGCACGGCGGTGATCACGCCCACCGGCAGCTCCTGCGGCGCGATGACCGCGCGGGCCAGGACGTCGGCGCACAGCAGCAGCAAGCCACCCGCCGCGGCGGACAAACTCAACAAGCGCCGATGCGCCGCGTGCCCCAGGCTGCGCACCAGGTGCGGCGCCACCAGCCCGACGAAAGCGATCAGCCCGGCCTGGGCCACGGCCGCGGCGGTGGTCAAAGCCATCACCGCCACCAGGCCGGCGCGCACGGCCCCCAGCGGCAAGCCCAGGCTGCGCGCGGTGGCGTCGCCCAGGGCCATGGCATCCAGCGCCCGGCTGCCCAGCCAGGCCGCCAGCAGGCAGGGCAGCAACACCGCGCCCAGCACCTGCACCGCGGGCCAGCCCAGCAGGCCGGTCGTGCCGAGCAGGAAGGCCTGCAGCGGCCGCAGCACGTCCGGGGCCGCCAGCACCACCAGCTCCTTCACGGCGGCCAGCACCACGCCCACCACCACCCCAGCGAGCAGCAGGCGCATCACGTGCTGCACACCGCGCGCCAGGGCGACGGTCAGCGCCACCGCCAGCAACGAGCCGACGAAGGCGGCCCCGGTCAGGCCCAAGCGCAGGCCCCAGCCCTGGGACGACGGCGACATGCCCAGCACCGCGAGCAACAAGGCGACCCCAAGCGACGCCCCGGACGCGCTGCCCAGCAAATAGGGATCCGCCAGCGGGTTGCGGAACACGCCTTGCGCCACGGCACCGCCCAAGCCCAGCAGCGCACCAGCCAGCCAGGCCCCGATCGATCGTGGCAAGCGGATGTCCCACAGGATCAGCGCCGCGTCCGCATCGGCGGCCCACGGCGGGGACCACCCATTGCTGCCCACGCAGACGCCCAGCAACCCCGCAATGGCGCCCAGGGCCAGCAGCAAGGCCAGCGCCTGGCGACCGCTCACGGCCGGCTCCCTTTGCCGGGCGCAGGCGCGCGGTCGGCCGCATCGAGGGGCGCGTCGCGCAGGGCCTGGTTCACGCATTGGCTGATCAGCAAGGCGGCCTCGCCAAACCGCGGGCCCGCTCGGGCCAGCACGTCGCCCGCGTCGGGGTCGAGCCGGCAAAAGCGCTTGTCGCGCACGGCCCGCACCCGGGACCATCCGGGCCGCGCGGCCACCGTGTCGACGTGGCGTTGGCCGATGACGATCAAACTGGGGTCGGCGCGCACCACAAACTCGGGGTTCAGCATCGGGTAGGGGCCGAGCGACGCCTCCACGACATTGACCAGCCCGAGGCGCGTCATCAGCTCGCCCGTGAACGACGCAGCGCCGGCGGCATAAGGGCCTGTGCCCACCGGAAAGTAGACGCTCAGCCCGAGGGCACGCGGGTCCAGCTGGCGGCTGGCCTCGGCCACCGCCGCCTGGGCGCGCGCAAGCACAGCGTCGGCCTCCCCCGAGCCCAGCAACCCGGCGATCAGGCGCACCACGCGTTCGGTGTCGCCCAGGCTGCGAGGCTCAAGCGTGACGACCCGCAGTCCCAGCGACTGCAAGCGCTCGGTCACACGCGATGACACCGCCACCAACACGAGGTCGGGGCGAAGGGCCACGATGCGCTCGACCTGCACATCGTCCAGGCTGCCCACCTTGGGCAGCGACCGCACCGACGCCGGGTGATTCGAGAAGCGGTCGGTCGCCACCAGCCGATCGCAAGCCCCGAGCGCGCACACGGTCTCGGTCAGCGATGGCAACAGGCTGACGATGCGCCGCGCCGGCGGCGCCGCGCCCACCGGTGCGCCGCGGTCGTCCAGCAAGGGCGCGCTGGCCGCCGCCGGCGACCGCGCCGTGGCGGACTGTTCGGCGGCTGACACCGCACCAGCCGACAGCATGGCGGCGGCGCCCATCAGCAGCGCCAACGCGGCCGTCACGTCGGCCGCCACCGCACCCCACCGCAGACAGGCCATCGCCGTCATCAGTGGCTGTAGCGCACGGTGACGAAGCCCTCGCGCCCAGGCTGGTTGTAGCCATTGACCGTCTGATAGGTCTTGTCGCCGAGGTTGTTGAGCCGCAAGCCGAGCGTCCACTGCGGCGCCATGCGCCAGTCGGCCCGCACGTCAACCGTTGTGAAACCACCCAGGCGGATGGTGTTGGCTGCGTTGTCGAAGCGTGGGCCGAAAGCCGTCAGGCTGGCGCCGAGCTGCCAACGGCCCAGGTCCACATCGGCCGAGGCCTTGAGGCTGTCCTTGGCGCGCCGGGGCAACCACTTGCCCGCGTTGGCGTTGGTGCTGTCGTTGCGCGGGTCGACGTGGTCGAGGCTGGCGGCGTAAGTCCAGGCCTCGCGCCGGGCTTCATAGCTCAGGCTCAGCCCATCGATGCGCGCGTCCACATTGCTCGGGTTCGGCCCCGGGGTGATGAAACCTCGGATGCGGTTGTCGAACCAAGCCGCACGCACTTGCTGCTTGTCGCCCAGCCAGCGCACGTTGAGCTCGCCGTGACGACCTTCTTCGGGCTGCAGCAGCGGGTTGCCAAAGCCAGGGAAGTACAGCTGGTTGAAGCTTGGCGCCACGAAGCTCGTGCCGTACGACCCGCCCAGGCGCCAGGCCGGGTTCAGGGTGTAAGCGTAGGCCAGCGTGCCGGTGGTTTGCCCGCCGTACTGCGAATTGCGGTCGCGCCGCAAGTTGGCTTGCCAACCGTGCGCGCCTTGCTGGCCGTTCAGCCCCAAGGCCAGCGCGTTGATGTTGCGCTGCGACACGGTGTAAGCGCTGCCGGGCTTGCTGACCGCCTGTTCGAGTCGCTCGGCCAGGATCAAGGCGGTGCCCAGCGGCGTGGTCACGGTGTTCTCCCAGCTGAACTGCCGCTGCACCGTGCGGATCAGGCCGAGGCTGCCCGGGCCGAACAAGGTCACCTGGGTGTCGTAGCCGTCGGTCGAGCGCGACGCCCGAAGTTGGGTCCGCCAGGGCCCGCTCACCGGCCCGCCCACGCTCGCGGCGGCCAGCTCGTTGCTCAGCAAGGCACGGCTGTCCGCGCCGGGACCTTCGTCGATCTGCGTCTTGCCGCGCGACTGCAGCCATTGCGCATCCGCCCGCCAGCCTGCCCCCAGTTTCAAGCCCAGCTGCGCGCTGCCCGCGTCCTGACGGAAGCCGTCGCGGTCGGCGTTGTAGCTGCCGAAGGGCACCGCCGGGTTGGTGGCAGAAACGCCCCGCGTCTCGGTGTGCTGGACCTGGGCCGCCAAGCTCAGCGGCCCCTGGCCCAGGCTGAGGCCGGCGCTGGCCTGTCCGGTGCGATTCGACCCTGCCGAGAGCATCGCCTGGGCGTGCAGGCCGTCGCGGCCGCGCCGCGTGAAGACCTGAATGACGCCGCCCACCGCATCGCTGCCGTACAAGCCCGACAGCGGCCCACGCACGATTTCGATGCGCTCGATCTGCTCGAGCGGCAAGTTGTCGAACGACGGGGTGCCCACCGTGGCAGAGCCGAGCCGCACGCCGTCCACCAACAACAGCGTGTGACGCGCCTCCAGGCCGCGCAAGAAGACGGAGCTGGACTTGCCCAACCCGCCATTCGACGACCACTGGACGCCAGGCTGGCTGCCCAGCACCTCGCTCAGCGTGCGGCCCGTGGCGCGGTCGAGCTGGGTGCGGTCAATCACCGTGACCTCGCCCAGGGCGTCGTCAATGCGGGTGGGCGTGCGGGTGGCCGTCACGACGACCTGCTCCAGCGTCACGTCGGCGGCACCGACCACGCGACCAGCCTGGGCGAAAGCACCGCCGTGCGCGACGGCCAGGCCCATGCCAGAGGCCGCCGCCCAGGCGACCCAGCGGACGCGCGGAGGTGCGGCGTCGCGCCATGCGGCAATGCT
>CALRPU020000027.1:0-76801 GCA_943370175.1 Hydrogenophaga intermedia | reverse complement strand
TGACGGTGAACGGGCGCATCCTGGACCCGGGCGGCATTGGCCTGGGGGGGACGAACAACCGGCCGCAGAGCATCCCCACGCTCAGCGAGTGGGCCTTGATCGGGCTGGCGGGCTTGATGGTGCTGGCGATGGCCGGGCACCATGCGCGCCGTCGCCCGGTGAATGATCGGCGCCGGATCGGCTGATGGTCGTGGCGGTGCGTCGGCGCTTGCACAGCGCTGATGCACCCACCTTGGCTCAAGCGCTCAGCTCGCCCCGTCGCCCCTGGTCAGCGGTCGGTGACAACCAGCGCCGTGGCCAAACGTGAGCAGTCCAGCGCGGCATGGCGCGGCGGCAGCAGGTCGACGATGCCTTCGCGGCGCAGCGCGCTCAGGCAGCGGCTGCAGGTCTCGATGGTGATGCCCAGCATGTCGCCCATCTGGTCGCGCTTGGGCAGCCACACGCGCCCGGCCGCGTCGGTGTGGGCGGCCAGCCGCGCCAGCAGTTGCAGCACGCGCCGGCGCGCCGACCCGGTCGTCACTTCCGAGGCCCAGAACTCGGCTTCGTCGAGCGCGGCTTGCCAGTGTTGCATCAGGGCCTGCGCCAGTGCCGCCGGGGCGCCGCCGCCGTCGCCCAGAGCGTTCAAGGGCAGGTGCTGCAAAATCAGCGGCGTGCAGGCCACGGCGTCGTCGCGGAAGCGCAGGCGCAACAGGGCCTCCTGGCCGATCAGGTCCCCGCGGCCGGCGACCCGTGTGATGCGCCGCTCGCCCGCGCCCGTGACGCGTTCAAAGCGAACGATGCCTGCGTTGATGATCCACGCCGAGACCCCCAGGCTGCCCCCGGCGTACAGGCGTTGCTCGGGCTCGAAAACCTGGGGGGGCGCGTCGGCGCAGGCGGCCATCACCGGGTCGCGGTCGACGGCCGCAGCGCGCGGCGCCGGGACCCGAGCAGGGCCCCAACTGGCCGGCTCGGACGCTGGCCTGGCGCGCACCGCGCCGGGGGCCACCGCCCCCGGCGCCCGCGTCGCATCCAGGCCGAGCCCGAAGGGCGCGGTCAGCGGCGACGCGCGCCGGGCCGTCAAGGCCGCGTCTGCGCACGGCCGCGTCTTCATCAGCATGGGGCGCCTCGCGTGGGGAGGGGGGGCAGGCCAGGCCGGGTCAGGTCCTGCATGGCCTGGTGGTGGGTCAGGTAGACCGTCCCGCTGAGCCGGCGCAGGAAGTCGGTTCGCGCCAGGCGGTCCATGACGGGGCCTTTGACTTCGGACAGGTGCAGGCGCAGCCCGGCGTCGCGCAGGCGGTGCTCGATGGCTTCCAGACTTTCCAGCGCGCTGGCGTCGATGTCGTTGATGGCCGAGCACTGAAGCACCACGTGCAGCAGTGCGGGACGCTGTGCCACGGCGTCGTTGACGGTGTCTTCCAGCGCGCGGGCGTTGGCGAAGTACAGGCTCTCGTCGACGCGCAGGCTCAGCACCGTCGGCTCGGTCTGCACGGCGTGGCGCAGCACGTTGCGGTAATGCTCGGTGCCGGGCACCTGGCCCACCACGGCGATGTGGGGCCGGCTGGTGTGCAGCAGGTGCAAGGCCAGCGAGACCCCGATGCCCACCACCAGCCCCACCTCGACCCCCAGGGTCAGGGTGCACAGCAAGGTGGTCGCCATGGCGATGAAGTCGGGGCGGGAATACGCCCAGGTGCGCCGCAGGGTGCCGATGTCCACCAACGACAACACCGCGACGACGATGGTGGCCGCCAGCGTGGCCTGTGGCAGGAAGTACAGCGCCGGTGTCAGCAGCATCGAGGCAAGCAGGATGCCCAAGGCGGTGTACACGCCCGCGGCGGGGGTCTGGGCGCCGGCGTCGAAGTTGACCACCGAGCGCGAGAAGCCGCCGGTGACCGGCAGGCCACCCGTGAAGGCAGCGCCGATGTTGCTGGCGCCCAGCGCGACCAGCTCCTGGTCGGGCGAAATGCGCTCGCGGCGCCGCGCGGCCAAGGTTTGCCCCACCGACACCGACTCCACGAAGCCCACCACGCTGATCAACAGCGCTGGCACGGCCAGCTCGCGCCACAGGGCCAGGTTCCAGGTCGGTGCGGTCAGTGGGGGCAGGCCCTTCGGGATGCTGCCCACGATCTTCAGGCCCTGCGCCGGCCAGTCCAGCACCCAGGCGAGGCCGGTGGTGACGGCGATGGCGGCCACCGGGCCGGCCTTGCTCAGCGCGTCGGCCAGCGCCGGGCGCAGCCCAAGCCGACTCAGCAGGGGCTTGAGGCCGCGGCGAACCCAGAACAGGAAGGCGATGGTCGCCACGCCGATGCCCAGCGTCAGGCCGTGCGCGTGCGCCGCCTGCCGGCCCAGCGCTGCAAGCAGTTCGACCAGGGTGTGGCCGTCGGCTTTCACGCCCATCAGCGTCTTCAGCTGGCTGGCGGTGATCAGCAGCGCCGACGCGGTGATGAAGCCCGAGATGACCGGGTGGCTGAGGAAGTTGGCCAGAAATCCCAGGCGCAGCAGGCCCATGCCCACGAGCATCGCACCGGACAGGAAGGCCAGCGTCATGGCCGCGGCCCCGTGCACACCGGCCCCGGCGCTGGCGAACTGGCCGATGGCGGCCGCGGTCATCAACGACGTGACCGCCGCTGGCCCGACGGCCAGCGCCCGGCTGGTGCCGAACACCGCGTAGAGCAGCAGTGGGGCCACGCTGGCGTACAGCCCCACCTCGGCGGGCAGGCCAGCGAGCAGCGCGTAGGCCAGGCTCTGCGGGATCAGCATCATCGTGACGATCAAGGCCGCCACGGCGTCGCGGGCCAGGGTGGCGCGGTCGTAGCGGGCGCCCCAGTCCAGCAGGGGCACGGCGGGCAGCCAGCGCCGCGAGGTGAGGGGCCCGGTCATCAACCCACCGTCACGGGCTGGGCCAGCCACTCGCGGCCCTTGAGCATGCCGTCCCAGTACAGCGGCGGCAGCACGCGCTCCTTCAGCAGCCAGGCCAGCGTGGACGGGCGGGTGCCGTCGATCAACCAGCGCGGAAAGCTGGGTGCCACCTTGCCCCCATAGGTGAACTCGGCCAACACGATCTTGCCGCGCTCGACTGTCAGCGGGCATGAGCCATAGCCATCGTAGCGGGCCAGGCCACAGGCCTCGCCGTCGCCGGCGGCGCGCGTGGCCATCAGGTTGTGCGCCACGACCGGGGCCTGCTTGCGGGCCGCGGCGGCGGTCTTGGCGTTGGGGCTGTTGGTGACGTCGCCCAGGCCGAAGACGTTGCTGAACCGCGGGTGCCGCAGCGTGCCGGGGTCGACCTCAACCCAACCGGCGGCGTCGGCCAGCGGGCTCACGCGGATGAAGTCCGGCGCCGTTTGCGGGGGCACGGCGTGCAGCAGGTCGAATTCGCGCGTGATGGTTTCCTGGCTGCCGTCGGGCCGCGTCTGGCTGAACACGGCTGTCCTGGCCGGGCCGTTGACCGACACCAGCGTCTGCCCGAAGTTCAGGCCGATGCCATAGGCCTCGACGTAGGCCATCAGCGCGGGGACGTAGTCGGTCACGCCGAACAGCACCGCGCCGGCGTTGCAAAACTGGATGTCGATGCTGGCCAGCGCGCCGGTGCGGCGCCAGTGGTCGGCCGACAGGTACATCGCCTTCTGCGGCGCGCCCGCGCATTTGATCGGCATCGGCGGCTGGCTGAAGATGGCTCTGCCGCCGCCCCGGCGCTGTCCCAGTTCCTGCACCATCCGCCAGGTGTAGGGCGCCAGGTCGTAGCGGTAGTTGCTGGTCACGCCGTGATGGCCCAATGATTCGGCCAGCCCGTCGATGCCGTGCCAGTCCAACTTCAGGCCGGGGCACACCACCAGCTGCTGGTACTTGACCACCCGGCACCCGTCGAGGATGACCGCGTTTCGCTCGGGTTCGAACGCGGCCACGGCCGACTTGATCCAGTGCACGCCGCGGGGCAGCACGCTGGCCATGGTGCGCGCGGTGGTGGCCGGTGAGAACACCCCGGCGCCCACCATGGTCCAGCCGGGCTGGTAATAGTGAACGTCTGCCGGGTCGATGATGGCGATGTCCAGTCCCGGGTTGCGCGCCAGCAGGCTGGAAGCCACCGCGATGCCCGCCGCCCCACCGCCGACGATCACCACCTCGTGCGCCGCATCGGCCACGTCGACCGGGGTCTTGCCGCCCTTGGCGATGCGCCTGACCACGCCCTTGAGGTCGAAGCCGGCCCGTGCGGCACGGTCAAGGATCTCCGGCAACGGCCGCTGCTCGGCTTGCGACAAGGCCCACAGCGTGGCCGACCGCGTGCCCGTGCGGCAGTAGGCCAGCACCGGCTTCGGCAATTCGGCCATCAGCGCGCCGAAGGCACGGCCATGGTCGTCGGTGACGTCGCCCGACTCGACCGGCAGGTAGTGGCACGGCAGGCCCAGGGCCTGGGCGGTGCGCGCAAGCTCGTCGATGGTGGGCTGGTCGGCGCCCTCGCCGTCGGGCCGGTTGCAGACGATCGACTTGAAGCCGAGGTCGCTCACCGTCGGCAGGTCGGTGACGAGGAGCTGCGGGCTGACCGACAGCGCGTTGGTGAGGGGGCGAATGTCCATGGGGGCTGGTCTCCGGGTCAATCCATGAAGCCTGCGGCGCTCTAGACGGCGTTCAGGGGAATCTTGATGTAGCGCATGCCGTTGGACTCCGGCTCGGGCAGCTCGCCGGCGCGCATGTTCACCTGCACCGACGGCAGGATCAACGTCGGCATGGCGAGCTGGGCGTCGCGCGCATGGCGAAGGGCCACGAACGCTTCTTCGCTGATGCCGTTGCGCACGTGGATGTTGTTCTGCCGCTCCTCGGCCACGGTGCTGACGAACTGCACCTCGCGCCCGCCGGGCTGATAGTCGTGGCACATGAACAGGCGGGTCTGAGACGGCAGGCTCAGGACCTTGTTGATCGATCGGAAGAGGGTGCGCGCGTCGCCACCGGGGAAGTCGCAGCGTGCCGTGCCGTGGTCGGGCATGAACAGCGTGTCGCCGACGAAGGCGGCGCTGTCGCTGCCGTCGGGGTTGCCGCCAGGCGCGCTCACGACGTAGGTCATGCATGCGGGTGTGTGGCCCGGGGTGTGCAGCGCGCGGGCCAGTAGCGTGCCGATGGCAAAGGTGTCACCGTCGGCGAACAGGTGATCGAACTGCCGACCGTCGCGCGCGAAGCCGCTGCCGGCATTGAACAGGCTGCCGAACACCTTCTGCACCGCGGTGATTTGCTGGCCGATGCCCGTCTGCCCGCCCAACGCTGCCTTCAGGTAGGGCGCTGCAGACAGGTGGTCGGCGTGCACATGGGTTTCCAGGATCCACTGCACCGTGGCGCCCAGTTCGCGCACGCGGGCGATCAGCCGGTCGGCGCTGTCGTGGGCGGTGCGGCCTGACTTCGGGTCGTAGTCGAGCACGCTGTCGACGATCGCGCAGTGCCGGGTGGCCGTGTCAAGCACGATGTGACTGATGGTCCAGGTGGCGGCGTCGAAAAAGCCTTCGACATGCAGGGTGCCGGGTGGGCTGATGGCCGGACCCTGGGTGGGGGTGGGTTGCAGCGCGTTCATGGGCGGGTGCGGCAGGTGTTGATGCCCAGCACCGTGTACAGCGGGCACCAACCAATGGCGCCGGTCAGCACGGGCACGACGCCCACGTAGCCCCAGGCACCGATCTGGCCGCCGACGGCCAGGCCGATGAGCAAGAGGCCGGCCACCACGCGCACCGCGCGGTCGAGGCGTCCTTCGTTCGTCTTCATGTGTGATCTCCAGTGAGTGCTTGGGTGGATGGCTTGGCAGCGTTGAGGGGCGCCACAGCCTTCACATATCAAGAGGCATGCCATCGCATGCGGACACCAAGACATGGATTTAAGACGTTGATTTATCGATGTTTTTCGGATTTTGTCCACGACTCGGATACCGGGCTGCGTGCCGCGGCACTGCCATGGCAGCAGGGCGTGGCAGCGCATTGACGCCAGTTGGCAGTGTTGGCAGCATCGGCGCCATGACCAAGCCGCCTGTCGCGCCCTCGCCCGCACCATCCGACCCGCTCGAGGCGGCCAACACGGCGGTGGCCGCGCAGGTGCAGGCGTTGGTCTCGTTCCTCGAACACGAGGCCCAGCCGATGATCGTGCTGGATCCGGACTACAACATCCTGGCCGCCAACCTGGCCTACCAACGTCTGTTCGGTACCGTCGACAAGCCCTACCTCGGCCACAAGTGCTACCGCGTGTCCCACCACTACGACGCGCCGTGCGACCAGTCGGGCGAACACTGCCCGATGAAGCGGGCCTTCGAGATGAAGGGGCCGGACCGGGTCCTGCACATCCACCACACGCCCCGCGGGCCGGAGCACGTGGACGTGGAACTGCGGCCCATCCTCGACGCCCGGCGCGAGGTGGTGGCCTATGTGGAGCGCCTGAGCACGGTGCGCAGCGCGTCCGCGCGGCCCAGCGGCGAGGGCCTGGTGGGCCGCTCGTCGGCGTTCAACGAGGCGCTGTCGGCCGTGCAGCGGGTGGCGCCATCGGTGCTGCCGGTGCTGCTGCTGGGCGAGTCCGGCACGGGCAAGGAACTCTTCGCCCGCGCCGTGCACGAGGCCAGCCCGCGCGCCAGCGGCCCTTTCGTCGTGGTCGATTGCTCGGGTCTGACGGAGACCCTGTTCGAAAGCGAGCTGTTCGGCTACGAGAAGGGCGCCTTCACCGGGGCCGCGGTGCGCAAGCCCGGGCTGGTGGAAACTGCCAAAGGCGGCACGCTGTTCCTCGACGAGATGGGCGACGTGCCCTTGTCCATGCAGGTCAAGCTGCTGCGCCTGATCGAGTCGGGCAGCTTTCGGCGGGTGGGCGCCGTCGAGTCTCAGCAGGCCGACTTCCGGCTGGTGGCGGCCACCCACCAGCCGCTGGCGAAATGGGTTGACGACGGCCGCTTCCGGCAGGACCTGTACTACCGCATCAGCGCCTTCCCGATCCACCTGCCGCCGCTGCGCGAGCGGCGCGACGACCTTCCCTTGCTGGTGGAGTCGTTCCTCCAGCGCAGCGGGTCGACCAAGCACCGGGTGGTGGTGGAGGCCGCCGCCATGGCCCGCCTGCTGGCGCACGACTGGCCCGGCAACATCCGCGAGCTGCGCAATGTGCTGGACCGCGCGCGGCTGTTCGCCGACGACGGTGTGGTGCGGGTCGACCACCTGCCTCCATCGTTGACGGTGGGTGTGGGCCCGCGATCGGCGGCCGGCGCCGCCGATGCGGCAACGTCAATGCCCCCGCACACCAAGCTCACCGATGGCGAGCTGCGCACCCTTGCGCTCACCGCCACCGGCACCCGCAAGGACCTGGCCCGCCAGGCCGGCCTGAGCGAGCGCACCTTGTACCGGCGCCTGAAGGGCCTGGGCCTGGCCTGACGGGCATGCCGCAGGCGGCCCCCCCGGTGCCCCGGCCTGGCGGCGCGGCGCTGAGCGCGCCTGCCCGGCGACGCCGCGCTCAGTGCAGGTCGCCCCGCGGCGGGTCCTCGGTGCCCAGGTCCGCGGCCACCTGTGTGCACACCGAGCGGCACAGCACCGCCACGCGCTCGTTCTGCAGCCGGTAGTACACCTGCGCGCCATCGCGCCGCTTGCCCAGCACGCCGGCGCGGTACAGCGTGGCGAGGTGCTGAGACATGTTGGGTTGCGTGGTGTTGATCAGCGCCAGCAGCTCGCTCACGTTGCGCTCGCCGCCGCACACGGCGCTGATGATCTTCAGGCGCACTGGCGTCGACAGCAGGCTGAACAACTCGGCCGCCGACTCAAAGACGCGGGCCTCGTCGTCGTGGTCTCGGCTCATGGCGGGTCGTCCCCGAGGCCTTGCTGCTCCAGCAGCAGGTAGGTGTTGTAGGCGTTCATGCGGTTGGCCGCGCGGAACAGCGGCAGGTGCGCAAAGCGCGACCAGTCGGCCCGCGCGTAGGCCTCGTCGAACGGGTCCAGCCGCGCGGCGGCCTCGGCCATGGTGCGGCGCAGGTGGCGCAGGTAGTCGCGGGTGAGCTGCAGGTCGGCCAAGGGGTCGGTGGACAGCGGCCCGTGGCCGGGCACCACCACGCGGGGCCGCAGGGCGATCAAGCGGCCCAGCGCGGCGATCCACTGCCGGCTGTCGGCCTGCCCGACGAAGGGGATGCGCCCGCGGAACACGAGGTCGCCCGCGAACAGCACCCCGGCCCCCTCCACGTGCACCACCAGGTCCTCCGGCGTGTGCGACGGCCCGACCCGTTGCAGGTGAAAGCGCTCGCCGCCCAGTTCCAGCACGGTGTCCTCTTGAATCCAGCGGTCGGCCCCCACCAGCCGCGTGTTCGCATCGACCCAGGGCGTCAGGTCCTGCCGGCTGGCGTCCAGGCGCAGCCGAGCGGCGTCGCCCTGCAGGTAATCCTGGCCGGCGCGCTGGGCGATCACCTCGGCGCCCACCGCCTGGAAGGCCTGAAGGCCGTAGATGTGGTCCGCGTGGTAGTGCGTGACGATGACGTGGCGGATGGGCTGCGCGGTGACGCTGCGGATGGCGGCGATCAGGTCCTCGGCCAGGGCCGGCGACCCCAGCGCATCGACCACCACCACGCCTTTCGGCGTGACCACGAAGCCGGCGTTGGAGATGAAGTTGCGATTGGCCGGCGTGCCCAGCGCCGCCTCGCCCTGCACGAACCACACCGTGTCGGTGACCCGCTGCAGCGCCAGGGGCTGCGCCGCGAGGGCCATGGACGTGGCCATGGCCATGGCCGCCGCGATGGCGCCCGGCCACTGCCACCGCAGCCGCGACAGCGCCCGCCCCCCGCGGCGTTGATGGGCCACGCCGCGTCAGGGCTTGATGTAGGCGTGGCCCTGGCTTTGCAGCCGGGCGAGGCGCACCACGCCCGAGGGCGTGAAGTCGGCCTCCTGGATGAACTGCTCCTTGCTCAGGCCGCGGTTCTTCAGCGTGATCTCGCACACCTCGAAGCCGACGCCGCGCGCCTTCAGCGCCGACACCAGCGGCGCGTACTCGGTGCCGTTGCCCGCCTTGGCGCCTTCCATCAGCAGGTCGACGCCTTCGGCGTGGGTGACCACCGTGATCTTGGCGGCCGGGTCGGTGTCCAGGTGGTTGCGCAGGTTGCGCAGGCCTTTGAGGCCCTGGGCCGCGGCGTTGTCGACGTGGTAGACCACCTTGTCCTGGGCCAGGGCCACGCCCGCGATCAGGGCCAGGCTCAGGCCGGCCAGCAAGGACTGGATCTTCATTCGGATGCTCCGTAGGGTGGGGGCAGCGCGGCCCGTCAGGACGCCAGCATGCCGGGATTGCCGGGCGACCCGATCAGCGTGGGCGTGTTGATGCGCCGCGCCTTCACGCGACCGCCCTGTGACTTCAGCCAGGTTTCCACGTGCGCCCAGATCGGCTGGACGCCCGGCTGCTGGCCAGCGTCCTCGGCCACCGGCGCCCAGCCGGCCACCTTGTAGCCGCGCGAGGCGTCGATTGGTTGGCCCTTCAGGCGCAGGTCGCTGATGCGCGAGCCCATCTTTTCCGCCGGGTTCATCGTGTAGGTCAGGCCGCCCACACGCACCATGTCGCCGCCTTGCTGGTAGTAGGGGTCGGGGTTGAAGAGGTTGTCGGCCACGTCTTCCAGCACCGCCTTGATGGCCTCGCCGGTCAGGGTGGTGAGCGTGGCGTGCGGGTAGGTGATGGCCAGCTGGTCCATCATCAGCTCACGGGTGATGACATCGCCCGGCAGCAGGCTGGTGCCCCAGCGGAAGCCCGGTGAAAAGGCGATGTCGGCGCCCTGCACGTCCATCATCGCGTCGCAGATCAGCTGGTCCCAGCTGCCATTGAAGTTGCCGCGCCGATACAGCAGGCCGTCGGTCACCGCGAGCTTTTCGGCCAGCCGGGCCTCGTAGGGGGCGCGCACCCTGGTGATCAGCGCCTGCATCTCGGGATCGGGGCGCAGTTGGTTGGCAAACACCGGCAGCAGGCGGTAGCGGAAGTCGGCCAGCCGACCACTCTTGACGTCGAAGTCCATCACCCCCAGGAACTTGCCGTTGCTGCCCGCGTTGGTCACCAGCGTGGTGCCGCCTGCATTCTTCACGGGCACGGCCACCGGCACGCCGTCGTGGGTGTGGCCGCCAAAGATGGCGTCGACCCCGCGCACGCGGCTGGCCATCTTCAGGTCGACGTCCATGCCGTTGTGCGACAGCACCACCACCAGCTGCGCGCCTTTGCCACGCACCTCGTCGACCATCTTCTGCAGGTTCTCGTCCTGGATGCCGAAGGCCCAGTCGGCCACCAGGTGGCGCGGGTTGGCGATCGGCGTGTAGGGGAAGGCCTGGCCGATGATGGCCACCGGCACGCCGTTGACCTCGCGCAGCGTGTACGGGTTGAAGACCGGGTCGCCGAAGTCGTTGGTCTTGACGTTCTGCGCCACGAAGTCCACTCGGCCCTTGAAATCCTTGTCGACGATCTCCTTCACGCGCTCCATGCCGTAGGTGAACTCCCAGTGGCCGGTCATCACGTCCACGCCCAGCAGCTTGCAGGCGTCGACCATGTCCTGGGCTTGGGTCCACAGCGAGGTCGCCGAACCCTGCCAGGTGTCGCCACCGTCCAGCAGCAGCGCGCCCGGGCGGCTGCCCTTCAGCCGCTTGACGAGCGTGGCCAGGTGCGCGAAGCCGCCCACGCGGCCGTAGCGTCGGGCCGCCTTCTCGAAGTCGACCACGCTGTAGGCGTGGGCCAGTGCCGTGCCGGGGCGCACGCCGGCCGCCTTCAGCAGGTGCTCGCCCACCAGGTGCGGCAGCTGGCCTTGCATCGTGCCCAGGCCCAGGTTGACGCTGGGCTCCCGGAAGTAGATGGGCAGGAGTTGCGCGTGGCAGTCGGTCATGTGCAGCAGCGACACATTGCCGAAGGGCGCCAGGTCGTACAGACCGGCTTCGGCGGTGGCCGCGTCGGCGTCGGCGTGACGTCCCAGCGCCATGCCGGCCACCGAGGCCGACGCCATCACCTGCAGGAACTCGCGCTTTGAAAGATTCATGATTCGGTAATCAGTGATGGATGGCGGCAGAAAACGCCCGCCAAGGGGCGGGCGCCGTCGGCGGGTGGGGCCTCACTGGTTGACGGGCGAGGCCGGGTCCAGCAGCAGGGCCATCACGTCGCGGATCTGCTTGGCGTCGAGCAGCTTGGCGTGGCCGAAGCGTGGCATGTTGGAGCACGCCGAATACGCCTTGCTGTTCCACAGCTTGCCCCAGGTGTATTGAACGATGGGCGCGGCGGCGGGGTCGGCCACGTCCTTCACGCCGCGCAGCTTGCCGTAGTTCCACAAGCTGGGGCCGATGGTGCCGAAGGAGATTTCCTTCTGGTCGATCTGGTGGCAGTTGTAGCACTGCGCGCCGTTGGCGGTGGTGGCGCTGCTGGCGTCGGTCCAGGTCATGCCGCGGCCGTTTTGGGCCAGCCGCTCGCCGGCGCGCCAGTCGCCGAGGTACTGGCCGTCCTGTGGCCACTGGATGGTGGCCATGGCCTCGGCCTCGATCTGCTTGGCCACGGCCTCCCCGGGCTGAGATTCGCCCGAACAGGCGCGTTGCCCCAAGTCCTGGTCCAGGCGGTCGAGCTTGGCGATGCCCTGGTCGCGGAACGAGGCCTTGATCATGGCCAGGGCCTGGGCGTCGAGGTCGGCGGGTGACGGTGCGCTGGCGCAGCCCAGCGTCGAGGCCACGGCCACCAGGGTGACGGCGGCCAGTCGGAGTGTGCGTTGCATGGCGGTGCTGCCTTCAGGTTCAGCGCTTCAGCGCGGGGGCGATCGATTCCGCGCCGCGGGCGTTCACGCCCATGTAGACGCCCAGGGCGATGGTCACGTCCGAGCCAAAGCCGGGGTAGGGGAAGCGCTGCTGCCGGTAGCAGTCGTTCAGCCGGCGCTGCATGCTCCACATCTCGCCGCTGGACACGCGGTAGGCCGGCCAGGCGGCAAAGCCGATGCCGTCGCCCGGGTTCTTGGTCAGGTTGGGCAGGTCCTGCAGGCGGATGCGCTTGCCTTCCTCGCCGTGGCAGCTGGCGCAGGAAAAGTCCATCGGCCCGCCGCGGAAGAAGAAGGCCCGCTTGCCCAGCTCGTAGAAGCGGCGCTCTTCGGCGTGGGCTT
Source organism: Hydrogenophaga intermedia (assembly GCA_943370175.1). Taxonomy (GTDB): domain Bacteria; phylum Pseudomonadota; class Gammaproteobacteria; order Burkholderiales; family Burkholderiaceae_C; genus Ideonella_A; species Ideonella_A intermedia_A. The sequence continues at coordinate 64,749 of CALRPU020000027.1, read as the reverse complement.
GCGGCAGCGCCATTTGCTTGCCGCGCGATTCCGACGAAATCCACGCGGCCAGCGCGGCCAAGGTGGCCTGTTCGCCCTTGTCGAAGCCGGTCTTCGCGATCTCGGCGGCGTTGAAGCCCTGCAGGGTTTCCATGCAGGTCAGCAGGCGCGACTCCAGGTCTTGCACGCGGCCGGTGTCGGCAAAGTAGCGCGGCAACTGCACCCAGGCGCCCTTGACCACCCCGGCGCCCAGGCCCAGGTCGCAGGCCAGCAGCGTCGCCTTTTTCGGGCCGCGCGGCGTCTTCCAAAGGTCCTCGCCCTTGGCTTCAAACAACTCCGCCGGGTTGCCGTCTTCCAGCATCTTGCGGTATTGCGCGATGCCGTCGGCCGCGGACTTGGTCTGCGCGACCACGGCGGCCGAGGCGGCCAACCCCAGGCCGGCGACCAGCAGGCTGATGTGCTTCATGTCTCCACTTTCTTGTGGTTCGCGCGCGCCGATGGATGCCATGGCGCGTCCGGTTGAGTCCGGCGGCTCAGGATACCGTGGCTTCGTCGGTTCGGGTGTCGCCCTTGTTGTCGCGCCAGGTGACGGCGATCTTGTCGCCGGCCTTGGCGCCCTTGACGCTGAATTGCAGGAACGGGTTCTTCGACACCGACGCGCCCCACTGGGCGGTCAGGATCGGCTTGCCGTTGTGGGCCGCGCTGACGTCCTGGATGAACCAGGCGGGGATCGTCTTGCCGGCCGCGTCCTTGCGCTGGCCGGTTTCCATTTCGTGGTTCATCAGCACGCGAACGGTGGCCTTGTCGCCGGCCATCTGGGCACGAATGCGCATCGGGTCTGCCATGTCAATCTCCTGGGGTCAAACGGTGTGGGTGAGCAAATGGGCGCGCCAAAGGCGCAACGGCGGGCGCGTGGTCACCCGCCGCAACCGCCCAGCGTGACCTTGACTTCCTTCTGGGCGTACAGCACCTGGCCGTCGGCCATCATGGCCACGGCGTAGACGTTGGACGACTGGCCCATCTTCACGCGGGTCGAGAAGTTGGCGTCCACCGCGTCGCTGACGTCGAACATCGCGGACATCACGCTGGGGTTCTTCTCCACCAGCACCAGCAGCTTCTTGACGCCGGGCAGCGCGGTGGCCACGCCGATGGGCACCACGGCGCCGTTCTCGGCGATGTCCGGGCCGGTCAGGGTGACGTCCTTGCTTTCGGTGGGCGTGCTGCCGCCCATCAGCTTCACCAGCTCGGCCATCGACTTCACCTCGAAGGCGGCGCTGTGATAGGCGGTGTTGGTCTGGGCCAGCGTGGGCAGCATGCCGGTCGTGGCCAGCAAGGCGGCGACCTGGGCAGAGTGGGACAGGAGGGTGCGGCGGGTCAGCATGAGGGGCTCCTCGGGGTGGGCGCGGTGGGCGCGGGGGCGGGGCGGGGGAACGGCGGCAACGTGCGGTACCGGGGGGTGATGGGCGGCCAGCGGCGCGCTACTTCGTGGCGCCGGCCGCCAGCCACTGGGCGATCGCGCGGAGGTCGTCGTCGGGCAGCGTTTGCGGGGGCATGGGCACCGGGCCCCACACGCCTTGGCTGCCGGCGCGGACCTTGCCGCTGAGGTAAGCCGCGGCGTCGGGGCGGGCGCCGTGCTTGGCGGCGATCTCGCGCAGGCCGGGGCCCACCACCTTGGCGTCCAGGCCATGGCAGGCGGTGCAGAGGTGCTTTTGTGCCAGCGCGAAGGCGGCGGCACCGGGGTCGCCAGCGGCGCTTGCGCTGCTGGCCGCGGTGGCGGTGGCGGTGGCACCCGCCGGCGTGCCGGCCGCTGCGGCCGCGGCCAGGCGGGCCGCGTTGGGCCCGGCGGGCTGCGTGGTGTCGGCGCCGCGTTGCGGGCCGATCCGGCGCTGCTGCGTGGCCAGGTTGCCATGGTTGTTGCGGGCGAAGTCCGGCAACAGCGAGGCCACCTTGACCTCGGTGGCGCACTGGTTCATGCAGGCCACGCCCTTCACATCGGGCTGACCGCCATGGCCCAGGCCCTTGCCAGGCCACAGCCCATGCTGGGTGCTCATGCCATGGCGGTTGGGCAGGCGCTGCTGCGCCTCGGCCATGGTGGCGTCGGACAACACGAAGCCGTCGGGCACGATGCCGCCCAGGTTCAGCAGGTAGGCGGTGACGGCGTAGACCTCGTCGGTGCTGAGGGACTTCGGCGCGTTCCACGGCATGGCGCGGTGGATGTAGTCCCACAGCGTCGACAGCGTGGGCACCTTCATCAAGGTGGTGCGGCCGGGAAAGCCGCTGTCGGTCAGGCGGGCCACGCGGCCGGTCTTGACGTCGTCCTGGGTGGTGCCGCCCACCAGCGGCGAGAACACCTCGTTGGATTCGCCGAAGATGCCGTGGCAGGACGCGCACTTGGCTTCCCACACGTCCTGGCCCTGGCCGACCGAGCCCGAGCCCTTCGGCAGGCCCTTGAAGTCGGGGCGAACGTCGATGTCCCAGGCCTGGACCTCGCGCGGGGTCGCGGCCCGACCGATGCCCGGGTAGGCGACCTGGGCCGCGCTGCCCAGGGCCACCAGCATCAGGGCTGCCGCGGCCGCGGTGCGACGCAGATCACGACAACTGAACATTTTTCACCTCACCGCTTTCTTGCACCAGCCACGACTGGATCGCGTTGTTGTGATAGATCGACCGCGTGCCGCGAACGGCCCGCAGTTGCCGGTAGGTTGGCTGCACGTGGCCGGTGTCGTCGATGGCGCGGCTTTGCACGATGGCGGGCTTGCCGTCCCACACCCAGTCCAGCGAGAAGCGGGTCAGGCACTTGCTCATCACCGGCTCCTGCAGGCGGGCGGTCTTCCAGCGCTGGCCGCCGTCGACCGACACGTCCACCCGCTGGACCTTGCCCCGGCCCGACCAGGCCAGGCCGCTGATCTGGTAGTAGCCTTGGTCCAACAGCACCTGGCCGCCGGACGGCGTGGTGACCACGCTCTTGCATTCCTGCGTGCTGCTGTATTGGCGGTGCAGGCCATCGGGCATCAGGTCGATGTAGTGGATGGCCTCGTCCTTGGCGCCGTAGGGCTGGTCGCCCACCTCGATGCGGCGCAGGTACTTGACCCAGCTGACGCCCTGCACGCCGGGCACCACGAGGCGCAGCGGGTAGCCGTTCTCGGGCCGCAGCATTTCGCCGTTCTGGCCGTAGGCCACGATGACCTCGCCGCTTTCGACCAGCGCCATCGGCACCGTGCGGGTCATCGACGAGCCGTCGGCGCCCTCGGCCAGCACGTAGCGGCCGCGCCGGGGGTCGACGCCCGCCATGTCGAGCAGCACCTTCAGCGGTACGCCGGTGAACTCGCTGCAGCTGAGCATGCCGTGGGTGTACTGGCAGGTCGGCACGGCCACGTTGCCCCATTCCATGCCGCTGTTGGCGCCGCATTCAATGAAATGAAAGCGGCTGACCGACGGCAGTCGCATCAGCTCGTCCATGGTGAAGACGAGCGGCCGCTTCAGCATCTTCTCGTCCGATCCGTTGACCATCAGCCGGTGCTTGGACGGGTCGATGTCCCACCAGCCCTGGTGGTGCCGCTCGAAGTGCAGGCCGCTGGGCGTGACGATGCCGAACAGGCTTTGCAGCGGCGAAAACGACACCGACGCCTGCGTCGTCTGCGTCAGGCCGGGGCTTGGGCGGCGCTGCACATTGGCCTCGTGCTTCGATGGCCGGCCGTAGCCGTCGGTGGCCACCGCCTGACCCAGGCCCTTGCTGTGGGCCGGCAGTTCCAGGATGTTGGGGTCGCCGCCGTCGGCCGCCACGGGGTTGGCCTGGGCCAGGGCGAGCGGCGCGCCCGCGCCGGCCAGCGCCGCGGCGAAGGCCTGGCGAACAAAGTCGCGGCGACCGACCTGGGCTTCGCGGAAGACCTGGCGCACGCCGTCCGGGCCGATGAAGTTCTCCGGGGCCTTGATCAGGCGTCCGCTGTGCTGGTCGCTGGAAGTCATGGGGTCTCCGCGGGCGTGGACCATGCGCCGTGCGTGGTCCACGCCCGTGTGGGGGATCGGTGGGTGCTGATCGCGTTTGTGATTCGCAATATGCACGTAAACAGATATTAGCAATCACAGATGTAAGGCCAACCCGGGCTTTCCCTTGGTGCCAATGGGCCATCGGGTCGGCCCCCAGCGGCCTCGTGGCGCGGCCCGCGTTCCCCAAAGCTGATTTCTTGCTGAGCTATCCAGAGATATGAAAATTCAAAATCTGTACTTTCAGTCATGAAGGCGGGTGCCTAAGCTGCTTGGTCCAACGTTTTGTTGCACTGCACCGTGACCACTGCCCGCCCCACCGCCCTCGCCACCCGCCGCCGCCTGATCAGCCTGCTGTCCCTGGCGCTCGCTGCGCCTGCCGCGGTGACGTTGGCGCCCGCCGACGCCCAGGCCCAAGCCGCGAGCACGCTGCTGAATGTGTCCTACGACGTCAGCCGCGAGCTGTACAAGGACGTCAACCCGTTGTTCATTGCGGCGCAGAAGGCGCGCGGCATCGCCTTGACCATCAACCAGTCGCACGGCGGCTCCAGCGCGCAGGCGCAGGCGGTCATCAACGGGCTGGAGGCCGACGTGGTCACGATGAACCAGGCCCTGGACCTGGACAAGCTGGCGGAGGCCGGCGTGGTGGCCAAGGACTGGCGCCAGCGCTTCCCGAACGGCGCGGCGCCCTACACCACGCCCACCGTCTTCCTGGTGCGCAAGGGCAACCCCAAGCAGATCCGCGACTGGGCCGACCTGGCCCGCGCCGGCATGTCGGTCATCGTGCCCAACCCCAAGACCTCGGGCAACGGCCGCTACACCTACCTCGCGGCCTGGGGCAGCGTGGTCGGCAAGGGCGGCACCGAGGCCCAGGCGCGCGACTTCGTCGGCAAGCTGCTGGCCAATGTGCCGGTGCTCGACGGCGGCGGCCGCGGCGCCACCACCACCTTCACCCAGCGCAACATCGGCGACGTGCTGGTGACCTTCGAGAACGAGGCCGCGCTGATCGCCAAGGAGGTCGGCACCGGCCAGTTCGAGGTGGTCTACCCCAGCGTGACCATCGAGGCCGAGGCCCCGGTGGCCCTGAACGACAAGGTGGTCGCCAAGAAGGGCAGCCAGGCGCTGGCCAAGGCCTACCTTGACTTCCTGTTCACCGCGCCCGCCCAGGAAGAAATCGCCAAGCACTACTTCCGCCCGCGCGACGCCGCCGTGGCCAAGAAGTACGCCGACCGCTTCCCGCCGGTGAAGACCTTCACCGTGGACAGCGCCCTCGGCGGCTGGCCGGCGGTCGTCAAGGCCCACTTTGCCGACGGCGGCATCTACGACCAGCTGGTGGTGAAGCGATGAGCACGGCGCTGGCCTCGGCCGGCGGTCTGGCGGCGTCGCCCGCGGGCGTGGCGCGCCGGCCGCGCCGCGTGCTGCCGGGGTTTCACCTGTCGATGGGCATCACGGTGGTCTATTTGTCGCTGATCGTGCTGATCCCGCTGACGGCGGTCTTCCTGAAGACCAGCACGCTGACGTTCGACCAATTCTGGTCGGCGGTGACCGCGCCGCGGGTGCTGGCCTCTTACCGGCTGAGCTTTGGCGCCTCGCTGCTGGCGGCGTCCATCAACGCGGTGTTCGGGTTGATGCTGGCGTGGTGCCTGGTGCGCTATGAGTTTCCGGGCAAGTCGCTGATCGACGCGCTGGTGGACCTGCCGTTCGCGCTGCCCACCGCCGTGGCCGGCATCGCGCTGACCGCGCTGTACGCGGGCAACGGCTGGCTGGGTTCGCTGCTGGAACCCATCGGCATCAAGGTGGCCTTCAAGCCGCTGGGCGTGCTGGTGGCGCTGATCTTCATCGGCCTGCCCTTCGTGGTGCGCACCGTGCAGCCGGTGCTCGAAGACATGGAAACCGAGCTGGAAGAAGCCGCCGCCAGCCTGGGCGCCCACCGCTGGCAGACCTTCCGGCTCGTCGTCCTGCCCGTCCTCCTGCCCGCCTTGCTGACCGGCTTCGCGCTGGCCTTTGCCCGCGCGGTGGGCGAGTACGGGTCCGTCATCTTCATCGCCGGCAATTTGCCGATGGTGTCTGAAATCACGCCGCTGATGATCATCACCAAGCTCGAACAGTACGACTACGCGGGCGCCACCGCCATCGCGGCGGTGATGCTGGTGTTCTCGTTCACCTTGCTGCTGGTCATCAACGGCCTGCAGGCCTGGAGCGCCCGCCGCGGCGGCCGCGGGAGGGCCCGCTGATGGCCGGCGCCGCCTCGTCGCTCGCGGCCAGCGTGCCGCACGTGGCCCGCAAGGGCCGCTACGAAGCGAACCCCGCCACGCGCGAGCAGCCCTGGGTCAAGTGGACGCTGCTCACGCTGTCGCTGGGCTTCTTCCTGCTGTTCATCCTGATGCCGCTGATTGCGGTGTTCAGCGAGGCGCTGCGCAAGGGCTTCGAGGTCTACCTCGCCGCCCTGGTCGAGCCCGACGCGGTGGCGGCGCTGAAGCTCACGCTGACGGCCGCGGCGATTGCCGTGCCGCTGAACGTCGTGTTTGGCGTGGCGGCGGCGTGGCTCGTCACCAAGCACGACTTCCCGGGCAAGCACCTGCTGGTCACCTTCATCGACCTGCCGTTCTCGGTGTCGCCGGTGGTGGCGGGCCTGATCTACGTGCTGGTGTTCGGCGCGCAGGGCTGGTTCGGGCCCTGGCTGCAGGCCAACGACATCAAGGTCATTTTCGCGGTGCCGGGCATCGTGCTGGCCACGGTCTTCGTCACCTTCCCCTTCGTCGCCCGCGAGCTGATTCCGCTGATGGAAGCCCAGGGCCGCGACGAGGAGGAGGCGGCCACGGTGCTGGGCGCGTCCGGCTGGCAAACCCTGTGGCGCGTGACCTTGCCCAACGTCAAGTGGGGCCTGATCTATGGCGTGATCCTGTGCAACGCGCGGGCCATGGGCGAGTTCGGCGCGGTGTCGGTGGTGTCGGGTCACATCCGTGGGTTGACCAACACGCTGCCGCTGCACGTCGAAATCCTCTACAACGAATACCAGTTCGCCGCGGCCTTCGCCGTGGCCTCGCTGCTGGCGCTGCTGGCGCTGGTCACCCTGGCGCTGAAGACGCTGGTGGAATGGCAGCAGGAACGCAGTCGCACCGCCTGAGCCCCGCGCAGAACCCGAGAGTCCCTTCCATGAGCATCCAGGTCCGCCACATCCACAAGTCCTTCGGCAGCTTCACCGCGCTGGGCGACGTCAGCCTTGACTTTCCGACCGGCGAACTGGTGGCGCTGCTGGGCCCCTCGGGCTGCGGCAAGACCACCTTGCTGCGCATCATCGCGGGGCTGGAAACCGCCGACCGCGGCAGCGTGCTGCTGGACGGCGAGGACGCCAGCGACACCCACGTGCGCGAGCGTCAGGTCGGCTTCGTCTTCCAGCACTACGCGTTGTTCCGCCACATGACGGTGTTCGACAACGTGGCCTTCGGCCTGCGCGTGAAGCCGCGCAAGGAGCGCCCCAGCGAAGCCGACATCGCCCGCAAGGTGCACGAGTTGCTGAACCTCGTGCAACTGGACTGGCTGGCCGACCGCTTTCCCTCGCAACTGTCCGGCGGCCAGCGCCAGCGCATTGCGCTGGCCCGCGCGCTGGCGGTGGAGCCGCGGGTGCTGCTGCTGGACGAGCCCTTCGGCGCGCTCGACGCCAAGGTGCGCAAGGAACTGCGCCGCTGGCTGCGCCGCCTGCATGACGAACTGCACATCACCAGCATCTTCGTCACCCACGACCAGGAAGAGGCCCTGGAAGTGGCCGACCGCGTGGTGCTGATGGACCACGGCCGCGTCGAGCAGATCGGCTCGCCCACCGAGGTCTATGAGCGCCCGGCCACGCCCTTCGTGTTCAGCTTCCTCGGCGCGGTCAATCGCTTCGCCGGCACGGTGGACGGCGACAACCTGCGCGTGGCCGGCCAGACGCTGCGCCACGGCGAGGCGGGCCTGACCCAGGGCGCCCAGGCGCAGGGCTTTGCCCGCCCGCACGAGCTGGACATTTCCACCGTGGCGCTGCCGTCGGGGCTGGTGTCGACCGTGGGCCGCGTGCTGAGCTTCGGCGTGTCCAGCCGGGTCGAGCTGACGGGGCCGGAAGGCCAGCCCTTCGAGGTCGAGATGACGCGCGAGCGGGCCGAGGCCCTGGCGCTGCAGCCGGGCCAGCAGGTGTGGCTGGTGCCTCAGCGCCTGAGCGTGTTCGAGGCCAGCGCCTTGCCGCAGGCGGCCTGAGGCCCGCCGACCCTGCGCCCCTGACCCTGCGTCCTTGACACTGCGGCCATGAATTTTCAGCAACTGCGCATCCTGCGCGAAGCCGTCCAGCGCCACTTCAACCTGACCGAGGTGGCCAATGCGCTGTTCACCTCGCAGTCGGGCGTCAGCAAGCACATCCTCGACCTGGAGCAGGAGCTGGGCGTGGAGCTGTTCGTGCGCAAGGGCAAGCGGCTGACCGGGCTGACCGAGCCGGGCAAGGAGGTGGTGGCGGTGGCCGAGCGCATGCTGATCGACGCCAAGAACATCAAGCGCCTGGCCGAGCAGTTTGCCCACCGCGACGAAGGCAGCCTGACCATCGCCACCACCCACACCCAGGCGCGCTACGCGCTGCCGCCGGTGGTGCGCCGCTTCAAGGCCGCCTTCCCGAAGGTGCACCTGCTGCTGCTGCAGGGCAGCCCGGCGGAGATCGGCGAGTTGCTGCTGGCCGGCGAGGCCGACATTGGCATCGCCACCGAAGCCTTGAGCGCGGGCAGCGCCCAGAACCCCTTCGTCAATTTCCCGTTCTACGACTGGCACCACGCGGTGGTGGTGCCCGAAGGCCACCCGCTGGCCGCCGGCACCGGTCCGCTGACGCTGGACGCGCTGGCCGAGCACCCGCTGATCACCTACCACGAGGGCTTCACCGGCCGCGGCCGCATCGACGCCACCTTCGCCGCCGCCGGTCTGGTGCCCGACGTCGTGATGTCGGCGCTGGACGCCGACGTCATCAAGACCTACGTGGAAGTGGGCCTGGGCGTGGGCATCGTCGCCTCCATGGCCTTCGACCCGGTGCGCGATCAGGGCCTGCGCCGCCTGGGCGCCGACCACCTGTTCGAGCGCAACACCACGCAGATCACCGTGCGCCGCGGCCATTACCTGCGCGGCTATGCCTACCGATTCCTCCAGGAATGCTCGCCGGCCCTGACCGCGGCGGTGGTGAAGGGCGCGGTCGAGGCCGATTGACCGCGCAGACGGCGCGTGCCGCCACGCCACAAAGGCCCTTGGGCGTGTCCGCTTGGCGCCTGCGTTATGGTGCGGGCATGCGCCGCTGGATGAAGATCGTCACGTTGTGGCTGGCTTGCTGGTGCGCCGGCGACGCGGCCATGGCCGCCGTCGGGCCTTACAGCCCGTGTTGCGTGGCCGCTTGCGCCGACTGGTCAGCCTGCCTGCACAGCGGCTGCACCACCTGCGTCGCCCTTGGGGCCGCCGTGCTGGCCGCGCCGTTGCTCCCTCTGGCCGCCTCGTCCGAGGCGTGTCCGGGGCACGTGGCGGTCGAGTGGCCATCGGGTGACGTGGCGGTGTGGGTGCCCCCTGGGTGAGGTGTCGCTGCCCCGATGCCCTCCCATGTCCATCCCGGTCCACGGACCGACCATTTCAAGGAATTTTCATGAGCTCGAGGTTCGCAAAACTCTCCGCAGGCGCCGCCCTGCTGTCCCTGTCGGGCCTGGCGCTGGCGGCCAACGGCTGCTGTGGCGACCTGGCGCAGTGTTGCCTGGAGATGCTGGCCTGCTGCTTCTGACGCAGGTTGGGCGCGGTTGATTCAACCCGCGCCAGGGGGCCGGCGCCCGCAGGGGCCGGCCCCTTTTTGCATGGGCCGCATGGGCCCGCGTTCAGGGCACGGTCAAGCCGCGCACCACCGCCGGCCGGCCGACGAATTGCGCCAGCGTCCGCGCCACGTTCGGGTGGTCGTTGAAGCCCACCAGCTCGCCCGCGGCGTAGAAGCCGATCAGGTTGCGCACCCACGGGAAGATGGCGATGTCGACGATGCTGTACTCGTCGCCCAGCATCCAGGTGCGGCGCGCCAGGTGGCGGTCCAGCACGCCCAGCAGGCGTTTGGTTTCGGCGGCGTAGCGGTCGCGCGGGCGCTTGTCCTCATAGTCCTTGCCGGCGAACTTGTGGAAGAAGCCGAGCTGGCCGAACATCGGTCCCACCCCGCCCATCTGGAACATCAACCACTGCAGCGCTTCGTAGCGGCCGGCCGGGTCGGCGGGGATGAAGCGGCCGGTCTTCTCGGCCAGGTACACCAGGATGGCGCCCGATTCAAACAGCGCCAGCGGCCGGCCGCCCGGGCCGTCCGGGTCGATGATGGCCGGGATCTTGTTGTTCGGGTTCAGCGACAGGAACTCCTGCGTCAGCTGGTCGTTGGTCTCGAACGACACCTTGTGCGCCTCGTAAGGCAAGCCCAGCTCTTCCAGCAGGATCGACACCTTCACGCCGTTCGGCGTGGGCAGCGAATAAAGCTGCAGGCGGTCCGGGTGCTGGGCGGGCCATTTGCGGGTGATGGGGAAGGCGGACAGGTCGGTCATGGGGGCTCCGGAGGGTGGCTGGGGCGGGGTCTCAGATGGGCGTCAGCACCGGCTCGCCGTTCAGGTGGCGGCGCAGGTTGGTGATGAACAGCTGGAAGGAGGCCTGGATCGCGTCGGGCGACCAGCCGGCCACGTGCGGCGTCAGCACCAGGTTGTCGAAGCCCAGCAGCGTGGTGGGCGGGGCGGGTTCGGTCTCGTAGACGTCCAGCCCGGCGCTGCCCAGGTGGCCGCGGCGCAGCGCGTCGGCCACCGCGGCGGTGTCCACCACGCTGCCGCGGGCGATGTTGACCAGGCAGCCACCGGGCTTCAGCGCGGCCAGCACCTCGGCGTTGACCAGGTGGCGCGTGCCGGCGCCGCCGGGCGTGGCGACGATCAGGTGGTGGGCCCAGGCGGCCAGCGCGGTGGGCGTGTCGAAGTAGGGCAGGTCGCTGTCGGGGCGCGGGCGGCGGTTGTGGTAGGCCACCTCGGCGTCGAAGGCGGCCACGCGGCGGGCGATCTTGCGGCCGATGGTGCCCAGGCCGATCACGCCCACCCGCCGGCCGGCCAGCTGCGGGTACAGCGGCAGCGCGTCGCGCCACTGGCCGGCGCGGCAGGCCTGGTCTTGCTGGCGCAGGCCGCGCACGCCGGCCAGCAGCAGCGCCAGCGCATGGTCGGCCACGGCGTCGTCGTTGGTGCCGGCGCCGTTGACGGTGCACACACCTTGGGCCTGGGCGTGGGCCACGTCGAGGTTTTCATGGCCGGCGCCCAGGGCGGCGAGCAGACGCAGGTGCGGGCGCAGCGCGTCGATCTCGGCGGCGGTGCAGCCGGTGCTGCCGTTGGTCAGCACGGCCACCACCGGGCCGGGCGGCGCGGCGATGGCCGCGTCGCGGCGGGCGCGGTCGGGGGCCAGCAGCAGGGCCAGGCCCAGTTCGTCGCAGGCGGCCTGCAGCATCGCCTGGCTGGTGTCGGACACGTGGATGAGGACCAGCAACTGGGGCGTCATGCGGTGCATTGGGGGCGGCAAAGCTGCGCAGTATCGCGCCATGCCGCGGCCTTTGCAGGGGCCCGCCCGCCCCGGGGCCCGCGGCCGTGGCGCCGCTCAGCTCAGCAGGTGCTTGCGGGCACGGTGCAGCCGCACGAAGAGGTTGTCCTCGCTGATGGCCAGGCGGCGGCACACCTCGTCGGTGGGCTGGTCCTGAAGCACGCGCAGGTGCATCACGTCGCGCAGGCCGGCGGGCAGCTGCTCGATGCGCGCCAGCGTGTGGCGCAGCTGCTGGCGTTGGTCGGTCACTTCTTCCGGGCCGGGCTGGGTGCAGGCCAGCTGGTCGTGGCCGCCCCCGGCGTCGTCGTCGTCGCCGGCGTCCAGGCTGTCGTAGTGGGCGCGCTGGCGCACCAGGTCGACGATCTTGAACTTCAGGATGGCGGTCAGCCAGGACCGCAGCGCCGCGCGCCCGCCGAAGCTGGCGCGGCCGGAGATCACCGCCTCGAAGACGTCGTGCACCACGTCCTCGGCCAGCATCGGGTCGTGCAGCTTGCGCTGCGCGAAGCGCACCAGGTAGCCGCGGTGCGCGACCATCTCGGCCCACGACACGGTCGGCGTCAGGGCGTGATCGGCGGTCAGGGTGATGGTGGCGGTGGACATCGTGATCTCCCGGGGGTGAAGGGGCGGCGGCGGTGCGCCAGGCGATGGGTGAACTGTGGAATCGCCACCTCGCGCGCCCCTCGCCAAACCTCACAGGAAGATCACATCGCGCTCAGCACGGCGCCACGGCGGCGCCGTAAGAACGCCGCGCGCTCGCCGACAATCACCGCATGGCAGCCAAGCTTCTCGTGGCCGAAGATCAGGCCGACATCCGTGACCTGCTGGTGATGAACCTGCGCAACGCCGGCCACGAGGTCACCGCCGTGGCCGACGGCCTGGCCGCGCTGGCCAGCCAGAACGAGCAGGCCAGCGACTTGCTCATCCTTGACCTGATGATGCCGGGGATGGACGGGCTGGAGGTCTGCAAGGCCCTGCGCGCCCGCGGCCGCAGCACACCCATCCTGATGCTGACCGCCAAGTCGACCGAGCTCGACCGCGTGCTCGGCCTGGAGCTGGGTGCCGACGACTACCTGACCAAGCCCTTCTCGCTGGCCGAGCTGCTGGCGCGGGTGAAGGCGCTGCTGCGCCGCGCCGACCTGCTGCGCGCCGCCCAGGCCACCGCGCAAGGCGCGAGCACCACGCTGCGCAACGGCGACCTGGAGATCCTGCCCGTCAAGCGCCAGGTGCGGGTGCGCGGCGAGTTGCTGGACTTCACCGCACTGGAGTTCGACCTGCTGCTGCACTTTGCCCAGCACCCCGGCCACGTGTTCTCGCGCGGCCAGCTGCTCAATGCGGTTTGGGGCTACACCCACGACGGCTACGAGCACACCGTGACCACCCACATCAATCGGCTGCGCGCCAAGCTGGAAGCCGACCCGATGCGGCCCGAGCTGATCCTGACCGTGCGCGGCGCCGGCTACAAAATGCGCGAGGCCCCGCCGTGAACGGCACCCTGCCGACGGGCGCCCGGCCGTGACGGTGCGCTTCAAGATCGCGCTGACGATCTTCCTGACCGGCCTGGCCGCGGCGATCGGCGTGCTGATCACGGTGGCGGTGGCTTTTCAGCGCTTCGAGAACGAAACCACCTTCGAGCGCGCCGGGGGTTTTCTGTTGCGCGTGGTCTCGCTGTACGACAACATCTTCGACCTCCACGAGCGCCAGCCCGACGAGTTCGCCATCTTCCTGCGCAACCTGGTGCTGCTGGAGCCCGACAGCCAGCTTTACCTGATCGATGCCCAGGGCACCGTGCTGGCCAGCACCGGCAGCGTCAAGTTGCCGGCCGGCTTCAAGGTGGACCTGGGCCCGGTCCAGCAGGCGGTGGCCAGCCTGGACGCCCGGCGCCGCGGTGAACGCAGCCCGATGGGCCGCCTGCCCTATGTGATGGGCGACGATCCCGAGCGCATGGACGCCAACGCCGTCGTCGCGGCCCAGCCGCTGCGCCGCCAGCAGATTCGCCCCACCGGCGCGTTGGCCGGCTACCTGTACCTGGTGTCGCACAAGCCGCCGTTGCCGCCGGGCCGTCTGGCGCTGTTCCGGTCCAGCCTGGCGGGGCCGGCGATGTTGGCGATCGCGGTGGTGGTGGCGCTGGCCACGGCGCTGGCGGCCTGGATCGTCGCCACCGTGACCCGCCCGCTGCAGCGGCTCAGCGCCGAAGTCGACGCGATCACGCGCGACGGGCTGGGGCCGGTGGCCCCGGCCGGGCTGAAGGACTCGCCGCTGGTGGTCGCCCCGGCCGCGGTGGAGTCGCCCGACGAATTCGGCCGGCTGCGCCAAGGCTTTCAGGTGATGCTGGCCACGCTGCGCAGCCAGTGGGACGCGCTGCGCCGCCTGGACCACTTTCGGCGCGAGGGCGTCAGCAATCTGTCGCACGACCTGCGCTCGCCGCTGACCGCGACCGTGGCCTGCCTGGAAACGCTGGAGCAGCGCTGGGCGGACCTGCCCCAGGCCGGGCAGCGCAGCGCCGAAGAGCGCCAACTGGTGGCCGTGGCGCTGCGCAACACCCGCAACACGGCGCGCATGGTGCAGTCGTTGGGCGAGCTGGCGCAGCTGGACGAGCCCGCGTTCGCGCTGCGCGCCGAGCCGGTCGATGTGGGCGAGCTGCTGGACGACATCGCCCGCCGCTTTGCCGCCCGCGCCGAACGGCAGCAGGTGGCCCTGACCATGGACCATGCGCCGCCGCCGGCGGTGCACGACACCGCGGCGGCGACCGATGCGGTGGGGCCCGGTGCCGTCGCCAGCCCCGTCGAGGCCCCGATGCCCGTGGCCGCCATCGACATCGAGCTGTTCGAGCGCGCGGTGGCCAACCTCGTCGACAACGCCTTGAAGTTTTGCCCGCCCGGAGCGCGCATCCGGCTGTCCACCGCGGTCGACGTGGCCCGCCAGCAGGTCGCCGTGGCGGTGGAAGACACCGGCAGCGGCATCGCGGCGGCCGACCTGCCGCACCTCTTCGACCGCTTCTACCAAAGCCGCCACAGCGTCGCCCCCGCCACCGGCGAGGGCGGCAAGGGCCTGGGCCTGGCCATTGTCCAGCGCATCGTCGAGCTGCACCGCGGCGAGATTCGCATCGCCAGCACCCCGGGCCAGGGCACCCGCGTGACGCTGCTGCTGCCGCTCGCCGCGCATTGAGGGCCGCGCCCACGGGCCCGCGCTCACCGTGCACCGGACTGGCGCGAGCGGGCCCATTCCAGCAAAGGGAAAGCCCTGATGCCTCCCCGGCAAGCGCCAGACTACAGTCGCTTCACTCGCGGCAAAGCACCTGCTTGGTGCCTTGTCCAGGCGGGGGGTCAGAGGAGACACAGAGCGGACACGGGCCAACCGCCCCCACGCCGCAGGCAGAGCGACCACGTGGCGCGGCTGTTGACAAAAGGAAGGGCGCTGGTCATCCCAGCGCCCTTTGCTTTTGGGGCGCCGAACGGTGTGCGGCCCGCCTGTCGGGGCGGCCTGGCACCACGCTGGTGCGAAGTGGCGGCCGTCGGGCCCGGGCGGCTCAAGTCGGCGGCCGCAGCGGCCGACAACCCGGCATGCCCGTCGACCCCCGCCTTCGCTCGCTGACCATCGACTTGCCCACCCGGCCCGATGCCGTGCTGCGCTTGTCGACCCTGTTGGCCCGGGACGAGGTCGGGCTGCACGAGGTCGGCGAGCTCGTTGAACGCGACATGGCACTGGCCTCGGCGGTGCTGAAGGCCGTCAACTCGTCCTTGTACGGGCTGGCCGGCCGGGTGCAGACCGTGCGTCAGGCCGTGACCTACCTGGGCACCCGCGAGGTGGCCGCCGTCACCTATGAGATGGGCTTGCGGGCGGTCTTTCCCGCCGCGCCGGAACTGGAGCCGCTGTGGCAGCGCGCGGCCGAGCGCGGCCTGCTGATGGGCCGCATCGGCGACGCCCTGGGCATCGACCCGTGGACGTCCCATTCGGCCGGGCTGTTCGAGGAATGCGGCAAGGCGGTGCTGTTCCGTCACGCCCCGGTGCGCTACCTGCCGATGCTGGTGGGCGCCCAGGACGACGCCGAGTTGCTGTACCTGGAGCACCGGGAGTACGGCGTCAGCCACGACGCCCTGGGCGCGGCCCTGTGCGAAAGCTGGGGCCTGGCCGCACCCGCCGTGCAAAGCGTGCGCCACCACGTGACGGTTCACGACCGCCTGCAGATTCCCCAGCAGGTGCTTCGCCCGTCCATCTGCGTGCTGTCGGCCCTGGCCCACACGATGATGAGCGATCCCGCGCGGCTGGACGAGGTCGCCGCCTTGATGGCGCCCCAGGCCCAGCTCGACCCCACGCTGGTGCTGCGCGGTGCCCGCCGCGTGCACGAGCAACTGCAGGCCGACCGCCGCCGCGCCCCGGCGTGACCGCCCGCGCCAGCGCGGGAGGCGCCCGCGCCGTGTCGGTCAGCGGGGCGCCGCGTCCGTCGCGTCGGGCCGCGCCGCTGCGCCCGGGTCCGCGGTCGTCGACATGGCCTGGTGGTGGCTCAGGTACAGCTGCCCGCGAAACCAGTCGCCAAAGCGCGCGGCCTTCAGTGCGTCCAGCACCGGGCCCTTGACCTCGCTGAGGTCCAGCCGCAAGCCCTGCTGGTGCAGGCCCTCGTGCAAGGCGCGCAGCGCCTCCAGGCCGCTCACGTCGATGTGGTTGACCGGTGACATCAGCAAGACCACGCGCGCCACGGCCGGGTCGTGCTGGCGCCGGTAGCCGTCCAGTTGGCGCTGCACCACGTCGCCCAGCGAGCGCGCATTCAGGAACAGCAGGCTTTCGTCAATGCGCAGGGCCATCACGCCGGGGCTCAGCTGCACCTCGTGGCGGCCGATGTTGCGGTAGTGCTCGGTGCCGGGCACGCGCCCGATCAACGCCACATGGGGCACCGCGCTGCGCTGCAGCAGCAGGGCGATCGACGCCGCCACGCCCAGGCCCAGTGCCCAGCTGACGCCGACCATCAACGTGAGCGCCGCGACCGCACCCATCAGCACGCCTTCGGCGCGGTCGTGGCGCCAGGCCTCGCGGAAGGGGTGGGCATGGACCACGGCCAGCACGGCCACCACGATCGTGGCGGCCAGCACGGCCTTGGGCAGCTGGGCCAGCAGCGGGCCGACGGCCAGCATCGCCAGGCCCATCAGCACCGCCGTCAGCGCGCCGGTCATGCGCGTGCGGCTGCCGGCGTCCAGCAGCAGCACGCTGCGAGAAAAGCTGCCGCCCACCGGCATGCCCGAGCTCATGGCCGCGGCGAGGTTGGCCGCCGCCAGGCCGGCCAGCTCGCGGCGCGGCCACACGCGCTGGCCGCGGCGGCGGCCCAGCGATTCCGCCACCACCAGGCTGCTGACAAAGCACACCAGCGCGACCGTCAAGGCGTGCGGCAGCAGTTGCCACCACAGCGCCGCCTGCAGCGGGGGCAGCCGCCAGTCGGGCGTCAGGCTGGGCAGTGTGCCCACCACCGCCACGCCGTGCGCCGCCGCGCCCAGCGCCGAGGCCAGCGCGACCGCCACCAGCAGCACCGCCAGCGGCAGCAGGCGCACCACCATCACCGCCCGCGCGCCGGGCAGGGCGCGCGACAGCAAAGGCAGCAGCGGCCCGCGCACGAACCACAACGCCGCGGCCGCCGCCACGCCGAACGCCGCGGTGGGCAGGTGCACCGCCTGCGTGGCCGACCACCACGATTCCAGCACCGCCGGCAGACTCGACCCGCTGGCCGTCGATCCCAGCAGCACCGGCAGTTGGCTCAACGCGATCGACAGCGCCGCGCCTGTTTCAAAGCCGTGCAGCACGGGCACGCTGAGCAGCGACGCCAGCGCGTCCAGGCGCAGCAGCGCGGCCAGCGCCAGCAGCACCCCCACCTCGAAGGCCAGCACCAGCGCGGCGTCGGGCGCCGACGCCAGGCCGCTGACGCTGGCCAGGGCCTGCGAGATCATCAGCGCCAGCACCGCCACCGGCCCGAGCCCCAGGAAGGGGCTGGAGCCGAGCGCGGCGTAGGCCAGCAGCGGCAGCAGCGTCGCGTACAGGCCCACCTGCGGCGGCAAGCCCGCCAGCAGCGCGTAGGCCAGGCTCTGCGGGATCAGCAGCACGCTGACCACCACGGCGGCCACCAGGTCGTCGCGGGCCGCGGTGGTCCACCAGCCGCGCGCCGCGCTCAGGGCGCGCGCCCCCAGCGTGGCCGGGCCTGCGGGCAGCACCGTCAGTCCACCTTGGCGCCGGACACTTTCACCACCTCGGCCCACTTCTTGGTTTCGGCGGTGATGTAGGTGGCGAACTCGGCGGGGGTGATGCCGCTGGGGATCGCCCCCTGCGACAGCAGCCGTTCCTTCAGCGCGGGCGTGCCCATGGCCTTCAGGCTTTCCTGCTGGATGCGGTTGACGATGTCGGCGGGCGTGCCGGCCGGGGCCAGCAGGCCGAACCAGCTGCTGGCGTCGAAGCCCGGCACCGGGCCGGCCTCGGCGATGGTGGGCAGGTCGGGCACGGCGGCGCTGCGCTGGCCACTGGTCACCGCCAGGGCCTTCAGCTTGCCGGCCTTGATCTGCGGCAGCGCCGACGGCAGGTTGTCGAACATCAGGTCCATGGTCCCGCCGATCAGGTCCAGCAAGGCCGGGCCCGAGCCGCGGTACGGGAAGTGCACGAGGAAGGTGCCGGTGCGGGCCTTGAACAGCTCGCCGGACAGGTGGATCGACGTGCCGTTGCCGCTCGACGCCATGTTCAGCTTGCCCGGGTTGGCGCGGGCGTACTTGATCAGGTCGGGCACGCTGTTGATCTTCAGCGCCTCGGCCTTGGCCGGGTTCATCACCAGCACGTTGGGCACGCCGGCCACCAGCGTCACCGGCGCGAAGTCCTTGATCGGGTCGTAGGGCAGCTTGGGGTACAGCGACTGGTTGATGCCGTGCGTGCCCACGGTGCCCATCAGCAGGGTGTGACCGTCGGCCGGCGCCTTGGCCACTTCGGCCGCGCCCACGTTGCCGCCGGCGCCTGGCTTGTTTTCCACCAGGAAGGTCTGGCCGAAGGCCTTGCCCAACTCGGGCGCCAGTGCGCGGGCCAGGATGTCGGTGGTGCCACCCGGGGCAAAGGGCACGACGATGCGCACCGGCTTGGCGGGCCACGCGGCCTGGGCCCGACCGAGGCCCGGCCACGCGGTCATGGCCAATGCGGCGCCGGCCAGCAGCAGGTGGCGCCGGTCGGGGTGGGCCGGGCCGATGGCATGGGCGAGGTCGAGGTCGAGGGCGGTGGCTGGCGGGGTCTTCGAGGGCATGGGCAGGTCCTGCGGTCGGTCGGAGGGTCGGTTCGGCGGGTCGCCATTGTCGGTCGCCGCGAGTGTGGCGCGCCCGCTGGGCCGCCGGCCTGCGGGAATGCCCGGTGCGCTTGCCCATGCTGGCGCCCTGTTGGTTCCGTCCATCCCCCATCAGACGGCGGGCCGCCGCGAACTCCTGCACGCATCGCTCGGTTTTGTGCTGCGTGCGCTTGGCACATCCGCTCAACAATTTGCGTTTGCGGTCGGGCCCAGGCGGCATCGGCCGCGCCGCACCGACCACACTCGGGGAGCCCCATGGTGTCGAACCCAAAAGACGGCGCGTCCGGCCGCCGCTTGCACCGCATCCGTGTTGCCAGTTCCCGCCTGAAGCCGCTGGCCTGGGGGGACCACCTGAAGTTGCGCACGGAAGACGTGGCGGTGTTCGCCGCCGCGGCCGAGGTCTTCGACCACATCATCATCGTGCGGGCCACCAACAAGAACTCGCTTGGCTATGTGGGGCAGAAGCATTTTGTGCCCAAGCCCATCGACTGCAAGCCGAAGACCGCGGACAACGACTGCTTCGTGTTGGAGCTGAACCTGTTCGTCGAATGCGCGGGCCTGGTGGTCGACCCGACGCTGGTCGGCTACCGCGCCTTCGCATCGGACAAGAAGCTGCGCAAGGCGCGCGACGCCTGGTTGGCCTTCTTGCGGGGCCGCTCCAGCGACGAGGTGGGCCGTCGCGTGTTCCGGCGCCGGGACAGCAAAGGCTTCTACGCGGTCGACACCGCGCGATCAAGCCGCCGCTTCGGCTGCCTGATGCTGTCCCACCAGGACCTGCCGGCGCCCGACTTCAGCCTGGCGGGCAAGGGTTGGGCCCGTTTCAAGCAGGTCGAGATGCGCTACATCCATGGCGACTACGACCTTTACGGGCTGATCGACCTGTCGACCATCGCCCCCGCCGGCGAAGCCTCGCCCCGCGCCGCGCCCCGTGTGCTGCAGGAGCGCCTGCACGGCACGGCGCACTACTACACCGAGAAATTCCGCGACATCCAGGCCTTCCTGAACCGCGGCATCGGCGCGGACATGATCCAGCACGCGTCCCAGGACCACGTGGCCCACCAAAGCGACCTGCTGTACGTCTTCTACCCGGAGGGCTACATGTACCAGCTGGACGCCAGCGCCGACGCCATCCGCGAGATCTACGATCTGCTGTTCAAGCAGGATGTGACGGGCTGACGGGCGACCCCAGCGCCTCGCCCAGCCGCTCCACCACGTTCTTGCGCGCCCGGCGGATGTGCAACTCGCTCAGCAGCACCGCCCGTTCCGCGTCGCCCTGGGCGATGGCGTCGGCGATGGCCTGGTGCTCGTCCCAGATGGTCGTGCGGTGGTCGGGGCTGCGGTGCACCGCGCCCATCACGCGGCGCAGGTGCACCCAGTGCAGGTGCGCGCTCTGGGCGATCAGCGAATTGCCTGAGGCCTCGTAGATCGCGCTGTGAAAGGCCAGGTCGGCGTCGATGACGGCCTTCAGGTCACCGCCCTCGGCGGCGCGGCGGCCGGCATCGATCAAGTCGGGGTTGATGGCGTGGCGCCGCTCGGCGGCGCGGCGGGCGGCCAGGGCGTCGAGCGCGCCACGCACCTCGTACACCTTGCCGATCCACTCGGCGTCCATCGGGGCCACTTGCACGCCTCGGCCCGGGGCGTCCTGGATGAAGCCGTCCTTCTTCAGCAACCTCAGCGCCTGCAGCACCGGTGAACGCGACACGCTGAGCTGTTCGGCGATGTCTTCCTGGGTGATGCGTGCGCCCGGCGCCAGCGTGCCGTCGGTGATGGCGTCCAGCAGCACGCGGTAGACGCTGTCGACGTAGTCGGTGCGGGCGGGGATTTTGTCGAGCAGAGCGGCCATGCGCAAAGTGTACTTCGTATACAGAGTGCATTGTTGGCGGACGGCAGCGGCGGGCATGGCCGCTCCGCCGGGGCTGTGTGGGGGTCAATTTCCGGGTTTACCCGCGTCTGGGCCGCGGCGGTCGCCGCTAGACTGTGTATACAGAGTTCCGAACGCATGGCCCACTGCCCATTGCCCACCCTGGCCCCCCGTGGAGACCGCATGACCCTCAAGCAAGACAAGAGCGACGCAGCGCGCAGCACCGGTGGCGGCGCCACCACGGTGAAAAAGCTGATCCCCTACGGCGGCTACTACACCAACAAGGTGCCCGGTCACGACCCCGAGCTGACCGAGGTCGGCCCCGGCACGCCGATGGGCGAGTACATGCGCGGCTTCTGGCAGCCGGTGTGCATGGCGATCGAGCTGACCGACACGCCGCGCTTCCTGAAGATCCTGGGCGAGGAACTGGTGGCCTTCCGCGACGGCAGCGGCGCCATCGGTGTGCTGCACGCCCACTGCGTGCACCGCGGCGCCTCGCTGGAATACGGCGCCATCATGGAACACGGCATTCGCTGCTGCTACCACGGCATGGTGTTCGATGTGGACGGCACCTGCCTGCATGTGCCCTTCCCGAAGGGCGAGGAGAAGGAGGCCGAGAAGTACGCCTGCTCCATTCGCCAGGGCGCCTACAAGGCGGTGGAACGCCACGGCCTGGTCTTTGCCTACATGGGCCCGCCCGAAAAGGAGCCGCCCTTCCCCGAATGGGAAGGCAACTTCACCGTGGCCGAGGGCGACGAGCTGGTGCCCTACAGCAACTTCCAGCACTGCAACTGGCTGCAGGTGCAGGACAACGCCGCCGACAATTTCCACACCGCCGCGCTGCACGCCGGCAAGAACGTGGTGGGCGGCCATTTCCAGGGCACCACCTTCGACGAGGTCGGCGCGGCGTCCATGGAAGTCGCCCCGGACATGCAATTCGTGCCCGTCAATGGCGGCCGCGGCCTGGCCTGCGCCGGCGCCCGCCGGTCCACCAAGGACCACATGTTCGTGCGCGTGCAGCACCAGGTGCTGCCCAACCTCAGCCTGCACGCCTACACCTCGGAAGACGGCAAGCAGAAGAAGCTGTTCAGCCGCTTCCACATCATCCGCTGGACGGTGCCGGTGGACGACCAGAATGCCAAGATGATCGGCTGGCGCGTGATGGGCCCGAGCATCGACACCCGCGGCGTGGGCGACAAGTCGCTGGTCGGCTACGAGACCATCGACTTCCTGGACGGCCAGGTGGCCCTGCGCCGCCCAGAGCGCTTTGCCGACGGCAAGACCGCGCAGGACCTGGTCGACGTGCCCACCGACCACCGCGCCCGCGCCAACTACAAGCTGGCCCAGTACGCCCCCGGCGACTACGAGGCCATCATCAGCCAGCGCCCGATCGCGGTGCACGCGCTGGAGAACCCGACCAAGCTGGACGCCGGCCTGTACCTGTTCCGCAAGATGCTGCGCGACGCGGTGCGCGGCACCAACCCGGCGGCCTCGGCCGAGGGCTTCGCCGAATGGTTCCGCAGCTTCAACGGCGCGCCGAACAGCGTGTGCTCCGGCAACGTCTTCGAGCTGCCCGAGGCCGCCAACGTCGAGCAGGAAATTGCCCGCCGCCGCTTCCTGTCCAAGGGCGTCATCGCGGTGCTGAACGAGGCCGACGGCCTGGTCGGCGACCAGCGCGCCGCCTTCGTCAAGGAACGCTTCGAGGCCCTGCAGGCCGCGGCGCAGCAAGTCGGCATGGGCGGCGCGGGCTGAGCCCGGGCGCCGTTCGAGGTGTCGCTTTGAGCCCGATCACCCCGCCCGTGCCTGGCCCGGTGCCCGGCCCCGCCGACGCCCTGACGTTGCTGGTTCGCCAGGTGCGGCTGGAAGCGCACGGCATTCATTCCTTCGAGCTGGTCGACGCGGACGGCGCCGCGCTGCCGCCCTTCGAGGCCGGTGCCCACCTTGACGTCCACGTCGACGCCGGCCTGGTGCGCCAGTATTCGCTGTGCAACGACCCGGCCGAGCGCCACCGCTATGTGATCGCCGTGCTGCGGGAGGACGCCGGGCGCGGCGGCTCGCGCGCGGTGCACGAGCGGCTGCAGGTCGGCCGGCGCGTCAAGGTGAGCGCGCCGCGCAATCACTTTGCACTGCGGCCGGCGCGCCGCGCACTGCTGCTGGCCGGCGGCATTGGGGTCACGCCGCTGAAAGCCATGGCCCACGCGCTGGAGCGCGCCGGCACCGATTACGAACTGCACTACTGCGCCCGCGACGCGGCGCACGCCGCTTTCCGCGACGAGCTGGCCCGCTTGCCAGCGCACCGCGTTCACCACCACTTCGACCAGGGCCGGCCGGCGCAGGGCCTGGACATCGCCGCCTTGCTGCGCGATGCGGCCGAGGGCACCCACGTGTATTGCTGCGGCCCGGTCGGCTTCATGCAGGCCTGCGCGGCGGCCACGGCGCACTGGCCGGCGGGCACGGTGCACACCGAGCACTTCAAGGCGCCCGAACCCGCCGCCGACGCGCCTCCGGTGGCCGCGCCCGGCAGCTTCACCGTGAAGCTGCGCAGCCGCGACGCGGTCGTCACCGTGGCGCCGGACGAGTCCATCGTCGACGCGCTGGCCGCCATTGGCGTGGTCATCGACACCTCCTGCCAGTCCGGCCTGTGCGGCACCTGCAAGGTCCGCCACGTGGCCGGCGAGGTCGACCACCGCGACTGCATCATGGACGCCAGCGAGCAGGCGGACTACCTCACCGCCTGCGTGTCGCGCGGGCGGGGGTGCGTGGTGCTGGACTTGTGAGGCCTGGAGCGGGCCGGGCGCCGGGGCCGCCGTGCAGGCGGCCTGCCGGCCCGGCGCTTGGCCCGTCCTTCAGGCCACGCTTCAGGCCGCTTCCCGGTACCCGCGCGGAATGGCCCCCAGCAGGCGCCGGGTGTAGTCCTGCTTCGGCGCGTCCAGGATCTCGGCCACGCTGGACTGCTCCACCACTTCGCCGTCCTTCATCACCAGCACCTCGTCGGCCATGAAGCGCACCACGGCCAGGTCGTGGCTGATGAAGATGTAGGCGAGGCCCAGTTCGTCCTGCAGGTCCTTCAGCAGGTTCAGCACCTGGGCCTGCACGCTGACGTCCAGCGCGCTGACGGCTTCGTCCAGCACCAGCACTTCGGGGTTCAGCGTCAGGCAGCGGGCAATGGCCACGCGCTGGCGCTGGCCGCCACTGAATTCGTGCGGGTACTTGTGCATTGCGCTGTCGTCCAGGCCCACCTTGGCCAGCAGGGCACGGGCCTTGGCCTCGCGCTCGGCGTCGCTGGCGCCGATGCCGTGGATGGTCATGGGCTCGATCAGCGTCTGGCCGATGGTGAAGCGGGGGTTCAGGCTGGCGTAGGGGTTCTGGAACACCACCTGGATGCGCCGGCGCATCGGCAGCATCTCGCCCTTGCTCAGGGCCAGCAGGTCCTGCCCGTCGAAGCGCACCGCGCCGCCCACCGGACCACCGCTGAGCTCGTGCAGGCGCAGCAGCGTCAGGCCCATGGTCGTCTTGCCGCTGCCCGACTCGCCCACCACGCCCAGCGTGTGGCCGCGGCGCAGCTTGAAGCTCGCGCCCTTGACCGCGCGGAACTCCTTGCGGCCGAACACACCGCTGCGCAGCCAGAAGCTCTTGGTCAGGTTGGTGGCCTCGATGATGACCGGCGCGTTCGGGTCCTTGGGCTTGGCCACGCGGGCCGCCGTGGCCGCCGCGCCCTGCTGCTGGGCGATGTGCTCGTCGATCACCATCAGGCGCGCATCGCGCTGGTCCAGCGTTGGGCGGCAGGCCAGCAGCGCGCGGGTGTAGGCGTCCTGCGGGTTGGCGAAGATGCCGGCCACCGGGCCCTGTTCGCGCACCGTGCCCTGGCGCATCACCACCACGTGGTCGGCGATCTCGCCCACCACGCCCAGGTCGTGGCTGATGAACAGCATGCTCATGCGGTGCTTGGTCTTCAGCCCCGCCAGCAACTCCATGATCTGGCGCTGGATGGTGACGTCCAGCGCGGTGGTGGGCTCGTCGGCGATCAGCAGCTTGGGCTCGCAGGCCAGCGCCATCGCGATCATCACCCGCTGCTGTTGGCCGCCGGACAGTTCGTGCGGGTGGGCGTTCAGCCGGCGCTTGGGGTCGGGCAGGCCGACCTCGTTGAGCAGCGCCTCGGCGCGCGACCAGGCCTGACGGGCGCTCAGGCCCAGGTGCTTCATCAGCGGCTCGCAGATCTGCTGGCCGACGGTGAACACCGGGTTCAGCGAGGTCATCGGGTCCTGGAACACGCAGGCGATGTCTTTGCCGCGCAGGGCCTGCAGCTCGGCCATCGACAGCGCCAGCAGGTCGCGCCCCTGGAACTGGATGGCCCCGCTGCGCTCGGCGTTGTCGGGCAGCAGGTTCAGGATGGACATGGCCGTGACGCTCTTGCCCGAGCCGGACTCGCCGACCAGCGCCACCGTGGTGTTTTCCGGCACGTCGAAGCTCACGCCCACCGGCTTGCCGCCGATGTCGCGGCCCACGGCCTGGGCGCGTTGCATCACGCCGTTGGTGCTGCCCAGGCGGAAGCCGACGCGGAGGTCTTTGATCGATAGCAGCATCTCGTTCACTCCAGGCCGCGCAGTTTGGGGTCGAGCGCGTCACGCAGCGCGTCGGTGAACAGGGAGAAGGCGGTGACGAAGACCGCCATGAAGGCGGTGGCCGCCGCCAGCTGCCACCAGTGGCCCAGGATCAGCTCGCTTTGGGCCTCGGCCAGCATCGTGCCCCAGCTCACCTGGTCCACCGCCACGCCCAGGCCCAGGTAGCTCAGGATGACCTCGGCCTTGATGAAGCTCACCACGTGGATCGACAGCTGCACCAGCACCACGTGGCTCACGTTGGGCAGGATGTGCTTGAAGATGCGCGACGAGGTGCTGGCCCCCACCGCCTCGGCGGCGCGCACGTAGTCGCGCACCGAATGCTTCAGGAATTCGCCGCGCACCAGCCGGTAGATGCCGGTCCAGCCGGTCAGCCCGAGGATGACCACGATGCTCCAGATGCCCTTGGGCACGATGGCGTCGGCGCGGCTGAGCACCGCGGCGAAGGTGAAGATCAGCAGGATGCTGGGGATGGACGTGAAGACGTTGTAGATCCATTCCAGCAGGTCGCCCAGCTTGCCGCCGTAGAAGCCGCCGAGCGCGCCCAGCACGGTGCCGATCAGCGTGGCCGCCAGCGCGGCCAGCACGCCCACCATGATGGAAACCTCGGCGCCCTTGATGGCCTTGGCCAGCACGTCGCGGCCCAGCCGGTCGCCGCCGAAGGGCAGGGTCTCGGCCTTCACCGCGTCCACGGTCTTGAACTTCTTCGTGGCCTCTTCCCACTCCTTGTAGCGCGGGGCCAGCGGGTCGATGTCGGAGATGTCGACGTTCGGGCCAGTGGGCACCTCGATCGCCGTGGTGGTGCTGGCCGGGCGCGCGCCCACGAAGGTGGGCGGCGCGTTGGGCACGCCCACTTCCTGCTGCCAGCCTTTGGCCACCAAGCCCGCGCCGGCGGCGATCACCAGCAGCAAGAAGGCGGCCACGATGCCCAGCGAGACCAGGCCAACCTTGTCGCTCTTGAAGCGTTTCCAGGCGGCGCCCCAGACGCCGGTCGACGCGGCCGGCGCGCTGGCCGGCGGGGGAGAAGACAACACTGCGCTCATTTCAGCACCACCCGCGGGTCGGCCAGCTTGTACAAGACGTCGGTCAGCAGGTTGACCGTCATGGTGATCACCGCCAGGTAGATCGTCACCGCCTGGATCACCGGGTAGTCGCTGCGGTTCACTGCCAGCAGCACCTCGCGGCCCAGGCCCGGGATCGAGAAGAACACCTCGATCAGGAAGCTGCCCACGAAGATGCCGGGCAGCTGCACCGCCACGTTGGTCAGGATCGGGATCATCGCGTTGCGCAGCACGTGCTTGAGCAGGATGGTCTTCTCGGTCAGGCCCTTGGCCCGCGCGGTGCGCACGTAGTCCTGGCCGATCTCGTCGAGGAAGAAGCTGCGGTACAGGCGCGTCTGCGGGGCCAGGCTCACCGCCGTGGCCACCAGCACCGGCAGCACCGAGTACACGGTCAGGTTGGTCCAGAAGCTGTTGCTCCAGCCCTGCACCGGGAACCAGCCCAGCTGGAAGGCGAACAGGTACTGGAAGACGATCACGTAGACCAGCAGCGAGATCGACAGCGCCACCGTGCTGATCACCATGATGCTGCGGTCAGTCAGCGAGCCGCGGCGGTAAGCCACCAGCATCGCCAGCGGGATGGCCAGCAGCACTTCGAGGATGAGGATGGGCACCATCACCGTCAGCGAGGCCGGCAGCCGGCTGGCGAAGAGGTTGCTCACCGATTCGTTGGTGGCCCAGCTCTTGCCCCAGTCGAAGGTGACGATCTGCTTCAGGAAGATGCCCAGCTGTTCCCACACCGGCTTGTTCAGGCCGAGCTGGTCGCGGATGGCCTGGATCTGTTCCGGCGAGGCGTTGAGGCCGCCCAGGATTTCAGCCGGGTCGCCGCCGAAGTATTTGAAAAGGAAGAACACCAGCAGCACGACACCGAGCAAGGTCGGAATCATTTGCCACAGGCGCCGTATCAGGTAGGCGGCCATATCGATGCAGGCTCTCCAGGAGGGTGGTCGGTGAGGTCGGCGGGTGGGTGCGCGGCGTGCTCGTGGCACGGCCGGGCACGGCGGCCCGCCGCACGCAAGGGCGCGAGTCTAAGTTCTCGGCGGCATCGGGTTCCCCCGCATTTCCCCCGGGAAACGGTGGCCAATCGGCCGAAGCCGCGGCCGACGGCGCGCTGGCATGGCTTTAGCAAGCCGCATGCCCCTGGGCCACCCGCGGGCCGCTCGGCCCACAACCAAGCCCGCCGCCGGGCCTTGACAGTGGCTCTAGACTTCGCGGCTTGCCGCAGCGCGGTGTCCGGGTCACCACGGCCCGGGCGGCCCCGGCGGCGCCCCATCCCACGAGGAGTCGAGACGATGTTCCGAGCTGTCCTGCTGCGCGCCGCCCTGGCGGGCGCGGCCGCCTGCACCGCGGTGTTGCCCGCGGTGGCCCAGCCTTCCCCCAACGCCGGCGCGTCCGCTCAGGGCGCGGGCGGTGAATCGCCCAAGGTGCTGCGCTACGCCTTCCAGGTCGCCGAGACCGGCTGGGACCCGGCGCAGTTGTCGGACCTGTACTCGCGCACGGTGATCGCCGGCATCTTCGAGTCGCTGCTGACCTTCGACTACCTCGCGCGGCCCTTCAAGATGAAGCCGCTGACGGCCGAGGCGATGCCGGAGATCTCGCCCGACTTCACCCGCTTCACCTTCAAGCTCAAGCGCGGCATCTACTTCGCCGACGACCCGGCGTTCAAGGGGCAAAAGCGCGAGCTCACCGCGCAGGACTACGTCTTTTCCATCAAGCGCCACTACGACCCGAAGTGGAAGAGCCCCAACCTTTACCTGCTGGAAAACGCCAAGCTGCTGGGCCTGACCGAGCTGCGCAAGAAGGCGATGGACAGCAAGCAGCCCTTCCCCTACGACGTCGAGGTGGAGGGCGTGAAGGCGCTGGACCGCTACACGCTGCAGTTCACGCTGGCCGAGCCCTCGCCGCGCTTTCACCAGCAGCTGCTGACCGACAGCTCGGCCTTCGGCGCGGTGGCGCGCGAGGTGGTGGAGTTCTACGGCGACAAGATCATGGAACACCCGGTGGGCACGGGCCCGTTCAAGCTGGGGGAGTGGCGGCGCAGCTCGCGCATCGTGCTGGAGAAGAACCCGGGCTTCCGCGACGAACGCTACGACGCCGAGGCGCCCGACAACGACCCGAAGTCGCAAGCCATCGCCAAGGCCCTGAAAGGCCGCAAGCTGCCGATGGTCGACCGCGTGGAGATCGCCATCATCGAGGAGACGCAGCCGCGCTGGCTGAGCTTCCTGAACAACGAAAGCGACTTCCTGGAGCGCCTGCCCAACGAGTTCGCCAGCGTGGCCATTCCGAACAACGAGCTGGCGCCCAACCTCGTCAAGCGCGGCATCCAGATGGACCGCAGCCCGCTGGTCGACGCGGTGCTGGCCTCGCTGTTCAACGCCGACAACCCCGTGGTGGGCGGCTACACGCCCGACAAGGTGGCGCTGCGCCGCGCCATCAGCCTGGCCTACAACGGTGCCGAGGAAAACCGCCTGGTGCGCAAGAACCAGATGGTGCCGGCGCAGTCGGCCATCGCGCCGCTGACCTTCGGCTACTCGCCCAGCTTCAAGACGGAGATGAGCGACTTCGACCCGGCCCGCGCCAAGGCCCTGCTCGACCTGTACGGCTACACCGACAAGGACGGCGACGGCTGGCGCGACCTGCCCGACGGCAAGCCGCTGGTGCTGGAGTACGCGACCCAGCCCGACCAGCTCAGCCGCCAGCTGGTTGAGCTGTGGGAAAAGAACATGAAGGCCATCGGCCTGAAGATGAGCTTCAAGGTGGCCAAGTGGCCGGAAAACCTGAAGGCCTCGCGCGCCGGCAAGCTGATGATGTGGGGCGTGGCCTGGAGCGCGGGCAGCCCCGACGGCGACACCTTCCTGGCCCTGGCCTACGGCCCGAACAAGGGCCAGGCCAACCACGCGCGTTTCGACCTGCCGGCCTTCAACAAGCTGTACATCCAGCAGAACAAGATGCCCGACGGCCCCGAGCGCCAGAAGGTGATGGAAGAGGCCAGCCGGCTGATGGTGGCCTACGTGCCCTACAAGATCAGCGGCCACCGCATTGCCACCGACCTGATGCAGCCGTGGGTGGTGGGCTACCGCCGCAACCCCTTCCTGCGCGAGTTCTGGAAGTACGTCGACGTCGACAACGACATCAAGCAGAAGGCCATGAAGTGAGCGCTGCGCTGGGTGGCGGGGCCTGGCGCGGCCGGGCGAGGGGGTTGGCGATGGCGGCGTTCAGGGCGCCCCTGAGCTTCATGGCGGCCTTGAGCGCCGCGCTGCTGGCGCTGCCGCTGGCGGTGCAGGGGCAGGGTCATGCGTCGGCCCCCACCACCG
The DNA here is from genome assembly GCA_943370175.1 of Hydrogenophaga intermedia. Classification (GTDB taxonomy): domain Bacteria; phylum Pseudomonadota; class Gammaproteobacteria; order Burkholderiales; family Burkholderiaceae_C; genus Ideonella_A; species Ideonella_A intermedia_A. Next base: position 35,062 of record CALRPU020000027.1, on the reverse strand, counting down.
CGTCGTCACCCGCCGCGGTGGCCACCGCACCCGCCGGCCCGCCCAAGGTGCTGCGCTACGCCTTCCCCGCGGCCGAAACCGGCTTCGACCCGGCGCAGGTCAACGACCTGTACTCCCGCGTGGTGCTGGCCCACGTGTTCGACGGCTTGTACAAGTACGACATGCTGGCCAAGCCGTTCAAGATCAAGCCGAACGTGGCGGCGGCCATGCCCGAGGTCAGCGAGGACTTCAAGACCTGGACGGTGCGCATCCAGCCGGGCATCTACTTCAGCGACGACCCGGCGTTCAAGGGGCGCAAGCGCGAGCTGACGGCGCAGGACTACGTCTATTCGTTCAAGCGCTTCTTCGACCCGGCCACCAAGAGCCCGCTGTATTCGCAGTTCAACGACCTGGGCGTGCTGGGCATGGCCGCGCTGCGCGAGGAGGCGCTGAAGACCCAGCGCTTCGACCACGACCGCGAGGTCGAAGGCGTGCGCGCGCTGGACCGCTACACGATCCAGTTCCGCCTGGCGCAGGCGCGGCCGCGCTTCTTGTACCAGCTGGCCGACGGCCAGTCGCTGGGCGCGGTGGCGCGCGAGGTGGTGGCGTTCTACGGCAGCAAGATCATGGAGCACCCGGTGGGCACCGGGCCGTTCCGGCTGGCCGAATGGCGGCGCAGCTCGCGCATCGTGCTGGAACGCAACCCGAACTTCCGCGAGGTGTTCTACGACGCCGAGCCCGCGGCCGACGACGCCGAAGGCCAGGCGCTGCTGGCGCGCTTGAAAGGCCGGCGCCTGCCGATGCTCGACCGCGTGGAAGTGGCCATCATCGAAGAAAGTCAGCCGCGCTGGCTGAGCTTCCTGAACGAGGAATTCGACCTCAGCTACGGCGTGCCCCTGGAGTTCGCCCAGCAGGCGGCGCCCGGCGGCACGCTGGCGCCCAACCTGGCGCGCCGCCACATCCAGATGTTCCGCGGCCTGGCGCCCGACCGCACGCTGTACTACTTCAACCTGGACGACCCGATGGTGGGCGGCACCACGCCGGACAAGGTGGCCCTGCGCCGCGCCATCAGCCTGGCCACCGACGTGGGCCGGGAGATCCGCATCGTGCGCCGCGGCCAGGCCATTCCTGCGCAGACCGCCGTCGCTCCCGGCAGCTGGGGCTACGACCCCGCATTGAAGATGGAGAACAGCGACCACGACGTGGCCCGCGCCAAGGCCTTGCTGGACCTGTACGGCTACACCGACAAGGACGGCGACGGCTGGCGCGACCAGCCCGACGGCCAGCCGCTGGTGCTTCGCTACGCCAGCCAGCCGGACGCCTTGTCGCGCGCCTTCGACGAGATCTGGAAGAAGAACATGGACGCGGTGGGCATTCGCCTGGAGATCCGCGCGGGCCAGTGGCCCGAGCAGCTGAAGGCCGCGCGCGCGGGCCAGTTGATGATCTGGCAGCTGGGCTACACCGCCACCAACCCCGACGTGCAGGATGGCCTGCAGCTGCTGTACAGCAAGGCCATCGGCGGCCAGAACTTTGCGCGCTTCCGCAACGCGCGCTTCGACGAGATCTACGAGCGCATGGCCGCCTTGCCCAACGGCCCGGAACGCCTGGCGCTGCTGCGCGAGTCGCAGCGCATCGTGCAGGCCTACGTGCCGCACAAGTACAACGTCCACCGCATCGTCACCGACCTCGCGCACCCCTGGGTGATCGGCTACCGGCGGCCGAGCTTCGGCAACCAGTTCTGGCAGTACGTCGACATCGACCCCGGCGAGGCGAATCGCCCTCAGCGCTGACGGCAGGGCATGCTCACGCCACGGTCCCGCGCCACGCCCCGGTCGGCCACCGCGCCCCAGCGTGCTGCGGCCGTGCCCTGCGGCCCGCGCCGCGTGCTGCTGCAGCGGCTCGCGGCGGTGATGGCGGGCTTGGGCACCGGGCTCGGGGCCAGGGGCGCAGCGCCCGCGGCGCCGGCCGCAGCGCCCGCAGCGCCTGTCAATGCCCCCCGGGTGCTGCGCCTGGCCTTTCCCACCGCTGAAACCGCTTTCGACCCGGCCTTGGTGGCCGACCGCAACTCGGCCGAGGTTTGCGCCAGCATCTTCGAGGCGCCCTGCACCTACGACTACCTTGCGCGGCCGGTGAAACTGGTGGTGCAGACGGCGGCGGCCTTGCCCGAGGCCTTGGACGACCACACGCGGTTCCGCGTGCGCCTGCGGCCGGGCATCTACTTTGCGGACGACCCCGCCTTTGGCGGCCGGCGCCGCGAACTGGTGGCGCAGGATTACGTTTACAGCTTGAAGCGCTATTACGACCCGGCGCTGAACTCGGAGAACCTCTACGTCTTCGAGAACGCCCGCGTGCTGGGACTCAGCGAGCTGCGGGCCGCGGCGCGCCGGCCTGGCGGGCGCTTCGACTACGACCGCGAGGTGCCCGGCGTGCGCGCGCTGGATCGCTACACCTTCGAGGTGCGGCTGGCGGCCCCGGCGCCGCGCTTCGTGCACGAATTTGCCAACCCGGTGCTGATGGGCGCCGTGGCGCGCGAGGTGGTCGAGGCCCATGGCAGCGACGTCGGCGCGCACCCGGTGGGCACCGGGCCCTTCCGGCTGGCGCTGTGGCGGCGCGCGTCGCAGGTGGTGCTGGAGCGCAACCCCGGCTTCCGCGAGCAGCATTTCAGCGCCGACCCGCCGGCCGATGACCCGCGCGCCCAGCAGATCGCCCAGGCCCTGGCCGGGCGCCGCCTGCCGCTGGTCGACCGCATCGAGTTCAACGTCATCGAAGAGGCCCAGCCGCGCTGGCTCGCCTTCCTGCAAGGCGGCCTGGACGTGCTGGAGCTGCCGCCGGAGGTCGCGCCGGTGGCGCTGCCCAACGGCACGCTGGCACCGCACCTCGCGCGCCGCGGCGTGCAGTGGCAACGCCAGCTGCAGCCCGACATCACGATGAGCTACTTCAACCTGAACGACCCGGTGGTCGGCGGTCTCGCGCCGGCCAAGGTCGCGCTGCGCCGCGCCATCGCGTTGGCCTACGACAACGAAGCCGACCTGCGGTTGATCCGCAATGGCCAGGGCATTCCCGCGCAGTCGGTGCTGGCCCCGCACACCTCGGGCTACGACCCCCTGTTGCGCACCGAGATGAGCGAATGCAGCTTGCCCCGGGCCCAGGCGCTGCTGGACGTCTACGGCTACCTCGACCGCGACGGCGACGGCTGGCGCGAGCAGCCCGACGGGCGGCCGCTGGTGTTGCGCCTGTCCGGCCTGCCCGACCAGCGCACCCGCCGCATCAACGAGCTGTGGCGCAAGCAGATGGCGGCGGTGGGCCTGCGCATCGAGTTCGACATCGCCAGCTGGCCGGAGCTGCTCAAGAAAAGCCGCGCCGGCAGCGTGATGATGTGGGGCTTCAGCTGGACCGCGCAGCGTCCCGACGGCGGCTTCTTTCTGGGCCTGGGCTATGGGCCGAACAGCGGCGAGTCCAACGACGCGAAGTTTCAGCTGCCGGCCTACGACCGCCTGTTCGAACAGCAGGCGCGCCTGCCCGATGGCCCGCAGCGCCAGGCGCTGATGCGCGACGCCGCCCGCATGCTCGTGGCCTACATGCCCTACAAGGTGCACCTGCACCGCCTGACCACCGACGTGGCCCACCGCCATGTGCTGGGCCACCAGCGGCACCCGTTTGCCCGCGACATCTGGCGCTATGTGGGCGTGGCTTCGGACTGAGACGCGGTGAACAAACGGCCGCGCCCGCGGCGCCGGCGTCGGTGCGGCTCACCAGCCGCGCTGCTGCAATTCCCGGGCGATCCAGTCGCGCGCGGCGGCTTCGCTGCTGAACAGTTCGATCGTCATGGGCGCGAGGCCCAGTGCCCGCACCCGCTCGACGAGCGCGACGACCTGGGGTTGGTGGGCCACCACCGCGGTGATCACCCGGCGGTTGGACATGGACGCGCCGTAATAGCGTGCCGCCAGACCGTCGATCTCGTCCTCGGTGATGTCGTAGTGCGACACCTCGCACAGGTCGGCCAGGCTGAAGCGCACGTCGTCGTAGCGTTCATCGCCCAGGGTGCGGTCGAGCGATTCCAGCGCCAGCTTTCCGGTCAATTCACCGTGGAATCGCCGCACGACGCCGCGGGGCTCCCAGGTGATCGAATAGCGCTGCCCGCCGTTGGCAGACGGTGTGGTCGAGCCGGTGTTCATTGCCGGCAGATGCTAGCAACCGATCGGGCGCGGCCCGCCGGCGCGCACCACTGGAATGCGGGGTGGGTTTGGCCGCCGAAACGTGCTGAACCCCGAGGCGGCGCGCGGGACCGCGGCGGGCTCAGCGGGCCTTGGTGGGGGTGTGGGAGGGGGCCCTGGGCTGTGCGCGCGGTCGCGCGTCGAGGTTCAGGCCTCGGGCAAGGGCGTCGAGCCGTTCGCCCATGAAGCGGGTGTGCACCGTGTCGGTCGCGCCCAGCGCCAGCACCGCCGGTCGGCGCGCGTCGTCCTGGGGCCACGACGCGTCGGGTCCGGGGCGGCCGTGTGCGGCGAAGTGGGCCCAGCGGTCGCCCAGGCGGCTTTCCAGGTCGCGGTCGTTGGCCGTGGGGCGCCCGGGCAGGCAGCCGCATGCGGCGGTGGTGCCCCAAACGTAGGGCAGCTCGGTGCGCCAGCCGGGGCGGCTGGCCGGTCGGGCGCCGGTGCTTTGCGAGGCCTCCACGGCGGTGCCCAGGGCCGTGCCCACGGGCGCACCTTGGCGACCGCGGTCGGACGCCGCGTTCGCCGAGGTGTGGTGCACGCTGCGCCCGGCGGCGGGCGGTGCGCTCATGGCCTGGGCGACCAGTTCGCGGGCCGACAAGGCCGCGCCTGCCGCCGCGTCGAGCTGGCGTTCGCCACGGTCCGTGGGGTCGAAGTAGTAGCGCCAGGTGGGCGCGCGCGCGCTGTGCCACCGCGCCAGTTGGCGGGCGTAGGCGGTGAACACGCCGTCGCGCACCAGGGCCTCGTTCGGCCCCAGGGCCGGGCCGCTGCCGTCGGGTGGGTCCGGCACCGTCACCTGGGCGCGCGCCAGCTGGTCCGTCAGCGCCGAGGCCTGCAAGCCGAAGGCGGCCGCCAGCCCGGACTCGTCGCTGGTGCTGCCGATGATCAGCGGGACCGGGGCCTGCACGCCCTGCCGGAAGGCCGCCAGCAGGGGCCGGGGCATGGCCTCGTCGCCGAAGGTGAGGCTGGGCGCGAGCGACAGCGCCGGGCCCCGCAGCGCCGCCCACTGCTCGGCCGGCACCCGGCGCAGTTCGGCCATGGTCGCGCGGGCGCCCGGCAGGCCGACCGCGCGCGCCTGGGTGACGCCCACCTCCAGCGCCTTCTCACGCCGGTGGCTGGCCACCCCATACGGGCTTTGCACGATGGCGCCCTGGAACAGGCCACGGGCCAACGGCGAGGCCATCAGGGCCAGCACGCTCTGCGCGCCGCCGGACTGACCGAAGATGGTCACCTGCGCCGGGTCACCGCCCAAGCCGGCCACGTTCTGCCGCACCCATTTCAATGCCGCCAGCTGGTCGAGCAGGCCGAAGTTGACCGGCCCGCGGGCGCGCTCGCGCTCCAGTGCCGGGTGGGCGAAGTAGCCCAGTGGCCCCAGCCGGTGGTTGACCGTCACCACCACCACGCCGCGCCGGGCCAGCGCCCGGCCGTCGTACAGCGGCAGGTTGGCGCTGCCGCTGGCCAGCGTGCCGCCGTGGAACCACACCATCACGGGCCGCGGCGCGGGGGCCCGGTCGGCGGGCACGAAGGCATTGAGGTAGAGGCAGTCCTCGCTCATTGGCCCGGTGTCCTGACGGGGCTCAATGGCCTGCAGGCAGGCTGGTGCCGGGCTCGCGGCCGCCCGGCTGCCGGTCCACTGCGGGGCCGGGCCTGGCGGCTTCCATCGCATCTCGCCGACCGGCGCTGGCGCGTAGGGGATGCCCCGGTAGATGGTGACGCCGCCATCGTTGATGCCGTCGACGGTGCCGACGGCCAGCACGGCGCGGGGCCGGTCGATGGGCGCCTGGGCGTGCGCCTGTGGTGCCGCGGCGAGCGGGCTCAGCGCGATGGCGAGCGCCCAGCGCCGCGCCAGGCCGCCGACCGGGGACGTCGGGTGGGGCATCAGCGGCATGGGTGGGTGGCCCCGAGGGCACCGGTGGCTTCGGCGGCGTCGGCGGCTTCGCAGGCCTCGGTGTCTTCGGCCAGCGCGAGCTGCCGGCGGCTCACGAAGCGGCGCGCTTGCCCGTCCACCGGGTCGACGAAGGCCAGTTCGCGCGCCAGCAGTTGCAGCGGGTTCGCGTGGTCCGGCGCGTCGCCGGGTGCTGGTTCGGGCCACAGGCGCGGGTAGATGCGGTCGCCGACCAGCGGCAGGCCCAGGGCATTCATCTGTGCACGAAGCTGGTGCCGGCGCCCCGTGATGGGCGTCAGGCGGTAGTGCGCCAGCCCGCCGGGCAGGCGGCGCAGCAGCGCCACCTCGGTCACCGCGTTGGGCTCGCCGGCCACCACCTGCATCTGCATGAAGTGGTCGCCCGGACCGTCCTCCAGCCGGTGGCGGCAGGTCAGCGGCAAGGCAAGCCCGTCTCGCCAGGGTGCCACGGCGTCGTAGACCTTGCGGGCGCGCCGCTCGCGGAAGATGGCTTGGTAGGCATTGCGGTGGGCGGGTTGCACGATGAATGCCAGCACGCCGGCGGTCTCGCGGTCGAGCCGGTGCATGGGCACCAGGGTCTCGATGCCCAGTTGCCGCTTCAGGCGCACCAGCACCGTCTCGTGCAGGTGCCGGCCACTGGGCGCCACCGCGAGGAAGTGAGGCTTGTCCACCACCACCAGCCGATCGTCGTGGTGCAACAGCGCGACGCGGAAGGGCACGGGCGGCTCTGGCGGCGGGCACCGCCAGTACCACAGCAACTGGCCCGGCACCGCCGGCGCGTTCGGGGGCACCGGGTGGCCGTGGTGGTCCAGCACCTCGCCGGCGGCCAGGCGCGCCGGCCAGTCGCCGCCAGCGGGCATGCGCGCCTGCAGGAAGTCGACCAGCGTGCGCCAGGGGCCGGCGCCGACCGCCACGCGGCTGGCGCTGACACCCTCTCGCATGGGCGGGACCCAGTCGGGACGCGGGCGGGCCATCGGCGGCAGGCTCAGTCGCCCGGGCCGTTGAGCCGCCGGGCCCGCTGCAGGCGCCAGGCTTCGTCGGGGTGGCTGGCGTCGTAGACCTGGTCGGCGGTGGTGCGGGTTTCGCGCAGCCGGGTGTCCAGCGCGATGCGCTTGTCGAACACGAAGCACTCGCCTTCCCAGTCGCGGTCGGCGTCGGCCAGCGTCTGAAAGTGATGGAGCACGCCGCCTTGCAGCTGCCACACCGTCAGGCCCAGGCTGCGCATCCATGGCGCGGCCTTGTCACAGCGGATGCCGCCGGTGCAGTACATCGCCACGGGCCGGCCGGCGCTGCGCCAGGCGGGCGCGTGCCGCTCGACGAACGCCACGAAGTCACGAAAGTGGTTCACCCGCGGGTCCAGCGCGCCACGGAATCGGCCCAGGCGAACCTCGAAGTGGTTGCGGTTGTCCAGCAGCACCACGTCCTCGCGCCCCATCAGCGCGCGCCAGGCGGCCGGCGTCAGGTGGCTGTCGTCGTGCTCGTCGGGCGGTGGCGCGGCGGCGGGCAGGCCGAGGCTCACGACCTCGGGCTTGACGCTCACCTTGAGCCGGCCAAAGGGCGGTGTGGTGCATTCGCTGCGTTTGAAGGCCATGCCGGGGGGGCCGTCGGCCCACATGGCCGCCCGCGGCAGGCGCCGCTCGAAGGCGTCGACGGCGTCCAGTGGCCCGGCCACGGTGCCGTTGATGCCCTCGCCCGCCAGCACGATGCTGCCGCTCAGGCCCAGGCCGCGGGCGAGCGAGCGCACCCCCTGTGCGGCCGCGTGCGGGTCGGCCACGGGGCAGAACCGGTAGAACGCGCTGTGCACGAGGGCAGGGCGGCGGTGGGGTGGTGTCTTGGACATCAGCCCTCGATTCTGCAGGCACCCCCCGCCGACGCCCCAGGGTTCCTTGCCGCCGTGGTCGCCGACGCGGCAGGGTCGGTTGTCGCCAGGGTGGCTGCGCGGTCGCCCCGTGGCCGTACAGTGACGGGCACCCCGACGCCCTTTTGACCGCAGCGCCATGACCTTGCCCACGCCCCGCATCCTCAAGTTCACCGACTGGCTGGCGCGCGAGCGTGGCCTGCACTTCGATGCGACCACCGTCGAGGGCTACGACGCCCTGTGGCGCTGGTCGGTGACCGACTTGTCGGGCTTCTGGGGCGCGGTGTGGGACCACTTCGGGCTGCACTCGGCCACGCCCTGGCAGACGGTGCTGGCCGAGCCGGTGATGCCCGGGGCGCGCTGGTTCGTGGGCGCCACGTTGAACTACGCGCAGCAGGTCTTCCGGCATGCGGACGCGGCCCACGCCGCGGGCCACCCGGCCATCGTGTTCCAGAACGAGGCCCTGCACGCGCGCGGCGAACTCGTCGAGATCACCTGGCCCGAGCTGCGCCGTCAGGTGGCTGCGCTGGCCGCGCAGCTGCGCGCGATGGGCGTGCGCCCCGGCGACCGCGTGTGCGCCTTCCTGCCCAACACGCCGCAGACCGCCGTGGCATTTCTGGCAGCCGCCAGCGTGGGGGCGGTGTGGTCCATCTGTTCGCCCGACATGGGGCCGGTGGCGGTGCTGGACCGGTTCCGGCAGATCGAGCCCACGGTGCTCATCGCCTGCGACGGCTACGTCTACGGCGGCGTCGCCCACGACCGCCTGCCCGTGCTGCGCCAGCTGGTGGCCGACCTGCCCACGGTGCGCCACCTCGTGCTGTGGCGCAACCTGGGGGCGTCGGCCGACCCCCAAGGCCTGGGCGATGCCACCCGCGCCGTTCACGACTTCGCGGCGCTGACGGCCGGCGAGGCCCCGTTCGCGCCGCTCGACACGCCCTTCGACCACCCGCTGTGGGTCGTCTACTCCAGCGGCACCACCGGCTTGCCGAAGGCCATCGTGCACGGCCACGGCGGCGTGGTCATCGAGGCCCTGAAGGCCAACAGCTTCCACAACAACCTGGGCCCGAGCGCCGAGACCGGCGACCGCTTCCACTGGTACAGCGCCACCGGCTGGATCATGTGGAACTCGCAGGTCTCCGGCCTGTTGACCGGCACCACCATTTGCATTTTCGACGGCAGCCCGGCCGGCAAGCAGGGGGCGGCAGACTGGTCCACGTTGTGGCGCTTTGCCGCGCAGGCCGGCGCCACCTTCTTTGGCGCTGGCGCGGCTTTCTACGCCAGTTGCCTGAAGGCGGGCGTGGCGCCTGCCCAGCTTGCTGACCTGTCTCGCCTGCGCGCCATCGGGTCCACCGGCTCGCCGCTGGCCGCGGACTGCTACCGCTGGATCTGGCAGCACCTGCCCCAGGTCGACGGGCGCGACATCTGGCTCACGCCGATCAGCGGCGGCACCGATTTCGCGGGCGCCTTCGTCGCCGGCCTGCCCACCCTGCCGGTGGTCGAAGGTGAGATGCAATGCCGCTGCCTGGGCGCGGCCGTCGAGGCCTGGGACGAGGCCGGCGTGCACCACACCGACGAAGTCGGCGAGCTGGTGTGCACCCAGCCCATGCCCTCGATGCCGCTGTACTTCTGGAACGACCCCGACCAGGCGCGCCTGCGTGGCAGCTACTTCGACATGTACCCTGGCGGCCCGGGCAAGCCCGCCGCCTGGCGCCACGGCGACTGGATCCGCATCACGCCGCGCGGCGGCGCGATCATTTACGGCCGCAGCGACGCCACCATCAACCGCCACGGCATCCGCATGGGCACGGCCGAGCTGTACCGCGCCGTCGAGGCCGAACCCGAGGTGATGGACAGCCTGGTCGTCGACCTGGAATACCTGGGCCGCGACAGCTACATGCCCCTGTTCGTCGTGCTGCGCGAGGGCCTGGTGCTGGACGAAGCCCTGACCCGCCGCCTGCGCGAAGCGATCAAGACCGCGTTGTCGGCGCGGCACGTGCCCAACGAGATCTTCCAGGTCAGTGCCATTCCGCGCACGCTGAGCGGCAAGAAGATGGAACTGCCGGTGAAGAAGCTGCTGATGGGCACGCCACCCGACCAGGTCTTCAAGCGCGACGCGATGGCCAACGCCGATGCGGTGGACTGGTTCATCGCCTTCGCCGCGGCGCGTTCGGCGTCGAACGCCGCCTGAATCACGGGCCTGTCCTCGCTGGACGAGTGTATTGGTGTACTGATACAGTGGTGACTCACGCCCTGAGTTGCCTGTGTCCGACGCCGAGCTCTTCACGCTGACCCCGTCCTCGACCGAGCCGATCTACCGGCAGTTGGTCGAGCAGGTGCGTCGGCGCGTGGCGTCGGGGTTGTGGACCGCCGGCGACCCCTTGCCGTCGGTGCGCGAGCTGGCCCAGGCGCTGGCCGTCAACCCGATGACCGTGTCCAAGGCCTACAGCCTGCTGGAAGCCGAGGGCCTGCTCGAGCGCCAGCGCGGCCTGGGCATGGTCGTGGCCGCACCGCATGCGCGGGCGCAGCGCCTGACCGACCGCGCGGCCCTGCTGCGCCCCAGCCTGGAGCGTGTGGCCGCCGAGGCCCGTGAGCTGCAACTGCCAGACGCCCAGGTGCTGGCCTTGTTCCAACGCATTCTTGAGGAGGGTTCATGAACGCCGTGGCTTCGTCATCACCGCCCGACGCCGGGTGGCGCCTGCGCGCCGACCCGCTGCTGCCCTCGGCCACGGTCGAGTTGACCGGCGTGCACCTCGCCTACGGAAAGCAGGCCGTGCTCGCGGGCGTCGACTGGACCTTGCTGCCCGGGCAGGTGGTCGGCCTGCTCGGGCGCAACGGCGCGGGCAAGACCACGCTGCTGGAAACCCTGCTGGGCTTGCGCGAGCCGCAACAAGGCCGCGTGCAGGTGCTGGGCCAAGCCGCATCGGCGCTGGACGACGCTGCCCGCGCCCGGTTGGGCTATGTGCCCCAGCAATCCGACCTGTTTGACTGGCTGACGCCGCGCCAGCTGCTGGACTACTTTCGCAGCTTCTACCCGCGCTGGAACACGGCCAAGGTGGACGGCCTGATGTCGCGCTGGGAAATCGACCCCCACAAGCGCATCGCCCGGCTGTCGGGCGGCCAGCAGCAGCGCCTGTCGATCGTTCGCGCGCTGGCCCACGACCCGGACCTGCTGGTGCTCGACGAGCCGGTGGCCAGCCTGGACCCGGCCGCCCGCCGCGACTTCCTGCGCGAACTCGTTGAACAGGTGCTCGACCGCGGCACCACGGTGGTGTTTTCCACGCACATCCTGTCCGACCTCGAACGGGTGGCGTTCAACCTCGCCTTCATGGGGCAAGGCCGCATCGCGCTTCAGGCGCCGCTGGACGAGTTGATGGAGACCACGCGCCGGCTCGTGGGCGAGTCCCACCGCGTCGACCAGGCGGCGCGCGGTGGGCAGGTGCTGCAGCGCGGCGACTTGCACGGCGGCAAGCAGCAGGCGCTGGTGCGCTTTGCCAGCGCCGAGGTTCTGCCGGCCAGCGGCGCAGGCTTGCTGGTCGAGCCGGTCGGCCTCGATGACCTGTACCTGGCGCTCACGGCATGAGCGCGCCGCAGGGGATCGGCCCGGGCGGCGCCTTGCGCGGCATGGCCGCGGTGCTGCACGCGCTGGTGCAAGGGTGGCGGCGCCCCAACGTCTTGTCCGTGATCGTGGGCCTGGGCTTCATTGGCGGGATCGGTGGGGCCACCACCGTGGCCATCGGCTCGGGCAATTTCGTGCAGATCATGACTTGGGTGCTGGGCCTGCTCGGCCTGGCGGGCGTGTGGTTCCTGCTCGTCTACGGCGTGCTGAGCCAGAACTCGCCGCACGCCGCCCGGCTGGTGCCCGGGCATCTGCAGCGCTTGCGCTGGACCCTGATGCTGGGTTGGCTGGTGGTGATCAGCGCCGCCGCCGCCTTGCACGCGTGGTCGGGCAAGGTGCCGTTCGAAGCGCGGCTGGGCTGGACGGCGCTCGCCTTGGCGGCCCTCGGTCTGTCCCTCCGCTGGCCCATGCTGTGGCTGAGCTTCTGGGCGGTGCCCAGCCTGGGGGCGGCGCCGCTGACCGCGCTGATGACCGCGGTGGGCGGCTTGCCCGGGCCCGGGGGCCCGACGGCGGTGGCGGTGGCCATGCTGCTGGGCTTGGGTTGGGTGCAGGTGCGCTGCCTGCTGGGCACTGGCAACGCGGCGCACCTGCGGCGCCACGGCCGCGCGCGCGCCTGGACCCGCATGGCCGCGCGTGGCGGCGGCGTGCCGGCGGAGGCCGGTGCCTTCATGCACCGACTGGCCCACGCCGTGTCGCTGCCGTACCGCTCGGCCCTGCGGCGCCTGAGCGTGCCCGCGTCGACCAGCCCGCCGTGGCCTCGGCTCATGCTGGCTTTCGGCCCCCAGGCCGACTGGCGCACCCACCTGATGTGGGCGGCCTTGGTCTGTGCGGGCCTGGTCGCGCTGATGCTGGTGTTGCGGGCGCAAGGCCGCCTGCCAGAGGACGACTGGCCGTTCGCCACCTTGTTCGGGCCCTTGATCGGGCTCATGAGCCTGAGCATCAACCCGGTCACGACGGTGCTGATGGGCGCGGCACGCACCGCCCGTGAACAAGCTTTGCTGGCCCTGCTGCCGGGCGTGCCGCGCGGGCCGGCGCTCAACCGCGGTCTGGCCGGGCGCTGGCTGGGGCGCTTCCTGCTGTCCTGGGCCTTGGGCAGCGCGGCCTGCCTGGCGTTCGTCTCCTGGGCGTCGCCGGGCTGGCGCCCCGATTGCACGGTCGCCTTGTTTGGCCTGCTGCCCATGGCGGTGGCGATGATGCCGTCGCTGCCGCACCTGTCGACGCGCCCGGGGCCGCGTCAATTCTTGGTGGGCGCGTTGTTCATCGCGGGCCCGTTGCTGAGCGTGACCTTGTCGCGTTGGGTGGGCTTGCCGCCGCCGGCGGTGGTGGCGCTGATGGCGGCCGGGACCGCGCTGGGGGTGGCGTGGCGCTGGCAGGCGCTTGCCCGCGGACCCAGCGCATTCCCCGCCGGCCGACTCGCTTGAGACCCTGGCTTACAGTGCCGGCATGACCACAACGCAAACGGCGGTTCTCGCCGTCATGGCCGTGCTGGTGTTCTGGGGCGTCGGGGCCTACAACCGCCTGGTGCGCATGCGCCACGACATCGGGCGCAGCTTCCAGGCCGTGGAGGCCCAGGTGACCCAGCGCCACGCGGTGCTGCTGCGCTGGGCCGACGCCCTGGTGCCCTTGCTGGAAGACGTGCCGCAGCCCATCGAGGCCATGCGCGCCGCCGCCAACCAGGTGCTGGTGGCGCTGGAGCAGGCGCGTGCCCGCCCCAGCTCGCCGCGGGCCATCGCCGCGCTGCGCCTGGCCGAAGACACGCTCTCGGCCGCCAGCGCCCGGCTGCACGGTGAACTGCCCTCGCACCTGCAGCAGACCCACCTCAGTGGCGCCAGCCTCACACTCGCCGGTTTCCAGGATGAATTGGCGGCGGTGGCGTCCACCCTGCAATTCGCGCGGCGCCAGTTCAACGAATCGGCCGACCAGTACAACGAGGCCGTGCTTCAGTTTCCGACGGTGCTGATCGCCGGCTTGTTCGGCTTTCGTGCCGCCAGCCCGTTCTAGGGTCCCGCCGGGGCGGCCGCGGGCGGGCCGAACGACCCATGCCACTCATGGAAAGCTTAGAAGAAACCTTAGCTTGCCAAAGTGGGGATGCCCATGCATCCTCAACCATCAGTCAAAACTTATCCATCATCAGGAGTGTTCGCATGCCCGGTTTTTCGAGGGCCCTGGCGTCGGTCGGCGCCGTGTGGGTGTTGGCGTTGTCGGCCACGGCGGCCCACGCCCAGGACGCCAAGGCGCTGCAAGTGCGCAGCCTGGCCGCCACCTGCGCCAATTGCCATGGCACGGAGGGGCGTGCCGTCTCTGGCAGCGCCGTGCCGGGCCTGGCCGGCCTGCCAGCCGCCTACACGGTCGAGCAAATGAAGGCCTTCAAGAGCGGTGCCCGCCCTGCCACCGTGATGCACCAGCTGGCCAAGGGCTACAGCGACGTGCAGATCGAGCAGATCGCGGCGTATTTCGCCGCCCAGTCCCGTTGACCGCGCGGAGCCCCGAATGACCAGCCCTGTGAACAACAAGACCAACACCGTGACGACCACAGCCACCACGCCCACCACGCCCACCACGGCCCCCGATCGCCGCCGCTGGCTGCGTGGCGCCGGCGCCCTGGGCGTGCTGGGCAGCACCGGCTGGCTCGGCGCCTGCGCGACGGGTGCGGGCACGGGTCGCGTGCCGGCCACCGCGCGCGTGCTGGTGGTGGGTGGGGGTTACGGCGGTGCCACCGCGGCGAAGTACCTGCGGCTGTTTTCCGGCAACGCCATCGAGGTGGTGCTGATCGAGCCCAACGAGGCCTTCGTGTCCTGCCCCATCTCCAACCTGGTGATTGGCGGCAGCCGCACCCTGGCCGACATCACCACGCCCTACGACAGTCTGAACCGCACGCACGGCATCACCGTCATCAAGGACATGGTGGCCAGCATCGACACGGCCAAGAAGACCGCCACGCTGGCCGCCGGACCGACCATCCGCTACGACAAGCTGGTGCTGTCGCCGGGCGTCGAGCTGATGTTCGACAGCGTGGCCGGCCTGCGCCAGGCCCACGCCGATGGCCGTGTGCTGCAGGCCTGGAAGGCCGGCACCGAAACCGTGGCCTTGCGCCGCCAGCTCGAGGCCATGCCCGATGGCGGCACCTACGTGCTGACCGTGCCCGAGGCCCCGTACCGCTGCCCGCCCGGGCCTTACGAGCGCGCCTGCCAGGTCGCGAGCTACTTCAAGGCCGCCAAGCCGCGCAGCAAGGTGCTCGTGCTGGACGCCAACCCCGACGTCACGTCCAAGGGCGCCTTGTTCAAGAAGGCCTGGGCCGAGCAGTACAAGGGCATCGTCGAGTTCCGCCCCCAGCACAAGGCCATGGCGGTCGACGCGGCCACGGGCACCGTCAAGTTCGAGGTGCAGGACGACGTGCGCGCCGACGTGCTCAACGTGCTGCCGCCGATGCGCGCCGGCGCCGTCGCGGTGCAGGCCGGCCTGGCCACGGCCAATGGTCGGTGGTGCCCGGTGAACTACCTCAACTTCGAGTCGACGGTCGCGAAGGACGTGCACGTGCTGGGCGACGCCATCCAGATCGCGCCCGGCATGCCCAAGAGCGGCCACATGGCCAACAGCCACGCCAAGGTCGCGGCCGCGGCCATCGTGGCCGAGTTCGCCGGCTGGGACATCAACCCGGCGCCGATGTTGACCAACACCTGCTACAGCTTCGTTGACGCGACGAACGTGGTGCACGTGGCCAGCGTCCACGAGTACGTGGCCGCCGAGAAGACCTACAAGACCGTTGCCGGTTCGGGTGGGTTGTCGAGCGCGGCCAACGAGCTCGAAGGCCGCTACGCCTGGAACTGGGCCCGCACGATCTGGGCGGACGCACTGACCTGAGCGGCGTCCGGGTGGTGATGGCTGGGCCGGATGCCGCCCGGCCGGCCCCGCTCGGTCAGCCCTGGCCCATGATGGCCGCCGTGGCGACCAGTTCGTTGAACAGCGCCATCGACACGGCGCCCGACACCGTGTACGGGTCGAGCACCGCGGTCTCGGAGTACTTGATCAGCAAGGCCGGGTTCAACCGATTCAGGTTGACCTGGCCCATCGACCAGCCGGCGAAGCGGCGTTCGCCGATTTCCTCGTAGCTCAGCAGCTCGACCTGGCGGTGGCGCGGGTCGGTGGCGATGCGGTTGTACAGCGCGCTCACGGCGCTGCGGCCGCCTTCAAGCACCTGCAAAAAGATGCCGCCCGAATAGCAAAGCACCCCCGTCACGCCCAGGCTCGGGTTGTTGGCCTTGGACTTTTTCAGGATCGACACCAGTTCGTCCTGGTTGACCGACTCGGCGGCACGGCTGGCATACATCAAACGCACAAGCATGGGGGCTCCGGGGGCGGTGGGGGGTCAGCTGTTTTTCTTGCTCAGCAGGGACAGGAATTCGCGGCGCAGGTTGGCGTCTTTCAGGAACGCCCCACGCATCACGCTGTTGGTCATCATCGACTCGTTGTCTTTCACGCCGCGCCAGTGCATGCAGAAGTGGTCGGCTTCCATGACGATGGCCAGGCCGTCGGGCTTGACGCGCTCTTGCAATTCATCGGCCAGCATCGTCACGGCCTCTTCCTGGATCTGCGGGCGGCTCATGATCCAGTCGCAGATGCGGGCGTACTTGGACAGCCCGATCAGGTTGGAGTGCTCGTTCGGCAAGATGCCGATCCACACCTTGCCCATGATCGGGCACAGGTGGTGCGAGCAGGCGCTGCGCACGGTGACCGGGCCGACGATCATCAGCTCGTTCAGCCGCGAGAAGTTCGGAAATTCGGTGACCGCGGGGATCGGCACATAGCGGCCGCGGAACACCTCGGTCAGGAACATCTTGGCGACGCGCTTGGCCGTCTCGTTGGTGTTGTGGTCGCTTTCGGTGTCGATCACCAGGGCTTCCAGCACCTCCTGCATCTTGGCCTGCACTTCGCTGCGCAGCTCGTCGATCTCGCCGTCCTTGATGAAGGCGGAGATGTTGTCGTTCGCGTGGTAGCGGCAGTCGGCCGCCATCAGACGATAGCGGATGCGCTGCGAGGCGGTGAGCTGCTGAAGCTCGGCTTCGCTGCGAAAAATGGTCGGGACACTCTCTGTCGGCATGGGCCACCTGATGGCTTGGGGTGGCCGACAGGTTAACCGACTTGGCACCGAGCCAACCACGGCCGACGCCTGCCCGTAGACTTCATGGGTGAATCCATCGCTGCCCTTGTTCCGGTTGCTCGGTCACACCGCCGACGCCGTTCAGGCGGTGCGTGGCGGGGTGTCGCTGACCGAATCGCTCGCTGCCTGCGCGCCCGATGCGCGGCCCGGCACCCAGGCCCTCAGCTTCCTGGTGCTGCGCCGCCTGGGCACCGCCACCGCCTTGCGCGCCCGCCTGGTCCCCAAGACCCCGCCGCCAGCGCTGGACGCCCTGTTGCTGTCCGCGCTGGCGCTGCTGTGGCGCGATGCGGCGTTGCCGGCGGCCCTGGACGGCGATCCGCCTTACCCGGAGCACACCGTCGTCGATCAGGCGGTCAAGGCGGCGCAAGCGCGCCAACTGCCCGGTGGTTTTGTCAACGCGGTGCTGCGTCGGTTCCTGCGCGAGCGCATGGCGCTCGCCGACCTGCTGCGGCCGGACGAGGTCGCGCTTCACAACCACCCGGCCTGGTGGATCGCCCGCTTGCGCCAGGACTGGCCGGGCGACTGGGCGGCCATCCTGGCCGCCAACAACGCCCGCGCCCCGATGACGCTGCGCGTCAACCTGCGCCGTGGCAACGTGGCCGATTACCTGACGCGCCTCGCCAACGCCGGGTTGGCCGCGCAGCCGGGCCCGCTGCCGGGTGGCACCGGCCGGCCCGCCTCGGCCGCCGTGTGGCTGGACCGGCCGGTGCCGGTGGGGCGCTTGCCGGGCTTCGAGTCCGGGGAGGTGTCGGTGCAGGACGCGGGCGCGCAGGTCGCGGCCGCCCTGCTGCTGGCCGAGGGGCCGGGCCTGCCCGCCCTGCCGCCCCGCCTGCGCGTGCTGGACGCCTGCGCGGCGCCAGGGGGCAAAACGGCCCAGCTGCTGGAGCAATGCCCGCCGGGCACCGAGATCGACCTGCTGGCCCTGGACCAGGACCCCCACCGCCTGCGCCGCGTTGGCGAGACCCTGGCGCGGTTGGGCCTGGGCGCCCGGGTGGTGGCCGCCGATGCCGGCGAGCCCGCCACCTGGTGGGACGGCGTGCCCTTCGACGCCATCTTGCTGGACGCGCCCTGCAGCGCCTCGGGCATCGTGCGCCGCCACCCGGACGTGCGCTGGTTGCGCCGCCCCGGCGACATCGACCGCCTGGCCGCCACCCAGGCGCGGCTGCTCGACGCCCTTTGGCCGACGCTCGCGCCGGGCGGAAGGCTGGCGTTCTGCACCTGCTCGGTGTTCAAGGCCGAAGGGGTTGACCAGATCGATGCGTTTTTGCAACGTCAGCGCGACGCGTCGTGGGTCGACACGGCAGGTTCGCCGGGCCACCTGCTCCCGCTGGTCGACAATCCGCGGCAGGGGCCCACCGCAGTGGGGGGGCCCAGCGATGGTTTCTTTCACGCGCTGCTGGTCAAGCGCTGAATGCAGTCCCGGTTTCGAGCCCCGCCGATGCAATGGACGTCTGTGCACCGCCCCGCGCCCCAGGCCCGTTGGGCGGCTTGGTTGATGGGTGGTTGGGTGGCCTGGCTGCTGCTGTGCGCTGCGGTGTCGCCCGCGCTGGCGCAGGGACTCGCCCCAGCGACGCCGGCGGCGACGGCGCTGGCCAATGAACTGACCAGCTTCGAGGTCACCCGCGGCGACGATGGCCTGACATTGGGCTTCGCGGTGCAGTTCGAACTGCCGCGCGGTGTGGAGGACGCGCTGCAAAAAGGCGTGCCGCTGTACTTCGTCGCCCAGGCCACGCTGTACCGCGACCGCTGGTACTGGCGAGACCGCCGCATCAACACCGCCGAACGCACCTGGCGGCTGGCCTTCCAGCCGTTGACGCGCAAGTACCGCGTCAGCTTCGGCGGCCTCAACCAGAACTACGACAGCCTGGCCGATGCGCTGGTGGCGGTGCGCCGGGTGTCCGGTTGGAAGATCGCCGAGCCCGGCGCGCTCGAAGAAGGCAGTCGCCACTACATCGAGTTCAGCTACCGCCTCGACACCAGCCTGATGCCGCGCCCGCTGCAGATTGGCCTGGGCGGCCAGGCCGACTGGGCGCTGCGCATCGAGAAGTTCCACCGCATTGAATGAGCGGCCGGCCGTGACCAAGGCAACGCGTTGGGCGTGGATCATCTCCCTGGTGGCCGTCATTGGCGCCGCGCTGGTGCTGGCCTTCCTGCTGGCGCTGGCCACCAACAACCGCGCCGTCTACGAGCGCCACTACGAATGGCTGTTCTGGGTCAACGTCGTGGTGGCCGGGCTGCTCGTGCTGGTGATTGGCGTGGCGGCGGTGCGTTTGCTGGTGCGGGTGGCCCGGCGCAAGTTCGGCAGCCGGTTGCTGATGAAGCTGGCCGGCATCTTCGCGCTGGTGGGCGTGTTGCCGGGCGTGCTCATCTACACCGTCAGCTTCCAGTTCGTATCGCGCAGCATCGAAAGCTGGTTCGACGTGAAAGTGGAAGGGGCGCTGGACGCCGGCCTGAACCTCGGCCGTGGCACGCTGGACGCTCAGGTCAATGACCTGGCCGACAAGACCCGCGTGGCCGCCGAACGCCTGGGCGACACCAAGCTCGAGCCACGCCCCATCGCCCTGGAGCGCCTGCGCGAGCAGCTGTCGGTGCAGGAGGTGGCGATCGTCGGCGCGAACGGCCAGATCCTGATGAGCGTGGGCAGCCGCACCAGCGCCCTGGCCCCGGACCGCCCGGCGGCGGCGCTGCTGCGGCAGGCGCGAAGCGCGCGCGTGGCCAGTCAGCTGGAGGGGTTGGACGACGACCCCAACACCAACACCGCGGCCGGGCACAACGGTCAGCCGGCGCGCATCCGCGCCCTGGCCTACATCCCCAGCGCCAGCCTGGAGCTGACCCAGCAGGACCGCTACCTGTACGTCAGCCAGGTGCTGCCGCAGATGCTGGCCGCCAACGCGCTGGCCGTGCAGTCGGCGTACCGCGAGTACCAGCAGCGCGCCCTGGCCCGCGACGGCCTGCGCAAGATGTACATCGGCACCCTGACGCTGACGCTGATCCTCGCCGTGTTCGGCGCCTTGCTGCTGGCGGTGGCGCTGGCCCGGCAGCTGGCGCAGCCGCTGCTGCTGCTGGCCGAGGGCATGCGCCAGGTCGCCCGGGGCGACCTCAGCACCAAGCAGGTCATGGCCACCCGCGACGAGCTCGGCGGCTTGACCCGGTCTTTCGCCGAAATGACGCAGCAGCTGTCCGAGGCGCGGGTGCTGGTCGACCGCAGCGTGGCGCAGCTGGAAGGGGCGCGCACCAATTTGCAGACCATCCTGGACAACCTCACGGCCGGCGTGATCGTCTTCGACCGCGACGGCCGCATCGACACCGTGAACCCCGGTGCCACCCGCATCCTGCGCGCCCCGCTGCTGTCGTTCCGAGGCCATCGCTTCGACGACGTGCCTGGCCTCACGGCGTTCGCGCTGGCGGTGGCGCAGCGCTTCGAGCTGCACGCCAGCAGCCCGGAGCTGGGCGAGCGCGACCAATGGCAAGATTCATTCGAACTGCCCGCCCAGCGGCCCGACCACCACGCCGGCCCGGTCACCGAGTCCCCGGTGCTGGACGGCCGCGAGCGCGACGGCCAGACCTTGCTGGTGCGGGGCGCCGCCATGCCGCAGGGCGCCCGCCTGCTGGTCTTCGACGACATCACCGAGGTGGTGTCTGCCCAGCGCAGCGAGGCCTGGAGCGAGGTGGCCCGACGCCTGGCCCATGAGATCAAGAACCCGCTGACGCCGATCCAGCTGTCGGCCGAGCGCCTGCAGCACAAGCTGGAGTCGAAGCTGGAAGGACCGGACCAGGCCATGCTGGTGCGCTCGGTGGGCACCATCGTCAACCAGGTCCAGGCGATGAAACGGCTGGTCAACGAGTTCCGCGACTACGCCCGGCTGCCCGCCGTGCGCCTGGGGGCGGTCGATCTGAACGCCCTGGTGGCCGAAGTGCTGGGCCTGTACGCCACCGCGCAGGAGACCGGCGTGTTGCGCTTCGAGCCCGGGGTCGGCTTGCCGCTGATCGAAGGCGACACCACGCAGCTCAGGCAGGTCATCCACAACCTGGTCCAGAATGCGCTGGACGCAGTGACCGAGCGGATGCCGGCCACGGTGCGGGTGCGCACCGAACTTGCGCGCACCGAAAGCGGCGACGTGCGCGCGGTGCGCCTGATCGTTGTCGACAACGGCCCGGGCTTCAGTGACAAGGTGCTCAAGCGCGCCTTCGAACCCTACGTCACCACCAAGAGCAAGGGCACAGGCCTCGGACTTGCAGTGGTCAAGAAGATCGCCGACGAGCACGCGGCCCGTGTGCGCATTGCCAACTTGGGCGCGAACGCGGGCTTGGGCGAGGTGCCCGCGGTGTCTGGCAGCGCGCAGGGCGCGCAAGTTTCGATATCATTTTCCAAATTGGCGCCGTCCCCCAGCATCTCCGCCGGGGCTGCTTTTCCCCAGGCACGGGCGCATTGAGGGTTCATGGCCACCATCCTTGTTGTTGACGACGAACTGGGCATCCGCGCCTTGCTGTCAGAGATCCTGACCGACGAGGGTCACACGGTCGAGCTCGCAGAAAACGCCGCCGAGGCACGCACCCTGCGGGAGTCCGTGCGTCCGGACCTGGTGCTGCTGGACATCTGGATGCCCGACGTCGACGGCATCACGCTGCTCAAGGAATGGAGCAGCACGGCCTGCTTGACGATGCCGGTGATCATGATGAGCGGCCACGGCACGATCGACACCGCGGTGGAAGCCACCAAGCACGGTGCCATGGCCTTTCTGGAAAAGCCGATCACGCTGCAGAAGCTGTTGCGCGCGGTCGAGCAGGGTCTGGCGAAGCCCCATGCCCGCGCACCCCAGCCGCTGGGTCTGGCGTCTCGCACCGAGGTCAGCCTGCCCGTCGGCGACAACAACCATGCCCCACTGGGCGGGCCGGTCACCTTGCTGCACGCGCTGCCCAGCGGTCCCCAGTCGGAGCAGAGCTTTGACCTGGACCGCCCGCTGCGCGAAGCCCGAGATGCCTTCGAGAAGAGCTATTTCGAGTTTCACCTCGCGCAGGAAAACGGCAGCATGACCCGCGTGGCCGAGAAAACCGGCCTGGAGCGGACCCACCTTTATCGCAAGCTCAAGCAGCTGGGCGTGGACCTCAGCCGCAACAAGCGCGGGGGCGTTTGAGGCGGGTCGACTTCGGCCGTTTGATTTGTCGCCAGGCGGTCCGCGAGCGTGTTATGATCTTGGGCTCGGCCTGGTAGCTCAGTTGGTAGAGCAGCGGATTGAAAATCCGCGTGTCGGTGGTTCGATTCCGCCCCAGGCCACCAAAGACCCCTGCGGGAATAGCTCAGTTGGTAGAGCGCAACCTTGCCAAGGTTGAGGTCGCGAGTTCGAGTCTCGTTTCCCGCTCCATTCGACCCACGTGGTTTCGCCACCGGTCACGACATGGGGATTTGCCGCCCATGTGGCTCAGTGGTAGAGCACTCCCTTGGTAAGGGAGAGGTCGCGCGTTCGATCCGCGCCATGGGCACCACGCGCCGGTTGGCGCATTCACATCAGTACGTCAGCTTGACGTCGAATCCCAGCGTCGTGAAGCGTTGACCTTCGGTCAGACCGCGATCGCCTTTCAGCCGAAGCTCGGTGTCGGGTGTCAGCGCGTACAGGTAACTGCCTGAAGCCACCGTGGACCCGCCGCTCCCGGCCGTGTGATCGCGTGACATCGCGAACGTCACGCTCTGCTGTTTGGGAACCAAGGCGATGCTGATGTCGGCGTAGATTCCTTTGGTCCATGAGCTGACCCCGGGCACGTCGCTTCGGCTGTGGTTGACGGAGCCGACCACGGCGTAGGACACCGCCGGCGTGAATTGGCCGCCGTGCGCGAGCAGGCCATATTGACCCGACCGCCGCGACCCGACATCGCCATGGGTGGGCACGGTGAGGCCAATGGTGCCCACGAACGGCCCGAGGTCGCGGGTCGCGTCCAGTGCCACATCGGTGAAGCCGCTGAGCCTTGGCACGCCGGGCGCCGACGCCCGCACGTAGTTGCTGCTCACGCTGAAGGCCCAGGACGAGCCTTGCGGGGTGTGCTCCAGGCTCAACGGCGCGCTCACCGCGCGCGCACCGAACGGTGCCCGCGTGCGATACAGGCCGAATGAGACCTTGGTTTCGGCGGGGGCCACCGCGCTACGGGTCAGGACCCGCACGCCGGTGCCTGCCTCCACGGCGGGCGCCAGGCTTCGGCTCAACCGCGACGCACGGTCGCCGAGGTCGACCGTCTGGGCGGCCGCCCAGGGGGTCAGGGTGGCGGCCAAAGTGGTTGCGATGGCGCGGGTGGTGATGGGCATCGTTGTTCTCCTCCGTCGTGATGGGGTCAGTCTGGCCTGCTTGCCGCGGCGGCGCATGCGCAGTTCAGATGATGTTGGCATGGCGCTGGCGTGATCTGACCGGTGTGTCGCAAAATCGCCGACATGTCTTGGCGCCCTCGTGTTCCGCATCCGTCCGACGCCGCACCATGAGGTTCAACGGCTGGGACATTGACCCGCAGCGGCGCCTCTTGCGGGTGCGCGGGCAGCCGGTCGACATCGGCAGCCGCGCCTTCGACGTCCTGCTGGCCCTGGTCCACCGACGCGGCGAGTCTGTTCGCAAGCGCGAGTTGCTCGATTCGGCCTGGGGCGACCTCGAGGTCGAGGAAAACAACGTGTCCGTGCAGGTGTCTGCCCTGCGCAAAGTGCTGGGCGCCGGGGTCATTGCGACCATCCCGTCGATCGGGTACCGCCTCACCGCCGTGCCGATCGAGGACCCTCAGCCCCCGCCGGTGCCGCCCGCCCCGGCGGCGTTGTCCACCGCGGCGTTGCGTGCCGAAGCCGCACGCAGCGCGTTGGCGGTGGCACCGTCGCAGGTGTCTCTGGTCGGACGCGAACTGGATTTGGCGCAGGTGGGCCGTCGCCTGCGCGAGTCCCCGCTGGTCAGCATCGTCGGCACCGGAGGCGTGGGCAAATCGACCCTGGCCAAGCGATGGCTTGCCGACCACGTGGACAGCCTGGCGGGCAACGCGCATTGGATCGATGCCACGGTGATCATCGAGGGGGGCCCTGACCCCACGGCGCTGGCGTCTCGGCTGACGGCCGAGCTGGCCTCGCAACTGGGCATAGAGCTGGAGGGCCCGTCCCCCGCCACCGAGGCCTTGCTGCTGGCCCTGGGCCGCACCGCGGCGCTGGTGGTCGTGGATGGGTGCGAGCACGTCACCGCGGCCGTGGCGGGTTTCGTCGGCGCCGCGCTGCACAGGGCGCCAGGCCTGCGCTGGCTCATCACTTCCCAGGAACCGCTGCACTTGCCCGACGAGGTGGTCTACCGCCTGGACCCACTGACCATCCCGTCGGGCGATGTGCCCCTCGACCTGGCGCAGGCGCATGGGGCGGTGGCCCTGTTCTGCCAGCGTGCGGCCAACGCGGACCGCCACTTCAAGCTCAGCGACGACGTCCTGCCCACGGTGATCGACGTCTGTCGCCAGCTGGATGGCCTGCCCCTGGCCATCGAGATGGCGGCGTCGCGCCTGGCCTTGCTGGGCCTGCATGGCCTGCACGCACAGCTGTCTCAGCGGCTGCGCTTGCTGGCCGGGCTGCGCACGGGGCCGCAGCGCCATCACACGCTGCGCAGCACGCTCGAATGGAGCCATGGCCTGCTGGGCCCCGTCGAGCAGCGGGTGTTCAGGCGCCTGCAGCCCTTCGTGGGTGGCTTTCGCACCGAGATGGCCCAACGCGCGGTGTGTGACGCCACGTCGGCGGTGCCCACGGACGGGGACCCCGACGGCCTGGACGAATGGCGTGCCTTGGAGGCGCTTGGCGCCCTGGTCGACAAATCCTTTGTGCACCGCGCCCCGCACGGCGCCGACCGCCATCACCTGCTCGAAAGTGCGCGCGAGTACGCTGCCGACCGCCTCATCCAGGCCCAGGAGGCGGCCGATGCACGCCGCCGGCACGCGCTGGCGGTGGCCGACTGGTTTGACGCTGCACAACGCGACGCCGTGGCCCTCACCGACGACCAGTGGGCGCAGCGCTACCTGCCCGAGCGCCCCAATGTGCTGGTGGCGCTGCGCTGGGCCTGCGAAGCCGACGAGCCCGAGGTGCTGGCCGTGCTGGTGGCGGCCTTGGCGCAGCTCGACCTGTTCGCGCAGGCCCACCCGGAGATCGTCGGCATGGCCATCCCGATGGACCGCTTGGCGCGCGCCTCGCTGCCGCGGCGGGCCGCGGCTTGCCTCGAGTTCAGCTGGGCCCATTACGCCGAAGGCCACCGCGACACCGGCACGGCGCTGGCACGCCAGGCATGGGCAGACTTCCGCACGCTGCAAGACCGAGACGGCGAGTACCGGGCGCTGGCCCAGCTGATCCGGCTGCTCGAGTCGCGGCCGGGCACGAGGGACGAGGCCTTGGCGCTGTGGCCGCAGTTGGCGGCGATGGCGGACCACCGTGTCTCACTCCGAACCCGGCTGTTCGTCGACATCGTGGCTGGGTTGCAGCACGGACAGGCGCGCACCGCGGCGCGGCTGCAGGAACTGCACGACATGGCCCTGCGTGCCGGCATGCGTTCGCTGACGGCGGTGTGCCGCGTGCGCATGACCGATGCCTTGTTGATCGACGCGCAGTTCGATGCGGCGGCGGCGATGGCCGCCGAGGTCATCGAGGCGGGCGAGTTTCGACCGCGCCTCCAGGGGCTCCTGCTCAGCAACCACGCGCTGGCCTTGGTTCAACTGGGCCACAACGACCGCGCGCGGGTCGCGGCCCGCGCCGCATTGCGGGCATTCCCCGGACTCGCCCACGTCGTGATCAACAGCTTGGCCTTGGCGGCCGCGCGCGACGGCCAACTTGAAGACGCGGCCATGATGTTCGGCCATGTGCTCAGCGTGCGACAGTCCCGGGACGAACATGCCGACCCGGCCGAGGCTGTCGTGGCCGCTGAGACCATGCACCGCCTGGCCGAGGGCCTGTCTGCGCGCCGGATGAACGAGCTCATGGGGGCGGGGGCCGCGATGGCCGTGGCCGACCTGCTGGCGATGGCTCGGCTCGGTTGAGCCGGGCCGACCAAGCGCCGACCAGGGTCGCGGGGCCCTCGCCGCGGCGTCCGTGAATCGGATCCCGCGCGCCGCCGGCGGGCAAGCTCAACGGCGATGGCGTCGACCCGTCGCTGGTGCCACCAGGGGGCGGTCGCGCCACGGGCGCGCGCGCAACAGCTTGTCCAGGTCCATGGCCTTGATCCGGTTCGCGCCCAGCCAGCTCAGCACGGCATCGGCCACGGCGGGTGCTGTGTCGGCGTCCCTCACCATCACGTCCCGGATGCGCGCCATGCTGCGCTCGCCGAACCACAATGCCGACAGGCGGTCGATCACCGCGGTCTGCTGGGCCAGCGACATGCCCATCGCCTGGCCTTGGCATTCCAAGGCGTAGCGCAGGTTGACCAATGCTTCAGTGACCGGGAAGTAGGGGGGCTCCGGGAAGTGAAGCAGGCACAACTCGTCGTCCGTGAAGTCGTCAAAGCGCGTGAACTGCGCGTGCACATGACCGTGACCGCGCATGCCCTCGTGGCGAAGCTCGTGAGCGCGAATGGCGCCGATGCTCGACACGCCCCACACGGTCAGGCCGGCATCAATCGCACGGCAGAGCTCGGCGTGCGACACCGCAGGCGCCGACTGAAATACACCGTCGCAGACGACGATCACCCCTGGTGCAGACCGCTCGGCGAGCAGGCGATCAATGTCCCCGCGGCGCACCGGCGGCATCCACCGCACATCGAGGCCGTGCCATGCGCTGGGCGACAGCCCGTGGGCGCTGGGACCCGCGAACACGGTGAGCTCAGGCATGGCCAATCGGGAAGCGGCGCTGCACAAGCTTGGCCGTCAGCCGTTGCCCGACCCGTTGGGACCCGTGCTCGACATCTTCACAGCGTGGCACCACGACCTTGACCACTTGCAGCGGCCCCAGGTCGATGTCGAACCGGTGCCTGAACACGTGTTTGAACCCCAGCGCCGTCAGGTGGTCCAGCGTTCGGCTCAGCGTGGCGCGGATCGAAGATCCCCTGAGCGCCGTCGCGCGGGGAGCGGACTTGAAGTTCATGCCCTGCGGCGTGTCGAACAGCCGAGCCACCCGCGCCTGCACGGCGGCACGGTAGCGCGCCGGGTCGTCCTGCTCTGCGTAGGTGTGCTCGATGTCATCGCGTCCGCCGTGGATGGCACTCAAGCGCGATTGCGCCGCTTCGCAAATGGACCGGGCGAGGGCAATGTCGGGTTCGATGTGCAAGCCCGACCCAGCGCACAGTGGCACGTGCGCCTCATTGGCTTCGTGCAGGAACGATTCGAAGCATGGCAGTCCGAATTCGTTGGGC
Source organism: Hydrogenophaga intermedia (assembly GCA_943370175.1). GTDB lineage: Bacteria > Pseudomonadota > Gammaproteobacteria > Burkholderiales > Burkholderiaceae_C > Ideonella_A > Ideonella_A intermedia_A. The sequence goes on along the minus strand of CALRPU020000027.1, from coordinate 8,015 downwards.
ACATGCCGAACCGCGAGCTCGATGCCCTCGCTCGCCCAGCGCGCCGCCATTGCCTTGAACGGCGAGGGCAGGGTCGCGTTCGACACCCGCTGCGACCGATCATCCGCCTTGTTCATCGAGAGGGCGTCGCGCTCCAGCACTTCGAACAGGCCGTGGAGTGTGGCTTCATCCAGCGTGTTGCCCGAGGCCAGGCCGGTGGTGGAGGAGCCGAACAGAACCGGCGAGTCGGGCGGCTCGAACGGGAAAAAAATCAGCTCGGCGGGCAGCGGCAACCTGCGCCCGGTGATCAGCTCGTCGACGTCGACCGTCGGCAGCAGGTTCTTCTGGGTCCAGGTGGACCCGAAGCGCGGCGGGAAGTCGGCAAGCCGAAGCCCGTCGGCCCAGCGCGATTCCAAGTCATCGCGGTTCATCGGCTCGGCTTGCCAAGGTGTGGTGGTGGGGTCCGCAACGGCGAACTCGATGGCTTCCATGGCCGCACCAATCCGCGATTCCGACGCGGTGAGCCCCTTGCCCGCGTGCACCCGCAGCACTTGGCCGCGCGGGCGAATGCTGGCGTGCACCGGCAGGCCCAGGCGGTCCAGTCGGGTCACGTCCGTGACGCGGCTGATGCCAAGCCTGCCCATCACCTGCCGGGCTTGCTCAAAGGAATGTTCGGCGCTCTGGGTCCGAAAACTGGAGCCAAGCCTCAACAGCTTGGGTTGGCCCCGCGTGCGCGGTGAAGGCAATGCCCGTGCCCGCAGGCTCAGCCGGCACGTCCTGGGGTCTTGCGGCTGTAAGTTCGGGGCGTCTTGCCCATGAAGATCGGGCCCGAGTCCGAATTGACGAAGGTGAGGAAGTCGGCGATCAAGTTCACCACCTGCACCGCGCTGGCGGCGTAGCTGTTGCCGTCGGTGCCGTCCAGCAGCACTTCGAGGGCCAGCGTCTGGTCGGGATTGAGCCGGCTTCTGTCGACCAGCAGAACGATGCGCTGATGTGCCAAAGGCGCCAGGCCGGCGGACTTGGCAGCGACCGCCTTTCGCGCCGGCTTGGTGGACTTTTCAGCGGCTTTGGGTGTTGCCGCCGGCTTGGACGCCGGCTTGGCGGTGACCTTGGTCTTCTTGCTCGCGCCCTCTGCCATGTGCGTCGCTCCTGAACGGTGAATTTGCTCGCCTGCTCGGTGAAACCCAATGTAACGCCCCGTCAGAACTTTTAGCAACGCTTCAAAACGATTCAGTCATCAAAAGGACTATTCGAGGACTGGATTCCAAAGTGGCGGTGTCCTGCAAGCGGCGCCCCTCCGGGGTGGCGATGCAGGCAGCAACCCGAACACTTCAGGAGCACACCATGACCGAATGCCAACAGCGCGCCCTGGGCGAACCGAGCGCCCCACCCCCCAAGCTGACGACACCAACCCCAGCCAGCCGCGTCGCCGGTGCCTTGATCGCTGTGGCAGCGGGCGGCAGTGTCTTGTCGGCCGTGGTCGTCGGCTTTCACCTGCAGGCCCCGGCGGCCTGGCTGGCGAACACGCCCCAGGTGCTGGCCGAGGCCGCCGCTTGCGAGCGCCGCGGCGCCCGCGCCGACCGCGACGCCTGCCGCCAGCGGCTGGTGCAGACGGCCGCCGCCGCCCCGTCCGCGCCCCGCGCACTTGAACGCCTGGCCGCCCGGTGACCGGCACCACCGACGCCCGATGCCCGATGCCTCATCTCCGGCGCGTGGCCGCGCCAGACCTTTCACCGTTCCAGCAAGGACCGAAGCCATGACCCAGTTCATTGACGACGCCCCGACCCACCAGGCCACCCAGGTCCGTGCCAGCACCTTGGCGCGCACCCTCGACGTGGTCGACTACGGCATGTTGATCGTCGGGCGCGACCAGGCGGTGCTGTTCGCCAACCAGGTCGCCCAGCGCGAGCTGCGCAGCGACCACCCCATGCGCCTGTGCGGCCAGGCGGTGCGTGCAGAACGGGCGGTCGATGCCGCCAAGCTGGCCAAGCGCTTGGCCGGCGCCCTTGATTTCGGCCGCCAGTCGCTCATCACGATGGTCGGCGGCGACGGGCAGCGGGTGTGCGTGTCGATCGTTCCGCTGCCGGACACCGGCGCCGGGCCCAGCGCCCTGCTGGTCTTCGGGCGCCGCCGCCTGTGCGAGGACCTGAGCACCGATGCTTTCGCCCGCGAGCACGCGCTGACGTTGGCCGAAACGCGGGTTCTGAAGCTGTTGTGCGCCGGACGGCCGCCGTGCGACATCGCGCGCACCTTGGGCGTCAAGCTGAGCACGGTGCGCACGCAAATCGGCTGCATCCGCGCCAAGACCGACTCGCGCGACATTGGCGGCATCGTGCAGACCCTGTCTCGCCTGCCGCCGCTGCCCAGCCTGTTGCGTCAAGCGGCCTGAGCCGGCGCCGTGGGCGCCGCGCGCGCCCACGGCGGGGCACGTTGTAAAAGGAGGGCATGCACCAAGGTCCTCCTGCGCCTGCGGATTCGCCCGACGCTGCCGCCCGGCCGGCAGCCCACCCGGCCGCCACGCCTTCCACGCCTTCCACGCCTTCCACGCCTTCCACGTCGCCTGCCCTTCAAGGCTTGTGCTGGGGTCTGCTTGCCGCCGCGATCTGGGCCAGCTACAGCGTGCTCGCGCGGCTGGGGGTGAAAGCCGGGTTGACGGCTGCCGATTTGAGTTTGCTGCGCTTCGCCCCCGGTGCCCTGCTGATGGCGCCGCTGCTGTTCCGATGGGGGTGGCGCGATCTGGCCGGCATCGGCTGGGCGCGCGGGGCCTTGCTGGCGATGCTGGCCGGGCTGGGGTTCAGCCTGTTGTTCATGACGGGCTTCACGCTGGCGCCGTTGGCACACGGCGCGGTCATCGCGCCAGCGTGCCAGATGCTGTCGGGCCTGGCCTTGTCGGCATGGTGGCTGGGCCAGCGGCCCACGCGCGATTCGGTGATGGGCGCCGGCGTGGTGGTGGCGGGTCTGGTCTTCATGGGCGGCGACGCCTTGCTGCACCAAGCCGGCGCCGCCACCGCCCTGGGCGACCTGATGTTCGCTTGCGCGGGCATGTGCTGGGGGGCTTTCAGCGTGTTGTCTCGCCGCTGGCGGGTGGACCCGCTGCGCGTCACCGCCGTGGTGGTGGTGCTGTCCTTCCTGGCCTTCGCGCCGCCTTACCTGGCGATCAAGGGCACCGGCCCCTTGCTGGCCGCGGGACTGCCGATGGTGTTGCTGCAGGCCCTGGCGCAGGGCGTTGGGGCGGGGTTGGTGGCCGTGCTCGCGTTCAGCCGCGCCGCGGAGCTGCTGGGGTCCGGGCGGGCCGCGTTTTTTGGTGCCCTCGTGCCCGCGGCAGCGTCCTTGCTGGCGATCCCGGTGCTGGGCGAGGTGCCGGCCGGGTTGCAGGTGCTGGGCATCGCCGCGGTCGTGGTCGGCCTGCTGGTCGCGTTCGGTGGCGTGTCGTGGCTGCGCGCGCGATGGCGTCGCCCTTTCGAATAGTCGGTACTGCAATAGGTCGTTTGGCGGAGCGCCGAGGCCGTGGGCCGCTTCTAGGATGTGGATTGGCTCTCGCGAATGCCTCGGAGAAGGTGCGGCGGGAAGACCATTCGGGCGCGCTGGCGCAACAGCGCACCCCAAACCATCATCAACAGGAGAGACCCCAATGCGTCAACTTGACACCCACGAAATCGAAACCGTTGCCGGCGGCCTGCTGGGCAACGGTGGCTTGCTGGGCAGCGGCGGCTTGAGCCAGCTGCTGTCCGGCGGCCTGGGCTCGCAAGCCGGCCTGGCCGAGCTGCTCAGCCCCACCAACGGCTTCGGCCTGAGCCAGCTGACCGGCCTGTTCGGCGCGGCCGGCGGCCTGGGCGGCCTGCAAGGCACCATCGGTTCGCTGCTGGCGAACCTGGACGGCGGCCTGCCGCTGTTCCGCTGATCCCACGACGTCGCCTTCGGGCGGCGGGTGCAAAACGGCTCCTTCGGGAGCCGTTTTTGTTGTGACGCCGCCGTGCCAGCGTGCCGCGGCGTTCCCCCTCAGAAGCCGGAGCCCGGCGTCAACAGGAACGCGCGCTCCTCGGCGGTGCTGGCCCGCCCCAGCGCTTCGTTGCGGTGGGGAAAGCGCCCGAAGCGCGCCACGATGTCGAAGTGTCGCTGGGCCCAGGTTTCCAGTCCCGCCAGCGCCGGCTCGTCCCGGCCCAGCTGCTGGAACAGCTGCACCGAGGTGCGCTGGTGCGGCAGGTCTTCGGCGTGCTCGAACGGCAGGTAGCAAAACTGCCGTTGCACGCCGCTGAGCAGGCGGTCCGCGCCGCTGGCCACCACCGCCCGCGCCGTCTGCAGCGCCTGAGCGTCGCCCGCAAAGGCGCGCGCCGTGCCGCGGAAGATGTTCCGCGGGAACTGGTCCAGCACGACGATGTGCGCCAACGCCAGGTGAGGGTCCACCGGGCGGGTCACCCAGCCCGCCAGTTCACCGGACAACGCCTGGTCGACCAGGGGCTGGAAGCGCTGCGCGATCTCGGCGTCAAAAGCCGGGTCTTTCTTGAACCAGCGCTCGCGCGACTGGGTGTGCTGCGGGTCGGTGGGTGGCCCGAACCAGAATTCGAGCACCTGGGCGGCTGGGTCGTTCATGCCGCTATTCTGGGCGCGATCGGGCCGGCGCCTTGCTGTGCTCTCGGGGCGTGCTGACCGGCGGCAACCCCAGCGGTGCACGGCGGTGCGTTCACCTGTGCGCATGCTGCATGGCGGTGCAGGGTCGTCCCGAATGCGCACCAACTTGAATTCAGATCAAATGAGTTTCCAATGAAGAAAACGCCGCCGACGTCCCGCGTCACGCCTGTCAAGGCTGCCAAAGCCGCCAAGGTCGTCAAGGGCGTGGCTGCGCCGCGCGCGCTGGCCGCGCCGTCCGCCGCACCGATGGCCATCGGTGCCCGACTGCGTCACGCCCGCCTCGCCAAGGGCTTGTTGATCAAGGAGCTGGCGCAGCGCGTGGGCGTCTCCATCAGCCTGATTTCAAAGTACGAGAACGACAAGCTGCTGCCGCCGCTGACCGTGCTGCATAGCCTGGTGTTGGCGCTGGACAGCAACATCGGCGCGCTGTTCGACCCCAACTGGACGGCGCTGGAGCACGTGGCCCGCGCCGGCTCCCGTCCGCGCATCCAGGCGGCGGGCGACGAGGGCTCTGGCGGCGTGATGCTGGAGCGGCTGGTGCCTTACGGCCAGGGCCACCTGCTGCAGGGCAACATCCACATCGTGGCCCCCGGCGGCGGCAGCATGGGCGCCATGCGCCACGACGGCGATGAGGTCGGCTACGTGCTCGAAGGTCAGCTTGAACTCAGCATCGGCGAGGCCCGCCACCTGCTCGGCCCGGGGGACTCCTTCGCGTTCGCCTCGCAGCTGCCGCACACCTACCGCAACCCCGGCACCGAGGTCACGCGGGTGATCTGGATCAACACGCCCCCCACCTTTTGAAGACGCAGGCCCGGTGGCACGCGGCTTGCAATTTGCACGTTGTTCAACTCAGTTGAGCATTTTTCCGAATCACCGCTGGAGTACCGCATGAGCTTGCCCCGCCTGAACCACCTGGCCCTCGGCTTCGGCCTGTCGATTGCCGCGCTGGCGCCGCTGCCGACCGCCGCGAAGGACACGGTCAAGATCGCTTTCATCGGCCCGCTGACCGGCGGGGTGGCGGCCAATGGCATCGGCGGCCGAAACTCGGCCGACCTGGCGGTGAAACTGCGCAACGAGGACCCGAAGGCCAAGTACAAGTACGAACTGGTGGTGCTCGACGACGAGTGCAAGCCCAATGTCGGCGTGCAGGTGGCCACCAAGGCCGCGGCCGACAAGTCCATCATCGCCGGCGTCACCCATTACTGCTCGGCGGTGGCCATGAGCACGGTCGACGTCTATGCCAAGTTCGGCATGCCCGCGGTGGTGTGGGGCGCGGTGCTGCCGGAGATCACCTACGGCAACAACCACAAGGAAGTGCACCGCATCAACGGCACGATGATCAACCAGAACGAGGTGGCCTCGAAGTTCATGGCCGGGCTCGGCTACAAGCGATTCGTCGTCATTCACGACACCACCGACTATGGCAAGGGCCACAACAAGTATTTCAGCCAGTACCTGGCCAAGACGGGCGCGCAGATCGTTGGCACCTTCGGCGTCACCGCCGACCAGCAGGACTTCACCGCGGAGCTCACCAAGACCAAGGAGCTGAAGCCCGACGTCATCTACTTTGGTGGCCTGACGCCCATCGGCATCCGCATTCGCAGCCAGATGGACAAGCTGGGCATCAAGGCCGTGTTCGAGGGCACGTCGGGCATCAAGTCGGCGGCTTACCACGATGGCCTGGGCAAGGAGCTGGCCGAGGGCTCGCTGTCCTTCATCGAAGGCGCGCCCTGGGAGAAGCTGCCCGGCGGCCTGAACTTCATCGCCAAGTACACCCAGGCGAAGTACGCCGAACCGGCCGAAGCCTATGGCCCGTTCTCCTTCGCCGCGGCCACGCTGGTGATGGACGCGATCGAGAAGGTCGGCCCCGACCGCAAGAAGGTGCGCGAGGTGCTGAACGCCACCAAGGACGCCGACACCATCATCGGCAAGGTGACCTTCGACGACCACCGCCAGAACATCGTGCCGCTGATCAGCAAGTACGTGGTGCAGGACAACAAGTGGGTGCTCTGGGAAGACAGCGAGTACGCCAGCAAGAAGCGCAAGCTGATCGGCCAGTGATGTCGCGCACGACCATGGGTCGGCGCCGGCGCGGCGCCGCGGGGAGGGCCGCGACGTGAGCGTGGACGTCCTCAGCCAGTACGTGATGAACACGCTGATGCTGGGCGTGGTCTACGCCATGGTGGCGGTCGGCTTCACGCTGTTCTTTGGCGTGCTCGACGTCATCAAGTTCTCGCACGGCGACGTGCTGATGCTGGGCGGCTTCACGGCCCTGGCCACCTTTGCCGGGGCCACGGCACTCGGCATCACCCAGCCGTGGTTGATGCTGGTGTTGATGGTGCTGGCCGCCGTGGCCGTCACGGCCACCGTGGGTGTGCTGGTGGCCCGCTGGCTGGTGCTGCCCTTGAAGAACGCGCCACCGTTGAACACGCTGCTGGTGACGCTGATGTTCGGCCTGGCGCTGCGCGAGGCGGTGCGCCTGTTCTACCCGAACGGGTCCAACCCCAAGCCCTTTCCGCGCCTGCTGCCCGACAGCAGCCTGAACCTTGGCGCCTTCAGCCTGCGCGCCGACAGCCTGCTGCTGCTGGGCGCCGGCCTGGCCACCATCACGGGCGTGCACCTGCTGATCACGCGGACCAAGCTGGGCCTGGCCATCCGCGCGGTGGCGCAGGACAGCGAGACCGCGCGGGTGATGGGCATCGACTTCCAGCGCGTCGTGCTGTTCACCTTCGGCCTCGGCTCGGCCCTGGCCGCGATGGCGGGCGCGATGAACGGCCTGTACTACAACGAGATCAACTTCGGCATCGGCCTGCTGCTTGGCGTCATCGGCTTTGCGGCGGCCATCCTGGGTGGGTTGGGCAACTTCCTGGGCGCCATCCTCGGGGGTTTCCTGTTCGCGGCTTTGCAGACCGTCGGCGCCGTGGTGCTGCCGATCGTCGTGCCCAGCATCCCCAGCGCCTACAAGGACGTCTTCGCCTTTGCGATGGTGATCCTGCTGATGGCGTGGAAGCCCACCGGCCTGATCGCCGAACGTTCCAGCGAGCGCGTGTGATGAACCGACTCCTCGTGCCCGCCGTCGCGGTGGTCTTCGTCTACTTGTGGGCCCTGCTGCACGCCGAGAGTCAGCTCGCCGTGGGTGGCCTGCTGGCCTTGGCCGTGGTGGCGGCGCTGGCGGTGCGCAAGCTGGGCTGGCAGGCCCCGATGGGGGCGGCGGTCGACGCCAGCCCGAGGGCCTTTGGCGCGCTGTGCGTGCTCGGCGTGCTGGCGCTGGTGCTGGCCTTGCACGAGGAGCACTTCGCGCTGCTGCTGTTGAGCACCGTGCTGCTGTACGCGGTGGTGGCCTTGGGCCTGAACGTTCAGTTCGGCTACGCGGGGGTCGTCAACTTTGCCGGCGCGGCCTTCTTCGG
>CALRPU020000026.1:0-77640 GCA_943370175.1 Hydrogenophaga intermedia | reverse complement strand
GCCCTTCCGATACTGCATCGACGGCTGGCAGCCGAGCTGACGAGTCACTTCGTCTGGATCGAGCTGATCGCCGAAGAAGCGCAATGAGGCTGTTGATTTTCCGATGGCTGCCATTGCCGGAAATGGTGTGGGTTCGTGAGGCCTAACGTGATATAGCCCGACGCCCCAACGCCCTCCCCGTCGTGATAAGCGGGCGGGTCTGGCCGCAGGTGCCGTGCAAGTGCTTGTCAGCGTTCAGTTTCCCCGATCGGCGGCCGACCGGCATCCTCGATATGAGGACTAAAAACTCGCGGACGGCGGCCTCAAGGCCGTTGGCCCGTCCAGCGTGCAGGCGAGCCTTCGGCGCCGCAATGAAAAGTGGGATGCGCGGCCGGGCGGTTGATTGACGGGCCATGCGGACCCCATCCAGCTTCCGCAGGCCGCACCGCGATCAACGCGGATGGAGGCCCAGCCCGCCGGTGACAGCGAGCGGCCAGCGGACCACAGGCTGCAAGCTGCCCCCAGCACCCAGCGCCCAGCGCCCAGCGCGCAGCCAGCCAGCCAGCCCGCAACGCGAACCCACCCCAACGCCCTCAGGCGCTCGGCTGTGAGTCGAACCGCTCGAACCCGCTGTAACAGAGGAAGTGCCGGTTGGTGGCGCGGCCGAACAGGGTCATGCCCAGGCGTTGGGCAAGTTGGTGGCCCATCTGGGTGATGCCGCTGCGGGAAACGATGATGGGCACGCCCATTTGGGCGGACTTGATGACCATCTCGCTGGTCAGGCGGCCGGTGGTGTAGAAGGTCTTGTCGCCGCCGCTCACGCCGTTCACCCACATCCAGCCGGCGATGGTGTCGATGGCGTTGTGGCGGCCGACGTCTTCGACGAAGTGCAGCAGGCGGTCTTGCTGGAACAGGGCGCAGCCGTGCACCGAGCCGGCCGACTTGTACGTGCTTTCCTGCAGCCGCATGGCGTTCAGCAGGCCGTACAGGGTGGCCTGGCTGAGGCGGGCGGTGGGGTCGTTGGGCGGGGGCAACTGGACCGAGTCCAGGTCGTCCATCAGCGCGCCAAACACGGTGCCCTGGCCGCAGCCGGTGGTGACCACGCGGTGGGCGGTTTTTTGCTCGATCTGGTCGATGCCGGCGCGGGTGGTGACGGCGGCGGCTTCGACGTCCCAGTCGACGGTGATGGAATCGATCTCGTCGGGGCTGGCCACCAGGCGCTGGTTGCGCAGGTAGCCCAGCACCAGCAGTTCGGGCGCGGCGCCCAAGGTCATCAAGGTGACCAATTCGCGCTTGTCCACGAAGACCGTCAGGGCGCGTTCGGCCGGGATGGCGGTGCTGCGCAGGTGCCCGAATTCGTCGAGCACCTGAATGTGTTGAGTGAGCGCGGCCTGGGCCGCGCTGAGTCGGGGCCCCGTCATCGGGGGGCCCCGTTCACGTCACTTGCCGGCCACTTTGGCGAAGTACTCGTCGTAGCGGTGGACGAAGTCCTTGCTGGGGCCCAGGGGCAGGTGGCAGCCGCGGCAGGCGGCGGCAGGGTCGGCTGATTTTTCACCGGTGGCAGTGTAGGCGGCATAGATCCAGTCACCGTTCTTCAGGCCTTCCGGCGCGCTGGCGCCCCAGCCTTGGTTCTTGCCCATCACGAACACGCGCAGCAGCTTGTCCTTGACGAGCTTGCCGTCCGGGCCCTTTTCCAGGTTGCCGGCGGCGTCGGCCTTGGCCGACCAGTTTTCCATGACAAACACCGAGCCGTTCGGGAAGCCGGCGGCGGCCGTGCCCTTGGTGGCGGCGGTGTTCATGTAGATCTCGCGGACCTGCTTGGCGTCGGGGCGCTGCACGGCCGACAGGAACTTGGGCCAGGACTTGTAGTCGGCCGGGGCGGCGATTTCGCCGTCCTTGAGCTGGGCCACCGGGGCGGGTTTCATCGGGGCGCAGGCGGCCAGCGCGAGGGCGGCGGCGGCGCCGATGAGCGCCAGGTTGGTGCGAAGTGCCATGGGTTACTCCTCTGGTGAATTCATGGGTCGGGTACGGTGTGAGGCTACCCGACATCACCACCGCGTGGCAGTCCGCAGTGACCACTCATCGACCAAGCGGCCGATGTCGAGAACCCCTGATGTCTACGAGGTTGACCGGCCCAGTGGATGCAGGGCGGCTCAACTTTTCTTGGCGGGGGCGGACGGCGTGGCCGCCGGTGCCGCGGCCGACTTGGGCGCGGACGTGGCGGCCGCCGGTGCCGAGGCCGCCGCGGCCACGCTCGGCGACACGTACGGGCCCGGGTCGGCGCAAGGCGGCGTCGGCGTGGCGGGCTTCGCCTCCTTGCCGGCTTGCTTCAGGGTTTGCACGTGGGCAACGGCCGTGCGGTCTTGCGACTTGCACAGCTGAAAGGCAGCCACCTTGTCGTTCCAGGCGGTCTTGGCGGCGGCTTCGGCGGCCTTGGCTTTGGCCTCATCGCTGAGCGGCGGCAACTTGGCCACGGCCACCACGGTGAAGGCGGCACCCGCCACGGCGAGGACGGTGGAGGTCAGTGAACGCATGGAAGAGGTCCTGTGACGGAGGTCAAGAGAGGCGCCCGCTGGCGCAGAGAACGCGGGGCACCGGACAGTGGACTGAGCGGTGCGCTGGGCACAGCGTGAGCGGACGGCGGGCAGGGATCGCCACTGGCGCGACCCTGGCCTCACCGCGACGCCGGCACGGCGTCGCCGGAAGGGGTGGCCACCGGCGTGCGCTGCGCCGGGATCTTTCCCTTCTTGATGTCGTCGTACCAAAGCTCGTGGTGCTCCTTGGCCCAGGCCTCGTCCACGTAGCCGGTCTTCATGGCCTTGTAGGCGTCCTTCATGCCCACAGTGCCGATGTAGATGTGGCCCATGAACATCAGCATCATGAACATGGCGGCGATGGCGTGGACCATGTGCGCGATTTGCATGTCGCCACGCAGGTAGGCCAGGCCAGGCACGATCTTGTCCAGCACGAAGCCGGAAGCGATGACGATGGCGCCCAGCAAGAAGACGCCGAACCAGAACACCACCTTCTCGCCCGCGTTGAAGCGGTCGGACGGCACCTCGTGCCCGCTCAGGATGCCGCCGCCCTTCAACAGCCAGGTCAGGTCGTGGGCCTTGGGCAGGTTGTCGCGCACGAAGGTGACGAACACCACCACCAGCGACACCGCGAACACCGGGCCGGCGAAGTTGTGCATGTTCTTCAGCGCGTAGGTCAGCCAGCCGAACAAGGTGCCGCCCATCACCGGCAGCAGGATGTACTTGCCGAAGGCCATCACCAGGCCGGAGATGGCCAGGACGCAGAAGGCGATGGCGTTGCTCCAGTGCGCGGCGCGCTCGAAGTAGGTGAAGCGTTCGATGACGCGGCCGGTGTCGGTGGAGTGTCCGCCCAGTGGCCCTTTGCGCCAGTAGAACAAGGCGATGGCCAGCGCCGTGATGGCCAGCAGCGCGCCGCCGTAGGGCAGGATCCAGTTGTTGCGCACCTGCCGCCAGGCGTCGCCGGCGTTGGTCAGGCGCGAGCCCGGGTACTGCACGAACTGCTGCACCAGCACGCCCTTCTCGGCGCCCGGCAGGCTGGTGATGCCTTGCTGGTTGCCCGACTCGCGCACGGCCCGCCAGAACGGCGCGTTGTTGCCGGGCTGGCTGCGCGCGCGCTCGGCGTTCGACTCCTCGGGCCGAGGGTCGGCCGGGGCGGTGAAGCCCGCGGGCGGGCCGGCCGGGGCTTTGGCGTCGGTGGGGGTGGCGGTGGCGGGGCTGGCCACGGTGGCAGCGGCCGGCGGGGTGGCCTGGGCCAGCGCCACGCCAGCGGTCGATGCGAGGGCCAAGGCCATCGCCAGGGTGCGAATCACGGCGGTCATGCGGTCTCCTTGCGCAAACCAGTCACGGGGCCGGTCACTTGGCGCGTGAATAGTCGTTCTGGTTCTGGGCGCGGGTGCGAAGCTGCTGGTCCCAGTTGGCTTCGTCGCCGGCTTTGTAGCCTTTGGCCGCGTAGGCCGCGTCGCCGTTTTCCCAGGCCTTGCCGTCGTGCTTCTTCGGCGCCTTGGCGTTGGAGGTGTCGGCCTGGCCGCAGGCGGCCAGCACGGCGGCGAGGGACACGGCGGTGAGAACCCGCAGGCTCAGCCTCATGACTTGGTCGCTTCCGTCTTGGCGCCGGCGGCTGGCTTGCCGTAGGCGGTGCCCCAGCCCCAGACCTCGCTGCCCTTGCCACGGTTGAGCACGCGGGTGCGGAAGATGTCGGCCACGATGTCGCCGTCACCGCCCAGCAGGGCCTTGGTCGAGCACATTTCGGCGCAGGCGGGCAGCTTGCCTTCGGACAGGCGGTTGCGGCCGTACTTGTCGTTCTCGGCGGCCGAGTTGTTGGCCTCGGGGCCGCCGGCGCAGAAGGTGCACTTGTCCATCTTGCCGCGCAGGCCGAATGTGCCGTTGGTGGGGAACTGCGGCGCGCCGAACGGGCAGGCGTAGCTGCAGTAGCCGCAGCCGATGCAGATGTCCTTGTCGTGCAGCACCACGCCCTCGTCGGTGCGGTAGAAGCAGTCAACCGGGCACACGGCCATGCAAGGCGCGTCGCTGCAGTGCATGCAGGCCACCGAGATGCTTTTCTCACCCGGGATGCCGTCGTTCAGCGTGACCACACGGCGGCGGTTCACGCCCCAGGGCACGTCGTGTTCGGCCTTGCAGGCCGTGACGCAGCCGTTGCACTCAATGCAACGCTCGGCGTCGCAGATGAACTTCATTCTTGCCATGATGGTTCCTCTTACGCTTTCTCGACCTGGCAGAGCGTGGTCTTGGTCTCTTGCATCATCGTGACGCTGTCGTAGCCGTAGGTGGTGGCGGTGTTGATGGCCTCGCCACGCACCACGGGGTAGGCGCCGTCGGGGTAGTAGGGCTTCAGGTCCACGCCCTGCCACTTGCCAGAGAAGTGGAAGGGCATGAACACCGTTTCGCGGTCCACGCGCTCGGTGACCATCGCCTTCACCTCGATGCGCGCGCCGGTGGGGGTCTTCACCCAAACCATCTCGCCGTTGCGGATGCCACGGTCGTTGGCGGCCGCCGGGTTGATCTCGATGAACATGTCCTGCTGAAGTTCGGCCAGCCAAGGGTTGGACCGGGTCTCTTCGCCACCGCCTTCGTACTCGACCAGTCGGCCCGAGGTCATGATCAGCGGGTACTGCTGGCCGATGTCCTTGTTCTTCTCCTGCACGCTCTTGTAGAGCGTGGGCAGGCGCCAGAAGGCCTTCTTGTCGTCGTGGGTCGGGTACTTGGCGACCATGTCCGGCCGGTTGGAATACAGCGGCTCGCGGTGCTGGGGCACCGGGTCCGGGAAATTCCACACCACCGCGCGCGCCTTGGCGTTGCCGAAGGGGTGGCAGCCGTGGTTCTTCATGGCCACGCGGATGATGCCGCCCGACAGGTCGGTCTTCCAGTTCTTGCCTTCCGCGGCCTTCTTCTCGTCTTCGGTCAGCTCGTCCCACCAGCCCAGCTTTTTCAGCAGCACGTGGTCGAACTCGGGGTAGCCGGTGGTGATGTCGGCGCCCACCGAATGCGAGCCGTCGGCGGCCAGCAGCGACACACCCTCGCGCTCCACGCCGAAGTTCGCGCGGAAGTTGCCGCCGCCGTCCATCACGTGCTTGGAGTTGTCGTACAGGTTCGGCGAGCCCGGGTGGCGCAGCTCGGGCGTGCCATAGCACGGCCAGGGCAGGCCGAAGTACTCGCCGTCGAGCTTGTAGCCGGTTTCCTTGTCGACGCCGCCCTTGGCCTTGAGCGTTTTCACGTCGAAGACGTTCATGTTGCGCATGTGCGCCTTCAGGCGCTCCGGGCTCTGACCGGTGTAGCCGATGGTCCAGACGCCCTTGTTGATCTCGCGCAGCACGTCCTCGACGCTGGGCTCCAGCATGCCGGCCTTGCCCGGCACCAGCTTGACGTTCTTGACCAGTTCCTTGTCGAAGCCCAGCTTCTGGGCCATCTGGTACATGATCATGTGGTCGGTGCGGCTGTCCCACAGCGGCTCGATCACCTGTTCACGCCACTGAATGGACCGGTTGGACGCGGTGCACGACCCGCTGGTCTCGAACTGCGTGCTCGCGGGCAGCAGGTAGACGGCACGGTTGGGGTTCTGGTCTTCGGGCTTGCCCGGCATGGCCGCCATGGCGGCGGTGGCGCTCGGGAAGGGGTCGACCACCACCAGCAGGTCCAACTTGTCCATGGCCCGCTTCATTTCCAGGCCGCGGGTCTGCGAGTTCGGGGCATGGCCCCAGAAAAACAGACCGCGCAGGTTGCTTTCCTGGTCGATCAGCTCGTTCTTTTCCAGCACGCCGTCGACCCAGCGCGACACGGTCATGCCGCTCTTGGTCATCATGCCCGGCGCGTACTGCTTCTTGATCCACTCGAAGTCGACGCCCCAGACCTTGGCGAAGTGCTTCCACGAACCTTCGGCCAGGCCGTAGTAGCCAGGCAGCGAGTCGGGGTTCGGACCCACGTCGGTGGCGCCTTGCACGTTGTCATGGCCGCGGAAAATGTTGGTGCCGCCGCCCGACTTGCCCACGTTGCCCAGCGCCAGCTGCAGCAGGCACGAGGCGCGCACGATGGCGTTGCCGATGGTGTGCTGGGTCTGGCCCATGCACCACACGATGGTGCCGGGGCGGTTGTCGGCCAGCATCTTCGCGACCTTGTAGGTCGTGGCCTCGTCCACGCCGCAGGCTTCCTTCACCGCGTCGGGGGTCCACTTGGTCAGGCACTCCTCGCGCACCTTTTCCATGCCGTAGACGCGGTCCTCGAGGTACTTCTTGTCTTCCCAGCCGTTCTTGAAGATGTGGTGCATCACCCCGAACAGGAAGGGAATGTCGGTGCCCGAGCGGATGCGCACGTACTCGTCGGCCTTGGCCGCGGTGCGGGTGAAGCGCGGGTCCACCACGATCATCTTGCAGCCGGTTTCCTTGGCGTGCAGCATGTGCAGCATCGACACCGGGTGCGCTTCGGCGGCGTTCGAGCCGATGTAGATCGCCACCTTGGCGTTCTGCATGTCGTTGTACGAATTCGTCATGGCGCCGTAGCCCCATGTGTTCGCCACGCCGGCCACGGTGGTGCTGTGGCAGATGCGCGCCTGGTGGTCGCAGTTGTTGGTGCCCCAGAGGCTCACCCACTTGCGCAGCAGGTAGGCCTGCTCGTTGTTGTGCTTGGACGAGCCGACCACGAAGATCGAGTCCGGGCCGCTTTGCTTGCGCAGCTCCATCATCCGGGCGGTGATCTCATCCAGCGCCTGGTCCCAGCTGATGCGCTGGTACTTGCCGTTCACCAGCTTCATCGGCGTGCGCAGGCGGTACTCGCCGTGGCCGTGCTCGCGCAGGGCCGCGCCCTTGGCGCAGTGGGCGCCCAGGTTGATGGGCGAGTCGAACACCGGCTCCTGGCGCACCCACACGCCGTTCTCGACCACCGCGTCCACCGCGCAGCCCACCGAGCAGTGGCCGCACACGGTGCGCTTGACTTCGACCTTGCGTTCGCCGGACGCCGCCTTCTTGGGGTCGGCGGCCTGCACCTTCTTGACCAGCGTGAGCTGCGAGGCGGCCACGCCCGCCCCCACGCCCAAGCCCGAGCGGCGCAGGAAGGCGCGGCGGTCCATGGTGGGGATGGCGCGGGCCACGCCGCGCTGCAGGCTGGAAATCAGGCCGTGGCCCAGGCCAGCGGCCTGGCCGTCGGCGCCGACGGTGGGGTTCTTGCGGGTGAGCAACATGGTCTCTCCTGGGACTGCGCGTGACGTGCGGGGCTGAGGCCTTGCCTCAGACGCGCGCGGTCCGGTAGTAATGCATCACGTGGGCGGTGGGGCGGTAGCCTTCGCCGGTGGTCGGCTCCGCCTTCGCCACGGCGACGGCGGCGGTGGGCTCAGCGGTCTTCAGCGGCAAGGCGGCGGCGGCAGCGGCCAGCGCGCCGGCGGTGCCAGCACCCGCCAGCACGGTGCGGCGGGACAAGGGGGATTCGGACTTGGACATCATCGTCTCCTGCGGTCGGTGGGTCCTGCCCTTTGGCAAAACCGTGCATATGCTAGTCGGGCGCGGCACCCGGTCGGACACAGGAAAGCCCGTGCACACGTGGCCTGACACGGCCGCGCGTCAAGCTGTCGCACACCGCTTCGGGTCAACCCTTGGATGAGGCGGGCCATGTGGACTTGGGCGACAACTTGGCCCCCATGCGCGACAAGTTGTCGCGGTGCAGGCCTCGAATAACCAACGATTTCACTGCGCCATTCCAACCGAAACGCGGGTGTGGTGCCGCGCGCCCGCCCCCACGCGGTGCCCCACGCCGCGCCCCGCATGGGCCGCCCGGCTGTGCCACAGTCTCGTCTTCGCGCGGTGCCGTGGCGTGCGCCGCCCCCGCCCTGCCCTCTGACCTCACCCCGGCTGGCGCCCTGCCGCCCGCTGAACCACGCCCCTCCGATGGCCGAGCCTGACCCCGCCCCGCCACCCACGCCCACGCCCCTGGCCGGCGCCGGGCCCGACCCCAGCGCCACCGCCACGAACGACGCCGGCGCCCGCAGCCCCACCTGGCCCCTGAGCGCGGTGCTGGTCGTCGACGACGAAGCCGGCATGCGCAACTTCCTGCAGAAGACGCTGGCCTCGCGCTGCGGCACGGTGCATTGCGCGGGCGACACCGACGAGGCCGCGGCGCTGATGCGCCGCCACCGCTACGACCTGGTCATCCTCGACATCACGCTGCCAGGCAAGAGTGGGCTGGCCTGGCTGCGCGAGCTGCGCGACCAGGGCGAGGCGGTGGAGGTGGTGCTGATCACCGCCTTTGCCGACCTGGACACGGCCATCGAGGCCTTGCGCGCCGGCGCCGGCGACTTCATCCTGAAGCCGTTCCGGCTGGCGCAGATCGTCAACGCGGTCACCCACGGCCTGGAACGCGGCCGGCTCATGCGGGAGAACTGGGTGCTCAAGCGGCGCTTGTCGCAGCGCGACGCCGGCTTCACCGGCCTGGTGGGCGGCAGCGAGCTGATGCGCCGGCTGCGCGGCGCGCTGGACCGCGTGGCCCCCGTGGCCAGCACGGTGCTGCTGACCGGCGAGTCGGGCACCGGCAAGGAACTGGCGGCGTTGACGCTGCACCACCACAGCCCGCGCGCCGCCGGGCCCTTCGTGCCGGTGAACTGCGCCACGGTGTCGGCGGAGGCGATCGAGCGCGAGCTGTTCGGCCACGGGCCGGGCGCCCTGGACGCCAGCGGCCGCCCGCGCGACGGCCTGTTCCTGTACGCGCAGGGCGGCACGCTGTTTCTGGACGAGGTGGCCGGCCTGCCGCTGCCGCTGCAGGCCAGCCTGCTGCGCGTGCTGGACGACCGCCGCATCCGCCCGGTGGGCAGCGAGCAGCAAATCCCGGTGGACGTGCGCATCGTCGCCGCCACCAACCGACCGCTGGCCGACGAGGTCGCCGCCGGACGCTTCCGCAAGGACCTGTACTACCGCCTGCAGGTGGTGGAGATCGCCTTGCCGCCGCTGCGCGACCACAAGGCCGACATCGGCGACCTGGTAGACCACTTCATCGCGCTGCTGGCACCGCAGCTGGGGTTGGAGCCCATCACCGTCACCGCGCAGGAACGCGGCTACCTGCAGCAATACGACTGGCCAGGCAACGTGCGCGAGCTGCGCAACCTGATCGAGCGCTCGCTGATCCTCGGGGCCCTGAACGTGTCGGCGCTGTACCCGGGGCTGGGCGTGGGCACCGACGGTGCGGCCACGGGCCTCGCCGCGCCCCCCAACCGGTGGCGCGCCACGGGGCCGACCGACCTGCACAGCCTGGAAAAGCAGCACATCCTCGCCGTGCTGGACTCGGTGGGCGGCGACAAGACGCAGGCGGCCCAGCTGCTGGGCATCTCGCGCCGAACGCTGGAGCGCCGGGTGGCCGAGTGGGGCATGACGTGAGCGCGGTGCGTGCGCTCGACCGCGCCGCGCTGCCGGAGCCCACGCCCAGGCCCACGCCCACGGCGCGGGCGCCCGCACCCTCACCCGGCCCATGCTGCTGAAGCGCTTCGTCCAGTGGCCCATCCGCAGCAAGCTGCTGGCGATGGTGCTGGTGCCGCTGCTGGTGGTGCTGCCGCTGCTGGGGCTGATCCTGCTGGCCTGGGGCAACACCGCCATCGACCGCATGCTGATCACCAAGGTGCGCAGCGACCTGGCCGTGGCCCAGGGCTACTTTGAGCGCGTGCTGGGCGAGGTGCGCAGCGGCGCGGCCGCGGTGGCAGACGCCCACGCACTGCACCTGGCCCTGGCCGACGCACCACGCACCGGCCGCGACGGCGTGGACGCCCTGGTGCGCCTGCTGCAGGCCTACCGCGAGCGCGAACAACTCGACTTTGTCGTGCTGCGCGGTCCCGACGGCCGCCTGATCGCAACCGACAGCGGCCCGGCCACGCGGTCCGACCCGCGCTCGCCCGCCTTCCGCACCGCCGCCGGCCAGCGCGGCAGCGCCAGCGTGGAGGTGCTGCAGCCCGGCCAACTCGCGCTGCTGGCACCGCGGCTGCTGCCGCAGGTCAGCGTGCCGCTGCTGCCCACGCTGAACGCCGCGCCGGCGCCGCAAGGCCAGGAGGACCGCGCGCTGGTGATTCTGGCGCAGGCCGACATCACCAGCCCCAGTGGCGCGGCGCTGGGCCAGGTGCAGGCCGGCGTGCTGCTCAACCGCAACCTGCCCTTCATCGACCACATCAACGAGATCGTCTACCCCGAAGGCGCCCTGCCCTTTGGCAGCCGCGGCACGGCCACGGTGTTCCTCGGCGACGTGCGCGTCAGCACCAACGTGCGGCTGTTCGGCAGCGACCCCAGCAACCCGCGCGACCCGGCCAGCCGCGCCATCGGCACCCGGGTGTCGCAGACCGTGCGCGACGCGGTGCTGGGCCAGGGCCGCACCTGGCTGGACCGCGCCTTCGTGGTCAACGATTGGTATGTGTCGGCCTACCAGCCGTTGGCCAACGGCGCCGGCGAGCGCGTGGGCATGCTGTATGTGGGCTACCTGGAGCGGCCGTTCACGCTGCTGAAGTACGGCGTGTTGCTGAGCATCGGCGTGGTGTTTTTCGCGGTGATGTTTGGCGCGGCGCTGGTGTCGCTGCGCGGGGCGCGCAGCATCTTCCGGCCCATCGAGCAGATGGCGCAGACCATGCGCGAGGTCGAGGCCGGCCGGCTGGACGCCCGCGTGGGCACGGTGGCCCAACGCGACGAGATCGGCCAGCTCGCCGGACACCTCGACCACCTGCTCGACACCATCCGCGACAAGGCTCAGGCCCTGCAGCAGCTCAACAGCGCGCTTGACGCCAAGGTGGCGCAGCGCACCGAAGCCCTGGAGGCTGCCCAGCAGCAGCTACTGCGCAGCGAAAAGCTGGCCACCGTGGGGCAGCTCACCGCCAGCATCGCGCACGAGGTCAACAACCCCATTGCCGTGATCCAGGGCAACCTGGACCTGCTGCGCGAACTGCTTGACGCCGACACCGCGCACCGCCTGCACCCGGAGCTGAAGCTGCTGGACGAGCAGGTCGAGCGCATGCGGCTGATCGTGGCCAAGCTGCTGCAGTTCGCGCGGCCGGGCGAGTACGCCGGCTACATCGACCAGGTCGACCCGGCCCAGGCGCTGGACGACTGCCTCGTGCTCGTGGCTCACCTGATGAGCTCGGGCCGCATCGCGGTGCAGCGCCGTCTGGCCGCCACCCGCAGCGTGCAGATCAACCGACAGGAGCTGCAGCAGGTGCTGGTCAACCTGCTGGTCAATGCGGCGCAGGCCATGCCCGACGGCGGCACGCTGCGGCTGTCCACCGCCGACTGGACGGCGGCCGACGGGGCCGCCGGCGTGCAGCTTTGCGTGGAAGACACTGGCCGTGGCGTGGCACCGGCGCTGATGCCGCTGCTGTTTCAGCCCTTCACCACGCGGCGCCGGGACGGCACCGGGCTGGGCCTGTGGATCAGCCGCAGCATCGTCGAGCGCTACGGCGGGCAGGTGATGGCCGGCTCGCGCGACGACGGGCAGGCGGGCGCCCGGTTCACCGTGCGGCTGCGCTGCGAGCCGACGGTGGCCGAGCCTCACTCCAGCATGTCGAAGCCCTGAGTTTCCACCTGCAGGTAAGCCGCGGTGAACGCCGCCACGGCCCGGTAGACGCGGGCGCCCGGGTGGGCGATCACGGCGTCGCACATCGTCAGCGCCCAGGGCTGCACGTGGGCGCGAAAGAACTGGCGTTGCTGTTCCAGGTTGCACACGGCCACGTCGTCGCCGGCGATCAGGTAGCGCATGACCTCGAAGACGCAGGCGATGTGGTCTTCGGTCTCGAAGCGGCTGGCGTCGCGTTCCAGCCCCAGCGCGGCCAGGTCCTCGCGCAGCACGGCCACCGGGCGCTCGTTCAGGAAGCCGGACAGGTAATAGGACCCGTACAGCATCACCTCGGGTCGGCCCAGGCCCATGAACAGCGCCTCGTACTCGCCGTCGGCGTCGTCCAGCGTGGTGGCGCGCAAGGCGGCGACCAGGTCGTTCCAGGGCGCCTCCAAGAAGG
The DNA here is from genome assembly GCA_943370175.1 of Hydrogenophaga intermedia. GTDB lineage: Bacteria > Pseudomonadota > Gammaproteobacteria > Burkholderiales > Burkholderiaceae_C > Ideonella_A > Ideonella_A intermedia_A. The sequence goes on along the minus strand of CALRPU020000026.1, from coordinate 65,154 downwards.
CGCCCTCCTCGGGCGCTTGCGTCACCGCCACGGCAAACTGCTGCTGCAGTTCGGCGTCGGGCGCGGCAATCCACAGGCGGGCCAGCAAGCCATACAGCTCGGCGCGGGCCAGCTCTTCCTGAAAGTCGTTGCGGGCGACGCTGATCGGGCGGGGCGCGGCCGGGCCGCTGGTCGAGGTGCTCATGGCGGTGGGCGCGTCACAGGTCGGTGATGCGCACTTCATTGGCGTTGGTATGGATGTCGATGACGCGGCAGTCGCCGCACATCTTCAGGCGCTCGGCCGCGGCGCCCTGGAACATGGCGTGGCCGGCCAGCTTGGCCGCCATCGACTCGATGGCGCGCAGCGTGCCAAAAGGCTTGTGGCAGCGCACGCATTGGAAAGGCTCTGCCTCGTGCAGCACGCGGGTCTGGCGGCGGGCCTTGCCGTGGTCGGCCAGCCACAGGCGCGGGGCCAGCGTGATGGCGTCCTCAGGGCAGGTGGTGGCGCACAGGCCGCATTGCACGCACTTGCTTTCAATGAAGCGCAGTTGCGGGCGCTCGGTGTTGTCGGCCAGGGCGCCTTCGGGGCAGGCGCCCACGCAGCTCAGGCACAGCGTGCAGCGGTCGGTGTTGACCTGCAGGCTGCCAAACGGGCTGGCGGGGCTGGGCAAGGCGATGGCCTCGGGCGCGCTCGCCGCCTGGGCGAGCAGGTGGTCGATGGCCAGGTCGAGCGTGGCGCGCTTGTCGGCCTGCACGCTGAAGCTGGCGGCCTGGGTCACGGTGGCGGCCACCGGGCGGCGCAGCGCGGCGTCCAGCAGGCGCAGCGCCGCGGCGTCGGGCGACGTGGCGTTCAGGCCGCGGGCGTCGACGACGCGAAAGTGCTCACCGACGTACCCCAGGCCCTGCAGGATGGCCTCGGCCACCGCCATCTGGGCCTGCACGGCGGCGCGGTAGTCCGGCGCTTCCTCGTCGCTCATCAGCACCCACACCTGGCTGGCGCCGTGGGCGATGGCAGACAGCCACAGGTCGATGCCCACCGACGCGGTGTGCCACACGTCCAGCGGCAGCACGCGCAGCGGCAGGCCACGCACCGCGGCCTCGTCGGCGGCGGGCAACCGGGTCATCAGGGCGGGGCCGCTGCGCTGGGCGGGGCCGCCCCCCGGATCGCCGCCCAAGCCCGCCAGCGCGGCGCGGCCCAGCGCTTGCAGCGCCTGGCTGCCCGCGCCCTGGCTGTGGATCAACAGCGCCGCGTCGCGCCCGCCGGCGCGGGCGTAGGCGCCCAGCATCGTGCGGATGCGGCGGCCTTGCTCGGGCGCCCGCGGCGTGGCGTAGGTCAGGGCGCCACTGGGGCACACGGTGGTGCAGGCACCGCAGCCCACGCACAGCTGGGGCTCCACCACGATGCCGCCCACCGGGTCGGTGGCGGTGCGGCCCTTGCCCAGCACCTTGCCCTTCAGCGAAGCGTCGCTGCGGATGGCCTGGGCCGAGCACACGTCGATGCACGCCCGGCAGCCGATCTGCTCGTTGCGGCTGTGCGCGCAAAGCTTGGCCTTGTATTGAAAGAACTTCGGCTTCTCGAACTCGCCCACCAGGCCGCGCAGGCGCAGCACGGCGTCGAACAGCGCCTCGGCGTCACCGGGGGGCACGTGCACGTAGCCCTGCGGGGGCTGGTGCAGGCCCAGCAGCGGTTGGTCGCTCAGGTCCAGCACCAGGTCGGTGGTTTCGCTGGCCTCTTGCGGCGCGCGGTTGAAGTCGATGGCGGCCGCGGACACGCAAGCCGCCACGCAGTCGCGGTGGCTGCCGCAACGGCTCAGGTCGACCTGGTAGCTGAAGTCGATGGCGCCCTCGGGGCAAGCCGCGATGCAGGCGTTGCAACGGGTGCACAGGTCGAGGTCGATGGGGTTGCCGCTGGTCCAGCGCACCTCGAAGGCGCCCAGCCAGCCCGTGACCGCGGTGACCTGGCCCGCGTGCACGGGCAGGCTGCGCTGCTGCGGCATGCGCCCGCCCGGCTGGGGCAGCAGCAAGCTGACGTCCAGCACGTCGCTCAGGCGGTCGGCGGCGGCCTGGGCGCGCTCGGCCGGGCCGATCACCATCACCCGGCCAGCCGATCGGTAGCTCACCGTCGGCACGGGCTCGGGATCGGGCAGCTGGGCGGCGGCAATCAAGGCGGCCAGCTTCGGGGTCAGGCGCGCGGCGGCGCCGGGTTGGCCGGCGCGGGCGTCCTGGGTCCAGGCGCCGGACTCGCGCAGGTTGACAAAGCGGATCGGTCGTTCCTGCACGCCGGGCGCGCCCTCGGTCTGCTCGTTGAGGGCGAGGAACAGGCGGCTTTCCTGGGTGCAGGCCACCAGCAGGTCGTCGCCGGTCTTGGCGGCGCGCTGAAACGCCCCCGCCTCGCGGCGGCACAGCGTGCTGTGGACGGTGGCCAGGCCGGCGCCGGCCTCAGGCTGCTGGGGGGTGGTCAGCGCCTTGGCCAGCGCCGGACCGTCCAGCGCCATCGTCTGGTTGCAGTTGCAGATCAGGGTGGTCATGGGGCAAGGTCTCTGGGTCGGTCGACGGCGCGGGGGCGGAGGCATCGGCCTCGGCGACGGCGCCAGGGGTGGCGGTGGACGGGGCCGCATCGGCGTCCACGTCGGTGGCGGTGTCGGCAGCGGTTGGGTGGGCGGTGGCGGCACCGGGGTCTGCGGCGGGGGGCTTGTCCTGCTTCTCGTGGTCGAACAGGCCCAGCGCGTGCGCCTGGTTCATCTGCCTCAGCATCGACAGCGGGATCGGGTCGGGCTTGCCGTAGTCGTCGATGTAGATGTCCAGCCCGTCCATCACGTTGTAGTGCGGGTCGGTGAACAGCTTTTTCATGGCCGCGTTCTTGACCGCCGGGTCCACCTCGCGGCCCACGAAACGGGCGTAGCTGGACTCCGGCGTGAGCTGGGCGACGTCGGCCAGCGTGGGGGGCGGGGGCGGGGGCGGAGACGGCGGCACCACGGCCGCTTGCCGGCCGGGGGCGGCGGCGCCATCGACTGGCGCGTCGGCGTTGTCGGCCACCGCCGGCGTGGGCGCCGGCACCGCGACCGGCGCGGTGGGCGCCGGCTCATCGCGAACCGGTGCCACGCCCGACTGGACGTGTGCCTTGCGCCGCGACCAGCGCGAAAAAAAGTTGTCCTCGCTCACGGGCGGCCCCTCAGCGCTGCTCGGGCGGCAGGAAGGACACCGGCCGCTTGCGCTTCTTCGGTTCCGGCCGGTAATGCTGGTCGGTGTAGGCCTGCAGCCAGGCCACGGCCTCGGGCGACATGGGCACGTTGTCAACGCGCTCCTGGGCATCAAGCCAGCGGCCGGCCTCGTTGTAGGACACGCTGACGGCCTCGGGCCAGGCCAGCGACGGGTCCTCGTCGCCGACCCGCCACATCACGAACCACACCGGCTGGCCGGAGGTCAGGTTCAGAAAATAGCCCTCGCCTTCGTCGGCGAACAGTTGCAGCGCGAAGCCCGGGAAGAGGCTGCGGCGGGTCTGGCCGTCATCGCGCAGCACGCGGGGCGCGGTACCACGGGCACCGCCCAGTGCGCCGCTGGCGTCGGCCGGTGGCGCGCCCGGTTCACCCGCACCCAGCTCACCGAGTTCACCCAGCTCGATCACCTCGACCAGCCGGTGCCGCCAGTCTTCCCAGCGGTTCGGCGCCGTTTCTCGCTCCATGACGATGGCCACGGTCATGCCCGGGCGGGGGGTGCTCATGGCGCTGCGGTCGGCCCGGTCAGGTGGTCTTGGAAATGTTGATCGACGGGAACTTGGACGAGTAGTCCTTGGCCCGCTGGGCGATCTTCACCGCCACCTGGCGCGCCACCGCCTTGTACAGGTTGGCGATTTCGCCGTCCGGGTCGCTGACCACCGTGGGGCGGCCGGCGTCGGCCTGCACGCGGATGCTCAGGTTCAGCGGCAGCGCGCCCAGGTAGTCCATCTGGTACTCGGCGGCCATCTTCTTGCCGCCGTCCTCACCAAAAATGTGCTCCACATGGCCACACTTTTCGCAGACGTGCACGGCCATGTTCTCGACGATGCCGAGGATGGGCACGCCCACCTTCTCGAACATCTTGATGCCCTTCTTGGCGTCCAGCAGCGCGATGTCCTGCGGCGTGGTCACGATCACCGCGCCGGTCAGCGGCACGCGCTGGCTCAGCGTCAGCTGGATGTCGCCGGTGCCGGGCGGCATGTCGACGATCAGGTAGTCGAGGTCGCCCCAGTTGGTCTGGCGCAGCAGTTGTTCCAGGGCCTGGGTGGCCATCGGGCCGCGCCAGATCATGGCCTGGTCGGCGTCCACCAGGAAGCCGATGGAGATGACCTGCACGCCGTAGTTCTCCATGGGCTCCATGGTTTGGCCGTCGGTGGACTCGGGCCGGCCTTCGATGCCCATCATCATCGGCTGGCTGGGGCCATAGATGTCGGCGTCCAGGATGCCCACGGCGGCGCCCTCGGCCGCCAGCGCCAGCGCGAGGTTGACGGCCGTGGTGCTTTTGCCCACACCGCCCTTGCCCGACGCCACCGCCACGATGTTCTTGACCTTGGGCAGCAGTTGCACGCCGCGCTGCACCGCGTGGGCGGTGATCTTGCTGGTCACGTTGGCGCTGACGTTTTCCACCCCGGCCACCGTGCGGGCGGCGCCGATCAGCGCGCGGCGCAGGCCGGCGATCTGGCTCTTGGCGGGGTAGCCCAGCTCCACGTCGAAGGCCACGTCGCCGCCGTCGATGCGCAGGTTCTTCAATTGGCGCGTCGTCACGAAATCGCGGCCGGTGTTGGGGTCGACGACGGCCTTGAGCGCTTCGGTCAGCGTCTGTTCGTTCAGGGAAGACATGGGGCGGGGACCAACCTAGGAAAAAAGGTGCAGAAGTCTAACGGGGTCGACTTGCCCTGATGCTGCAAGGGGCCGCCGGACGGCCGGGAAGATCCCGAGACCGGTTCGGGAAGTTTTCCCGTGCGGCGCGGGGCGGTGGTCGGCAGCATCCAACCCCACGGACAGGACGGTTGCCGCAGCCTGGGGCAGGCGGCCGTCTCGGATCGAGCGCCGGTGCGGGCGTCACCGCCACCCCGCGACGCTTCGGCCTACCGAGTCCCCGAAACCGAGAGCATTCCACCCACCACCATGGCCCGCCTGCGCACCGCTTCCGCCAACACCCGCCTTCTCCCCGCCGTTCAGCCTCACCTCCGCGCCCCCCAGCACCCGGCGACGCAACCTCTGCGCCCGGTGGCCCTGGCCTGCCTGTGGACGCTGGCGGGCGGCCTGAGCCTCGGGCTGGGCCTGGCCCAGCCCGCTGCCGCCCAGACGACGACCCCGCCCGCGCCCGGCAACGCCGCCACCCAACTGGACCGGGTCGAGGTCATCGGCACCACGCCGCTGCCGGGCATGGAGCTGAACCGCAGCCAGGTCGCCTCGCCCGTTCAATCCGCCAGCGGCGCCACGCTGGAGCGCAGCGGCGCACTCGGCCTGGCCGACTTTGCCTACCGCCGCCTGGGCAGCGTGACCATCAACGAGACCCAGGGCAACCCCTTCCAACCGGACGTCAACTTCCGCGGATTCACGGCCTCGCCGCTGCTCGGCACGCCCCAGGGGCTGTCGGTGTACCTGGACGGCGTGCGGCTGAACCAGCCCTTCGGCGACGTGGTCAGCTGGGACCTGATCCCGCGCTCGGCCATCGCCAACCTGACCCTGATCCCGGGCTCGAACCCGCTGTTCGGCCTGAACACGCTGGGTGGCGCGCTGTCGGTGCAGACCAAGGACGGCTTGAGCCACCCCGGTGCCGCCGTGCAGCTCAGCGCGGGCAGCAAGGGTCGGGTCAGCGCGGAAGCCGAGTTCGGCGGGGCCAACGCCCGGGGCTTGGACTGGTTCGTGACCGCGCAATCGTTCAAGGAGGACGGCTGGCGTGCCGACTCCCCGAGCCGCGTCGGCCAGGTCTTCGGCAAGCTGGGCTGGCATGACAGCCGCACCCGCGTGACGCTGACCGCATCGCACGCCGACACCGACCTGACCGGCAACGGCCTGCAGGAGGCCCGGCTGCTGGCCCGGGACTACCGCAGCATCTACACCAAGCCGGACGAGACCGCGAACCGCGCCTCCCTGCTGAACCTGGCCGTCAGCCACGAACTCAGCCGCGCGCTCAGCCTGTCCGGCAACGCCTACGTCCGCCAGATCAAGACCAACACCTTGAACGGCGACGTCAACGAGGGCTCGCTCGACCAGTCCGTCTACACCTTGTCGGCAGCCGAACGCACGGCGTTGACGCAGGCGGGCATCGCCTTTCCGACCACACCGATCACGGCGGCCAACACGCCCTTCCCCTTCCTGCGCTGCCTCGCTCAAGCGCTGCTGGTCGACGAACCGGGCGAAAAGTGCAACGGCCTGCTGAACCGCAGCAGCACCTCACAGACCAACCGGGGCCTGTCCGGCCAGCTCAGCTGGAAGGGCGGCACGTCGGCGCTGCGCCACCAGGCGGTGGTGGGCGCGGCGGTGGACCACAGCCGCGTCGACTTCAAGCAGACCACGCAGCTGGGCTACCTGAACCCCGACCATGGCGTGACCGGCATCAACGCCTTCGCCGACGGCGTGACCGGCGGCGACGTCGACGGCGCGCCCTTCGACAACCGGGTCGACCTCGGCGCGCGCACCACCACCTGGAGCGCCTTCGCCGCCGACACGCTGAGCTTCAACAACACCACCCACCTGACGCTGTCGGGCCGCTACAACCGCATCACCGTGCGCAGCCGCGACCGCCTGATTTCCGCGCCCAACCCGGCCTCGCTCGACGGCGACCACCGCTTCAGCCGCTTCAACCCCGCCGTGGGCCTGAGCTGGGCGCCGAGTGCGGCCTTCCAGGCCTACGCCGGCTACAACGAAGGCAGCCGCGCGCCCACCGCCATCGAGCTGGGCTGCGCCAACCCCGACAACCCGTGCAAGCTGCCGAACGCCCTGGCCGGGGACCCGCCGCTCAAGCAGGTGGTGACCAAGACGCTGGAAGCCGGCGTGCGCGGGAGCCTGCCGGGCGGCGGCAACTGGCACCTGGGCGTGTTCCGCGCCGACAACCACGACGACCTGCTGTTTGTTGCCGCCCCCAATGCCAACGGCTTCGGCTACTTCAAGAACTTCGGCAAGACGCGCCGCCAGGGCGTCGAGCTCAGCGCGGCCACCCGCGTGGGCCCGGCGATGCTGAGCGCCAGCTTCACCCACCTCGACGCCACCTACCAAAGTGCCGAGCGCGTCAACGGCGCCGGCAACAGCAGCAACGACGACGGCCCGGGCCTGGAAGGCGAAATCAACATCCGCCCTGGCGACCGCATCCCGCTGGTGCCGCGCCGCACGCTGAAGCTGGGTGCCGAAGTCGACGTCAACGACCGGCTGGGCGTGGACGTGGACGTGGTCGGGGTGTCCGGCGTGTTCGCCCGCGGCAACGAAAACAACCAGCACCAGAGCGACGGCCGCTTCTACCTGGGCTCGGGCAAGACCGGCGGTTACGGCGTGATGAACCTGGGCGCGTCGTACAAGCCGATGAAGGGGCTGAAGGTGTTTGCCCGCATCCACAACGTCTTCGACCGCAAGTACAGCACCGGCGCGCAGCTGGGCGCCACGGCCTTTGACGCCAACGGCAACTTCCAGGCGCGGCCCTTCCCGGCCGTCAACGGCGAGTTCCCGCTGCAGGGCTCGACCTTCTACGCCCCGGGCGCCCCGCGCAACGTGACGGTCGGCCTGCGCTATCAGTTTTTCTGAGAGCGCAGCAGGTCCATGTAGGCCCCTTCGACCAGCTGGTGCGGTCCCACGTCCAGGGCACGCATCAGCGCGTCGGCCTCCGCCACGCCGGCGCTCAGCGGCTCGCCCTCCGCCATCACCACCTCCAGCTCCAGGTAGGGGCCCAGGCCCTCGACCTCGTCGAGGTGCACCCGCGTGCGGCCCACCAGGTACAGCGTGCGGCGCTTGCGCACCCGGCCCAGCCACCCCAGCGCGCGGCCCAGGGCGTCGCGCAGCGTGTCCGGCGACGCGGTGGGTGAGCGCACGTACGACGACTCTTTGGGCCCCTGCGCGTCGCTGCGCGCGTACTGGATCAGCTCACCGGTGCCGTCGGCAAAGGCGCGCAGCTTCAGGCGCCCATGCGGGCAGGGGAAGAAACAGTCGTCCTGCAGGATCTCGACCGGCCCCTCGGTGGCCAGGCGGGCCACGGTGGGCTCCACGTCGGCGATGCGGGTCAGTCGGGCCTTGATCTCAATGTTGCTGGGCATGGGCGGCGGGGGGGGTGGGGGGTAGCGGTCGGACGGTCATGCGACGCGGCAATGTACCGAAGCCGGTCTCCAGCGCCGACCCCGCGCTCACCAGTTGCCGGATCGGGAGTACGTGGTGCGCCGAGGCAAACCGTGTTCCGCGCGGATGGCATTTTCCGTCGGCTCCTTGCTGGCGGCGTACTTGCCCAGGCCCACCGCCCGCAATTCCTCCTTGCCCGATTTGCTTTCGGCGCAGGCGGGGTGGGGGGTGAGTGTCGTGCCGTCGAACTTCAGGGTGCCGGCCAGGTGGTGGCGGGCGTGAATCAGTTCATGAGCCAGTGCCACGAAGGCTTGATCCGGGTCGGTTTGGCGCACCGGCACGCCGTGCTCGTTCACCACGGGCTCGGCAGTGGCCTTGGACCATGGGATTTCGGAGGCGGTGCCGCGCCGCCTGAACAAGGTGCTGCCGGTGGCGTTGTCGATCAAGGCCTGGCGAACCTTGGCCCGTGGCGGGTTGCTGCCCAGCGCGTCGAGCTGGCTCGGTGTCAAGCGCATTTGGGCAACGGGGAGCTGGTCCGCAGCGGGCTCGACGATCGTGACCTTGCGCTCACCCCGCGCGAGCGACGCAATGTCCTCCAGCAGCTGGTTGCCCACCGGGCGCGACTTGATGCATTCGAGGGCCTCGACGACCTCGGCCTCAAAAGAGGGCCTGGCCGTCGCCGCGACCTGGATGCCGGGAAATTTGTACATCGCGCGTTCCTTTCGCGGTCTGAGGTCGTCCGCCGTCCCATCCCAAGCGCCATCGTGGTCCCGCCCGTGGGGTCGGCAGGCCGAGATGCGAAGCCGCGTCCTCGCGGCCGAACGCCCTGCACTCAGGCCGTGGGGTCCGCACCCGACGGGCTGATGACGCCACAGCGGATGGCGAAGTGCACCAGGGCGGCGGAGGTGGCCACGCCGAGCTTGTCGCGGATCAGGGTCTGGTAGTTGGACGCCGTCTTCGGGCTCAGGCCGAGCTGGCGGGCGCAGTCGCTCAGCGCATGGCCTTGAGCCAGCAGGCGGAACAGCGCCAGCTCGCGCTCGGTGAGCTCGGCCAGGCGCCCGCGGTCGCCCGACTCGGTGCTGCGCGGCGCGGCGGCGGTGAGCCAGTCGGCGCCGGACAACAGCGCGCCGGACGGGTCCACCTGCAAGGCACGGCGCCCCGCGTGAACTTCCCGCACCGCGTGCACCAGCACCTCGGGCGGGCTGCTCTTGGCGACGAAGCCCAGCGCGCCGACGTCGATGGCGCGCTGCACCAGCGCGGCGCTGTCGTGCATGCTGAACACCAGCACGCGGGCGTGCGGCAGGTGGGCCATGATGCGGCGGACCAACTCCAGCCCGCCGGCGCCGGGCATCGCCAGGTCGGTGATGACCACGTCGACGGCCGGGCCGTTTTGAAGCCGGGCCACCGCCTGTTCGGCGCTGTCGGCTTCGGCCACCACCTGCACGTCGCCGGCCTGTTCCAGCAACCGGGCATACCCAGTGCGCACCACCGGATGGTCGTCGACCAGCAGCACGCGGATCATGCGGTCACCCGCGGCAGCCGCATGCACAGCGACAGGCCCTGGCCGGGCGTGCTGTTCAAGCTCAACTCGCCGCCGAGCAAGGCCGCCCGCTCTGCAGCACCAAGCAGGCCGAGGCCGTGGCGTGGCGCGGTGGTGTCCATGCCACGGCCGTCGTCGTCGACGTGCACGGTCAGCGCTGGCGCCGCCGCGGGCGACCCCTCGCACGCCGCGTCGTGGCGCAGCGCGATGCGCACCTGGGTGGCACCGGCGTGCCGCATCACGTTGGACAAGGCTTCCTGCACCACGCGGTAGATGGTCACGTTGACCGAATCGCTCAAACCGGCCCACTGCGCGGCATCGCCGTCGTAGTGGAAGACGCAGGCCACGCCGCTGCTGGTTTCCCAGCTTTCGCACAGGGCCTGGATGGCGTCAACCAGGCCCAGCGCGTCCAGCTCGGCCGGGCGCAGGCGGCGCAACATCTGGCGCACGCAGCGGTACAGCGCGTCGGCGGTGGACTCGATGCGCCGCGCCGCAGCGCGGGCTTGCACGATGGCGGCGCTGGCGGGATCGGTCGGCGCGGTGGGATGGGGTGGCGGCCCGAGGCTGGCCTGATCCGGCGGCACCCATGGCACCGAAGGCACCGCCAGTGACGCCGAAGCGCCCGACACCAGCGGCGCCAAGTGGCGTTCGATCATCGCGGCCTCGGCGCGCACGGCGGTGCAGCTCTGGCCCAGCTCGTCGTGCAGCTCGCGGGCCAGTGCCCGCCGCTCGTTGTCCTGCACGGCGATCAGCTGCTGGGCCAGCTCTCGGTTGTGCAGCAGCAGCTCGCCCACGCGGTGCTCGGCGCGCTGGTGCAAGGCCAGCGCGCGCCGGGCGTCGCCCCAACGGCGCAGCGCATACCACATCAGACCGAGCGCCAGGCCGGCCAGCACGAAGACCAGCTCATCGGCCTGCCAGCCCTCGAGCCCCGTGGTCACGCGCAGGTAGCGCTCCAGCAGGTTCAGCCGGCCGGCCAGCAGCCAGCACGCGGCCGTGGCCACGGCCACGGCCAGCAGGTCGACCGCGGGGGCGCCACCTAGAATCGCGTTCCGATTCGCGGGCGCCCTGCGCGCCGAACCGCCCACCATGACACGCCAGATCTTCGTCACCACCGCCCTTCCCTACGCCAACGCGCCGTTCCACATCGGCCACATGATGGAGTACATCCAGGCCGACATCTGGGTGCGCTTCCAGCGGATGAACGGCCACGAGGTGCATTTTGTCTGCGCCGATGACGCCCATGGCGCGCCGATCATGATCGCCGCCGAAAAGGCGGGCAAGACGCCGCAGCAATTCGTCGGCGAAATCGCCGCCGGCCGCCGCGCCTACCTCGACGGTTTCCACATCGCCTTCGACCACTGGCATTCGACCGACGCGCCCGAGAACCACCAGCTTGCACAGGACATCTACCGCGCCCTGCGCAAGGAAGGCCTGATCGCCGAGCGCAGCATCGAACAGTTCTACGACCCGGTGAAGGGCATGTTCCTGCCCGACCGCTACATCAAGGGCGAATGCCCGAAATGCGGCGCCAAGGACCAGTACGGCGACAGCTGCGAGGTCTGCGGCGCGGTCTACTCGCCCACCGAGCTGAAACACCCGTTCTCCGCGCTGACCGGCGCCACGCCCGTGCTCAAGCGCAGCGCGCACCACTTCTTTCAGCTCAGCTCGCAGCGCTGCATCGACTTCCTGCAGGACTGGACGAACACCCCCGGGCGCCTGCAGCCCGAGGTGCTCAACAAGATCAAGGAGTGGTTCACCACCGACGAGCAAGGCCACGGCGGCCTGGCCGACTGGGACATCAGCCGCGACGCACCGTACTTCGGCATCCGCATCCCGGACACCGAGGACAAGTACTTCTACGTCTGGCTGGACGCGCCGGTGGGCTACCTCGCCTCGCTGCAGCACCACTTCAACCGGCTGGGCCGAGACATGGACGCCTTTCTGGCGGACCCGGCCACCGAGCAGGTGCATTTCATCGGCAAGGACATCACCTACTTTCACACGCTGTTCTGGCCGGCGATGCTGCACTTCAGCGGCCGCAAGACGCCGGACCACATCTTCGTGCACGGCTTCATCACGGTCAGCGGCGAGAAGATGAGCAAGAGCCGCGGCACCGGCATTTCGCCCCTGAAGTACCTGGAACTCGGCATGAACGCCGAATGGCTGCGCTACTACATCGCCGCCAAGCTCAACAGCCGGGTCGAGGACATCGACTTCAACCCCGACGACTTCGTGGCCCGCGTCAACAGCGACCTGGTCGGCAAATACATCAACATCGCCAGCCGCGCCGCGGGCTTCCTGGGCAAGCGCTTCGGCGGACGCCTGTCGTCGGACATCGGCGTGGAGGGCCGTGCGCTGCTGGACGGCCTGCGCGCGCACCAGACCACGGTGGTCGCGCTGTACGAGGAACGCGACTACGGCCGCGCGCTGCGCGAAATCATGCTGCTGGCCGATCGCGTCAACGAGTACGTGGACCGCCACAAGCCCTGGGACCTGGCCAAGCAAGACGGCCAGGACGCCGCCCTGCACGACGTTTGCACCGTGTGCATCGAAGCCTTCCGCGTGCTGACCATCTACCTGAAGCCGGTGCTGCCGGCGCTGGCCGCCCAGGTCGAAGCCTTCCTGCGCTGCCCGCCGCTGCAGTTCGCCGACGCGGCCCGCTCGCTTGGCGCGCACACCATCGGCGCCTACCAGCACCTGATGCAGCGCGTGGACCCGAAGCTGCTCGACGCGCTGCTCGCGCCGCCCGAGCCACCCAAGGTGGTGCCCGGTGGCGAAGACGTGGCCGCCGAGATCAAGATCGACGACTTCAGCAAGGTCGACCTGCGCATCGCCCGCATCGTGGACTGCGAGGCCGTCGAGGGCTCGGACAAGCTGCTGCGGCTGACGCTGGACGCCGGCGAGGGCCGCACCCGCAATGTGTTCTCTGGCATCAAGAGCGCCTACCAGCCCGCCGACCTGATCGGCAAGCTGACGGTGATGGTGGCCAACCTGGCACCGCGCAAGATGAAGTTCGGCGTCAGCGAGGGCATGGTGCTGGCGGCCAGCCACGCCGACGAGAAGACCCAGCCCGGCATTTTCGTGCTGGAACCCGGCCCCGGCGCACAGCCGGGCATGCGGGTGCGCTGACGCGGGCTCACTTGCGGTCGATGCGCCACACCCGGCGCGCGCGTCGCAGGCCCGACAAGGCCGCCGGCGTTTCGGCCAGCAAGGCCTCGCGCCGGGCCGCGAGCCAGCCCAGCGCAAACCACGCGCGCGGGTCGCGGTCCTTGACCGCGTTGAAGGCCTCGATGGCCACGGCCACGTCGTTCAGCTCGCCCAGGCGCGACTGAACCTGGCGCAGCGGCTTCAACCCGCGGCGCAGGTCGACGGCGTCGAACAGCGACGAGGCGAACTCGGCGGCATAGCGCAAGCGCTTGATGCGCTTGCGCAGGCGGTGGCGCGCGGGGTCGTCCAGCGCGGCGAATTGCGCCGCGTCGCGCAGCACCGCCCGGTGCCAGGCGCGCAACCGGCGCAACAGCAACTCGCGCAGCCGCGGGGGGGGGTCGCCAGCGACGGGCGCGGGATCGGGCGCGGGCGCGGGATCGGGCGCGGGCACGGGATCGGTCACGGCGGGTGCGGCCGGCGCGGGCGTCGCAGGCGACGCCACCCCCATCTCGATCAGGCTGAGCAGCAGCGCCTGGCTGCTGCGTTCGCGGACGATGGCGGTGGCCGCGTCGGCACCCGGCGGGCGGGCGGGAAGGGGCAAGGTGCCGTCGGCCCCGGTGGCCCGCAGGGCGTCGCCCAGGGCCTGTGCCAGTGGTCCGCCCACGACGGCCGCGTCGCGGGCTGCCCCCAGTTGGCGAAACAGCACGGCCGCGGACTCGGCCAGCGGCGCGCCCAGCGCGTCGGCCTCGGCATCGCCATCGAACAGGCGCCAGGCGGTGCGCAGGCGGCGCAGGCCCACGCGCAGCTGGTGCACGTGGCCGGGGTCATGGCGGCCATCGGCGATCTGCGAGGCGTTGACGATCACCTGATCGCGACCGCTCGCGATCACCGCCTTCAGGGCGTCCACTGGCCGCTGGCGGCGCTTGAGCTGCACGCCCTCCGCATGGCGGGGTGGGGCCACCACCAGGCCGCGCGACAGCAGGTCGCCGCGCTCGGCCTTGCTGCGGGTGTCCAGCCACAGGCCCAGGCGCAGCGCCCAGCGGCGGGCCACGTCCAGCACCGCCGCCGGGTGGCCGCTGACCAGCTCGATTTCCAGTTCGCACACCGGCAGGCGCTGGTTGCCGGCGATCAGCCAACCTTCGTCGAAGGCCAGTTCCACCGTGCCCAGCGGCGCGCGCAGGCGCCGGCTCAGGCGGTGGATGTCGCTGCGGTAGACCACGCTCAGGCGGTCGGCGTGCGTGGGGGCTGGGCCGGGCGGGTCGGCGCGGCGCTGGGTGGGCGGCGAGGCTGGAGGCGCGGTCGCGGTTGAAGTCGCGGTCGAGGTGGCGATGCCCGCCGCGGCCTTCGGCGCCTCGGCCAACAGCGCCAGCAGGCGGCGTCCCACCGCCGTGTGGGCGTGGCGCCGTACATCGATCACTGGCAGCGCCTCGCCGACGTCGGGCAGCGGGTGGTTGTGCTCGTCGCGGCTCAGGCCATCGTCGCCGGCGCCCTTGAGCGTCTGCACCCACTGGCCGCCTTCGCGGCGCAGGCGCAAGGCCATGCGCGCGGCGGCCAGCGCGCGGTCGGCCGTCTCCACGTAGGCGGCCTGCAGGTGGGTGCGTTGCGCCGTGTCGCCGCGGCCAGCCACGAAGCGGCGCACGGCCTCGCGCTGGCCGGGCGGCACCTGGAATTTGAGTTCGATTTCCTTCACCGGACCATGATGCCCGTGGGCGTGGCCTGGCTTGATGACAGACCCCTCGCCTTGATCGGCTTCAGCCGCCGTCCTGGCGCGGGTCGCGCCGAGAGCCGGTGTCCAGCACGCGGCCGTCGGCGTCGAAGTTGACGAAGAACAGCAAGGCTTCGTTGCCGGCGCCCAGGTAGCGCCATTCCCACGTTTCTTGCTGCTTCAGGGGCAGCGGCTGGGTGCTGGCGGGCCGGCCCAGCAGGCGTCGCACCTGCAGCTTGTCCAGGCCCGGGCGCAGCTTGGCGAACTCCTCGGGCTTGAGCACCTGGCGCAGCGCGCTCATCTTGCCGTCGGCGCCCAAGGTGATCATGTAGTTGCGGTGCCCCTCGGGCTGACGGGGAAACTCCAGCGTCATGCTGCCGTCGTCGTCGCGGTAAGTGGCGGCGGGCTCGCCGAACTGGGCGCGGACGTCGGCTTCGGTGGCCACGCCTTCTTCGAGTTGTTCGATGCGCTGCGGGTCGCAAGCCGCCAGCACCAGGCCGCCCAGGACCGCTGACAGCCCCACCGTCAGGCTCGAACGCAGGCCCGTCCACCGACGAAGCCACCGCTTGCCCCATGGGCGATCACGCCAACAGCCCAGGCCCGACGGGCCACCACGATGGTGCATGGGTCCTCCCCGCTAAAATCCGGACATTCACTCTAGCGCCTCAGTGCCCCGTGCGGGCGCGGGCCCACGCGCACCATGCCGCTGTTCTGGAAGCACTACAAGTCCGAAGCCACCGCCTTCATCGAGGACCTGAAGGCCAAGAAGCCCACGCTGGAAGCCGAGCAACGCGCTGGCCGTGCCCTGCTGTGGGACAAGCGCGTCGACCGCGACGCCCTGGTCGACGCCGCCGAGGCCCGTGTGCCCCAGCAGCCCTACGTCTACCAGACCAAAGCCTGACGGCTTTCGCCGCCACGCCGGCCACGACGCGCCCTTCACCGTGAACACCGTGGTCGCGGCGGACCTGCCGCCCCCCGACGACGCCGCCGCCGCGTCCAGCCCCGCCGTGGTCGACACGGTGGCCGTGGCGCGCCTGTACGGCGAGCCGCTGTTCGCGATGCCGCAGGACCTGTACATCCCGCCCGACGCGCTGGAGGTCTTCCTGGAGGCCTTCGAAGGCCCGCTGGACTTGCTGCTCTACCTGATCCGCAAGCAAAACTTCAACATCCTCGACATCCCGCTGGCCGACGTCACGCGCCAGTACCTGGCCTACGTCGACCAGATCCGCAAGACCAACCTCGAATTGGCCAGCGACTACCTGCTGATGGCCGCGATGCTGATCGAGATCAAGTCGCGCATGCTGCTGCCGCCGAAGAAGTCGCCCGACGGCGCCGAGCCCGAAGACCCGCGCGCTGAGCTCGTGCGCCGCCTGATCGAGTACGAGCAGATGAAGCTCGCCGCGGCACGGCTGGACCGCCTGCCGCAGTTCGGCCGCGACTTTCTGCGCGCCCAGGTGCACATCGAGCAATCGCTGGAGCCGCGGCTGGCCGATGTGGACGTCGACGAGATCCGCGCCGCCTGGGCCGACCTGATGAAGCGGGCCCGGCTCAACCAGCACCACACCATCACCCGGGAGCAGCTCAGCGTGCGCGAGCACATGAGCATCGTGCTCAAGCGCCTGCAGGGCCGGCGCTTCGTCGAGTTCGAAGACCTCTTCGAGGTCGGCCGCGGGCCGGCCGTGCTGGTCGTCACCTTCATTGCCATGCTGGAACTGGCGCGCGAGCGCCTGCTCGAAGTGACCCAGGCCGAAGCCTTCGCCCCCATCTACGTGCGCCTGGCCTACCAGCCGGCCTGAACGGGAGACACCGCATGACCACCGACCGCAAGCCGATCACCCTGCACCGCCTGCGTGAAATGCACGCCGCCGGCGAACCCATTGCCATGTTGACGGGCTACGACGCCAGCTTTGCCCGACTGCTCAGCGACGCCGGCGTCGACTGCATCCTGGTCGGCGACTCGTTGGGCATGGTGCTGCAAGGCGAGCACAGCACGGTGCCTGTGACGCTGGACGAGATGGCCTACCACACGCGCTGCGTGGCGCGCGGCAACCAGACCGCCTGGGTCATCGGCGACCTGCCGTTCGGCAGCTACCAGCAAGGTGCCGACCAGGCCATGCGCAGCGCCACCGTGCTGATGCAGGCCGGCGCGCAGATGGTCAAGCTCGAAGGCGGCGGCTGGACCACCGAGACGGTGCACTTCTTGACCCAGCGCGGCGTGCCGGTGTGCGCTCACCTGGGCCTGACACCGCAGTCGGTGCACGCGCTGGGGGGCTACCGCATCCAGGGCCGCAACGAAGCCGCGGCGGCCACGCTGAAGCAACACGCCCGCGAACTGGCCGACGCCGGCGCCGGCATGCTGGTGCTGGAGTTGCTGCCGGCCACGCTGGGCCGCGACATCACGCAGGCGCTGCCGATTCCGGTGATCGGCATCGGGGCGGGACGCGAGTGCTCGGGCCAGGTGCTGGTGCTGCACGACATGCTGGGCGTCAGCCGCGGCAAACTGCCGCGCTTCGTGCGCAACTTCATGGAAGGCGAGGCCTCGATCGAGGCCGCCGTGCGCCGCTACGTCAGCGACGTCAAAGCCCGGCGCTTCCCCGACGACGCCTTGCACGGCTACGCATGAAAACCATCCACACCATCGCCGAACTGCGCGCGGCGTTGCCCGGCCCGGGCCGCTGCGCTTTCGTGCCCACGATGGGCAACCTGCACGCCGGCCACCTGGCGCTGGTCACACAGGCGCGTGCGCACGGCCTGCCGGTGGTGGCAAGCGTCTTCGTCAACCGGCTGCAGTTCGCGCCGCACGAGGACTTCGACCGCTACCCGCGCACCTTGGCGCGCGACTGCGAGCAATTGGCCGAGGTGGGCTGCGACCTGGTCTTCGCGCCCGACGAGACCGAGCTGTACCCGGTGCCGCAGGCCTACCGCGTGCACCCCGACCCGCAACTTGCCGACATCCTGGATGGCCATTTCCGCCCCGGCTTTTTCACCGGCGTGTGCACGGTGGTGATGAAGCTGTTCGGCTGCGTGCAGCCGGCCGTGGCGGTGTTCGGCAAGAAGGACTACCAGCAGCTGATGGTGATCCGACGCATGGTCGAGCAGTTCGCGCTGAACGTGCGCATCGAGGCCGGCGAGACCTGCCGGGCCGACGACGGCCTGGCGCTGTCGTCGCGCAACGCCTACCTGGCGCCGGCCGAGCGGGCCGAAGCACCTGCGCTGCGCGCCGCCTTGCAGGCCTTGGCCACTGCGGCCTCGACCGGCGACCGCCCACTGGCCGCCTTGGAGTCGCAGGCGCTCGACGCGCTGCGCGAGCGTGGCTGGCAACCGGACTACCTGACGCTGCGCCGCCGCAGCGACCTGCAGCCGCTGCGCCCCGAAGACGGGCCCGGGCAGCGGGTCGCCCTCGCGGCGGCCCGACTCGGCGCCACGCGGCTGATCGACAACCTGGAGTGCTGAGGCTCAACCGGCCGGGTCGGCATGTGGGGGCGGCGGCGCGCCCCGCCGTTCGGCCGCAGACACGTCCGTTCGCCCGTCCGTTCGCTCGCCCAGCTTGAAGGCGATCAGCGCCCGCAACCGGTGCGGCACCACGGGCTTGGCCAGCACGTGAAACCGGCCGGCCTGGGCCGCGCGCTCCAGGTCGTGGGTTGCGCTGCCGGTCACCACGATGGCGGGCACATTCGCACCGGCGCGGGCCCGCAGCCGGTCCAGGGCCTCGAGCCCGGTGCGGTCCGCTTCGAGACCATGGTCGACGATCAGCAGGTCCGGGCGCGCGCACGCTGCGTCCGGCCCGTCGCACCAGGCCGCCACCGCGGCCACCGAGTCGAAGCCAAGCACCTGGGCCTCCCAGCCGCGCAGCAGCGCCTCCAGGCCCTGGCGCACCGCTGGTTCGTCCTCGACAACCACGACCCATCGGCCGGCCAAGCTGCGCAGCGGCGCGGGCGCGCTGGGCGGCACCACAGCCGGCGTGAGCGCCGCCGGTGCGTCGCCCGCCGGCACGCTCAAGGTGAACACCGTGCCCCGCGAGGGCACGGAGCGAAGGTCCAGCGGTGCTCCCATCAGCAAAGCGAGGCGCTTGACGATCGCCAGGCCCAGGCCGAGGCCAGTTCGCTGATGGCCCTTGCCCGGGGCGGGGTCCCAAGACCGGCGGGCCGCGGAGCCCGGGTCGGGTCGCACCTGGTAGAACTCGTCGAAGATGCGCAGCTGGTCGGTGGGCGCAATGCCCACCCCGGTGTCCCAGACCTGCAGCAGCACCCGGTCGCCGCGCCGACGCGCGCTGACCAGCACCGTGCCGTCGTCCGTGTAGCGGATGGCGTTGGACACCAGGTTGCGCAGCACGCGCTCCACCAGCACCGGGTCGGCGTGCACCACTTGGCGCCCGCCCCGCAGGCGCAGGTTCAGGCCCTTGTCGAACGCCACAGGCTCGAAGTGCAGGCGCAGCTTGTGCAGGAGGTCGTCGACCTCGACCTGCTGCGGCTGCACGGCAACGCCGCCCGCGTCGATGCGCGAAATGTCGAGCAATTCGGAGAACAGCGACTCCAGCGCGTCCACCGACGCGTTGATGCTGTTCACCAGGTGGGCCACCTCCTCGTCGTGCACCTTGCTGCGCAAGGCTTCGGCAAAAAGGCCCATGGCGTGCAGCGGCTGACGCAGGTCGTGGCTGGCCGCGGCAAAGAATTGGGTCTTGGCGCGGTTGGCCACCTCGGCTTCGCGCCGCGCCTGGTCGGCGGCGAGCTTCTCGTGGCGCAGCTGCACCAGCAGCTCGTCGGCGCGCTGCTTCAGGTCGAGCGCGCGCTGCAGGGCCTGCCGGTAGTTGCGCGCGAGCAGTGTCGTCAGGCTGAAGATCAGCACCAGCACGCCCGCCAGCTGGTAGGAATCCACATCACCAGGGGCGGCGATCCGCAGCACCATCGGCACAAAGCACAAGGCGGCGAAGGCCATGTACAGCCGCGGCTGGGTGGCCATCACCGGCACCGCGGCGATGCAAAAGGTGTAGATGGTGATGATGAGGCCGATGCGCTGAATCGAGTCGCCTTCCGGGTAGAAAAGCCAGGCACTGGCGCCCCACAGCACGCCCGCGGCCAGCGTGCCCGCGTTCCAGGCGCGACGCCAGCGCGACCACGCCTGCACCGACCGGGGCGTGCTGCGGAGAAAGCGCCGGTACAGGGCGTAGCGCACGCCCCCCAGCCCCGCGAGCAGGCTGCCCCAGGCGGCCAGCAGCTCGTGCGGCGCCAGCGCCCAGAACAGCACCAGGATCACCAGCAGCCCGGCCACGTTGCCGGCCAGGGTGGCCGGCATGTAGTCGTAGGCGCTGCGAACCTCCTCGGCGAGCGTGGACTCAGCCACGCTGCACCCGCCAGGCGCCCAGCCCGCCGGACGCCTGGGCCATCTGGCTGACCGCGAGCACGGCCTGCGTGCGCGAGCTGACATTGAGTGCGCGCAACACCGCGGCCACGTGGTCCTTCACCGTCTCCACCGACAGGTTCAACTCGCGGGCGATCATCTTGTTGGGCTTGGCCTGCAACAGCAGCGCCAGCACTTCGGTCTGGCGGGGCGTGAGGCCCAGCGATTCAAGGCCCGCCGTCGGCCGCTGGAAAGCCCCATCCGCCGCGGTGCTGCGCACCGCCTGCAGGTCGGACGCGGCGGCGCGCGGCGGCGGGGGCGGAGGCGGCGCGTCGTGGGTCGACAGACCGCTGCCCATGGCCATGGGTGGCACGTAGATGCCGCCGGACATCACCATGTGCAGCGCCTGGAACAAGGTGTCGTTGCTGGCCCGCTTGGGCACGAAGCCCATGGCGCCCAGATCGATCGACCGGATGACGTCGCTGGTGCGGTCCGACGCCGACACCACCACCACGGGCAAGGCCGGGTAGGCCTCGCGGAGTTCGCTGAGCACCTCGAAGCCGTCGGCGTCGCCCAGCGCGAGGTCCAGCAGCACGAGGTCGTAGTGGCGGTCGGCCTTGAGGGCCTCGCGCGCCGCGCGCGCGCTGCCGGCGCCGTCGACCTGCACGTGCTCGCCGAGGCCCTGGATGACGCTCTGCAAGGCGGCGAGGATCAGCGGATGGTCATCGATCAGCAGCACTTTCATCGTCGAACTCCCAGGTGGGCCGCAAGCGGCGACGGGCGATCGTAGGGGTGGGCTGCCGCCGATGGCCGGCTTCACGGGGGTGGTGGGTGCACAACCGTGCGGACACAGCGCACGCTCACGTGTAGCGCCGGCTCAGAGACTCGGCAATGCACACCGGCTTGGGGCTGCCCTCGCGCTCGATGACGGCTTCGACGTTGAGCTGGGCACCGCCCTCGATCACGTCATAGGCGAGCAGCTTGAACTTGCCGCGCAGGCGGCTGCCCACCGGCACCGGCGCGGTGAATCGCACCCGGTTCAGGCCGTAGTTGACGCCCATGCGGACGTCCTCGATGGCGAAGGCCGCCGCGGTCAGCTCGGGCAGCAGGCTCAGGGTCAGGAAGCCGTGGGCAATGGGGGCGCCGAACGGCCCGGCCGCCGCGCGCACCGGGTCGACGTGGATCCACTGGTGGTCGCCGGTGGCCTCGGCGAACAGGTCGATGCGCCGCTGGTCGATGGCGACCCAATCGCTGTCGCCGAGGTCGTGTCCGACCAGGGCCTGGAGGTCGCTGAGGTGTTTGAAGGTCTTCATGGGCGGTGGTGAGGGCGTTGGAAAAACAAGGGCCAGGCGTCAGGGCCGTGCGAGCCAATCGACGATCGGCTGCCATTGGTCGAGGTCGCGCTGTACCCGCGAGGGGTTCACGTCCCACAGCGTCAGGCCGTGGGCCGCGAGCTGCACGTAGTTCTGGGTGTCGCGCAGCACGCCCACCAGCGGCAGCTGCACGGTGGCGAGAAACTGCTGAAGGCGGTCCGCGGCGATGGTGCCCTCGCGCACGCGCATGCCCACCAGGCCGATGCGCAGGCGGTCCGCGCGCTTGTGGGCCTGCAGCTGCAACAAGAAGGGGTGCGTGGCCTGGATGTCGAACAGGCTGGGCTGCAGCGGCACGAGCACGTGGTCGGCCAGCTTGAGCACCTCGTCCAGGCGCTTGCCGTGCAGGCCGGCCGGCGTGTCGAGCACGATGTGGCTCGTGCCCTTGGGCGGGCGCACGATGTCGTTGTGCAACAGCGCCCAGCTGCGAATCGGCGCCAGCTGCGGCGGACGCTGGGCCAGCCATTGGCGGGCCGAGTGCTGGCGGTCGGCGTCGCCCAGCATGACCGCGTGGCCCTGGTGGGCCAGCAGGCCGGCGAGCTGGGTCGACAAGGTGCTCTTGCCAACGCCGCCCTTGGGGTTGGCCACGACGATCACGGGCATGGCTTGTGCTTCCTCGCTGCGGTCGCGCTGTCGCTCAGGCGGCCTGGTGGTGACACCCTGCGCGTGCTGCCCGGCTTCGGAGCCGCGCACGCTCAACTAATGGTAGCGTCCGAACGCATGACGCCCACCGACATCCTCGTGCTCGTGGCACACCCGGCCATCGAAGTGTCCCGGGTCAACCGCCGGCTGATGACCGCCGCCGCCACGGCCCAACGCGCCCAGGGCGGGCGGGTGGTGGTGCGCGACCTGTACGCCCTTTACCCCGACTACGTGATCGACGTGGCTGCCGAGCAGCGCGCGCTGCAGCAGGCCGCGCTGGTCGTGTGGCAGCACCCGGTGCACTGGTACAGCATGCCGCCGCTGATGAAGCTGTGGCAGGACGAGGTGCTGAGCTTCGGCTGGGCCTACGGGCCCGGCGGCGAGGCCGTGCAGGGCAAGGACCTGTGGCTGGTGGCGTCCACCGGTGGGCCGGAGGAGTCGTACCGGCCTGAGGGCTACAACCGCTACTTCTTCGACGCCTTCCTGCCGCCCTACGAGCAGACGGCCATGCTGTGCGGCATGCGCTTCCTGCCGCCGCTGATCCTGCACGGGGCCCACCGCATGAGCGACGCCGAGCTGGACGAAGCAGCCACCGCCTACCGGGCCCAGCTGACCACCTACCCCGCGTGGCCCGAGCTGGACGACCTGGACGCCTGCGCCGCCTGCGTCGTGCCCCCCGCCGAGCGCCCCAGCGACCTCACCGAGGCGCCCGTGCTGGCGCCGATCCCGCTCACCCCAACGCAGGCCGCCTGATGGAACATGGAAGCTGGCTGACCGGCAGCCTCGTCTACCTCGCCGCGGCCGTGCTGGCCGTGCCCTTGGCCAAGCTGCTCGGGCTGGGCTCGATCATTGGCTACCTGGCCGCGGGCATCGCCATCGGGCCATGGGGCCTGAAGCTGGTGACCGACCCGCAGGACATGTTGCACTTTGCCGAATTCGGCGTGGTGCTGATGCTGTTCCTGGTCGGGCTCGAGCTGGAGCCACGCCGCCTGTGGGCTCTGCGCAAACCCATTTTCGGCTGGGGCAGCGTCCAGCTGTTCGGCTCCACGCTGCTGATGGTGGCCGCCGCGATGGGCCTCAGCGGCATGGGGCTGGACTGGCGCGTGGCCCTGGTGGCCGCGCTCGGGCTGGCCTTGTCGTCGACGGCCATCGGTCTGGGCGCGCTGGCCGAACGCAACCTGATGGCCACCACCTCGGGCCAGAGCGTGCTCAGCGTGGCGCTGCTGCAGGACGTGGCGGCCATCCCCATCCTGGCGCTGATTCCGTTGTTGGTGGCCAGCGGCGCGAGCAACGGCGAGGCCGCGGGCTGGTGGGGCGCTGCCAAGGCCATCGGCGTCATCGCCGCCATCGTGCTGGGCGGGCGGCTGTTGCTGCGGCCGGCCTTGCGCTGGATCGCCCGCAGCGACACGCCGGAGATCTTCACCGCCGCCTCGCTGCTGCTGGTGGTGGCCACGGCCGCGCTGATGCAGACGGTGGGCCTGTCGATGGCGCTCGGCGCCTTCCTCGCCGGCGTGCTGCTGGCCGAAAGCGAGTACCGCCGCGAACTTGAAACCGACATCGAGCCCTTCAAGGGCCTGCTGCTGGGCCTGTTCTTCATCGCCGTGGGCATGACCATCGATTTCGCGGTGGTGCTGGCCCGGCCAGCGCTGGTCGCCGCTCTGGTGGTCGGCTTCCTGGTGGTCAAGGCGGCGGTGCTGTGGGGCATGGCGCGGGCAATGCCCATCCCGCTGCGCGAGCGCCCGGTGTTCATCATCCTGCTGGCCCAGGGCGGCGAGTTCGGCTTCGTGGTGTTCCAGACCGCCGAACAGGCCCGCGTCATCACCGGCGCGACCAGCTCGCTGCTGGTTGCGGTGGTGGCGATCTCGATGCTGCTGACGCCGTTGTTGCTGGTGGTGGCCGACCGCCTGCTGCTGCCGCGCCTGGCCGCGGTCACCCGCCCCACCCTCCCTGAAATCAGCGAACCCCAGGACGGCCCGGTGATCATCGCGGGCTTCGGCCGCTACGGGCAGATCGTCGGCCGCCTGCTGTACGCCAACGGGCTGCGCCCGACCGTGCTGGACCACGACGCCGAACAGATCGAGGCCATGCGGCGCTTTGGTTGGCGGGTGTTCTATGGCGACGCCACGCGGCTGGACCTGATGCGCACCGCCGGCGCCGACAGCGCCCGCGTGCTGGTGCTGGCCATCGACGACGTCGCGCAGAGCATCAAGGTGGCCGAGATGGTGCGCGAGCACTTTCCCCGGCTGCGCATCATCGCGCGGGCGCGCAACGTGCGGCACTTCTTCGCGCTGCGCGAGCTGGGTATCGTCGACATCGAGCGCGAAACCCTGGACTCGGCCCTGATGAGCGGGCGCACCGTGCTGCAGGCCATGGGCTGGGAGGCGCACCAGGCGCGCAACCTCACTTGGCGCTTCCGCCAGCACACGGTCGCCCAGTTGGACGCTGCCGCGCCGCACTGGCGCGACGAGGCCAAGCTGGTGGCCGGCGCCAAGGAAGCCCGTCAGCAACTGGAACGCCTGTTCCAGGAAGAACGCGAAGCCGCTCGCCAGCGCGCCCGGCGGGGTGGCTGGAGCAACCGACAGCACACCGATGAGGGGCCGCCCACCGGCTGA
Organism: Hydrogenophaga intermedia; assembly: GCA_943370175.1. Classification (GTDB taxonomy): domain Bacteria; phylum Pseudomonadota; class Gammaproteobacteria; order Burkholderiales; family Burkholderiaceae_C; genus Ideonella_A; species Ideonella_A intermedia_A. Next base: position 40,558 of record CALRPU020000026.1, on the reverse strand, counting down.
GGCGCCTGCGCACCGGTCTCGCCGGCCCCCATCGCACCACGCCCTGCTTCGCTAATGCAATTGCATTTGCATTAGACTGCGGGGCATGGAGCGAAACACCCGCCAACGACAGGCTGTGCTGGACGCGCTGGCCCGCAGCGGGCGCACGCTCAGCCCGCCGGAAATCCTCGACCTGGCCCAACGCCAGGCACCGGGCCTGAACCTGTCCACCGTCTACCGGCAGGTCAAGGCGCTTGAGCAAGGCGGTGCCGTGGTGCGGGTGCAGCTGCCCGGCGACGCCGCACGCTTCGAGGTGCGCTGCACGCGACAGACCCCCAACCCGCGCGGCTTGGTCGGCAAGTCGACACCCACCGCAGCGCCGGCCTTGGCCGAGACCCGCGGTCTCCCGAACACCGGGGCCGGCGACCGGGTCGAGCGCGCCACTGCGAACACGCTGGGCGACCACGCAGCCGCCCACACCCACGGCGACGACGACGACAGCGACCACCACCACCATCACTTCCATTGCCGCAGCTGCGACCAGGTGGTGCCGATTCACGGCTGCCCTGGGCCGATGCACGACCTGGCACCGCCCGGCTTCATCGTGGAACAGCACGACCTGGTGCTGCGCGGGCGCTGCGCGGCCTGCGCCAGCGGCGAGGCGCGACCATGAGCCTGGCTCCGCCCCTCAAGGCCGCCGCGCTGCCCCGCCCGGCCAGCCCACGCGACGCCTCACCCGATTCCGCACGCGAACAGAAACGCGAGCAGACGCAGGGGGATGACACCCATCTGCCGGGTGCCCATGACCACGACCACGACCACAACCACGCCCATGCGCATGGGCATGCCCACACCGCAACACGACACGCCACGCGCTCGCCGGCCACTGGCCACATGCCCCAGCGCGCATCCGCCAGCGTGCTGATGCAGTCCGCCGCGGTGCGCGTGGCCCTGGCCGCGGGGCTGGTTGCCCTGCTGTGGGTGGCGGTCGCCTGGTCCTTGGGTGGAAGCCCTTGAGATGGGCGCCACGATGAATGCCGCCGTGCCCGCCACGGTGCAGGCCCCGCGCACGCCGGCGGTCGAAGTGCACAACCTGACCATCAGCTACCGCCAGCACCCTGCGGTGCACCACCTCAGCTGCCGCATCGACACCGGCACGCTGACCGCCATCGTCGGGCCGAATGGGGCGGGCAAGAGTTCGCTGCTGGAAGCCATGGTGGGTCGGCTGCAGCCCACCACCGGGCACGTGAGCCTGGGCGTGGCCGGCCGCCAGCAGGTGGCCTACCTGCCGCAGCAAAGCAGCATTGACCGCAGCTTCCCGCTGCGGGTGGCCGACGTGGTGATGCTGGGCGCCTGGCCCAGCATGGGCCTGTTCGGCGGCATCGGCCACGCGGCCCGGCTGCGCTGCGCGGCGGTGCTGGCCGATGTGGGCCTGGACGGCTTCGGGCGGCGGCTTGTCGGCGAACTGTCCGTGGGGCAGTTTCAGCGCGTGCTGTTCGCCCGCGTGCTGATGCAGGACGCCCCGTTGATTTTGCTGGACGAGCCCTTCAACGCCATCGACAACCGCACCACCGCCGAGCTGCTCGCGCTGGTGCACCGCTGGCACGGCGAGGGCCGCACGGTGGTCGCCGTCCTGCACGACCTGGCGCAGGTGCGCCAGCATTTCCCCCAAGCGCTGCTGATGGCGCGCGAAGGCATTGCCCATGGCGCCACCTCGGCGGTGTTGTCGGCGGACAACCTGTCCCGCGCCCGCGTGCTGGCCGAGCAATGGGACGACGACGCCGCCTGGTGTCACCGCGACGAGGCCGCCGCCCGATGAGCCAAGGCCTGTACGGGCTGCTGCTGCAGCCCTTCGTCGAATTCGGCTTCATGCGGCGTGCCCTGGTGGCCTGCGTGGCCCTGGGCCTGAGCTGCGGGCCCATGGGCACGCTGCTGGTGCTGCGGCGCATGAGCCTGGTTGGCGACGCCATCGCCCACGCCTTGCTGCCTGGCGCGGCCATCGCCTTTGTGTTGTTCGGTTTTTCGCTGTGGGCGATGAGCCTGGGCGCCTTTCTGGCCGCCTTGACGGTGGCGGCGCTGGCCGGTCTGGTGGCCCGCCTGACGCCGCAGCGCGAGGACGCCAGCTTCGCCGCCTTCTACCTGATGGCGCTGGCCGCCGGCGTGATGATCGTGTCCACCCGCGGCAGCAGCGTCGACCTGATGCACGTGTTGTTCGGCAGCGTGCTGGCGGTGGACGACGCCTCCTTGCTGCTGGTGGCCGGCATCGCCAGCGTCAGCCTGCTGGTGTTGGCGCTGCTGTACCGGCCGCTGATTGTCGAGTGCTTCGACCCGGGCTTCCTGCGCTCCTTCGGGCGGGCCGGGGCCTGGGTGCACGCCGCCTTCCTGGTGCTGCTGGTGCTGAATCTGGTCGGCGGCTTTCAGGCCATGGGCACGCTGATGGGCGTTGGGCTGATGATGCTGCCCGCCACCGCGGCGCGCTTCTGGGCCGAAGACGTGTGGAGCCTGTCGGCCGTGTCGGCACTGATCGCCGTGCTCAGCGGTTGCGGCGGTCTGCTGCTGTCGTACCACGCGCAGTGGCCGTCGGGCCCGGCGATCGTGCTGCTGGCAGGCGCCTGCTACCTGGCTTCGCTGCTGCTGGGTCGGCGCGACAGTCTGCGCGCCCGGCTGGCCGGGCGCCGGGCCCACCGCGAACTGTGACCCCAACGTGATGAGACCTTCCCTGTTCCACGGGCGGCCCACGCCGCACCGCCCGAGCCGCCGCACCACCTGCCAGTGGCTGCTGGCGACGGCCGTACTGGCGACCGGCTGGCCGGCGGCCCGCGCCGCCGATCCCGCGCCATTGAAGGTGGTGGCGAGCTTCTCGATCCTCGCAGACATGGCCCGCGAGATCGGCGGACCGCTGGTCGAAGTGCACAGCCTCGTGCCAGCCGGCGCCGACGCGCACGTCTTCAGCCCCACGCCCGCAGACGCCCAGCGCCTGGCCCAGGCCGACCTGTTCGTTGTCAACGGCCTGGGCTATGAAGGCTGGATCGAGCGGCTGGTCAAGACCACCGGCTACCGCGGCCCGGTGGTGGTGTTGAGCCGGGGCATCCAGCCACGGCGCGTGGGTGGGCAGGCCGACCCGCACGCCTGGCACAGCCTGGCGCACGCGCGCAGCTACGCCAACACACTGCGCGCGGCGCTGGCCAGCGCCCGCCCGGCCCAGGCCAGCGCCTTCGAGGCGCGCGCCGCCGATTTCCAGGCGCGGCTGTCGCGGCTGGAGCGCGAGGCCTCGGCCCGCTTTGCCGCGCTGCCCGCGCAGCGCCGGCAGGTCATCACCGGTCACGACGCTTTTGGCTACCTGGCCCAGGCCTACGGCCTGCGCTTCATCGCGCCGCGCGGCCTGTCGTCGGACGCCGAGCCCTCGGCCGGCGCCATCGCGCAGCTGGTGCGGCAGATTCGGGAACTCGGCGGCGCCACGCTGCTCGCAGAAACCGTGGGCGACCCACGGCTGCTGCAGCGCATCGCCCGCGAATCGGGCGCCCGCGTCGGTGGCCGCTTGTACGCTGAAACCTTGTCGCCGCCGGGCGGCGAAGCCGACACCTACCTGCGCATGAGTCAGCACAACATCGACACCCTCTTGCAGGCGCTGGCCGATCCGGCGCCCACGGCCCGGCCATGAGTCGCGGTGACCACGACGCTCGTCGAATCACCGCGTCACCGCACCACGGCATCACCCCCGCACTTCGCCCGCACCGCGTGCCTCACCCCATGACCGCCTGCCCCACCCCCTCGAACCGCCGCCCCCTCGGACCGGAGGCCCAACCACCGCGGCGCGCCGCGCGGCGGTTCGCGGTCGCGTGTTGCCTGTCGGGCCTGGCCGCGCTGGCGTGCACCGCGCACGCCGCCGGGCCGGGTCACGCCCACCAGCACGGCATCGCCAAGCTCGACGTGGCCATCGACCCGCGCAGTGTCAGCCTGTCGCTGGAAATGCCGCTGGACAGCCTGGTCGGTTTCGAGCGCGCCCCACGCAGCCCGGCCGAACGCCAGAAGGTCGACGCGGCATTGGCCCGCCTGAAGGAGGCCGACGCGCTGTTCCGCCTGGACCCCGCCGCCGGCTGCAGCCTGCAGCAGGCCGCGTTCAGCGCGCCCGTGCTGGGCGTGGGCAAGCCGGCCACGCCCGCCGCACCGGCCACCCAAGGCGACGACGGCCACGGCGACCTCGATGCCGACTACGTCTTTGCCTGCCAGGACTCGGCCCGGCTGGGTGCCATCGAGGTCGGCCTGTTCAAGGCGTTCGCGTCGCTGCAGAAGATTGACGTGCAGGTTGCCACGCCCAAGGGGCAACTCAAGCGGCAACTGACCCGGCAAGACCCCCGACTGACGCTGAGCGGCAAGTGAAGCCCGCCGTCGCCGAGCCCGCTGACACGCCAGGCCAACCGCCAGGCGCCAGGCCGCCATGACCGCGCCCATGACCGTGCACACGCCCGCACCCATGATCGCCATCGACCAGCTCCACTTTGCCTGGCCCGGCAACCCGCACGACAGCCTGGTGATCGAGGGCCTCCGCCTCGCGGCCGGCCGCAGCCTGTTCCTGCACGGCCCGAGCGGCTGCGGCAAGAGCACGTTGCTCGGCCTGTTGGCCGGTGTGCTGCTGCCGCGCGCGGGCAGCGTGCGCGTGCTGGACGCGTCGTGGGCGGAACTCGGCGCGGCGCGGCGCGACGCCTTCCGCGCGGACCATGTCGGTTACCTGTTCCAGCAGTTCAACCTGCTGCCTTACCTGACGCTGATCGACAACGTGCTGCTGCCCTGCCGCTTCTCGGCACGCCGACGGCGCCGCGCCGAGGCGCGCGACCCCAGCGCCACCGCCGCGGCCCGCCGCCTGTTGCAGCAGATGGGCCTGCCGGAAGGCGCCTGGCAGCGCCCGGCGGGGCACCTGTCGGTGGGCCAGCAGCAGCGCGTGGCCGCGGCCCGTGCCTTGATCGGCGCGCCCGAACTCGTCATCGCCGACGAACCCACCTCGGCGCTTGACGCCGCGCTGCGCGACCAGTTCATGGCCTTGCTGATGTCGGAATGCGCGCACGCTGGCAGCAGCCTGGTTTTCGTCAGCCACGACGACCGCCTGGCCGCGCACTTCGACGACCACCTGTCGCTGCCGCAGTTGAACCGCGCTGCGGCCAGGGAGCTCACGCCATGACGCCGATGGCCGCGCTGGCCGCGCGCAGCGCCTTCAGCCGGCGCGGCACGCTGTCGCTGGTCGTGGTGTCGATCGCCTTGGCGACGTTGCTGCTGCTGACCTTCGAGCGGCTGCGCACCGACCTGCGAGAGAGCTTCGCCCAGTCCGTCAGCGGCACCGACCTGATCGTCGGCGCCCGCACCGGACCGGTTCAGCTGATGCTGTATGCCGTGTTCCGGCTGGGCGGGGCCACCAACAACATCCGCATGGACAGCGTGAAGGCCATTGCAGCGCACCGCGCGGTCGCCTGGGTGGTGCCAATCTCGCTGGGCGACTCACACCGCGGCCGGCCGGTGCTGGGCACCACCCCCATCTATTTCGAGCGCTTTCGCTATGGCGACCAGCAGGACCTGGTGCTTGCCGAGGGCCGCGCCTTCAGCGGCACGCTGGACGGGCTGTACGAAGCCGTGATCGGCGCCGAGGTGGCCGCGGGCCTGGGTTACCGCCTGGGCCAGAAGATCACGCTGACGCACGGCAGCGGCGCCATCCCCGGCGCCGAGCACCGCGACAAGCCCTTCACCATCGTCGGCGTGCTTGCCCCCACCGGCACACCAGTGGACCGCACCGTGCACGTCAGCTTGCAGGCGCTGGAAGCCATCCACCTGGATTGGCAAGGTGGCGCGCCGATGCCCGGCGGGGGCATCCCGGCCGACGTGGCGCGCAAGTTCGACCTCGAACCCAAGCAGGTCACGGCCGCGTTGGTGGGCCTGAAGAGCCGGGCCGCCGTGTTCGTCGTGCAGCGCTTCGTGGCGGGCTACGAGGACGAGGCCTTGATGGCCGTGCTGCCCGGCGTGGCGCTGGACGAGCTGTGGGCCCTGGTCGGCGTCGGCGAACGGGCGCTGCTGGGCATGTCGGTGATGGTGGCCGTGGTCAGCCTGGCCGGGCTGATCGCCGTCGTGCTGGCCGGCCTGAACGAGCGCCGCCGCGAACTTGCCGTGCTGCGCGCGGTGGGCGCCGCGCCCCGCCATGTGCTGATGCTGCTGGTCGGCGAGGGGGCGCTGGTGACCCTGGCGGGCACCGCGATCGGTTCGGCACTGAGCCTGGCGATGACCGGCCTGGCCGGCCCCTGGATTCAAACGCGTTTTGGCGTCACGATGCACACGGCCTTGCCCACAAGCGGGCAATGGACCTTGCTCGGCGCGATCATCGTGGCGGGCACCTTGGCCAGCCTGGTGCCCGCGCTGCGCGCCTACCGGCTGTCGCTTGCCGATGGACTCACTCCGAAGACCTGACCCCATGACCCCAGCGCACCCTCCCTCCCTCACCCTGCGCCGCGGCTTCAGCGCCCTGCTGCTGGCCTTGAGCGCGTCGGCGCTGCCCGTGTCGGGCGCGCTGGCACAGACCACGGCGCCTGCCAAGCCCGCCGTCAAAGCCGACGCCGGTGCCCCGCGCGAAATCAAGTGGGACGAGCTGATGCCCGCCCATTGGGACCCGATGAAGGACTTCAAGGCCGCCAACTTCGGCATGTTCAACGACGCCGACCCGCGCGCCGCCGAGCTGCTGAAAAAGATGCGCGATGCCTGGGACAACGCGCCGGTCAACAACGCGATGGACGGCCAGGCCGTGCGCATCCCGGGCTACATCGTGCCGCTGGAGGAGAGCAAGGCAGGCCTGAAGGAATTCCTGCTGGTGCCTTACTTCGGCGCGTGCATCCACAGCCCGCCGCCGCCGGCCAACCAGATCATCCACATCACCCGCAAGGCGCCCGTCAAGGGCTTCCATTCGATGGACCCGGTCTGGGTCAGCGGCACCTTGAAGACCTTGCGCAGCGACACCTTCATGGGCGCCACCGGCTACCGCATGGAAGCCAGCCTCGTCGAAGCCTACACCGACACCCCGTCCGCTGCGCCGGCCTACGCCCCGGCCACGTCGGCACCGGCGCCGGCCACCAAGACCCGCTGAGGACCGGCGATGTTCGCCCCCTCCCAGCACGACGTGCGCCGCTTCTTCTGTGAAACCCACGCCAAGCGGCGGCAGGGCCTGCCGCTGACGCCGCTGGAAACCATCGCAGCCGACTGGATCGACCAGCACCCGGAACACCATGCCGACCTCGCCGACGTCGATGCCGCGCTGGCGGCGGTCTACGACGTCGAATCGGGCCGCACAAACCCATTCCTTCACCTGTCGATGCACCTGTCGATCACCGAGCAGGTGGGCATCGATCAGCCGCAAGGGATCAAGCAGGCCTATGCGCTGCTGCGCGCCCGCCGCGGGTCGGCCCACGAGGCGCAGCACGAGGTGATGGAATGCCTGGGCCAGATGGTGTGGGAGTCGCAGCGCAGCGGCCTGCCGCCCGACGGCCCGCGTTACATCGACTGCGTGCGGCGCCGGGCCACGGCCGACTGACGGTCGGCCGCGCCCGCGGCAAGCAGCGTTTGGGCGTCAGAACTCGTAGCTGAACTCGCCGTCCTTGGTGCCCACGGTCACGCGCTCGATTGGCGTGCCGTCCATCATGCGCGTCAGGAACTCGCGCGAAATCTCGGGCAGCATGGTGTTGGTCAGGATGGCGTCGATCATGCGGCCGCCCGACTCGCTCTCGGTGCAGCGCGACACCACGAGCTGCACCACGTCTTCGCCGTAGTTGAACGGGATCTTGTAGCGGGCTTCGACGCGCTTCTTCACGCGGTTCAGCTGCAGCTTGATGATCTTGCCCAGCATCTCATCGGACAGCGGATAGTACGGAATGGTCACCAGCCGGCCCAGCAGCGCGGGCGGGAAAATCTTCAGCAGCGGCTCGCGCAGCGCTTTGGCCATGCCCTCGGGGTCGGGCATCAGGTCCGGGTCCTTGCACAGGCTGGCGATCAGGTCGGTGCCGGCGTTGGTGGTCAGCAGGATCAAGGTGTTCTTGAAGTCGATGGACCGGCCTTCGCCGTCTTCCATGAAGCCCTTGTCGAAGACCTGGAAGAACAGCTCATGGACGTCCGGGTGGGCCTTTTCCACCTCGTCCAGCAACACCACCGAGTAAGGCTTGCGCCGCACCGCCTCGGTCAGCACACCGCCTTCGCCGTAGCCCACATAGCCCGGGGGCGCGCCCTTCAGGGAGCTGACGGTGTGGGCCTCCTGGTACTCGCTCATGTTGATGACGATGAGGTTCTGCTCGCCACCGTACAGCGCCTCGGCCAGGGCAATCGCGGTCTCGGTCTTGCCGACGCCGGAGGTGCCCGCCAGCATGAACACGCCGATCGGCTTTTGGGGGTTGTCCAGGCCAGCCCGAGAGGTCTGGATGCGCTTGGCGATCATCTCCATCGCGTGGTCCTGGCCGATCACACGCTGCGCCAGCAAGTGCGGCAGTTTCAGCACGGTGTCGATTTCATTGCGGGCCATGCGGCCCACCGGGATGCCGGTCCAGTCGCCGACCACGCTGGCCACCGCCTGGTAGTCGACGGTCGGCAAGATCAGTGGGTTTTCGCCTTGCAGCGCGGCCAGCTTGGCCTGGACCTCCTTGAGCTTCTCCACCGCCGCGGCGCGGTCGGCATCGGACAGGGCGGTGGCGGGCGCGGCCTCGTTGGCGTTGGCCTCCAAGGCGCTGCCGGTGCCTTCCACCGGGTTTTTGCCGTCGCGCAGCTTGGCGCGCAGGGCCAGCAGCTCGTCAACCAGCGTCTTCTCCTCGGCCCAGCGCTTTTCCAGGCCGGCCAGGCGCTCGCGCTCGGTCACCAGCAGTTCGCCGACGCCCTTCTCGCGCTCGGCCACGTCAATGCCGATGGCCTTCTCGCGGGCAATGATGCCCTCTTCCACCACCAGTGAGTCGATGCGCTTGCGGCAGTCGTCCACCTCGGCCGGTGTCGCATGCAGGCTCACCGCGACGCGGGCGCAGGCGGTGTCCAGCAGGCTGACCGACTTGTCGGGCAACTGACGCGCGGGAATGTAGCGGTGCGACAGTTTGACGGCCGCTTCCAGCGCTTCGTCCAGGATCTGCGCCTTGTGGTGCTTCTCCATGGTGCTGGCCACGCCGCGCATCATCAGGATGGCCTTGACCTCGTCGGGCTCGTCAACGGTCACACTCTGGAAGCGACGGGTCAGCGCCGGGTCCTTCTCGATGTGCTTCTTGTACTCGGCGAATGTCGTGGCGCCGATGGTGCGCAAGGTGCCGCGCGCGAGGGCTGGCTTCAGCAGGTTGGCCGCGTCGCCGGTGCCGGCCGCGCCACCGGCGCCCACCAGCGTGTGCGTCTCGTCAATGAACAGGATGATCGGCTTCGGGCTGGCCTGCACCTCGTCGATGACCGAGCGCAGGCGCTGCTCGAACTCGCCCTTCATGCTGGCGCCCGCCTGCAGCAGGCCAACGTCCAGCGCACGCAGTTCAACGTCCTTCATGCTGGGCGGCACATCGCCGCGGGCGATGCGCTGGGCAAAGCCCTCCACCACCGCGGTCTTGCCCACGCCGGCCTCGCCGATCAGGATGGGGTTGTTCTGCCGCCGACGCATCAGGATATCGACCACTTGGCGGATTTCGTCGTCGCGGCCCACGATGGGGTCCATCTTGCCGCTGCGGGCCTGTTCGGTCAGGTCGACGGTGAATTTCTTCAGCGCCTCCTGCTTGCCCATCTGGGCCGGGGCCATGGCGCCGCTGGACTCGCCGGGCACCGCACCGCCTCCCACAGTGGACCCGTCGCGCGGGCCGAGCGTGTCTTCCGCCGAGCCGCCGACGATCTTGGCAAAGTTCTCGGCCAAGTCATCGGCCTTGACCTTGCGGAACTCGCCGCTGATGGCGTACAGCGTGTTGCGCAGATTCGGGGTCTTGATGGCGCCGTACACGATGTGGCCGGTGCGCACCGCACCTTCGCCGAACTGCAGGGTGCCGTAGACCCAGCCGCGCTCGGTGGCGTCTTCGATCAGCGGCGAAAAGTCGGAGATCGCGGTGGCGCCGCGCGGCAGGGCATCGAGCGCCGTGGTCATCTCGGCCACGAGCCGCGAGGGGTCCGCCCCGAAGTGCTTCAGGATGCGGTTCAGGTCGCTGTCGGTGACTTGCACCAACTGGTGCAGCCAGTGCACCAGCTCGACGTAGGGATTGCCCCGCAGCTTGCAAAACACGGTGGCTCCTTCGATGGCCTTGTAGGCCACCGGATTGAGCTTGCCGAACAGGGCGACGCGACTGATTTCACTCACGCTGGTTCTCCTTTGGATCCTGGCTGTTCATTCGACGGTGCGACGAGGCCGAGGCACGGTGTGATCAATGGCCTGCCCTGCATCCCGCCGGGCACTGTAGGGGAGCCCAGTGATTGACACAACCTCCCGCCCCCCCTGGCGCGGGAAACCCATCACACCACTTTGAGAACGAGCTCGTCCGCCGCGTCCGGGTGGGTGGCCGGCGGGCGTTTGCCCAGCCAGCTGGTCCACCCCAATTGGCCCACCACGCCCAGGCGAATCGGCGGCACTTCCACCCGCCGCAACAGCAACTGCACCTCGCATGACAGCTCGTGGCCGCTGTAGTTCATGACCCAGTCGCGCAGACGCACCAGCCCGGGCTGACCCGGCAAAAAGCGCTCGTAGTCGGACAGGGCCATCGGGCCGATCACGATTCGGTAGCGGCTTTGGCAGTCCCACACCTTGGCGCCGAGCACCGCGGTGACGCCCAAGCGCGCGTTCTCGCGGCCCGCGCCGATGCGCGTCCAGGCGTCGGGCGGCAGGCGCATCCAATGCGGCTGCCACTGCTCGACCCGCGCCGGAATGCGAAAGAAGTTCGCAACGATGCGGGCAAGGCCCTCGGCATTGCGCACACTGTTCGCCAGCAGGCCCGTGTGGGCGCGCTTGGAGAAATCAGGCACCGTGTCTCGGGACTGCGTGGCCTGGCCGCCATAGCCCGCCAGCGAGGCCAATCGGTCACCAAACGGGTCTTGGTTCGGTCGGTCCAGGCTGACCGTGGGTTGGGCTTCGGCCCAAGCCCGGTAGAACATCGAGAACAGACGGTGATGGAAGGTGTCCAGGAAACGCAGCAGCGTGCGGTCACCATGGTTGCGCAGCCGGTCGCGCGCGAACTCGGTGAGGTGCAGGGGCAAGGGCCCATTGGGTCCGGTGAGCCCAGTGAACCGGACCTGCAGGCGCGGCGGTGCCTGGGGCGGCAAATCGAAGCTCGCGACGGTCGCGAGCGCAAAGGCCAGGCTTGCGTCCTGCCCGATGCGGATCGGGTCGTCGCGCAGGCGGCGCGATGTGCCCACCCGAGGGCTGTCCGGGTAGGCGCATTCGAGCCGCCGCACCGCGCTGTAAAAGCCGTAGGCGTGGGGCTGCTGCGCGAGGTCGCGCAGCAGTGTCAGGCGATCGCGCGCAGGCCGATCCGGGGTTTCCATCGCTTGATCTCGCCGCGGGTCTGAGAAGCCAGCCGAAGCTGCGTGAAACTGTTGAGGCTGGCGTAACGGGCGAAGAACCGCTCGAGCACGGTGCCCAGCACCATCACGCCACTGCCTTCAAAGGCACGCTCATCCAGCGTGAGGGAAATCTCCGTGCCGCGTCCGAAGGCGATCGGGCCTGGCACCGGCACCCGCGCGATGGCCTGCTTGCTCTTCACCGACACGACCCCGTCGATGTGCTTGTGCAGGCGCGATCGGGAGTCGATGCCGTAGAGCGCCAGGATCTCCCGCAGCGCCGCCGCGCCCTGCCGGCTGTCGGTGTCGCAGATGGACAGGTAATTGAGCGACAGGTGGCTGAGCAGCTGCCAGGGCGTTTGCCCCTCCAGAATGGGCGCCACGGGCCGGGTTGGGCCCTTGATGCAACGGATGCCCTTGACCGGCGCGTTGTCCTCGAAGGTGAAGTCCTCCTTGGTCCCGATCGACATCAACAGGGGCAGGTCCCGGTTCGAGCTGAGGATCTCGACGCCCAGCTGCGACACCGACTCCGGGTAAGGCGCATCGTTGACGTCGACCAGCGAGACGTAGAGTTCGGTGCCGATGTAGCCAGCGCGTGGGCCACGCAGGCGCTGGGCCTCCGACAGCAAGCGTGGCACGCGGCGCAGGCTGTAGTAGCCGTGACGGGTCTGGTCGCTGTTGTCGTATTGGTCGTACAGCGGGTGAAAGACCCGTGCTTCAGCAGACCCGGACTCGTCGAAGCCCGCCACCGAGGTCACGCTGTATACCTCGAAATCCATGGGGCGCGCCCGGTCCGGGATGACGTGGTGCTCCAGATCGCTGCGGCCCACCTCCACGCGGTCGGCCCGCTTCGCGAACAGGTTGATCGCCGGCGTGCAGTGCAGCGCAAAGCTGGTCGCGTCGAGTGTCTTTTCCAAGCGGGTGTCGACGCGGTCGAGCACGAACAACAGCTCAAACTCGTCGGTCGCCAATCGGTGCAGTGCGGCCTTCAAGCCCGACACCTGCAGGAAAAGAAAGCGCTCCGGGAAGGAGGCGTACTCCTTGATGAGCCGGTACCCGGCGAACGCGCGCGGCGAGACGGGCAGCAAGGCTTCGTCGTCGCTGAGACCGGCTGGCTGCACGGCCGACGCTGGCAGCACCTCGAACTTGGGGCTGCGCCGGGCGGTGGTCTGCACCACCACCGCGCAACAGTTGGCGAACAGCTGCTCGTAGAGGTGGTGCGCCACCCCCTCGTCACCGGACAGGTGAAGGTCCAATCGATCCAGGTCCAGCTGGTTCGACTTCAACGCCGCCGTCACCTTGAACTTGACGCGGATGCAGGCACGCGGCGAGCCCCCCATCGTCAGCGCCGGCGGGGGCACGTCGGTGACGTGGCTTTGGTAGCGCGCCTCCGCAACCTGCAAGGGCCAAAGGCGGACGTCGTGGGCCGTGGCAAATTTGCAGGCGGTGCGCTCGCCCGGCTGCAGCCGCGCATTCATCATGTTGCCGCGTGCAATCCTCAGGCCTGCGGCCAGGCCCGCATCGTTCAGGTCAGGCTCCAGCTGAACGATCAACATCGATGGCGTTGGGGCCAGAAACCCCGGGTACACCATTTCGAGCAGGTGCTGCGTGAAACGCGGAAACTCCGAGTCCAGCCTGATCTGTACCCGAGCCGCCAGGAAAGCGAAGCCTTCCAGCAGGCGCTCAACATACGGGTCAACGCACTCGCCTTGGGCCGTGGTGACGTCCAAGGCCAGACGCGCCGCGATCTTGGGGTGCTCCTTGGCAAACTCGGCCGCACCCTCGCGGATGTGCAGGAGTTCCTGACGGTAGTAGTCAAGCAGGCGTGGATCCATGGGCCGGCGCTGGTGCTGGGATCTCGTGGGGTGGGGGCAAAGGCGGGGGACGTGCGGGACGGCGGTCAGCGACCGGAGGCTTCAACGACACTCGTCTGTCCGCTTTCCAGGTCCATGTCGGTTCGCATGAAGATTTCCAACGGGATCGGCTGTGCCCACAACTGCGCCTCCATTCGAAAACTGATGACATTGTGCGACGACTCGTCACGGGGCGCGGCGTAAACACGGACCGTGTGAGGCACCAGCCGAGGCTCAAAGAAGATCAAGGCCTCGCGAAGCGCGCGCGCCAATTCGACGAGGTCCAGGCTGGACGCGGGGCGCCCCGACACGCCGGGCAGGCCGTAATTCACGACCGAACGCCGCACCTCGGGGTAATCGTCCAGGTCCTGGCTGTTCTGGGTGGCGTTGAACAGCCAGTTCAGGTCCCGCAAGACCGACTCGCGCAAGCGGCTGGTGCTGTTGGCCCGGTTGTCGCGCGGTTCGGTGGTTCGGGTGGGATCGTCGTCCACCAGACGATCCAACAGTGAGGGGTAAAGGCGATCCCTCGCCAGCGTGGGTTCAGCCATCGCTCGGCGTCGCGTCGGCCGGGCCGTCCATCACGGGCTCGGTCGCGGCAGGCAGGACAAAGCTCAGTTCCCGGACGTCGAGCAGGGCCACGTCCGACGCCTGCGTGGCAAACATGCGCTGCCCAAGGCCGGCGTAGGAGTCGGTGGTCAATTCCGCCCAATCGGTCGCCCTGGCCAAGCGGATGTCGTTGCGTTCGCTGAGCTCAGAACCTGGGTAGCGGGTGGGAATCAAGGCCACGTTGGTGCCACCGTTGGCCAGCGTGATCGTGGCCGGCGTCCACACGAAGTCGCGCAAATCAGCCGGGGCCTCGATCTCGATCTTGGCCAGGCGCTGCATCGGCACCCAGTAGTACTTGCCGTTGATGATCATCTCGAAGATCGGACCGAGGCGCGAATCCGCGTCAGCAATCCACTCGAACGAAGCCCCATTGACCGAACCGGCCGTCGCTGGCGCCGAATCCAGGGCCTGCAAGCGCAGCTGATGTGCCTCGGCGTGCCGTTTGGCCACATCGAGCTTCAAAGCCTCCATCATCAAGGCCACCCAATTCTGCGGGTCGCCCAGCACCAGCGGCACACGCTCGCCTGAAAACACGCCTTTGCGGTAAACCTCGCAACGCACGGCCTCCCGGTAGGTTTTGACCAAGGGTTCGGCTTCCTTGTCCAATTCCTCAATGGCATTCAGCTGGTTTGCAGCCTTGCCCCACTCGCCGAGGACGCAATACAGCTGAAAAAGAAAAATCCGCAGGTCGGAGCGCTGGGGTTCTTTGCGAATTTGGTCCTGCAAAGCCTTCAAATGGCCCACCGGGTCTGCCGACGTAAATCCGAGATTCAATGTCGCCATGATGCTGATTCCGTGACGCTGGTGATGTTAACCCGCAACGAAATACAGCCCCGCCAGCCGGAAGCGGCGTGCGGGGCTGCTCGTTGGTTTGCGCCCAGCCAAGACAAAGGGCGGGCGCTGAGCGAACATCAGTCCTTGGAGTTCGCGGCAATGTTCCAGGTCATCGTGAGCGCCTTGTCGCCACTGCCGTCTTGCTTTTGGGGGATGTACGAAACGTCCACCTTGGCAAAGTTCAGGCTCACGTTCTCGGTCAGTCGGTCTTCACCGCCCGACCCGCCGGTGCTCACCGAGGTGATCAAGACATCGGTCAGCTTGATCTTCAAGTATTCCACCGGCTTCTCGCCCGCTTTGCGGACGATCAGCAGGGCGTCCGGGAAGTGCTTGCCGTTGCAAGCCGCGAGCATCAACTCAGTGCTGGTCTTGTCAATGTACTTCGTGAAGTTCAGGTCTTGCACGTTGACCTTGCCGGCGCCTGCGCCGCCGCCCACATGGGCCGAACCCGAGTTCGACATGCCCCAGCTCCACGCCAGAACGTCGGTCTTTTCCGAGTGAACTTTGTCCTTGGACTCGCCCTTGAGCGCGCCAATCTGAATAAACATGTCCATTGCCATGATTCTCTCCTTGAAGTCGATACCCTAAAACAATCAAATGCGAGGGTGCTGCAACACCCCCGTGCCCTTCATGCCCCCTTGCTGGACGGCATCTTCGAAACCAGCCGCAAAGAAACATTCATTCCTTCCAGCTGATAGTGCGGACGCAGAAAGAATTTCGAGGTGTACATGCCTGGATTTCCTTCCACTTCCTCAACCACCACCTCTGCATCTGCCAACGGCCGACTGGCCTTGGTGGCATCAGAAGAGGTTTCGGGGTTGCCATCCACGAACTGCATGATCCAGTCTTGCAACTCGCGTTGCATCGAGGACGCCGTCGCAAATGAACCAACCTTGTCGCGTACCATACACTTCAAGTAGTGCGCGAAGCGGGAGCTGGCGAACAAATACGGCAAACGTGCGGCAAGGTTGGCATTTGCCGTTGCGTCGGGGTCGTCGTACTCCGCGGGCTTTTGCAGAGATTGGGCACCGATGAACGCAGCGAAGTCGCTGTTCTTGCGGTGCACCAAGGGCATGAAACCGTTCTTCGCAAGTTCCGCTTCGCGGCGATCCGAGATCGCAATTTCGGTGGGGCACTTCATGTCCACGCCGCCGTCGTCGGTCGGGAAGCTGTGCACGGGCAGATTGGCCACCGCACCGCCCGACTCCACGCCGCGAATGGTCGTGCACCAGCCGTACAGCTTGAACGCCCGGGTGATGTTGGTCGCCATCGCGTACGCCGAGTTGGCCCAGACGTATCGGTTGTGGTCGGTCCCTTCAACTTCTTCTTCGAAGTCGAACCCTTCGACCGGGTTGGTCTTGGCGCCATAAGGCAAGCGCGCCAAGAAGCGGGGCATGGCCAAACCGATGTACCTTGAGTCCTCGGACTCGCGCAGCGACCGCCAGCCCGCGTACTCGGCGCTCTGGAAGATCTTGGTCAAATCCCGTGGGTTGGCCAGCTCTCCCCACGACTCCATCTGCATGGTGGTCGGCGAGGCACCGGCAATGAACGGCGCATGAGCCGCCGCGGCCACCTTGGCCATTTCCGCCAGCAGTTCCACATCGGGCGGGCTGTGATCGAAGTGGTAGTCGCCCACCAGGCAGCCATAAGGTTCGCCGCCCAACTGGCCAAACTCTTCTTCGTAGATCTTCTTGAAAATCGGGCTTTGGTCCCAGGCCGTGCCCTTGTAGCGCTTGAGCGTCTTGTGCAGCTCGTTCTTCGAGATGTTCATCACCCTGATCTTCAGGGTCTCGTCGGTCTCGGTGTTGTTGATCAGGTGGTGCAGTCCGCGCCAGGCGCCTTCCAACTTCGTGAAGTCGGCGTGGTGCATGATGAGGTTGACCTGTTCGCTGAGCTTCCGGTCGATGGCAGCGATCATTCCTTCGATCGTCTTGAAGACATCGTTGGAGATCAATTTGGTGTCAGCGAGTGCCTGCTGCGCCAGCGTGTGGACTGCCGTTTCAACGGCCGACTTGGCGTGGTCGGTCTTGGGCTTGAATTCCTTCTGGAGCAGCGCAGCGAAATCATCGAGTTCGCTGACGGCACCCGTGGGTTGGGCGGACTCTTGTTGGGTCGACATGACTTGTCCTTCTAGAGCAATGACGTCTTGGGAGTTCTTCAAGCGGCCGGCGCTTCGTCAGCGGGCTTGGGGCCCACCGCCAACGACTTGAGCAAGGCGGGGTCGTTCAAGACCTTGGAGAGAAGCTCTTCGGCGCCGACCTTGCCGTCCATGTAGCTGAGCAGGTCCTTCAGCTGGTTGCGCGCTTCCAGCAGGTTGTTGAGCGCGCCCACCTTCTTGGCCACCGCTTCCGGCGTGAAGTCGTCCATGCTCTCGAACGTGATGTCCACGCTCATGTTGCCTTCACCGGTCAAGGTGTTGGGCACTGCGAAGGCAACGCGGGGCTTCATCGACTTGAGGCGATCGTCGAAATTGTCGACATCGATCTCCATGAACTTGCGGTCGGCGACCGGGGCCAGCGGTTCGGCGGGTTTACCCGACAGGTCGGCCATGACCCCCATGATGAAGGGAATCTGAATCTTCTTCTTGGCGCCGTAGAGCTCGACGTCGTACTCGATCTGGACCCGAGGTGATCGGTTGCGCGCGATGAATTTCTGACTGCTGCTCGCCATGGTCATGGTCTCCTGAGTGAGATGTTGGTCCGAGGGGTGAAGACGCTGAACTCAACCCAATCAGCTGGGTTCGGCGGGATCGAGGGAGATGCCACCCAACATTTCGATGCGTTCCTTCGAGTCAGGCATCAAGTCGCGCACGATGGTTGCGAAATCCGCCTGTAGCAACTTGACAGCCCGGTCAATGAACATGGGGGCCGGACTGCTGGGCTCAGTTTTTCTGATGAAATTCGCAATCTGCGTCAGAGACCTGACGGCGTCTTCGCGGGATGCTAGCGCGCCACCTGCTTTTGCGCCACCCCCAGTGGCCACCGGCGATGCGGCGCCGTCGGCCGACGCCGATGCGTCGTCCGTGACGGCCTCGCCGTCGTCTGCCGCCTCGTCGTAAAAGTCCTTGAGCCGCTTCAGCGACTGACGCAAGACGTCGATGTTGGGCGAGTCGTTGGCCCGGTCCCGGAACAGCTTGATCAACTCATTGCACGATTGCAATGACGACTCCACGCCGGCGCGGCGCTGCGCGTTGGCTTGCTCGTCGCCCGTGCGCCAAGCCACCACGAGCAGATTTTTGCCAGGCGCTTGCGTGCCCTCTGGGGGGGCAATGCGGCCCAAAGCGAGGTCGAGATCGCGGAGCGTGAAGTTACCGGCCTCGCGCGACTCCAGAAAGCGGGTGGAACGAAGTGAACGAATGATGCCATTCGCGTCGTCAAGGTTGGCAAGGGCGTTCAGGCGCTCGACAGGGTCGTTGTTCTCCTCCGCGTCCAGCGGGGGGTAGACCGTGTCCCAATAAGTGTCGGTGACGCGAAGCAGCAACTGCAGGCCCTCTCCCAGCCCGGGCAGCCCGCCAAGCGCAAGGAGCGAGCGACACAAGATCACCGCGGCACGCAAGTCCTTGGTCCGCGCAAACAGCTCGATGGCCGCCTCGCGCACCTTGCGCCATTCGGGCTCCTCGATCACCACCTCGCGCGTGTTGGGGTCCGGCGCGCCTTGTTTGCCAGTGGCCAATCGCTCCAGTTCGGCAATGCCGCTGTACTCGAGGTTCTCGCCTGTCGGTGCGTCGGCGCTGACGGGCGCGAGCAGGGCATCAATGTCGATCAAGGCCATGGTCAGGTCGCGCAGAGCGCGGTCAAAGTAGAAGGAGTGCGGGCCTCACGACCATTGGCCGTCGAGGAACACCCGGAACGCCCCGTCGCTTGGCAACCCGGGGGTGCGCAGCAACATCGGCGCATGGTGTTCATTGCCCCAGGTGAAGAAGCAACAGCCCTGGGCACCCCCCGAGCGCTCGGCTTCGGCCAGCGCACGACCGGCGTCGGCATCGGCATCGAGGCGGGTGAAGGGCTGCGGTCCGGCGGGTGTGACGGTGGCGCCCAGGGTGAGCACCTGGGGAACCAGTGACGCTGGCATGGCAGGGGCACCGAGCAAGGACATGGGTTCGATCAACCTGTCGAACGCATCAAAGCTCAAACGAGGGTCGAGTGCCCTCAGCGCCGCGTCTTCCAGCGCGAAATAGGCCTCGTCTTGCTCGATGACCGTGTAGCGGCCCTGCCAGCCGGCGGGCAAGGGTTCAACCAGGCACAAAGGGAACTGGCGTCCGACGCGGTCCACGCTGGCGAACCACAAACCAACCCAGGCGCTGGGCCCGATCAAGCCGGCCGCCACCTGAAATCGCCACAAGGGTGCCGTCAAGTACCGCTCGTTCCAGGTGCCCGCCAAATCGGCCTTCGCCCGGGCCATCCCGCGCTGCAACCAATCGTCCCAGGCGGAAGTGAACTCCCAAGGCAGCCGACGGCTGACGAAATCGCCCTGACTCGGGAGCTTGCCGAAGAAGCCGATCGCCACGTCTTGCCTCAGGCAGGACAGCGCAGCTGGGCCAGCTCCGGCATGCGCAGCGGGTTGCGCACGCTGGGCAAGCGAACCTCGAACGTCGCGCGTTTGTCACCAAAGGCGTACGACACCTGGAAGCGTTCTGCAGCGCCCCCGTCGGCACGTCCGGCATCGACCAGCCGGAACAAGGCCCATTGCCCGTCGAAAAGCAAGCCCGGGGGGGCCACCGTTTGCCCAGCCACCGTCGCGGCAAGCTTGATGCCCGCCACGGGCGCGGAGCTCGGCCAGTTGATCCGGATGGCCGAGCCCCCACCCGGCGTCATGCGCGTGACCTGGCCATCGACGGTGATCTGTACCTCCGACAAGCCGTCGTCCACCTTCAGCAGGACCAGGTCGGCCGTCACGTTGGGTGCGGGGCCGCCAGCAGAGAAAAAGGCATCGCGGATGGCGGCCGCACGCTGGAACTGCACCAGCGTCTCGGCCGGGAAGCTGTCGATGTTGCCTGGCAGCTTGGTTGGCTTCCACACGGGGCCGGACGCGTCAAACTGGCCTTGCAACTTGGTCTTCAAGAAACTGTCGAAGGTCCCGTTGGGACCAAACAGGCGCGCAAAGTCGCCGGGCGGCACTTCCCGCAGCTGGCCCTTGACAAACGGGTATCGGCCCTCAACGGCCTGCTTGCAGAACGAACCGACATCGGTCGCGACCTGGCGCTGCACGCCTGCCTGGGCACCCGTGGCGGCCTGGCCGGAGCTGGTGGCCACCAAGCCGCCCAGCAAGGTGTTCAGCGGCGGCGGCAGTCGGTCTGCCTCGGCTTTCAGTTTGGCCGTTGACGCGAGGTCGGCGGGCTGCGCAACACCACGTTTGTTGAAGTCCTCTGCGCTGCGCAGCTGAACCTCGAACTCGCTGAGCACTTTGAGGATGTTGTCGATGGGCGCTGGCGTGGTGCCCCCCTTGGGCACCAGGACGAAGCGGTGCAGCTGCTCGAAGGCGCGATCGACCTCTGCCTCCGGGCGGTCCATGGCGGTGGGCGTGGCGGCACTGCCGGGATCGCCCAGCAGCTTGTCAACCTGGTTCTTCAACGCGGTGGTCGCGCGGTCGATCGTTTTGTCGGCGGCGGCCTCGGCAGAGCGGTTCTCGCCGGTGGCGAGCTTGGTCTCACGGGCCACGTTTTCCAGCAACACCTTCAACGGGGAGTCGGGCGCCGACAAGATGCCGACCATGCGGATGCTGGCCATCAGATCGGAGGGTGGGATCAGCTGCAAGTCGGCCAGCAGCCCTGACCAGGCCTTGATGTACTCGGCGAGGTAGATGCGCTGGACTTCCGTCATGGCCGTGGCGATGCGGTTGCTCCCCTGGTTGGCGAACTGCGGCCCCAGCACCCAGGCTTCTTCGTTGGCGAGCTGGGGCACGATCACCTTGGCCTGGCCGCGGAACAACTTGTCGTAACCCGTCACGGTGAACATCGCAGGAACCGGGGTGGTCAAGGGCAGCCCGCTGCGCCGGGACAGGACGCCCGCCGCCGACGGACCGGCCTTCTGCGCGACATTGAAATCGGGCACCGACTCACCCGGACCGATGAGCTTGAGGCGTGCAAAGGCACGTTGTGAGAGCGACGACGACCCCAACTGACGACGCACGTCTTCCACCAGCAGCTTGTCCATGGGCAGCGCCATTTGCAAGGGCTGTTGCTCCAACGCCGTTCGCAAATGGGATTTGAGGGCGGCCCGGTCCGTCTCCTGCACCTCTCTCGGCAACGTTCGCTCCCAGTCCGCGGTGACCAAGGCTTCCACATCGGACGCGTTGAAATGCTTGGGGTCAAACAGCATCAGGTAGGCCTTGAGGGCCTCGTATCGCCCTTCCGGCGTCGGAATCTCCCGCATCATGGATTCCAGGCGCAGGGCCACCCGCGGCAGGAACGCGTCACGCAAGAGGTTCAAATAGGCCTCGCGCGAGGGCACACCGAGCTTCTCGCCCTGGTACAGGCCCAGTCCCATCGTGAGCGGGACGCTGGCGTCCCGGCTGCCGTAACCGGTGGGCATGTCGCGCACCGCATTGAGAGCGGGCAGCACCACCAGAACATTGCCCTGCATGGCCTTGGGCAACGCCGCCACCTGCTTGCTCAGGCCGTCAGCGCTTTGGTTGACCTCGTCGATCAGTCCCTTGTTGCGCACGAAGCTGATGGTCCAACCGGCCACCAGCAACAGGCTCACGACGGTCAGCGCGGCATAACCGGCGAAGAGCATTCGGGCCCGCCGGCGTTCGATGAGGGCGCTGCGCCCGCCCAGGTCGGACTCAGCGAACACCACCTCGCGCATCAGACGGGTCAAGAAGTAGCTGCGTCCCGAACTCGACGCCGGCGGAGTGACCTGCCGCTCCAGACCGTAGCTGCGCGAGATGTTGCCCAGCACGCGGTCGAAGGGACTGCCCTCCTGGGTGCCGCTGGTGAAATAGACGCCGCGCACCATCGCCTCTTCCGAGAAGGCCGAGGACAGGAACACCTCGTCGAGGAATCCCTTCACCAACCCCTTCAGGCCAGCGAACTGTTGAGGAAAGGTGAAGATGGTGGCGCGCCGCTGCGGGTCGCGCTCTTCTTCCATCCGGGTGACCAGGCGGACGTTCAATCGGTCGACGAGCAAGTCGAACTCTCGCTCGAACTGCCCGACCGCAGCCTGCCCGGTGGCCTGTGGCTGGTAGTCGAAGGTCATGCCCCAGGCCTGCGCGCGCGCCTCTCGGCCCAGGTCGTTGTAGAACTCGGTGAAACCTGCCAAAAGGTCGCACTTCGTGACCACCACGTACAGGGGGAACCTCACCCCCAAGGTCTCATACAGCTCCTGGATGCGCGCGCGCACGGACCGCGCGTACTCCGCGCGCTCCTCGGGCGACTGAACGAACAGATCCGACACGCTCAGCGTGATCAGCGCCCCATTCAGCGGCAATTGCGGCCGAAACTTCTTCAGCAGGTTCAGAAAACCCATCCAGGACGACGCATCCACGTCCCGGTTGCTGGTTTGAGTCGTGTAACGCCCTGCCGTGTCGAGCAGCACCGCCTCGTCGGTGAACCACCAATCGCAGTTGCGCGTGCCGCCCACGCCTTTCACCGCGTCCTTGCCCAGTGCCTCCGCGAGAGGAAACCGAAGACCGGAGTTGATCAAGGCCGTGGTCTTGCCCGACCCAGGGGCTCCAATGAACATGTACCAGGGCAACTGGTAGATGTAATTGCGTCCCTGACCGGCGCCTGACTTGTCGTCGAAACGCGCTTTGCGCAGCACCGCCATCGCCTGGTCAAAGCGCTGCTTCAGTTCGGCCACCTCGCGCTGCGACATGGCGGAGGTGTCGGACTCGCCGCCACCCATGGCCGCGAGCATCTGCTTGTTCGCTCGCCAGGCACGGTAATGCTTGAAACCCTCCCACGCCGCAAAGATGAGCAGGATCAGCACGATCAAACCAATGCGTGCCCCCGCCGAGCCCAGCGGCCGCCAGTCGTAGACCGCGATGGCATCGCCAGCGAACCAGATGATCAACGCGATCACCAACAAGCCAATGGCCGACAGCACCCAGCGGTTGGTAAAGAACCTCTTCAACTTAGCCCACATCGATGGCGTCCTGGTCGAGGGATGACGGGTTTAGGCGGGGTTGCGCAGAACGATCTCGACGCGCCGGTTGCGCGCGCGGCCTTCGACGGTGGCGTTGGACACCAGCGGTCTTGAATCGGCCACGCCTTCGGTCCTGATGCGGGCCGGGTCCTTGATGAACTGATTGAGGCGGTTGGTCACACCGCGCGCGCGCTCCACGGACAACTCATAGTTGGATGGGAAGCGCAGTGTCCGCCCGGGCACGTTGTCGGTGTGGCCGGTCACGGTGATCTGGCCGGGCACCTTGTTCAGCTCTTGGCCAATCCGGTCGATCAGCGGGTACAAGCTGGGCTGAATGTCAGCGCTGCCGCTGGCATAAAGGCTGTCGCCGCGGATGACCAGCGTGCTGCCGTTGCTGTCCTCGACGACGTCGAGCAAGCCTTGCTGGATTTCGTTGAGCAGCAACGGCCGCAGCCGCGGGGTCACGGGCGTCGGTGCGATCGGCGCCGCATTGGCGCGCTGCACATTGCCAGGGTCGGCACGGATGGCCGCGACCGTGCTGAACACCGGGTCGGAGCTGCGCGCAAGCAGCACCAGATAGACGACATAGAAAACGAAGGCAAACAGCGCCAACGCCGCCATGATGATCCACGCCGGCAAGCGGCGCACCAACGGCTTGGCGGACTTCTGCAAGCCTTTCCAGTGGGGAGACAGATCCCGGTCGAACTCGCCACGCTCGCGCCGAATGACATTGAACACCCGATCGCGCAGCGCATCGAGCTGCGCGCGGCCGTTGTCGATGACGCGGTAACGCCCTTCAAAGCCCAAGGCCAGGCACACGTACATCAACTCGATCAGGTCAAGATTGCGGCGCGGGTCTTCGAGGGCCTTCTCCAACAGCAGGAAAAACTTCTCGCCGCCAAAGCCTTCCTTGTGAAGGGTGACCAGCAGGCTTTCCCTCGACCACGAGGAACTGGCACCCCACGGCATGACCATGACCGTCTCGTCGATCATCGTGCACAGCG
The DNA here is from genome assembly GCA_943370175.1 of Hydrogenophaga intermedia. Classification (GTDB taxonomy): domain Bacteria; phylum Pseudomonadota; class Gammaproteobacteria; order Burkholderiales; family Burkholderiaceae_C; genus Ideonella_A; species Ideonella_A intermedia_A. Next base: position 16,687 of record CALRPU020000026.1, on the reverse strand, counting down.
AATACCGACCGATCAGGATGTGCTCGGGGCTCGCATTGGCGCGGCGCGCAGCGGCCTCGAAATCACCCATGGCACGCAGCAAGTATTCGCGCAGTGCCAGCGGATTTTGGTGCGACAGCGTGCGACGAATGGTCGGCACCGTGCTCAACAAGGCCGATGCGGCCGCCACCAGCGGGTTGATGCCGGTCCAGGGCGCCGCCTCGAGCGGCGCCGCCGCGGACACCGCAGGTGCGGGCGGCGGCGGGTTGTAACCCGCCGGGGCCGGGGGCTGCCGACGGCCGCCCGGCCGCGGAATCATGATGGTGGCGTCAGCGTCAGACGGCTCAGGGAACAACGGATCGGCCATGGCGATTCAACCCAGACAAGGTGCTCGGCAGCTCATGCGCGCAGGGCCCAAAGTTCCATGTGCAATCCAGGAAACTCGCCCGCAATGTGCAGAGCCAACAGCTTGCCCACCTCCAGCGGCTTCCAGAATTCGCTGCGGCGGTCAAGCTCGAAATAGGTGTAGCCAGCGTAAAACGGCAGGGCCGGTGGCGCCATCGGCAGTGGCTGGACGGTGATGCCCGGCAGGTGGGACATCACCATGTCGCGGATTTTTTCAGCGGGCCCGATCTTGACTTCGCGCGGCAGGCGCTGGCGCAGGGACTCGCTGGCCATCTGCGCGTTGACGACCATGATGAAGGACGCGGTGCGAATCAGCTCAAGGTCGGCGATCATGCCGGTGTACAGGCCCTTGGCCCGCTCTTGAAGCGGAATGTTGATCGCATTCGGGTTGATCACCTCAGTGAGCAAGTCCCGGATGTCGACCATCAGCGGCTCGAAGCTGCCCCGAAGGTCGTCATGGCGATAAGGCAGGTAGTCCGTGGCCCGCCGCTTGCGTCGCGCCGAAAAGGTGGCCAGCTCACCCGCCAGTTGCAACAAGCAGGTGTAGAGGGCTTCGGGATGAAGGGTTTCGCGGTGATGCAGGTGGGTGAGCCAGGGGTCGAACCGATTGGCAATCTGCAGCATCAAAAACTCTGAAATCTCGCCCACGCCCTTTTGATTGGACTGGTTCAAGCGCCCGGCCAGCGCATCCGCTCGGTGGCGAACGAGGTTGCGGGTTTCCTCGAGAAACTGCTGGAGATGAACCTGACTGGCGGACTCCAACATCGGCGGGATGTAGCGCTCGTCGAGCACGACGGCGCCGGTGCTGCGTCGCTCGACCACCCTCACCACGCCCATGCTGCAAAAGGCATCTCGCGGGTCGCCATCAACCAAGTAGCGCAAATTCAGGCGCCCGAGGCGCATGTCCGCGGCCTCTTGCGAGCCGAGCACAGCGTCCGGCACTTCCATGTCGGCGCCAACATAACGCGCCAGGGTTGCGTGCTGCCCGTCGTCAACCGAAAACTCTGGCATGCCCGACCGCCAGACGGGCAAGGCGAGGTACACCAATGCGTCTTTCAAGTCGCTCGGCACTTCGAGCGGCGGCGGCGCCGGGTAATCTCTCGGGATCGAAAATGGCGTGCCGTCGGGCATCAGCCCGTCGGCCTCCCGGATGGACACCCGACCAATCTTCAAGGCCTCATCGTCGATGACCAGCCTGCTGAAACCCCACGCGTGGGCCAGGCTGCCCGACGTGCGCGCCTGAACCAGTGATTCCAGCGACCGTTCCATTTGCTGGAAGTGCTGAGGCCGCAGGAACAGCCCTTCAGACCAAATGACGCGGTTTCTGCTCATGCGTGATGTCAGTGACTTGCAACGGGGCCGTGTCGCCACCGGCCAGAGGCCGCGATGTGGGTCCCAGGGGCGCAGGCACTCATTGACTCTAACACTCGCTGACGCGTCATCAAAGCCTCGCTGACCCGCGCCGAACGTGAGTTTTTAGCCTTGCCAGCGGCCCTGAAGGCGGGGGGATTTCAAGGAGATGCTGCGCCAACCGGCCAACCGCGCCTGGGGCAGTCCGCGGTGACTGACCAGGGCCATCACGCCGGCCAGGTGAATCGCCTGGGCTTGCCGCTCGCTCATGTAGAACTCGGCCACGGCCTGAGCCCGCGGCTCTGCCCCGCGGCGGTCAACGAACGCTGGCAAATCGTCCACCGTCACGGAGGATTCAGGCGCCATCGCCCAACCGGACTCGACAAACGCTTTGGCCAACAGGGCCGCCACGTCCAGCGAGGCGGGTCGCCATGGCAGGTCAGCACCTCGCGTCGCCCGGTCCAGCAGCTCCTCGAAGTTGAATGAGCTCACCGGCTGGGTGCGCTCACCGTACGGCAGCCGCGAGATCAGGCGCGGCCAGACCAAACCGATGCTCGGCGCGACCCAGCTGCTGCGCAGTGCAGCCCAACGCGCCTGCGCGGCTGAATCATGGGGCACGGCGACGGCATCGGCCCACCCCTCGGGATCATCGACCAAGGCCAGGGTGGGCGCCGCCGCGGCGATGAACAACGCCCCTTCGTTCGCGGCCAAGGCACCGAGCCCGGCCAACAAAGCCAACTCGGCCGCGGTGGACCCGAACTCGTGCAAGCCAACGACGACCGCACAGCCCGCTGGTTCGCCATCATGAAGGCGGCGGCTGGCCAGCGTCTGCGCCAACGGCATGCGCTGGGCATCGCCTTCGGCCGCGGCGAGACTTTGCAGGAGGTCGGCGGCCGTTGCGTCCACGAGCTCAAGAACCACCCGACCGTCCATCTCCACGCTGCGAACGAACTGGTCCACCGAGCGCCAATGGCCTTCCAGCGCACGCCAGTCGGGATGATGGATCACAGCCCGCATCGCGTCGGCAATCGCACGGTCGACCGAGTCGACCAACGGCTGCTGCAGGTGAGCGTGGGCAGGGACAATGTGGGGCGAAATCATGCGACGGATCAATCGATCCACCGCCGCGTCCACCGTGGTGGCTTGGCCCGCCCGGGACACCGGCGTTGAGGCAGGCGCCGAAGCGGGCATCGTGCCACCCAGCAGTCGCGCCATGGTCGACGCATGGTCTTCCGCTTGATCGGGTGCTGCGGCCGCCGCAGGTCCAGCGGTCACCGCGCCGGCCCGGCCTGATGCGTCCAATGCCCGCAATTCCGCCGCAGCCGCCTCAAAGGTCGACGGATTCAACAGGCGAGAACGCAAGTCGCGCAATGTTCGGAACAGGGGCATGCGCCCGTAGAGCGCATCGGGCTCGAAGTCCTCAAGGCTCCGAACGCCCACCCGGACGTCGGCTTGGTTGCTGCCCGTCAGACTCAAGTGCAAGTCTGGCGAGAGTTTCGCCATCACCGCGTCGAAGGTGTCGATGTCGACCTTGACGGGCATGAACGTCGGTGGCGTGTCGCGGTCGACCCCCCGCGTGCCTCGACCGGAAAAGTCGCCCAGCACCAGAACGCGAAAGACGCTGTCGTCTTCGTCGACTGGCGCGCGTTGCGGCCGGGCGTCCGGGGCCCGCCCGATCACGAAGTTCATGTCCATGCCGCTGCTCATCCATCTCTCCCAAATCGCACCGGGTTGAACAGTGACGGGCGCCGCAAGCCCGGTGGGTCGCTGCGACGATGCCCCCCGCCGTCACCGCGCCTTGACCACTTCATTGACCAACTGGCCATCGGCCATCGAATAGCAGTGCGCCACGGCGCCGTCCTCAGCTTCGGCAAGGATGCATCCGACGTCGCCGAAGAAACCCGCCAGTTGCACCGCGTCGCAGGTGGGCAAAAAGGCGTTGAGCACGCGCGGGTCGTAGTAGCGAAAGAAAAGCCGCTCGCGATTCGGGCCGAAAACGCGCACATGGCCACGCATGTGCCGCCAAACATCGCCCAGATCGCCTTTGCTGACGAGGAAGATGCCCCAGTTCTGGCCCCACCCGTTGTCGAAGATCCACTGGGTGAACGGTGCTTCTTCGTGGAGCTGCACGATGTACGGGGCGACCTCCTGCATGTCAGGTTCCAGCTTGCCCATCATCAGGCACTCAACCTCCAGTTCGGGAGAGGCGTCCATCACCTCCAGCAAGCCAGGGTTCTGGGCGCCGTCCAGGATGACGAAGAGCTGCTGGTCGGTCGCTTCCTTCCACAACTTGGAGCGAACGGACGGGGGGATGATGTGGGACACGAGGGGACCTGTTCAGTGCGGAGGGTCGAATCGACAAGTCAGTCCAGCCAATTGACGGGCCGTCCACATGGTAGCGCTGACCTCGGAACGCGAACAGCTTGGGTTGCCATCAGCAGTCCTCGCAGGGCGTGACAAAGGGCGACCCGCCGGCCGCGGCCACCTTGAACGCGCTGGCCTGCCCCGAATAGGCCGTCGGTTTGGTTCGCGCCTTGGGCGGTGGAGACTTTTCGCCCCCGGCGCTGCTCATGGCGGCAGCAGGCTTGGTCGGGTCCGCCAAGGGCGTGGCCGGAGGCTCATTGGGCGACACGGCCGAGCCACCTGAATTCACATAGACCATCGGCCCTTTGATGTACACCCCGCCGGGCTTGATCGAAATGAAGCTGCCACCGACTTTGAGGTCGATGTAGTCACTCCCTTCGATTGCGATTTTCTTGCCCTTGATCTGCACATCATCGTTGCCAATGGCCACCAGCGACGAAAACAACGTGATCTGGTCCGGTCCTTCGATGAACACGCCCGCCTTGCTGACGACGCCGATGTCGCCCTTGGCGCCGATGTCGATCATCCCATCCTCAGAAATCAGGCGCATGTCACCCTTTGCCGTGTGGTGCATCGACTGATTGGTCTGAACCATCATCTTGCCCGCGGCGTAGCTGTTGAAGCTGCCCCCAACAAACTCCTTGAAGTTCGACTTGACTCGGAAATCCATCTGGTGCTGAGCTTGCAGGTAAATCTGCTCGGCACCCTTGGTGTCGTCGAACCTCAATTCATTGAATTGGTCGTTGCCACCATTCGGATAACTGCGCGTTTTCATCCCCGTGTACATCTTTTTGGATGGCATGTCATAAGGCGCTTGATTTTCGCCGTTGTAGACACGCCCGGTGACCAACGGGCGGTCGGGATCGCCCTCAAGAAACTGCACGATGACCTCTTGGCCGACGCGCGGAATGTTGATCGCCCCCCAGCCCTTGCCCGCGATGGGATTGGACACGCGCACCCAGCAGGAATCCTTGTCTGACCCGGTGCTGTACCGATCCCAATGGAATTGCAGTTTGACCCGGCCGAGCGCGTCCGTGAAAATTTCCTCGCCGCTGGGACCCACCACCGTGGCGGTTTGCAAGCCGGCGATGGACGGCAACGGCGTCAGTCGTTGCGGGCGGTATTGGGTGGCTGCAGGGATGACAGCAAAACTGCTCTCGAACAAACCGCCCGACCCGCCTCCCGACTGCGCCAGGTTGTTGTCGGCCGAGAAGCTGTGCGATATGACGAGGTATTCCTTGTTGAAGGCCGCCACCGGGTGATCGGCCAGTTTGAATTTGTAGCCAGCGCGAACGCCACGCTCGGTGCCCGCCCCCCGGCTCAATTCATATTGACAATAGAGCTCCTCAATCCGCAGTTTTGCGTAGGTCGCCCCCCAGCCCGGTTCTGTGTATTCGCCGGGATAATCGTAAAGCTCAAACCCGGCGTTTTTGTGGCCGCGCTCCTTCGGTGCAACCTTGAGCAGTGCGGTGTTGGGTTTGTTGTAATCAAAATCGTCGATGGCGTAAGCACCAGACTGAACCTCCGCGTTAAGCACCCAGGTTTTAAGGGATGCCGACTCGAGACCGGTGTCGGAGAACCGCAACTCCGAACGCTCCGGCAGGCTGACGTGTGCGCTGGGGTTGTCGGTCAATACCAAAGTGTGCTTGCCATCTTCGTGCGTGAAGAAATAGTAAAGTCCCGCCTGCTCCATCAGCCGGCTGAAGAAATTGAAATCGGTCTCACGGTATTGAACGCAATAATCACGAAGCTCTGTGTCGCCGGACACCTTTTCATCGAGAGACTTCAATTCCGCAGGCCGCGACAAGACCTCCTTGATGACATCCAGGAGCTTCTTTTGCTGAAAAATCGCGCAGGTCGACGTTCGCGTCATGAACCAAAGCCAGGGGCTCAGGGTCAGCTGGTACCTGAATCCGATGTTCGATTTGTAGGCTGGCGTGCGCACCTGACCGGCCATCGCAAAACGGGTGATGTACCCGTTGAAGTACCGCAGGCTGGTGCCTCCGGGCATTTCAACACCCACGGTGGCGTTGGTGCCGAGCATGTCCTCGGCCTTGTAATCGCCGTGCTCGGACAGCAGTTCGACCCGATATTCAAACAGGCGTGACAGCTCTTCGCGGCCGGCAAACCGCTCCACGATGAACGCGTCCTTGCCCTTGATCGTGCCGATGTTGAGTAATCTGCTCATGATGGCTGTCCTGTTGGTGGGGCCGCGACTGGCCGCGGCACGCCATTGCGGGTCGCAGTGACGATGTAGCCTTGCACCGGTTCGTTCATCTCGATGCGCAGCACATGCTGTGCGATCGCTTCAACCTGAAATCCTGCCAACCGCAAGGTCTGCTCAAGATAGCCCTTGGCATGGCTGTAGCGGCCATGAAAGTTCAATCGATGCGGCGCGTCCTCGTCGAGCAGCGCCTCCACGCTGAAGATGAACACGGCCGGGCCCGTCAGAGCACGCGCAGCGGCGGCCAGAACCTCGCCCAGTTCGCCGAAGTAGCACAGCGTGTCCGCGCTCACGATGACGTCGTAAGCGTCGGGCTTTGAGCCAAGAAAGGCGGTCAGCTCTGCCTGCACCAGCAGGTCGTATTCGATGTGGGCGCGGGCCTTGTCGAGCATGCCCGCGGACAGATCGACGCCCTCCAGCCGCTTGGCAAACGGGCGAAGCAAGGGGCCGCACAAGCCGGTACCGCACCCGGCATCGAGCATCACCACGCCGGCTTCCCCAAGGCGCGGTGCGACCTCGATCAGCGCGTCGGTGACCAGCCGCGGCGCGCGGTAGCCCAGCATCTCGAGCTTGCGGTCGAAACTGCCGGCGAAGTCGTCGAACACACGCTGCACGTAATGGTCCGGTGCGCGGTCCGGCACGTCCGTGAGCCCCAGTGCAGCGAGATGATGTTCCACCTCCGGGTTGTCTGGCTCCTGCTGTTTCCAATCGCTCAAAGCCTGCCTGGCGCGGTCGACGTCGCCGAGCATCGAGTACGACAAGGTCAGCAACTTGCGCGACGACGTCTGCCGTGGGTCTGCCGCGATGGCCATGACAGAGTGCGCGGCCGACTCTTTGAAGCGCCCCGTCTGGTAGAGCAATCGGCCGTAATTGAAGTGCAGGTCAGCTCGATCCGGGGCGAGCCGAAGGCCTTCCTTGAACGCCTGCTCGCTGCGCTCGTGGTCGCCGCAGCGCAAGGCGGCCACGCCAAAGTTGTTGAAAATGACGGGTGATTCGGGGTCCAGCTCGGCGGCACGCCGCAGCACGTCCACCGCCTCCTCAAAGCGCTCGGCTTCGACCAGGACGTTGCCCAGATTGACCAGCGGCCCCACGTTGTCCGGCGCCAACTCGATGACACGCCGCAGCAGGTCGATCGCTTCGTCCACCCGACCCTGCTGGTGCCGAAGGATTCCCAGGAAGTTCAACGAGTTCGGTTCGTCGGGGACCTGCGCGAGAATTTCCAGGTAGACCAACTCGGCCGCGGCGATGTTTTCAGTGCGCTGCAACACCTGAGCGTGTTCGAGCGCGTCCATCAAGGACATCTTGACCGCCGGGGCTGACGGGTTGTGACCCACCGTGGGTGGAGGTGCCGAAGATTCAGGTCGGAGGTTCATGTTGCATGGCCCCATTGGTGCTCAGACGCTTGCGCCATCGGTTCCGGACCCGGCGACGCCCTGCAGCTTGCGCACCAGCCGCGACGCCCACCCGGCGCGCTGGGTGGATTCGCGCATCAAGATCACCGAGATGTTGTCCTTGCCGCCGTTCTTGTTGGCCAGGTCGACCAACCGGGCCGACTTTGCGGTCAAGCCCTCCGCCGACGCGAGCACGGATTCGATCTCTGCGTCGTCCAGCATGTCGGACAACCCATCGGAGCACAGCAGGAACAGGTCATCCGGAAGGATGTCGTGGTCGTGGACTTCCAGGTCCACATCCGGGTCGATGCCCAGCGCGCGGGTGACGATGTTCTTGAACCGCGTGTCCAACAAGGCGTCGATTTCCAGCGAGCCCTGGGAAATCTGCTCGTCCACCCAGCAGTGATCCCGGGTGAGCTGTTCGAGCCGACCGGCACGAAACCGGTAGGCGCGCGAGTCGCCCAGGTGACCCACCAACAACTTGCCGGCGGTCATCACGGCGATCACCAGGGTGGCCCCCATGCCCTCGTAATCAGGCTCCTTGCGAGCGGCGTTCAAGATGCTGGTGTTGGCGCGCTGTGCAGCGAACTTGAGGTCCTCCACGAGAGCGCCGGTGTCCAGAAGCCGCGACGTGACGTCCACGTGTGGCAGCGCGGATTCAAGCTCGGCACGGATCTCGTCGACGGCCAGTCGACTGGCGACTTCGCCAGCGGCATACCCGCCCATGCCGTCCGCCAAGATGGCGAACCCCATGGTGGGATGACCAAACACTGCGTCTTCGTTGCCAGACCGCACCATGCCAGTGTGGGACGCACAGACGATCTCGTACCGATCCATCAGCAGCCCCCCGGCGACGATCGCGCTGGCGACAAAACGCCCAGGGCGATGCCCTGCGCCACCCAGTCCAAACCAGCCACCAGGGCAGGCCGGCACCTCACATGCGTCATGCCGAAGCTCCTCTGCGCTCTCACGGGCGCTAGTTTGGTGGCATTTGACCTCGCGAAACAGCCACCCGAGGGGTCGAAGCGGCCATTGGTGTCGACTAGTACCGCCTCCTGCGAGGCGTCACCGCTTCTTCTTGAGCTTCTTGCTTTGCTCGGAATAAGCCTTGGCAAACTCCTGGTTCAACAGGCGGTCGAAGTCCTCTTTGGCCGCCTGCTGCAACTCCGCGTGCATGCCCAGGAACCGCTCCCACAGCCGCGACTTGTGCAGGGCAGGCAAGACGTTTTCCAAGGCACCAGTCTTCTTGATGCGGCCTTCGATGGTTTCCGGCGAAAACATCTTCAGTGCCGCGAGCAAGGCCTCACGCGTCCCGGCCATCACGGCCATTTCGTGCGCGCAGATGTCCCAGATGGTGTCCTCGACGGCCTTGACGGGCGGCATGAACAGCTTGTTGCCGTGCTGGCGCAGATCAACCAGGTAGGTGATGGCGTCTCGCGGCGTGTCGGCATGCTTGAGCGGATTGTTTTCACGCGAGGCAATCATCGTGCGGTCTTCGATGTGCAGCTCGGACTTGACCTGCGACCGCATTTCCAACAACCGGAACAAGCCATCCGTGGACATGCGGAGCAGCTCGCCCACGAGCCGGATCGTCCGCTCGGGATCCGACAGGTCCATGTCGCGGGGCTCAAGGCCAAGGGCCTCGCACAGGACCAGCATCAAGCGCTGAACGTCGGCACCACTGGCCGACGTGGCGGGCGGCGGTTGCTCGATGGAGCTTGCCATACTGGCCACGGTGGCCGCCATGGGCGGCTGGCCCAGATCAGGTGGGGCGCCTCGCCCGATGGAGGGCGTGGGGTCATGGAAGATGGTGGGCTCGCCTCGGCCGATCCCCTGAGTCGCCGGCGAGACCGACGCCTGCGTCGGCTCAGCAAACAACGCGCCGTGGCCCGCGGGCATGGTGGCCTGAACCGGGCTGGGCCTTGGCAATCCAGGCGAGAGGGGGTGGACGGCCGCCAACACCGGGTCGGGAATGCTGATCGCCACCGGCGTCAGGTCACCCGGGATCGCCGCCAAAGGTGCCGGTGTGGCTGGCGTTGGCTCGTCGACCCAAGCGCGTTCGATCGGAAGCACAGGCGCAGACCGTGGTGGGTCCGGCGGCCGAGGCGGCGCGAAGGGAGGGGCGACCGGGGCAGCGAACGGCGGAGACACCGGCGCAGCGATTGGAGCGACGGTGGGCGTGTTCACCGAGGCGGGCGGCGGCGGCGGGAGGCCGAAGGAGCCGAAGTCCTGCTCCAGGGCCTTGAAGATGTCGTCGTGCGACGCATAGTTGGCCGGCGCGGGAGCCGCGGGAATCACCGGCGTGACCGAAGCCTGCAATGGCACGCTCAGTGGCGACGCGCGGTACAGGTCGTGGGACCCGCCCGACGCCATGGCGTTGTCGGTGGACAGGGGATCGTGCAAGCCAAGGAACTGGTCCAGCCGCGTGTCGGCCGGCACAACGGGCGGCGCCGGCGTGAACTGCGGCTCGGGCACGGAGGTGCTGGACGCCCCTTTGCTCAGGACCTCGCCCAGCTTGGACGCCTCGACCTGGGGCTTGAAGAAGTCATCGAGGTTGGTGGTGGTGCCAATCGCCGGCGCCGCGATCGGTGGCGGCGCTTGGAACCAATCCGGCGCCAAGGCCGCGGGCGCGGGCGCCGATGCCGGGGCCAAGCTGTCGAAGACGTCGAACGGGCTCGAAGCCACCGGCTTGGCGAACGGCGAGCCCACCGAAAGCGGCGTCACCGCGGCCACGGCGGTGGTGATGTCGGCCCGCATCAGGTATTCACCGATGAGGATTTGGTCTCCGTTGCCGAGCTGCGCGGCCTCGCCGGGCCCGATCAGCGTGTCATTGACCATCACGCTGTTGACCTTGGACACCACCTTGATGGAAAAAGCGTTGTCCCTGAACCGGATCTCGGCGTGCTCACGCGAGATGTGACGATTGGGGTCAGGCAAGATCAACGTGCACGGCGGGCTGCGGCCGATTCGCCCGCCCGCAGGCCCGAACTGGGCATGGATGCTCTGCGGGTTGTCGGGCGGCGGGCAGCTCAGGGTGCGGATCGTCAGCAGCATCGGGTCACCAAACCTTCGGGGCAATGATTATTGACCGATACCTTGCAGCTGTCATGCCCGTGCCAGGGGCGCCTGGTCGGTGAAGCGACCTAGAATCCGGCACTTTGACGCATTGGCATCACAGCCACTGGTTCTCACCCATGTCTCGCTGTCTCGCCCTTGTTTTGGCCTTGTTGTTTGCATGGGGCCCGGTTCACGCGCAGGTTCAGCGCCAGTTCCCGCAGAACGCGTTGCGAGGCGAGCTTCGCCTGAGCAGCGCCACCGAGGCCATGCTCAACGGTGCACCAGTGCGCCTGGCCCCTGGCGCACGGTTGCGCGGTGTCAGCAACATGCTGCAGATGTCAGGCGAATTGATCGGCCTGCCGCTCACCGTCAACTACACCACCGACCTTTACGGCCAACTGCGCGACGTCTGGGTCCTCCGCGAGGACGAAGCCAGGGTGCGCCCGTGGCCGAGATCCGCCGCCGAAGCGCAAACCTGGACCTTCGACGCGACCAGCCAGACTTGGAGCAAGCCATGAACGCGCCCGCAGCCTCGGAGGCCGCCCAAACCGTCGCCAAATCGGACACGAAAAAGGTGTTCATCAAGACCTTCGGCTGTCAGATGAACGAATATGACTCTGACAAGATGGTCGACGTGCTTCGCGCGGCCGAGGGTTACGAGCCCACAACCAACGTGGACGAGGCCGACCTGGTCCTGTTCAATACCTGCTCGGTGAGGGAAAAGGCCCAGGAGAAAGTCTTCAGCGACCTCGGTCGGGTCAAGCACCTGAAGTCGCGTGGCGTGCTGATCGGCGTGGGAGGCTGCGTTGCCAGCCAGGAGGGCGCTGCCCTGGTCGACCGGGCGCCCTACGTCGATCTGGTGTTCGGGCCGCAAACCTTGCATCGACTCCCGCAGATGATCGCGCGTCGGGCGAGCGAAGGTCGGCCGCAGGTCGACATCAGCTTCCCCGAAATCGAAAAGTTCGACCACCTGCCACCGGCGCGGGTCGAGGGCGGCAGTGCCTTCGTGTCGATCATGGAGGGGTGTTCGAAGTATTGCAGCTACTGCGTGGTGCCTTATACCCGCGGTGAAGAGGTCTCCCGACCGTTCGACGATGTGATCACGGAGGTCGCCGGCCTGGCGGCCCAAGGCGTCAAAGAGATCACACTGCTGGGCCAGAACGTCAATGCCTACCGGGGCCGCATGGGACGAACGGGCGAGGTGGCGGACTTTGCGCTGCTGCTCGACCACATCGCCGCGATCCCCGGGCTGGCGCGCCTGCGCTACACGACCAGTCACCCGAAGGAATTCACACAGCGCCTGGTGGACGCCTACGCGCGCTTGCCGCAGTTGGTGAATCACGTGCACCTGCCCGTGCAGCACGGCAGCGATCGCGTGCTGATGGCGATGAAGCGCGGCTACACGGCGCTGGAGTTCAAAAGCACCATCCGCAAGCTTCGAGCCATCCGGCCCGACATCCGCGTGTCCAGCGACTTCATCGTGGGTTTCCCGGGCGAAACCGACGAGGACTTCGCCCGATTGATGGCGCTGGTGGAAGAAGTCGGCTTCGACAACAGCTTCAGCTTCGTGTTCAGCGCGCGCCCGGGCACACCCGCCGCGTCATTGCACGATGACACCCCGCAAGACGTGAAGCTTCAGCGCTTGCAGGCCCTGCAGGCCGCCATCGACCAACATGCCCAGAGCATCAGCCGCTCGATGGTCGGCCAGGTGCACCGCATCTTGGTGGAGGGCCCGTCGCGCAAGCAAAACGGACCGGAAACAGAACTGATGGGCCGCACGGAGTGCAACCGCATCGTGAATTTCCCGGCAGGGGCGAACGCCGATGAACTGCGGGGCAAGCTGATCGATGTGCTGGTCACTGAGGCCCGACCGCACTCCCTGCGCGCCGAGTTGACGCGCAGTGCCACTTTGGCTGCCCCGGTTTGACCCTCAGCGCTTGGCTGCATTGCCGACAACGAACACGCGCAGCCACAAGCCGAGGGCACATGCGATGACCACGCCAGCGTAAGTCAGCATGCGACCATCGTGGCCGGTGAGCATCACCCCACCCAGCGACACGACGGCACCCGGCCCCACGGCCCAAAGTGCCAACGTCGACCATCGGACCGCACCCACCGACCGCCGCCACCACGCTTTGGCCACGGACGCGCTCAACACCCCGACGAACACGGCGGGGGCCATCAAGTCGAGAATTTGCCAGACGAACACCACAGTGCGCTCCAATCCCGGCAACCTGGCACGCGCATTCAGGTGCGATGGCCACCGTCGAACCATTGATTTTCATCAACAAGTCTGCTCAAAGATAGTGGAAAGCTATCCAATGTCAGCACGTGTCAAATTTATAATGCACTCATGAGTGTCATCGCGCTCGGGCTCAACCATCACACCGCGCCAGTGGACTTGCGCGGCAAGTTTGCATTTTCGCCTGAGCGCTTGGTGCCGACCCTGCAAAGCTTCCGTCAGCGCCTGCTGCGCGAACCGGAGGTGGCGATCGTGTCGACCTGCAACCGCACCGAGCTCTACCTGGGCGGTGCACCGGACCAGGTGGGTGGCTTGATTCAGCCTGCCATGGAGTGGCTTGCGGGGACCGGTGGGGTCGGCGCAGGCACACTGAAAGAACACACTTACGTGCTTGAAGGTCGGGCCGCGGCGCGCCACGCATTCCGCGTGGCCAGCGGCCTGGACTCCATGGTGCTCGGCGAGCCGCAGATCCTGGGTCAAATGAAGCAAGCCGTGCGCGAAGCCGACACGGCAGGCACGCTCGGGACCACGCTGCACCAGATGTTTCAGCGCTCCTTCGCGGTCGCCAAGGAAGTCCGCACCAGCACCGAGATTGGCAGCCACTCCATCAGCATGGCCGCCGCCGCCGTGCGATTGGCATCGCAGTTGTTTGAAGACTTGGCGGACCTGAAGATTCTGTTCGTCGGCGCCGGCGAGATGATCGAATTGGTCAGCACGCACTTCGCGGCCCGCAACCCCAAGGCGATGGTGGTGGCCAACCGAACCCTGGAGCGCGGCGAAAAGCTGGCCACCCGGTTTGGCGCGCAGGCGATGAAGCTGGTTGACCTGCCCTCGCGGCTGGCCGAATTCGACGTCGTCATTTCATGCACGGCCAGCTCCGTCCCGATCATTGGCCTCGGCGCGGTCGAGCGTGCGCTGAAGGCACGTCGGCGACGCCCGATCTTCATGGTCGATTTGGCGGTGCCTCGGGACATCGAGCCCGAGGTGGCGCGACTGTCTGACGTCTACCTGTACACCGTCGACGACCTGTCAGCGCTTGTGCAGTCGGCTGGCGAGAAGCGGCAGGCCGCGGTCGAGCAGGCCGAGACCATCATCGAGACCGGTGTCCAGAACTTCGTCAATTGGCTCGGCCAGCGGAGCACGGTGCCCCTGATTCAGGCCTTGCAGGCCCAGGCCGGTGAGTGGCGTGAACTCGAACTGGCGAAGGCACGCAAGCTGCTGTCGCGCGGCGAAAACATCGACGCCGTGTTGGAGGCCTTGTCCAAGGGACTCACCCAGAAGATGCTTCACGGCGCCCTGGTGCAACTGCAATCGGCAGACGGTGCCCAGCGTGAGCAGGTCGCCGACACGGTGGCCCGGGTTTTCCTGCGAGACGACCGCGCCGCGCGCGGACCTCGCCACTAGCAGCGCCAAGGCACCCACCCGCTGCCAAGCCCTGTCGGGGTCGCAGCGGCTTCGGACGTCGCCTTGCCCAGGACCCATGAAATCCAGCATTCGTCCCCAGTTCGAGCGGCTGTCGCTGCGACTGAACGAGCTGGACACCATCCTCGGCGAGCCCGCGCTCGCGTCCGACCTGAATCGCCTTCGCAAGCTGACCCGCGAGCATTCAGAAGTTCAAGGGGTCGTTGGCCTGTACCAGCGCTACCTCCGACGGGAGCAGGACTTGGCCGACGCGGAATTGCTGCAGGCACAGGCGGGCGTCGACGCCGACTTGGCACAGATGGCGGCCGAGGAGATCGTGTCCGCCCGTGCCGAACTGGCAGCGCTGGACACGCAACTGCAAACCGCCCTGCTGCCCAAAGATCCCGACGACCACCGCAATGCCTTCCTGGAAATTCGGGCGGGGACCGGCGGCGATGAATCAGCACTGTTTGCAGCCGACCTGGCCCGCATGTACTTGCGACATGCGGAACGCCGCGGCTGGCGCACGGAAGTGATCTCCGAGAGCGCGTCAGACCTGGGTGGCTACAAGGAACTGGTGCTTCGCATCGAGGGCGATGAGGTCTACGAGCACCTGAAGTTCGAGTCCGGTGGCCACCGGGTGCAACGCGTGCCCGTGACCGAGACCCAAGGGCGAATCCACACCAGTGCGTGCACCGTGGCCGTCTTGCCCGAGCCGGACGAAGCCCAGGAGGTCATGCTGAACCCATCCGACCTGCGCATTGACACGTTTCGCGCCAGCGGCGCTGGCGGCCAGCATGTGAACAAGACCGACAGCGCGATCCGAATCACCCACCTTCCCACCGGGCTGGTGGCGGAATGCCAGGACGACCGATCGCAGCACCGCAACAAGGCCAGGGCGATGGCCGTGCTGGTGGCGCGCCTGCGGGACAAGGAGCACTCGGAACGCGCGGCCAAGGAAGCCGCAGCCCGCAAAGGACTGATCGGCACGGGCGACCGGAGCGACAGAATACGGACTTACAACTTCCCCCAGGGGCGGATGACCGACCACCGGATCAACCTGACGCTGTACAAGCTTCAGCAGGTGATGGACGGTGACCTGGACGACATCACGTCTGCGCTGAGGGCCGCTCAGGTGGCCGAACAACTGGCCCTGCTCGAAAGTGGCTTGGCGTGAGCTTGCCGGCAGACAGCGACGCGGCCTGCGTCGAGACCGCGCTGGCTTGGGCGCAGGCACAGCGCGTGGACCGGCTTGATGCGCAGCACTTGCTCGCACACCTGCTGGAGCGGCCACGCACCTGGCTGCTGACGCACGGCGAACATCGCCTGAAGCCTTCGCAGGAGCAGGCTTGGCGTGCCCTGGTGGCACGTTGGCTGGACGATGAACCAATGGGCTATCTCATGGGTAGCCAGCCGTTTGCCGGGCTCGATCTGAGGGTGGCCCCAGGCGTGCTCGTGCCGCGCGCCGACACGCAGGTGTTGGTCGATTGGGCGCTTGAATTGCTGTCCACCGCCACCCTCCATCGCCAGCAGCCCGTCGTCGTCGACCTCGGCACCGGCAGCGGTGCCATCGCCCTGGCAATCAAGCGGGCGCATCCAGGCGCCCAGGTCGTGGCCGTGGAGACCAGCCCGCAGGCCCTGGACATCGCACGCGCCAACGCCCACCGCCTGGGCATCGCCATCGACGCGAGACCGGGGCACTGGTGGCAGGCGGTCACCGACCTGACCGTGGACCTGGCCGTGTCGAACCCCCCTTACATCCGTTGCGACGACCCTCACCTCGTCGCACTGAAGCACGAACCGCTGAGCGCACTGACCTCTGGGGAGGATGGGCTTGACGACATTCGGGCCATCATCCGTGGCGCGCCGGCCCGGATGCACCGCGGTGGCTGGTTGCTGCTGGAGCACGGGTTCGACCAGGCCGAAGCGGTTCGGGATCTGCTCATTGCAGCGGGATTCGGCCAGGTGTCCACCCGCGCCGACGTGGCGGGACGGCCCAGAAGTACGGGGGGTTGTTGGCGCTGATCCTGGGACGGTGACGGACGAGTCGGCGTACCATTTCCTGACATCGGCATCAGGCGATGGTCGTTCCAGGAGCAGCTCATGCCACACCACCAGCGCATCGGCCCCGTGGGGTTGTTCATGGCCGGCAGCATCGGCTTGATGCCGATGACTGGCTTGGCGGCAGACGGGCTGCGCGGGCCCGACGACACGACCATTGGGTCCCGATGGCAACCACGCATTGGCTTCAGCACGATTCGCCCGTGGTGGCAA
>CALRPU020000025.1:0-80999 GCA_943370175.1 Hydrogenophaga intermedia | reverse complement strand
CGTCGCCTTGCAGCGCGCTCAGGCTTTCCAGGTTGCCGGCGTAGGTCAGCGCGTCCAGGTTGACCACGCCTTCGGCCAGCGGGTCGGCCAGCCAGTCCAGTACAAAGTTCGCGCCGATGAAGCCGGCGCCGCCGGTGACGAGGATCATGAAGGGTCCCGGAATCGAAAGGGTGAGTTGAGCCGGCAGGTGTGGCCGAACCACGGCCTGACGAGGACAAACCGAAGGATTTTAGGGGGGCCAGCCCAGCCTGCACGGTGCGGGCGCGCTTAGGCGCGATAATTGCAGGATGAGTTCAACGCTACCGACCGCCGACGGCACCCCGCCCGAGGCCTCCACGCCGACCCCTGCACCGGCCCGTTTCGACACCTTGCCGCTCGACCCCAAGCTGCTTCGGGCGGTGGCCGACTCTGGCTATCTGATGATGACGCCCATCCAGGCCAAAGCGATCCCGCTGGTGCTGGAAGGCCGCGACATCATGGGCGCCGCGCAGACCGGCACCGGCAAGACGGCGGCGTTCTCGATCCCGCTGCTGCAGAAGATGTTGCGGCATGAGAACCCCAGCATGTCGCCCGCGCGCCACCCGGTGCGGGCCTTGGTGCTGGCACCAACGCGCGAGTTGGCCGATCAGGTCGCCAACAACGTCAAGGCGTATTCGAAGCACACCAAGCTGCGCGCCGCGGTGGTGTTCGGAGGCATCGACATGAAGCCCCAAACGGCCGAGCTGAAGGCGGGGGTCGAAGTGCTGATCGCCACCCCGGGGCGCCTGCTCGACCACATCGAAGCCAAGAACTGCGTGCTGAACCAGGTCGAGTACGTGGTGCTGGACGAGGCGGACCGCATGCTGGACATCGGCTTCCTGCCCGACTTGCAGCGCATCCTGAGTTACCTGCCCAAGCAGCGGCAGACCCTGCTGTTCTCGGCAACTTTCTCGCCGGAAATCAAACGCCTGGCCGAGAGCTACCTGCAGAACCCGCTGCTGGTCGAGGTGGCCCGGCCCAACGCCACCGCCACCAACGTCGAGCAGCGTTTCTACAGCGTCAGCACCGATGACAAGCGGGCCATGGTGCTGAAGCTGATTCGTGAGCGTTCCTTGACCCAGGCGATCGTGTTCGTGAACTCCAAGCTCGGTTGCGCACGGCTGGCCCGCTCGTTCGAGCGGGATGGCCTGCGAACCAACGCGCTGCACGGCGACAAGTCGCAAGACGAGCGCCTGAAGGCGCTGGAAGCCTTCAAGCGCAACGAGGTCGACGTGCTGGTGTGCACCGACGTGGCGGCGCGCGGACTGGACATCGCCGACCTGCCGGCGGTGTTCAATTTCGATGTGCCGTTCAACGCGGAAGACTACGTGCACCGCATCGGGCGCACGGGACGCGCTGGTGCGTCCGGCCTGGCCGTCACCCTGGTCACCCGCGAGGACGCGCGGCTGGTGGCGGACATCGAGAAGCTGATCAAGAAGCAGATCGACCTGGAGGTCCTGGACCTGGACGACGGCACACCGCGTCGCGAGCCCCGTGAACGCAGCCGTCGCGAAGCCGATGACGAGCCGCGTGCGGCCCGAGCGCCGGCCGCGTTCAGCCGTCCCACCGCGTCCACGCCGCCACGGGCCGCGCGCGATCCCTTTTTCGACCAGCCTTACGAGGCGTCGTCCGACGCCAAGCCCACGTGGGAATCGGCGTCGGCCCAGACGGCGTCGCCGCGGGGCCTGTCGCCGAACATCAAGCCGAAGAAGAAAGTTGCCGCATTGTTTGGCGCCAAGCCTGCGGCTTCAACCGGGGGCCAACAGTGAGAACACGGCCGGCAGCACCGTTGGCACGACCATGGGCCGCTGGCGCCAGTCGGCCACCGTGCCGCTGCGCGTGAAGCCCTCGTCCAGGCTCAGCCCGCAGCTGACGGCGAGGCGCGTGCTGGGCGCCAACGTGGCCACCAAGGCGCTGAGCAGCGCCGGGTTGCGGTAGGGCGTTTCGATCACCAGCTGGCTTTGGTCCAGCCGCCGGGATGTGGCCTCCAGGTCCTTGATGCGTTGGTCTCGCGAAACGGCGTCGATGGGCAGGTAGCCGTGAAACGCGAAGCGCTGGCCCTCCAGGCCGCTGCTGGCCAAGGCCAGCATCAACGAACTGGGACCACTCATGCTCACGACCGGCACACCGAGATCGTGGGCGAGGCGCACCAGCCGCGCGCCTGGGTCGGCCACCGCCGGCAGGCCAGCTTCTGAAATCAGGCCGACGTCGTCGCCACGCAGCGCGGGGGCCAACAGCGCGGCCCAGGGGTCTGGGCTGACCACGGCGCCTTGCGCCGACTTCGCGCCCGACCGATCGCCGCCCTTCGGCGGGCGCGGAAGCTCTTTCAGGTCCAGCGACTGGAGGGGCACGGCGAGCGGGATCACGGCATCGACGCGTTTCAAGAATGCGCGTGTGGTCTTGGCGTTCTCACAGGCCCAATGCCTCAGGCCCGCCGCGGTGCGGATGACGCCGCGTGGCAAGACGTCGTCCAGCGGCGGCAGCGCGCATGACGCCGGGGCGCCGAAATCCAGGGTGTTGGGGATCAGCAGCAGCCGACCACGTGGCCGGGCCGCGACGTTGGGTGCGTCGGTCATGGCCTGAGCGTCACTGCTGCGCGCTGCGCTGGCTGCAGTGCCGGTGCGTTCGCCGCCAGTGGGTCGATGCCCACGGCCCGCAGCAGGCGGGCCGTGGCGATCAGTGGCAGGCCGACCAGCGCCGTCGGGTCATCCGAACTCAGGCTGTCCATCAAACTGATGCCCAGCGCCTCGGATTTGGCGCTGCCGGCGCAGTCGAAGGCCGGCTCCAGCCGAAGGTAGTGATCGATTTCGGCGTCGGTCAGCTGGCGCATGCGCACGGTCACCGGGACGCGCGCGCTGTGCTCGACGCCAAGGCGTCGGCACACCACCGACACTGCCGTCTGAAACACCACCAGCTGCCCGCTCATGGCGCGCAGTTGCGCCACGGCGGCCGCGTGATGCACCGGCTTGCCGAGCGACCGGCCGTTGAGGTCGGCGACCTGATCCGACCCGATGACCACCGCCTGCGGGCATTGATCAGCCACCGCGCGGGCCTTCGCCAGGGCCAGGCGCTCCGCCAGAGCGGTGGGGGATTCGCCTGGCAGGGGGGTTTCGTCGACCCCCGGTGAACGAACGTCGAAAGGCCAGCGCAGGCGCGCCAGCAGTTCGCGGCGGTAGGCCGAGGTCGATGCCAGGATCAGTGGAGGAAGTGAAGCTTCTGCGGACGCCATCGGGAGATTGTCCAACAGCGGCCGCGGCGGTGGCGCACCCGGTCGGGTTCACGCCCGGCCGTACACTCCAAGCATGCGTGTTCGATCCTTCAAGCCGCGCCAGCTCGACGTCGAGGCGTTTGCCGAGAGCGCCGCCCGCCTGGCCGACGACGTGTCCCTCGCCGAGTTCACGCGCCTCGGCGACCTGCTGCACCCCGGCGCCACCGCGGACGCAGCGCCCCGCGTCACGTGGGCGGCCTCGGGCGAGCGTCGCAAGCCACGCGGCCACCCTGACCAGACCTGGCTGCATTTGAAGGCCGGCACCGCGCTGGCACTGACGTGCCAGCGATGCATGCAGGCGGTGCAGGTCGGCGTGGACATCGAGCGCAGTTACCGGTTCGTGGCCGACGAGGCCAGCGCCGCCGAGGCCGACATCGACGCTGATGAGGACCTGCTCGCCACCAGCCGTGCCTTTGACCTGCTCGCGCTGGTTGAAGACGAACTGCTGCTGTCATTGCCCATCGTGCCGCGCCACGAGGGCCGCTGCCCCGAGCCGCTGGAGGTTCCTGCCTCGGTTGCCGAACTGGACGCGGCCGACGACGACCCTGCGCCGCGTCCGTTTGCCGCCTTGGCCGGCCTCAAGCTGAGCAAGCCGACGGGCGAGGCATGATGGTCCGCTTGAAGCTTGCCAAGTCGAGCATGCTAGAATCGCAGGCTTTTCACCCAGGCACAGAGCCGTCAAAGCGACGCAGCGCGCGTTTTGGCTGGTGACCGCATGAGCAACCCACGGTTGCTCACCTGCACACCCGAACTGCCGCACTTCCCACGGGCCAGGCGCCCTGGTGAAGCCCCAGGAGAATCACATGGCCGTCCAGCAAAACAAGAAGTCCCCCTCGAAGCGTGGCATGCACCGCTCGCACAACGCCGTGGCCGCCCCCGGCACCGCGATCGAGCCGACCACGGGCGAGGTGCACCTGCGCCATCACATCAGCCCGACCGGCTTCTACCGCGGCCGCAAGGTGTTGAAGAGCAAGGCCGACGCCTGATTCAGGGTCTGGGTTCGCGCCCCGTCGTTGATCGGTGGTTGCGGACAACGTGTGCTTGGTCTGCCTGACCTGATGGCATGAACGAACCTGTGTCGATGGGTCGCACCCGGCCGATCCGCCTGGCGGTGGATTGCATGGGGGGAGACCACGGGCCGTCGGTCACCTTGCCCGCCTGTTGGGCGTTTTTGGCGGCCCACCCCGACGCAGAGTTGATCCTGGTGGGCCGTGCTGCCGCGCTTCAGGCGGCGGCGGGCCGCGCGCGCTGTCGCGTGGTGGATGCCACGGAAGTCGTCGAAATGGACGATCCGGTGGAGGTCGCCTTGCGGCGCAAGAAAGATTCGTCGATGCGGCGCGCGGTCATGCAGTTGCGCCCCGACGAAGGGCAGCCCGCTCAAGCCGACGTGTGCGTGTCGGCCGGCAACACGGGCGCGCTGATGGCGGTGTCCCGCTATTTGCTCAAAACCATCGACGGCATCGACCGGCCCGCCATCGCCACGGTGATGCCGAATGAGCGGGACGGCTTCACGACCATGCTGGACCTTGGCGCGAACGTCGACTGCAGTGCGGAGCACTTGTTGCAGTTTGCGCTTTTGGGCAGCGCCTTGGTGAGCGCCGTTGAATCCAAGGCGCAGCCCAGTGTTGGTTTGTTGAACATCGGTGAAGAAGCCATCAAGGGCAGCGAAACAATCAAGCAGGCGGCCGAGTTGCTGCGCGCCGCCGCCGACCGAGGGCACCTGAACTTCTACGGCAACGTGGAGGGCAACGACATCTTCAAAGGCACCACCGACATCGTGGTGTGCGATGGCTTTGTCGGCAATGTGGCGCTGAAGACGGCCGAAGGCCTTGCGGCCATGCTGGGAGACTTCATCAAGCAGGAGTTCACCCGCAACGTTTACGCCAAGCTGGCGGCCTTGATCGCCTTGCCGGTGTTGAAGCATTTCAAGGCCCGGGTCGATCACCGGCGCTACAACGGGGCCGCCCTGCTCGGTCTGCGCGGTCTGGTGTTCAAAAGCCATGGCTCAGCAGACGCCTTTGCCTTCGAACAGGCCCTCAACCGGGCCTACGACGCTGCCCGGCACGACTTGCTGGCGCGAGTGCACGACCGCATCGCCGACATCATGCCAAGCGCCCAGGTCGTTCCCGTCGACGCGGCCGCGGCCTGACCTTCATCCGACATCCCATGAACACTGCGTCGCCGACCACGCCACCGCGTCATGCACGGATCACCGGCACCGGCAGCTTCCTGCCCGGTGAACGCATCAGCAACCAGGCGCTCGCCGCCAGGCTGGCGTTGCAGGGGGTTGAGACCTCCGACGACTGGATCGTTGAGCGCACCGGCATCCGGGCGCGTCATTTCGCGGCCGCCGATCAATCCGCCAGTGACCTGGCGGTGGAGGCGGCTCGGCGGGCGCTGGACGCCGCCCGTTGCGCGCCGTCCGACATTGACCTCATCATCGTCGCCACCTCCACGCCGGACATGGTCTTCCCGTCGACCGCGTGCATCGTGCAGCGCAAGTTGGGGATTGCTGGTGGGGCGGCGTTCGATGTCCAGGCCGTGTGCTCGGGCTTTGTCTACGGCCTGTCGGTGGCCGACTCGATGATCCGCACGGGGCTCGCGCGGCGGGCGCTGGTCATCGGCGCCGAGGTGTTCTCGCGCATCCTCGACTTCAACGACCGCACCACCTGCGTGCTGTTCGGTGACGGGGCGGGTGCGGTCGTGCTGGAGGCCAGCGAACAACCGGGCATCCTCGCTTGCGAACTGCACGCCGACGGTCGCCACGTCGACATCCTGTGCACGCCGGGCACGGTGGCGGGCGGTCAGGTGAGCGGTGTGCCGTTGCTGAAGATGGACGGCCAGGCTGTGTTCAAGCTGGCGGTCGGGGTGCTTGAAAGCGTGGCCCGTGCTGTGCTGGAAAAGGCCCAGCGGCAAGCAGAGGACATCGACTGGCTGATCCCTCACCAGGCCAACATCCGCATCATGCAAAGCACCGCGAAGAAGCTGCGACTGCCACTGGACAAGCTGATCGTGACCGTGGACGAACACGGCAACACCTCGGCCGCCTCGATCCCGTTGGCCCTGGACGTTGGCGTGCGCTCCGGTCGAATTCGTCCGGGAGACACCTTGATGCTGGAAGGCGTGGGCGGTGGCTTCACCTGGGGCGCGGTGCTGCTGGACCTTTGACCACGGGCTGGCGCGCGCCCCAGCGTCGGGGCCTTCCGCCTGACCACCCATTTTTGCGATCCATCGCCACGCAAACACCACGATGACGAATTTCGCTTTTGTTTTTCCGGGCCAGGGCTCGCAATCCGTCGGCATGCTCGATGCCTGGGGTGAGCACCCCGCCGTGCGCGCCACCCTGGACGAGGCATCGCAGGCGCTCGGGGAGGACCTCGGGGCGCTGATTCACACCGGCCCGAAAGACCTGCTGGACCTGACCACCAACACCCAGCCCGTGATGCTGGTGGCGGGCATCGCAGCGTACCGCGTGTGGATGGCCGAGACTGGCCTTCGCCCGGTGGCAGTCGCGGGCCATTCGCTGGGCGAGTACACGGCCCTGGTGGCGGCCGGCGTGCTCAGCCTGGGTGATGCGGTGCCGCTGGTTCGGTTTCGCGCGCAGGCGATGCAAGACGCCGTGCCCGTGGGCGAGGGCGCGATGGCGGCCATCCTTGGCCTGGACGCTGACGCTGTTCGCCAAGCATGCGCCGACGCCGCGCGTGACACTGGTCAGGCGGTCGAGGCGGCGAACTACAACGATCCCAAGCAGACGGTCATTTCCGGCACGAAGGCGGGCGTGGCGGCGGCCTGCGAGCTGCTGAAAGCCCGTGGGGCCAAACGCGCCCTGCCGCTGGCCGTGTCGGCCCCATTCCATTCCAGCCTGATGAAGCCCGCGGCGCTGCGTCTGGCCGAACGGCTCGCCTCGGTGCGCTTGAAGGCGCCCGAACTGCCAGTGATCAACAACATCGATGTGCAGGACGCCGCCACGCCCGACGCGATTCGCGATGCCCTGGTGCGCCAAGCCAGCGGCGCCGTGCGTTGGGTGGAGACGGTGCAGGCTCTGCGCGCGCGGGGTGTCGGTGCCGTGATCGAG
Source organism: Hydrogenophaga intermedia (assembly GCA_943370175.1). Classification (GTDB taxonomy): domain Bacteria; phylum Pseudomonadota; class Gammaproteobacteria; order Burkholderiales; family Burkholderiaceae_C; genus Ideonella_A; species Ideonella_A intermedia_A. The sequence continues at coordinate 73,638 of CALRPU020000025.1, read as the reverse complement.
TGTGGTCCCGGGAAGGTGCTGTCCGGCATGGTCAAGCGCATTGACGCCGACCTGGCCACCACTTGCATCTTCGATCCTGCCAGCCTGTCCGACGCCCGGAGCCTTGCCGCATGAGCACGCCTGAACTTGCTGGGCAGGTGGCCCTGGTCACCGGCGCCTCGCGCGGCATCGGCCGCGCCATCGCCTTGCGGCTTCGTGCGCTCGGGGTGACCGTCGTGGGCACCGCCACCACCGACGCCGGCGCCGCCGCGATCACCCAAGCCTTGCAGTCGGGCCCGAGCGGCGTCGGCCAGGGTGTCACGCTGAATGTCAACGACGCGGCCGGTGTTGACGCGGCCATCGACGCCATCGCCAAGGCGCACGGCGCACTGCACATCCTCGTGAACAACGCCGGCATCACGCGTGACACCTTGTCGATGCGCATGAAGGACGATGACTGGGACGCGGTGATCGACACGAACCTGAAGGCGGTGTTCCGCCTCAGCCGAGCGGTCATTCGCCCGATGATGAAGCAGCGCTACGGGCGCATCGTCAACATCACCTCGGTGGTGGGGGCCAGCGGCAACGCGGGCCAATGCAACTACGCGGCCGCCAAGGCGGGCGTGGCGGGCATGACGCGGTCGCTCGCGCGCGAGCTGGGCAGCCGCGGCATCACCGTCAATTGCGTGGCGCCTGGCTTCATCGAGACCGACATGACGCGCGAGCTGTCCGCGGTACAAAGCGCGGCCTTGCTGTCGCAAATCCCGCTGGGCCGCCTCGGGCAGGCCGACGACGTGGCGCATGCCGTGGCCTTTCTGGCGTCGCCTGCCGCGGGCTACGTCACCGGCACCGAGTTGCATGTGAACGGTGGCATGTTCATGAATTGACCGCACCGGGCCTGCCCGGCCGGATGCGGCGGCAAGGCCGGGCCATCGCCCGGTGGTGCAACCCTTAGAATCCCGGGCTGTTTCAGACCACACTCCAGGAGGAGTCATGAGCGATATCGAATCCCGCGTCAAGAAGATCATTGCCGAGCAGCTCGGCGTGCCCGAGTCCGATGTGTCCAACGAAAAGGCGTTCGTCGCCGATCTGGGCGCCGACTCGCTTGACACGGTGGAATTGGTGATGGCCCTCGAAGACGAGTTCGGCATCGAGATTCCCGACGAAGAAGCCGAAAAGATCACCACGGTTCAGCTCGCGATCGACTACGCGCTGAAGCACCAGAAGGCCTGAGCGCCCTCGCGAACGGAGCCGCATTCGCATGACCCGCAGGCGTGTTGTCGTCACTGGGCTCGGGCTGATCAGCCCGGTGGGCAATTCGGTCGCCGACGCATGGGCGGCCGTGGTCGCCGGGCGGTCAGGCATTGCCAACATCACCAAGTTCGACGCGTCCAATTTTGCCTGCCGGTTCGCGGGCGAAGTGAAGGGCTTTCAGGTCGAGGACTATTTCCCGGCCAAGGAAGCCCGCCACATGGACACCTTCATCCACTATGGGCTGGCGGCGTCAATTCAGGCCGTTCGCGATGCTGGACTGCCCACCAACGATCAACTGTCCGAGGAGCAGGCCGAGCGCATCGGTTGCCTGGTGGGCTCCGGCATCGGTGGCTTGCCGCTGATCGAAGAAACCCACGCCGACCTGACGGCCAAAGGCCCGCGCCGGATTTCTCCATTTTTCGTGCCCGCGTCGATCACCAACATGATCTCGGGTCACGTGTCGATCCGCTACGGGTTTCAGGGCCCGAACCTGGCCATCGTGACCGCGTGCACCACCGGGCTGCACTGCATTGGCGAGGCGGGTCGAATCATCGAGTACGGCGACGCGGACGTGATGATCGCCGGTGGGGCCGAATCGACGGTCTCGCCCTTGGGCATCGGTGGCTTTGCGGCGGCGCGTGCGCTGTCCGTGCGCAACGACGACCCGGCGGCGGCGTCGCGCCCGTGGGACAAGGACCGTGACGGTTTTGTGCTGGGCGAAGGGTCGGGCGTGATGGTGCTGGAAGAGTACGAGCACGCCAAGCGCCGCGGCGCCAGGATCTACGCCGAGCTGGCCGGTTTTGGCATGGGCGCCGACGCCTTCCACATGACCGCCCCGAACGTCGACGGCCCCAAGCGGTCGATGAAGGCCGCACTGCGCAATGCCGGCATCGATCCCAGCCGGATCGATTACCTCAACGCCCATGGCACGTCGACGCCCCTGGGCGATGTCAACGAAACCAACGCCATCAAGCTGGCGTTTGGGGACCACGCTCACCGGATGGTGGTGTCGTCGACCAAGTCGATGACCGGCCACCTGCTGGGCGGAGCAGGCGGTTTGGAATCGGTGTTCACGGTGCTGGCCTTGCACCACCAGGTGGCGCCGCCGACGATCAACATCGTCAACCAGGACCCGGACTGCGACCTCGACTACTGCGCCAACGAAGCCAGGCCGATGAAGATCGACTACGCGTTGAAGAACAACTTCGGCTTCGGCGGCACCAACGGCAGCCTGGTGTTCAAGCGCGTGTGACCGCGGTCGACGCGGTCGTGGCATCCATCCCAAGCCACGATGCGTCAGCCCAGGCCCCTGCTTGTCACCCTGTCGGTCGACCGTGTTCAAGCTGGGTGGTGGGCCGGGCTCGCTGCCCTGGCGGCGACCACGTTGCTCACCTGGGCGCTGACGGTTGACAGCGAGTTGGCGACCACGACGCAGGCGCTGCTGGGCCTGGCAGGCTTGGTCGCCATCCTGCCGTTGGCCCTTGATATTCGGCCGGTCAACCACCAACTCCGCTGGGATGGCGCGATGTGGTGGATTCTCACCGCCGGGCTGACCGAAGAACCCTGCCGACTTCAGATCAAGGTCGACGTGGGTTGGGCGCTGGTGTTGCACGCTGACCTCGGCCCTGGGCGAGGGCGGGGGAAGCGCCGGCACCGTTGGCTGACGTGCCGGTCCAGCGGCCTTCGCGGCGACTGGCATGCCTTTCGCACTGCGCTATATTCCGCGCGGACCGTGGGCGGAGCGCCGCGACTGCAATCAGCAACCCGACCCCTTTCGCCCTCTCAAGAAGAATGAACGCACCTGACGCCGACGCGCCGCTGATCGAACGAGTCAAGCGGGGTGACGTCAAGGCGTTCGAAATGCTGGTGGTGAAGTACCAACGGCGGATTGAGCGCCTCATCGGTCGCATGGTTCGCGATGTGGACCTGGTGCCCGACATCGCCCAGGAAACCTTCATCAGGGCTTACCGCGCGATCCCCAAGTTCCGCGGCGAAAGCGCGTTCTACACCTGGCTCTACCGCATTGCCGTCAACACGGCCAAGAAGGCCTTGATGGAACTCAAGCGCGACCCGCTGATCACGGAATCAGCGCGCGCATCGCGCGACGAGGACGACGAAACTTCCCGCACTGAAAACGAACTAAGCGACGGTGAAACACCCGACGCCGTGTTGGCCAGCAAGGAAATTGCGGCCGCGGTGAACGCTGCCATCGAAGCCTTGTCAGAGGACTTGCGGCAAGCCATCACCCTGCGGGAGATCGAAGGCCTCAGCTATGAAGAGATCGCCGAGTTGATGAATTGCCCGATCGGAACCGTTCGTTCACGCATCTTTCGAGCCCGCGAGGCCATTGCATTGCGGCTGCGCCCGCTGCTCGACACGCGGGAAGGCGAGCGATGGTGACGGGACAGGTCGGGTTCAAGGCGAAGTCAGGTCAGTGATGGAAAGTTCAGCAGTGGTGGAGAGCGAGATGTCGATCAAGCCGGTGGAGTCGTCAGCGTCCGAGCAGGACCTGTCCGCGTTGGTGGACGGGGAATTGGATGGTCGGTCGGCGGGCCAGTTGATGGCGCAGTGGCGCGATGACCCTGGGTTGCGTGAGCGCTGGCATTGCTACCAGCTGATCGGCGACGTGCTGCGATCGGATGACCTCGCCTCTCAGCCAGGTCGGGACAGCGAGTTCCTGGCGCGGCTGCGTGTGCGGCTGGAGTCTGAGGCGGTCGTGCTGGCCCCCGAGCCCTTGCCCGCTGCGTCACCGCCCGTGGTGTCGCGGCCGCCGGTGCCGGTGGTGCGTCGCCGCTGGGCGGCGCCGGCAGCGGTGGCCGCCGGTTTCGTGGTGGTCGCCGCCGGGGCGCTGTTGATGGGCCGCAACACGGGCAGTGACGGCGTTGATGCGTCGTTTGCCTCGGTGCGCCCGGGTGGCTTGTCGGTGCCTGCGGTGGACCCGCGCACACTTGCGGGCGCCTTGCCAGTGGGCACGGGCCCCCAGACCACCACCAGCGTCACCGACGTCCCGACGGTCGAGGCCAGCGGAACCGTGATTCGCGACGCCCGACTCGACCGCTACTTTGCCGCGCACCAGCAGGCCGCTGGGGGTTCGGTGTTCGGTCCACAGGCCACCCAACTGCGCCGCGCTGCCGTTGAAGTTCCCGCCCGCTGAAGGGTCTTGTCGATGTTCACGAGCGGATCGAACGGGTTCGGGCTGGTGGTGAGTTGCCTGGTCGGCTGCGTCGCGGTCGCGGGCAGCAACCTGGCTGCAGCGCACAACGTGCTGCCTGCGGTTCAAGACACCGCGGCCAGCCCGGTGACGGCCGCGGAAGTTCGCGGCTGGCTCGGCCGCATGCAAGACGCCGCCTTGCGCAAAAGCTTTCAGGGCACCTTCATCGTGACCTCCGGCGGCGCTGCGTCCAGCGCGCGCATCGCGCATTTTCAGGTGGGTGAAAACCAGTTCGAGCGCATCGAGTCGCTCGACGGGCAGGCGCGGCACGTTTACCGGCACAACGACCTCATTCAAACGGTCTGGCCCGACAGCCGCACTGCCGTGATCGAGCAGCGCAGCCGCCTCGGCACTTTTCCGGCGCTCATCCAGGGTGGCCTGGACAAGCTGGCCGATCTCTACGAAGTGCGCCCCCTCGGCACCAGCCGGGTGGCCGGCCACGAGGCGCAGGCGATGCTGATGTCGCCGCGCGACAACCTTCGTTTCAGTTATCGATTGTGGTCCGACAAGGACAGCGGTTTGCTGCTGCGGGCCGACGTGCTCAATGAGCGGGGCGAGTTGCTGGAGTCCTCGGCGTTTTCCGACCTCGTCATCGGGGTGAAGCCCCAGCCCGAGTCGGTCGTTCAGCCCATGAAAAAGCTCGATGGCTACAAAGTGGTGCGCCCCATGGTGGTCGCAACGCAGCTGGAGCAAGAGGGCTGGACCGTCCGTCAGCCCGTGCCCGGTTACCAGCGCGTTAGCTGCATCAGGCGGCCCCTGGGCACCCTCGACGAGGGTGACAGCACGGCCGCACCCCAAGTAGTTCAGGCCATCTTTTCAGATGGCCTCACGTTCGTGTCGGTATTCATTGAGCCCTACGCTCCGGGCCGTCACACCCGCCCCATGCTCACCAGCATCGGTGCGACCCACACGCTCATGATGCGCCAAGGGGATTGGTGGATGACCATCGTGGGCGACGTGCCACCGGCGGCCTTGCGCGCCTTTGCCAAGGGCATCGAGCGCAGCCGTTGAGCCGCTCGGCACGGCCTGCCCACAGCGCAAGCTGGGCGGGTGCTTGAAAACATGAAGGCCAGCCTCAACTCGCTGGCGGATCGAACCAATCACCATGGACAGCCAGACGATGCACGCTCAGTCTTTCGTTCGGCGCCGCGCCACGCCGCTGCGCCACTTCGTCACCGCCTTGCTCCTGGGCGGCAGTGTGGCCTTGACGACCTTGACACCGGTCCACGCTCAAGTTCAGGGCTTGCCCGATTTTTCCGACCTGGTCGAACGCGTTGGCCCCTCCGTGGTCAACATTCGCACCACCGAAAAGCCCCGCGGACGCAGCGGTGCGGACTCCGAGGACGAGGCGCTGGACCTGTTGCGCCGTTTCGGATTTCCTTTGCCGAACACCCCCGGCCCCCAATCCCCCCGCCGAGGCCAGCCGCAGCCCGATGCCGAGCCTCAGCAACGCGGCCAGGGGTCTGGTTTCGTGCTGACCGCCGATGGTTACGTGATGACCAATGCCCACGTGATCGACGGCGCTGAGGATGTTTTCGTCACCTTGACCGACAAGCGCGAGTTCAAGGCCAAAGTGATCGGGGCCGACAAGCGCACCGACGTGGCCCTGGTCAAGATCGACGCCACCGGCCTGCCCGTGGCACGCATCGGCGATGTCAATCGCCTGCGGGTCGGCGAATGGGTCATGGCGATTGGCTCGCCGTTTGGGCTTGAGAACACCGTGACCGCGGGCATCGTCAGCGCCAAGGCGCGAGACACCGGCGAGTTCTTGCCGTTCATCCAGACCGACGTGGCGATCAACCCTGGCAACTCCGGCGGGCCGCTGATCAACATGCGAGGCGAAGTGGTGGGCATCAACTCGCAGATCCTCAGCCGCTCCGGTGGCTTCATGGGCATTTCGTTCGCCATTCCGATTGACGAGGCCAGCCGGGTGGCCGACCAGCTGAAGGCCAGCGGCCGTGTTGTGCGCGGCCGCATCGGCGTGCAGATCACGCCGGTGACCAAGGAGGTGGCCGAGTCCATCGGCCTCGGCAAGCCGACCGGCGCCATGGTGCGAAGCGTCGAGCCCGGCGGTCCGGCCGACAAGGGCGGCGTCGAGGGCGGTGACATCATCACCAAGGTGGACGGCCGAGTTGTCGAGAAGTCGGGCGACCTGCCGCGCATCGTTGGCGGCATCAAGCCTGGGCAAAAGGTGACGCTGCAGGTGTTCCGTCGTGGGGCCTACCGCGACATCGCGGTGAACGTGGTGGAGTTCGAACCCGCGCCGACGGCACGCCGGGCCGAGGCCCCCGAGTCCAAGGCCAGTGCACCGATGAGCGCGCTGGGCATCGCGGTGTCCGAATTGAGCGAGGCGCAGAAGAAAGAGCTGAAGCTGAAGTCGGGCGTGCGCGTGGAGGCGGCCGAGGGCGCGGCCAGCCGCGCTGGCCTGCGCGAAGGCGACGTCATCCTTGCCATCGACAACGTCGAGATCACCGGGGCCAAGCAGTTCGAGTCGGTGGTTGCCAAGCTCGACAAGGGCAAAGCGGTCACGGCCCTGGTGCGGCGCGGCGAATGGGTCAATTACCTGGTGATTCGACCGCTGCCACGGTGATGCGCTGGACCGACCGCCCGAGCGGCGGTCAGAATGCACTGCAAGCTGTCAAAAATCTCACATTCCGGCGGGATTTTTGAGGTTCTGATAAGGTTTGGGTGTTGGCGTCTGGTGCCTGGGCGGTCGTGTGTCTTTGCTGGTCGCTGCCGCCCGAAAAGCTGTGGACAAGCTGTTGACAACTTCCTGTTGGCCACGTGCAACGACAAGAATTCCAGTGCGTTCGCAGCTTGTGCCGGGGTCCTTTTGGCTACAATGAAGGCCCAACAAGCAGTTGCCAAACATTTTGTTGGAAGGCGCGTCAGGTTTTCGACGTGCCTTTTTTTTAGCTTCATCAGGGCGCCACGCGCCCTCACACCGTCGCACGGTGTGAGCCTGCCCAGCCACGGCATTCTCCTTGGCGACCGGGTGCAGGCATCGACCCGCTTCCCATGGACCACATTCGCAATTTCTCGATCATTGCTCACATCGACCACGGCAAATCGACCCTGGCCGACCGCCTCATTCAACGCTGTGGTGGCCTGAGCGACCGCGAGATGGAGGCTCAGGTGCTCGACTCGATGGACATCGAGCGCGAGCGCGGCATCACCATCAAGGCCCAGACCGCGGCACTCGAGTACCGGGCCAAGGACGGGCAGGTCTACCAACTCAATCTGATCGACACACCAGGGCACGTCGACTTCTCATACGAGGTCAGCCGCTCCCTGTCCGCGTGCGAAGGGGCATTGCTGGTGGTTGACGCCAGCCAGGGCGTCGAGGCGCAAACGGTGGCCAACTGCTACACCGCACTTGACCTCGGGGTGGACGTCATTCCGGTGCTCAACAAGATGGACCTGCCCCAGGCCGACCCCGACAACGCCAAGGCCGAGATCGAGGACGTGATCGGCATCGACGCCAGCAACGCGATCGCGTGCAGCGCCAAGACGGGCATGGGCATCGACGACATTCTCGAGGCGGTGATCGCTCGCGTGCCGTCGCCCAAGGGCACCGCGGCGGCACCGCTGCGCGCCATGATCATCGACTCGTGGTTCGACAACTACGTGGGCGTCGTCATGCTCGTGCGTGTGGTGGATGGCGAGCTCAAGCGCGGCGAGCGCTTCAAGATGATGGCCACGGGCGCCGCCTACGCGGCGGAGCAGCTCGGCGTGTTCACGCCGAAGTCGCTGTCGCGTGAGTCCTTGAAGGCCGGTGAGGTCGGCTTCGTGATCGCAGGCATCAAGGAGTTGCAGGCCGCCAAGGTCGGCGACACCATCACCCTCGAAAAGAAGCTGCCGAACAACCTCGGCCCCGCCGCCGAAGCCCTGCCCGGTTTCAAGGAAATCCAGCCGCAAGTCTTCGCCGGCCTGTATCCGACCGAAGCCAGCGAGTACGACCAACTGCGCGACGCCCTTGAAAAGCTCAAGCTGAACGACAGCTCGCTGCGCTACGAGCCGGAAGTCAGCCAGGCGCTCGGCTTTGGCTTTCGCTGTGGCTTCCTCGGGCTGCTGCACATGGAAATCGTGCAGGAACGCCTGGAGCGCGAGTTCGATCAGGACCTGATCACCACCGCGCCCAGCGTGGTGTACGAGGTGGAGCTGAACGATGGCACCGTCATCCAGGTCGAGAACCCGTCGAAGATGCCGGACCTGGGCCGCATCCGCGAGATCCGCGAGCCCATCGTCACGGTGCACCTGTACATGCCGCAGGACTACGTCGGCCCGGTGATGACCTTGGCCAACCAGAAGCGCGGCGTCCAGCTGAACATGGCTTACCACGGCCGCCAGGTGATGCTGACTTACGAACTGCCGCTGGCCGAGATCGTTCTCGACTTCTTCGACAAGCTCAAGAGCGTGTCGCGGGGTTATGCGTCGATGGATTACGAGTTCAAGGAAAACCGTGCGGCGGATGTCGTCAAGGTGGACATCCTGCTGAATGGGGACAAGGTCGATGCGCTGTCGATCATCGTGCACCGGTCACAAAGTCAGTTCCGAAGCCGCGCCGTCGTGGCGAAGATGCGCGAACTCATCTCACGCCAAATGTACGATGTGGCGATCCAGGCGGCCATCGGGGCCAACATCATCGCGCGTGAGACAATCAAAGCCCTGCGCAAGAACGTGCTGGCGAAGTGCTACGGCGGCGACGTTTCCCGCAAGCGCAAGCTGCTTGAAAAACAAAAGGCCGGCAAAAAACGCATGAAGCAGATCGGCTCGGTCGAGGTGCCTCAAGAAGCGTTCCTGGCCATCCTCCAAGTGGACGACTGATGAGTTTGTTGACGGGTGTGCTTTACGGCCTGCTGGCCATCTACCTGGGTGGTTGGTACTTGGGCGAGTGGACCGGCAACTTCTCGCTGCTTCTGTTCATCCTGTCCTTGGTGACCCTGGGCTATTGGTTGGCCGAGCGGTTGGTGTTTGCACCGCGGCGCCTGGCCGCTGCGAACGCTTTGCAGGCGCAGGCAACCCGCCGCGAGGCCGAGTTGAAGCAGCAAGGCATCGCGCGCGTGGACACCGACGTCAGCGAGGCGCGCCGCGCCTTGCTGGCACAACCCTGGTGGCTCGACTGGACCGCCGGGCTGTTTCCGGTGATCCTGGCGGTGTTCCTGCTCCGATCCTTTCTGTTCGAACCGTTCAAGATCCCGTCCGGCTCGATGATCCCAACGCTGCTGGTGGGCGACTTGATCCTCGTGAACAAGTTTCACTACGGCGTCAGGCTGCCGGTCATCAACAAGAAGATCATCCCCATCAACGACCCCAAGCGCGGCGACGTGATGGTGTTTCGGTTCCCGGCCGACCCGTCGGTCGACTACATCAAACGCGTCGTGGGCGTGCCGGGCGACGAGGTCAGTTTTCGCGAGCAGAAGCTCTACGTGAATGGGCAACCCGCGCCGTTGCAGCGCATGCCTGATCCCGGTTTCTACGACGAAACCCTGCGGCACTACTTTCCCGAATTCAAAGAGAAACTGGGCGAGGTCGAGCACCGCATCCTCGTGAATCCGCAGTTCCAGCCTTACTACGGTTCTGAGGACAAGATCTACTTCCCGTTTCGCGAGAACTGCCGCTACACCGCAGACAGCATCACCTGCAAGGTCCCGGCGGGTCATTACTTCATGATGGGCGACAATCGCGACAACTCGCAGGACTCACGGTTTTGGGGCTTCGTGCCAGACGCGAACATCGTGGGGCGCGCGTTTTACGTCTGGATGAACTTTGGCGATCTCAAGCGCATCGGGTCGTTTCACTGACATCCGTTGGACCGGCCCCGTCACCTTGGCCGGCGCCTTCAGGCCACGTACACGTCATCACTTCGGGAGAACGAGCACATGAGACTCGCTGCACGACGCAGGGCACAGCGTGGCATGGGGCTCTTCGAGTTGATGTTCTGGCTCGTGCTGATTGGCGGGGTGGTGTTGATCGGCCTCAAGGTCTTCCCCACCGTCAACGAATACCTGACCATCCAACGCGCCGTCGACAAGATCGCAGGCACCGGCGCGTCGTCGCAGGTGGAGGTGCGCGCGCAGTTTGAACAGATCAAGTCGGTGGAGTACGCCATCACGTCGATCAGCGGGAAGGACCTGCAGGTCGCGAAGGAAGGCGACCGCACGGTCATCCGCTACGCTTACAACGTCGAAATCGAGCTGATCCCGCCGGTGTTCCTGCTGATGAAGTACGAAGGCCGCTCCAAGTAAGCCGACGCGACCCCCGCCCTGAACCGAGTGAACCACCAGAGTCCCCTGAACGCGCTGCAGTTGCGCCTTGGCTACCGTTTTGTTGACGCGGGCCTGCTGGCGCGCGCGCTCACGCACCGCAGCCACGGGGCCGACCACAACGAGCGGCTGGAGTTCTTGGGCGATGCGGTGTTGAGCCTCGCGGTGTCCAGCTTGCTGTTCGACCGCTTCGGCGGCTCCGATGAAGGCGACCTGACCCGCGTGCGGGCGCACCTGGTGCGCGAAGACAGCCTGCACAAGTTGGCGCTTCAGCTGGAGTTGCCCGACGTGCTGCGCCTGGGCGAAGGCGAGGCGCGCGGTGGCGGCGCGCAGCGCGCGTCGATCCTGGCCGATGCCCTCGAAGCAGTGATCGGCGCCGTCTTTCTCGAAGGTGGGTTCGACGCCGCCTGCGCCCTCGTTCACCGCCTCTTCGGCGAAATCATCCAAACCACCGACGTGGCGGGCTGGGCCAAGGACGCGAAGACCGAGCTGCAGGAATGGCTGCAGGCCCGCCGGCTGGCGGTGCCCGTCTACCGGATCGCCGCCACGCGCGGGCAGGCCCACGCCCAGACTTTCGAGGTGGAGTGTGCCGTTGCCGCGCTCAACCTGACCCACCGCGGCGAGGGCCGGTCGCGCCGCACGGCCGAGCAGGAAGCGGCCCGCCGCATGCTCGACGCCCTGCACGCCACCGACCGACCCGGTGGTCCCTTGCGGTCCTGAACTGGCGTTGCCCATGAATTCACCTGAAGACCGCCCTGCCGTGCCGCCGGGCGGCATCGAATCATCGCCACCGTCCGCGGCCGTGGGCAACCGCCGGTGCGGCTGGGTCGCCATCGTCGGTCGACCGAATGTGGGCAAGTCCACGCTGCTGAACGCCCTGGTGGGTCAGAAGGTCAGCATCACCTCCAGCAAAGCGCAGACCACTCGGCACCGGATCAATGGCATCCGCACCCAGGGCGGCAGCCAATTCGTCTTCATCGACACGCCCGGGTTCCAGACCAAGCACTCGGCGGCGTTGAACCGCAACCTCAATCGCACGGTGCAGGGGGTCTTGTCGGACGTCGATGTGGTGTTGTTCGTGGTCGAGGCCGGGCGGTTTGGCCTCGACGACGCCAAGGTGCTTGCGCTGCTGGCCAAGGCTGGCGGGGAAGGTGCCCCTCCGGTTTTTCTCGTGGCGAACAAGCTGGACGCCGTGCACCGCCGGGCGGAACTTGCGCCGTGGCTGAAGGGCATGCAGGACCGTCATCCATTCGCCGAGTTTGTGCCGCTCAGCGCCCGCAAGGCGACCGATGTGGCACGTCTGCTCACCATCCTCGAACCCTACCTGCCACAACAGGACTGGTTTTATGAGGAAGACGCGTTGACCGACCGCAGCGAGCGCTTCCTGGCGAGCGAGATCATTCGGGAGAAGTTGTTTCGCTTGACCGGTGACGAGCTGCCTTACACCTCGACCGTGGTCATCGACAAGTTCGAAGAGGAGGGCCGCCTCAGGCGCATCGCCGCCAGCATCGTCGTCGAACGGGACGCCCACAAGGGCATGGTCATTGGGGATGGCGGTGCGGTGCTCAAGCGCATTGGCAGCGAGGCGCGCCAGGAGCTGGAGACGCTGATGGACGGCAAGGTCTTCCTTGAGCTGTGGGTGAAGGTGCGCTCCGGTTGGGCCGACGACGAAGACCACCTGCGCAGCTACGGCTACGAATAGGCCGCACGCGTGCCGACCGCGCGACGCCCGCCGACGCCGCTGTCGGCCTTCGTCCTGCACCAGTACAGCTGGAGCGAAACCAGCTTGATCGTGGACTTGTTCACCCGGGAGCAAGGTCGACTGGTGGTGGTCGCGAAGGGCGCCAAGCGACCACACTCCCAGCTGCGCAGTGTGCTGCTGCCGTTCCAGCGCATCCTGGTCAGTGTCGGTCGCGCTGCGCGCGCCGCGCCGCCCGACGACAGCACGCCCGAAGTGCAAACCCTGCGCAGCGCCGAGTGGGCTGGTGGTGCGACGCTGCCCTCGGGCGCGGCATTGTTCAGCGGCTTCTACCTCAATGAACTGCTGATGAAGCTGATGGCGCGGCACGACCCGCACCCGGCCTTGTTCGACGTGTACGCCGCCACGCTGCCGGCCCTGGGTGGCCTCGAGAACGCCCGCACCGACGCCCGAACCGACGCCCGCCGCGACGACCTGCACGCCCAATCGGCCCTGCGGGCGTTTGAACTGCGCCTGTTGCAGCAGGTCGGCTTGTTGCCGGACCTCGCGGCAGTGTCGGCGACGTTGGCACCGGTCGAGCCCAGGCGGGTCTATCGGCTCAACGGGGCCAGCGGCGTGATCGACGGCTTTGGCGAAACCGACCTGCCAGGCGAAGCGCTGATGGCGGCCCAGGCGGCGCTGGACCACGGGAGTTTGCCCGCGTTGCAGGCCGCCTGCCTGATGGCGTTGCCGTCCTGGCGCCAGGCCTTGCGCGGCGTGCTTCACTATCATTTGGGAACGCCCACCCTGCGCACCCGGCAACTGATGGTCGACCTGCAGGCCCTGGAGCGTTGACCCCGCGGCCATGCCCCGCCGACTGACCACGAGACCGAACCATGAACCCCATGATCACGACCGGCACCCTGGGCGCGGACGCCCAGCGTGGCCGCACCGCGTTGTCGGTCAACCTCAACAAGGTGGCTTTGCTGCGCAACACCCGCACGCTGACCATCCCCAGCGTCACCGGCGCCGCCACCCTCGCGTTGCAAGCGGGTGCTCATGGCATCACCGTGCACCCGCGGCCCGATGCGCGCCACATCCGAACGCACGATGTCTTCGACCTGGCGGACCTGTTGGCCGATTGGCCGCAGGTCGAATACAACATCGAGGGCAACCCGCTGCACAACCTGATGGACTTGGTGAGAACCCTTGCCGCCCAAGGGCGTTGTCCCGACCAGGTCACTTTCGTGCCCGACAGCGTTGCCCAGTCCACCTCGGACCATGGCTGGAATCTGCCGGCCGACAACGAGCGGCTGCGGCCGCTGATCGCCGAAGCCCAGGCCCTCGGCGCCCGCGTGAGCCTGTTCATGGACCCGCAGCCTGAGGCCATGTCGGCAGTGCGCGGCCTGGGTGCCGACCGCGTCGAGCTGTACACCGAGGCCTATGCCCGCGCCCATGGCACGCCCGACCACGGGCGGGTGCTCGCGCCTTACACCGCCACGGCCGAGGCCGCGCTGGCGGCGGGCCTGGGCGTGAATGCGGGCCACGACCTGAACCGGGCCAACCTGGGCGATTTCCTCGCCGCCGTCCCGGGCGTCCAGGAGGTCTCGATTGGGCACGCCCTGATCGCCGACGCCCTGGAACTGGGGCTGGCAGAGACGGTGCGCGACTACCTGCGCTGCATCCAGCGCGTTCAAGCCGCCTGATCGGGCGCCGTGATCTTCGGCATCGGCACCGACGTCTGTGACGTTCGACGCGTCCGTGAGGCCTGGCGTCGACGCGGGGACCGGTTCGCAGAAAGGGTGCTCGGACCCAGCGAGTTGCCGGTGTTTCACGCCCGACTGTCAAAGGTCGAGGCGAGGGGCATCAGCTACCTCGCCACCCGCTTCTCGGCCAAGGAGGCCTTCTCCAAGGCCATCGGCATGGGCATGCGCATGCCCATGACCTGGCGCCACTGCGAGGTGCTCAACCGGCCCACCGGGCAGCCGGTGGTCCGGCTGCATGGGGCCCTCTCGACCTGGTTCGATGAGCGCGGCCTTTCCGCTTGGGTCAGCGTCAGCGACGAGACCGACTACGCGACCAGCTTCGTGGTCGTCGAGCGGCCCGACACCGGCGCGACCTCGGTGACGTTCCCGCCCGCGCCTCCCTTTCGTTCCCCTGACCTTTGACAAACGCTGCCATGGCCAAGTCCCCCCAGCCCACCCCGTCCAACCCGACTCAGCAGGCGCCCAGGCCCGCCTCGGCGTCGCCTGCCCGCCGACCGCGTGCTGCTGGTGCCGTCCACGGCCTTCAAACGGGCGGCCCGGCCCATGCGCCGGTGGTGCTCGACGTCGCCGGGCTGAGCCTGACGGCCGACGATCGACGTCGCTTGCGGCATCCCATGACGGGCGGCCTGATCCTGTTTTCCCGCAATTGGCGGGACCGCATTCAGCTGACCGAGCTGGTCGCCGCCATCAAGGCCGAACGCCCCGACGTGTTGGTGTGCGTGGACCACGAAGGCGGCCGCGTGCAGCGCTTTCGCACCGACGGCTTCACCCACTTGCCGGCCATGCGCACCCTGGGCGAACAGTGGATGCGCGACGCCTTGAGCGCCACCGACGCGGCCACGGCCACGGGCCATGTGCTCGGTGCCGAGTTGCGGGCCTGCGGGGTCGACCTGAGTTTCACCCCGGTACTGGACCTCGACCATGGCAACAGCGGCGTCATCGGGGACCGGGCGTTCCACCGTGACCCGCGCGTGGTGGCGATGCTCGCCAAAAGCCTGATGCACGGGCTGCTGCAGGCCGGCATGGCCAACTGTGGCAAGCACTTCCCGGGACACGGCCACGTCAAGGCCGACAGCCACGTCGACACCCCGGTGGACCGGCGCAGCCTGAACACGCTGCTCAACGATGACGCGCGGCCGTACCAGTGGCTGAGCACCAGCCTGACCAGTGTCATGCCCGCCCATGTGGTCTACCCGAAGGTGGACCACCGGCCGGCCGGGTTTTCTGCGCGGTGGTTGAAGGACATCCTGCGCCAGCAGTTGGCCTTTCAAGGGGCCATCTTCAGCGACGACCTGAGCATGGCGGGTGCCCGCGCGATCGATGGGGTGACGCTGACCTACACCGAAGCCGCCGTGGAGGCGATCAATGCCGGCTGTGACATGGTGCTGCTGTGCAACCAGTCCGTCGACGGGGGCGCGGCGGTTGACAGCCTGCTGGATGGCCTGGCCCAAGCGCAGGCCCAGGGCCGGTGGACGGCCGACCCGGACAGCGAACAGCGCCGAATCGACCTGATTCCCACGTCACCGCCGGTGGCGTGGGACGATCTCATGCATCAGGCCCCGTATCAGCACGCGCTGGAGCGCCTGCCCTGACAGGGGCCTGAACCTTCAGCTGGCGCTGGCGCCGCCTTCAAAGGGCAGGCGCACCTGCGACAGGTCCTTGCGGGTTTCGACGAGCACCAGCGGGCCTTCGTCCACCAACGTCACCGGCTTGATCTCGCGCGGGACGTGGATGGGCTTCGGCTCGCGCGCCATCGCGTCCTGAACCGCCTGGACCTTCGTGGCGTCCGAATTGACCCATTGCAGGCCGGCGCGCTCGGCCAGGTGCTGCAGCGCGTCCATCGGCAGCTCGTAGCGGAGGTTGGTCGGCGCAACGGGCGCCGCCGGGACCGCCGGAGCGGTCACCAAGGCGACCGGTGCAGGGGCTTCTGCCGATGCCGGCTCGGGCGCGGGCGCGGCTGAGGTTGCGGTTGCGGTTGCCGGCGACGCGACCTCGGCCATCGCTGGCATGGCACCGTCGGTCACAACGTTGGACGGCGCGGCGCTGGTTGCCACCGGCGCCAGGTCGTCGGCCTGCACCGGCGCGGCGGAACGGTCGTCCAGGGCCTGCGGCGCGGCACCGCTCACCGGCAAGACGGCCGCAGCGAACGGCGTGGCACCGTCGAGCGCTTCGGAGACCTCGGTGCCGTGCACCGAGGCGTTGCCCTGGTCCTCGCCACGCTCGCGGCGGCCTCGGCCCCCGCGTCCGCGGCGGCGACCGTCGCGGTCACTGCGCTCGCTGCCGTCACCGCCCGCCGCGTCGGCAGGGCCCGTCGCGTCGTCGGCACGGTCGATGCCGGGTTCGCCCGACACCGCTGCGGCCTGCGCACCGTCAGCGACCAGGGTCTCCGCGGTGGGGGCGTCGGTCGTCGCTGCCTGGTCTTCGCGGTCCCGGCCGCGTCCACCGCGGCGGCGGCGCCGGCCATCGCGGCCCTCGCGGCCGTCGGCGGTGTCGCTGGCCTCAGCGGCCGGCAAACCGGGCTGTGTGTCGGCGAAGGCGTTGATTGGCACCAGATCGTCGGTGCTCGGCTCGGCCGTTGGGTTCGGGCGGGCCAGGTCGCGCTCGCCGCGTTCACCGCGTCCACCGCGCCGACCGCCTTCACGCCCCTCGCGTCCCTCACGCGGTTCGCGCGGCGCGTCGACGTTGACGGTGCGCTCGGCGCCCGGGTCTGCCTGAGTGGTCAGGTCGCTGCGGTCGCCACGGCCACCGCGGCGGCCGCGGCCTTCGCGCGGTTCACTGCCTTCCGGTCGGTCGCCGTTGCGTTCGGGGCGCGGTCCGCGCTCGCCGCGGGTGTCGCGGGCTTCGCGTGGCTCACGGCCTTCGCGCGGCTCACGGCCTTCGCGGGTTTCCGGTCGGCCCTCGCCGCGATCGCCGCGTTCACCGCGCTTGCCATCGCGGCCGCCGCGGCCATTGCGTTGGCCTCGGTCGTTGCGCCGCGGTGCGGTGTCCTCGGTGGGCGCGGTGGGAACGGGGGCGGCGACGGGCGTGGCAACCGCGGGCGCAGCGGCCGGCGCGCCCGCGCCGAACAGGCGCTTGACCCAACCAAAGAAGCCACCGCCGGCGTCCACCGGCGCAGCCGGTGCGATGGCAGGTGCCGCCACCGGGGCCGGGGCTGGCGCGGTCGCGATGACCACGGGTTCGGGCTTCGGCACGGCCACCGGCGCAGGCGTTTCGGGCAGGATGCCCTTGATCACCGGCTCCTGCTTGGGCTTGACCCGGTCGTTCGAGTCGCGGCGGCGGGTGATGCCCACCTCGTCCTCGACGTCGTCGATCATCGTGTAGCTCGCCTGCAGGTTTTCCAGACGCGGGTCGTCGTGGCGCAGGCGCTCGAGCCGATAGTTCGGCGTGTCGAGGTTCTTGTTCGGCACCAGCAGCACGGTCACGCGCTGCTTCAGTTCGATCTTGGTGATCTCGGTGCGCTTCTCGTTGAGCAGGAAGCTGGTCACCTCCACCGGCACTTGAACGTGCACCGCGGCGGTGTTGTCCTTCATCGACTCTTCCTGGACCATGCGCAGGATCTGCAGCGCGCTGGACTCGGTGTCGCGGATGTGGCCGGTGCCGTTGCAGCGCGGGCAGGTGATGTGGCTGCCTTCGCTGAGCGCCGGGCGCAGGCGCTGGCGGCTCAGTTCGAGCAGGCCGAACTTGCTGATGGTGCTGAACTGCACGCGGGCGCGGTCCTGCCGCAGCGCATCGCGCAGCCGGGTTTCCACTTCGCGGCGGTTCTTCGACTCTTCCATGTCGATGAAGTCGACGACGATCAGGCCGCCCAGGTCGCGCAGGCGCATCTGGCGGGCGATCTCGTCGGCCGCTTCCAGGTTGGTGCGGGTGGCGGTTTCCTCGATGTCCGAGCCGCGGGTGCTGCGCGCGGAGTTGACGTCCACCGACACCAGCGCCTCGGTGTGGTCGATCACGATGGCGCCGCCCGAGGGCAGGTTGACCGTGCGGCTGAAGGCCGTCTCGATCTGGTGCTCGATCTGGAAGCGGCTGAACAGCGGCGCGTCGTCGCGGTAGCGCTTCACCTTGTGAGCCGTCTCCGGCATCACGTGCTGCATGAACTGCTGCGCCTGGTCGTAGATGTCGTCGGTGTCGATCAGGATCTCGCCGACGTCGGCGGTGAAGTAGTCGCGGATCGCGCGGATCACCAGGCTGGACTCCTGGTAGATCAGGAAGGCGCCCTTGCCCGCCTTGGCGGCGCCGTCGATGGCGTCCCAGAGCTTGAGCATGTAGTTCAGGTCCCACTGCAGCTCGGGCGCGGTGCGTCCGATGCCGGCGGTGCGGGCGATCAGGCTCATGCCCTTCGGGTACTCGAGCTGGTCGAGGTTTTCCTTCAGCTCCTCGCGGTCCTCGCCCTCGATGCGGCGCGACACGCCGCCCCCACGCGGGTTGTTGGGCATCAGCACCAGGTAGCGGCCAGCGAGGCTTACGAAGGTGGTCAGCGCCGCGCCCTTGTTGCCGCGCTCTTCCTTCTCGACCTGGACCAGCAGTTCCTGGCCGTTGCTGATCACATCCTGGATCTTGGCGTCGCGGACGCTGACGCCTTCACGGAAATAGGTCTTGGCAATTTCCTTGAACGGCAGGAAGCCGTGGCGGTCCTCGCCGTAATCGACGAAGCAGGCCTCCAGCGAGGGCTCGACGCGGGTGACGACGGCCTTGTAGATGTTGCCCTTGCGCTGTTCGCGCCCTTCGATCTCGGTCTCGAAATCCAGCAGCTTCTGGCCGTCGACGATGGCGAGGCGCCGTTCTTCTGGCTGCGTCGCATTGATCAGCATGCGTTTCATGTGCACTCCTTCGTGCGCAGCCCACCCCGCCTGGCGGGTGGCTGCGCATCACTGACAAGCGCCACCGGTGAACACCGGGGGCGCCGCTTCGATGCACGAGAAACGTGGAGGAACCGGAAGGAATCGCCCTGGACCGCGAGTGAACGGTGTGGTCAGCAGACCGGCCGTTCAGGCAGCGTTGGCGCGTGCGTGGCAGTGGCGTTGGCGGAGGGCTGGATGCCGCCGGGCCGGGTCGGCCGGGGGCAGGGCAGCTCGTGGGGCTTGTCGATGGCCCGAGCCAGGGCGCTGTGGCGTGAGGCACGGCGGGCGGCTGATGGCCGCAGCGGTGCACGCCGAGCGCGCGGGACAATGGGGGCAGGCAACAACATCCGCGTGGGTTCACTGGACGCAGGTGGAAGTGATTTGCCGCTGCGCGCCGTCTGGCGGGCCGCCGCGCGTCTTCCACCTGGAAGACCTTTGATCGGGGTTCGTTCTTCGATTTCTCTGCCGCAGTGGGCGGCCGATCGCGGTTTCACCTTGGAAAACCGCCAACCAGTGGCCCGCTGCGTTGCATCACCTGGGTGTTGGGCTGGGCCCAACTGCCTCACCGTGCCGCTCGTGCGGTCGTTGCCAAAGCCGAGCAACGTTAAACTCTGGAAAATCAAACACTTACGGTAACAATGTGGCGGGTCGGATTATAGGGGCCAAACGGTCCGCCAAAGCGCTGCCCGCAACGGCGGCGTTCCTGGCGGCAAACACACCGGGGTCGGCCCCGTCCGACGGCACGGCCGACCCGGGCGCCGCGCCCGCGGTCCAGCGGGTGGTGGTGGACGACGGCGCGGCAGGCCAGCGCCTGGACAACTTCCTTCTGCGCCGGCTCAAGGGCGTGCCCAAGACCCACGTCTACCGCGTGATCCGCAGCGGCGAAGTCCGCGTCAACAAGGGCCGCGCTTCGGCGGACACCAAGCTCGCCCTGGGCGACGAGGTGCGCATCCCGCCGGTGCGGGTGGCCGAGCCCCAGGCGCAGGCCGTCGCCGCGCCGCCACGCGAATTCCCGGTGCTGTTCGAGGACGACCACCTGCTGGTCATCGACAAGCCCGCGGGCACGGCGGTGCACGGCGGGTCCGGTGTCAGCTTCGGCGTGATCGAGCAGCTGCGCCGCGCCCGGCCGCAGGCGCGCTTTCTCGAACTGGTCCACCGCATCGACCGCGAGACCTCGGGCATCCTGATGCTGGCCAAGAAGCGCAGCGCACTCGTGGCGCTTCAGGACCAGTTCGCCCGCCGCCCGTCTGAGCAGCCGGTGGGCAAGACCTACGCTGCGGTGGTGGTGGGGGCCTGGCCGCCGCGCCTGAAGGTGATCGATGTCGCGCTGCACAAGACCCTGGACGCGCGCGGCGAACGCCACGTGCTGGCGGTCGACGCCGACCACCCGGAAGGCCGCCGCGCCATCAGCCTCGTCAAGGTGCAGCAATCGTTCAACGGCTGCACCTTGCTCGACGTCACCATCAAGACGGGGCGCACCCACCAGATCCGCGTTCACCTGGCGCAGGCGGGTCACCCGATCCTGGGCGATCCAAAATACGGTGATTTCGCGTTGAACCGCTGTTGGGCGCGGGGCGAAGTGCCCGGCGCTGGGCGCTGCGAACGCATGCTGCTGCACGCCCGCTGGCTGGCCTTTGACCACCCGGCCACTGGCGAGCGCGTGGAGGTGACCAGCCCCCTGCCCGAGGCCTTCAACGCGGTCCGCGCGCCAAGCGCGTGAGCGCCGTCCAAATGCCGTCCCAGCGATCCCACCTTCCATGACTGTCCAAACCGCCCGCCAGTTCGACCTGATCGTTTTTGACTGGGACGGCACCCTGTTCGATTCGACCGCGTTGATCACGCGGTCCATTCAGCGCGCCTGTGCCGACCTGGGCGTGGCCGTGCCGAGCGACCGCGACGCCAGCCATGTCATCGGCATGGGGCTGGTCGAAGCCCTGCAGCATGCAGCGCCCGGCTTGCCGCGTGAGCGTTATGCCGACATGGGCGCGCGTTACCGACACCACTACGTCGCGCAGCAGCACGAGCTGACGCTGTTTGAAGGCATCCTGCCGCTGCTCGCCGACCTGCGGGCCCGTCAGCACCTGCTGGCCGTGGCCACGGGGAAATCCCGCGGTGGGCTCAACGAGGCGCTGCAGGCCGTCGAACTGCGTGGCATGTTCGACGCCACCCGAACCGCCGATGAGACCGCGTCCAAGCCCAATCCGCTGATGTTGAACGAATTGATGGCGGAGCTGGGGGTGCCGGCAGCGCGCACATTGATGATCGGCGACACCACGCACGACCTCCTGCTGGCGCGCAACGCCCGCACCGCCAGCGTGGCAGTGAGCTACGGCGCGCACCCGCCCGAAGGGTTTGCCGCACACGGCCCGCGGCACATCGCCCACAGCGTCAGCGACCTGGCCGACTGGCTGGCCCGGCATGCGTGAGCCGGCGCCGGTTCCCCGTCAGCCGCTGTGCCGCAGCGAGGCCCTGACCGAGCGGGGCGATGCGTGGGTGTTTGACGTGTTGCACTTTCGCGCCCCGGCGCGCGCCTTTGCGCTGCGCCACGGCGGGCGGGTCGTCGCCTACTTGAACCGCTGCGCCCACGTCCCCACCGAACTCGACTGGCAGCCCGGCAAATTCCTGGACAGCGAGCGTGAGTTCATCCTGTGCTCGATCCACGGCGCCAGCTATGTGCCGGCCACCGGGCGATGCGCCGGCGGGCCTTGCGGTCGCGGCGGCCTCACTGCCCTGCAGGTGGAGGAGGTCGATGGCGAGGTGTATTGGTATCCTTCCCGGGACACGCGCCCGGTCGCTGAAAGCCCACCATGAGTTCCCCCGATTCGCTTCCCCCCGACCTGCCCGCATCGCCCCCGGCCGCGGCCGCTGCGCCCACCCCGGCAGAGCCCCCCCGGCCGCCATCGGCCACCGCGTTGCCCGCCCGCGGCGTCGAGTCCGCCATCGAACAGTTCGCCCGCGTCTACCTGCGCGACCGCCAGGCCGAGCGGCGGTGGAAGGTCTTCTTCCGTTTGTCGTGGCTGCTGCTGATTGCCTTCATCGCCTACGCCTTGCTGAACACCCGCAGCCACGGCACGGCGCCCAGCGGCCCGCACACGGCCCTGGTGGAAGTGCGCGGCGAAATCGCGGGCGAAGGCGAGGCCAGCGCCGAGGTGCTGGTCGCTGCCCTGAAGCAAGCCTTCGAGGACAGCGGCTCGCAGGCGGTGGTGTTGCGCATCAACTCGCCCGGCGGCAGCCCGGTGCAGGCGGGCATCGTCAACGACGAGATCCGGCGCCTGAAGGCGCTCCACAAGAAGAAGGTTTACGCCGTGGTGGAAGAAGTGTGTGCCTCGGGCGCGTACTACATCGCCGTGGCGGCCGATGAGATCTACACCGACAAGGCGAGCATCGTCGGCTCCATCGGGGTGCTGATGGACGGCTTTGGATTTCCCGCGCTGATGGACAAGCTGGGCGTCGAACGCCGGTTGTTGACCGCGGGCGAGAACAAGGCCATGGGCGACCCCTTCCTGCCTGTCAACGACAAGCACAAGGCCTACACCCAGGCCATGCTGAACCAGATCCACCAGCAGTTCATCGAGGTCGTCAAAGAAGGCCGGGGCGATCGCCTGAAGGTCACGCCGGAGACCTTCTCGGGCCTGTACTGGAACGGCGAAGAGGCGGTGAAGCTCGGCCTGGCCGACAAGCTCGGCAACCTCGACTTTGTGGCCCGTGAAGTGGTGCAAGCCGAGGAGATCATCGACTACACCCCGCGCGACAACGTGGCGGAGCGGCTGGCCAAGCGTTTCGGCGCGTCCATCGGTGCGGGGGCGGTGAAGGCGTTGGGCGGCCTGGGCCACTTGCGTTGAACCGCGGCCGGGCCACGCGCAGGGCGAGCCGCCCGTGGCCGTGAACAGCGGACCCACGCCGCTCGATGCACTGCGCCGCGGCCGACTGGCCGGCGCCGCGGCACTGGACCTGCGCGGCTGCGGCCTCACCGCGCTGCCCGACGAGGTGTTGGCGCTGGCGGACACCTTGGAGCACCTCGACGTGTCCGGCAATGCGCTGACGGCGCTGCCGGCCGACCTGGCGCGTTTCAAGCGGCTCAAAGTGCTGTTCTGCTCTGACAACCGCTTCACGGTGTTGCCGTCGGTGCTCGGGCGTTGCCCGTCGCTCGACATCGTGGGCTTCAAGGCCAACCAGATCGAATGCGTGCCCGCGGACGCCCTGCCGCCCAGCTTGCGTTGGTTGATCCTCACCGACAACCGAATTGCCGAGCTCCCAGCGAGCCTGGGCCACTGCGCGCCGATGCAAAAGCTGATGCTCGCCGGCAACCGGCTGCGCGCCTTGCCGGTGTCGATCGCGCAGTGCCAGCGGCTGGAACTGCTGCGTCTGGCGGCCAACGATTTCCAGAGCCTCGAAGACGCGGTGCCTGACGCGCTCTTGGCGTTGCCCCACCTGAATTGGCTGGCGCTGGGCGGCAACCCGTGGAACGACGCCCAGGAGCAGCGCGCCTTGCAAGGGCCGGTGGACGGCGGTGCAGGCCGCCACATCGACTGGTCCCACCTGCGGCTGGGCGAGCGCCTGGGCGAGGGGGCCTCCGGCGTGATCCACGCGGCCTGGTGGCGGCCCGGCGGCGCCGCAGCGCGAGACGGCCTGGCCGAGGTGCCGGTGGCGGTGAAGGTGTTCAAGGCCGCGATGACCAGTGACGGCCTGCCCCGCAGCGAGTTGGCGGCCACGCTCGCCGCAGGCGGCCATGACCACCTGGTGGCGCCGCTGGGGCGATTGAGCGGGCACCCGGCCGGTGCTCAGGGCCTGGTGCTGCAACGCATCCCGGCAGGGCATCGCGCCCTGGCGGCCCCGCCCAGCCTCGCCACCTGCACCCGCGACGTCTACCCGCCCGGCCAGCGCTGGGCTTGGGCGCAATCGGTCGCGGTGGCGCGGGGCGTGGCGTCGGCCCTGGCGCACCTGCACGCGCGCGGCCTTCAGCACGCGGACCTGTACGCCCACAACCTGCTGGTCGACGGTGACGGCCACGCGCTGCTCAGCGACTTCGGTGCCGCGTCCTTTTTGCCCGAGGGCGATTCGCGCCGACGCGAGGCGCTTCAGCGCATGGACCGCCGTGCGCTCGCGATCCTCGTCGACGAGCTGGCGCAGCGCAGCGACGACCCGGCCCAGGTTCGGTCCGCGTTGGCGAACGAGGTCTGAGCCCGCGCGGTGGTCGGCGAGGCCACCGGGCGGCGACCCATCATCCGCTGTGGTTCTTGCCCGTTGCCCCGGCTGCGCTCGGGGCGATGCCGCTGGCGTGACGCCACGGGTTGCCCAGCGTCGCCCAGGACAGCGCCATCGACCCGCACGCCCCCAAGGCGATGCCGATCACCATCGGGCGCGCGGTGCCGTCGACCACGCCGGACATCATCGCGATCACGACGGCGCCCATGACGAGTTGCACCGTGCCCATCAGGGCCGAGGCGGCGCCGGCGATGGCGCCGTGCGCTTCCAGTGCCAGCACAGAGCTCGTGGGCAAGACCAGCCCCAGAAAGCCGAAGCCCACCATCAGCAGGGCAATCATCACGTCCAGGCGGTCCACGCCGGCCAGGTTCAGCAGCGCAAGCGCCGACATCGTCAGGGCGAAGCCGGTCACGGCGACCAGGATCACCCGCGGCAGGCCGTGGCGCCGGGTCAAGCGCGAGGTGAACTGCGACACGCCGATGAACGACGCGGCGTTGGCCGCGAAGGCCAGCCCGTACTCGCGCGGGCTGAGGCCGTGATGCTCGATCAGCACGAACGACGAATTGGCCAGGTAGACGAAGAACCCGCCAAGGCCCAATGCGCCGATGCCCGTCAGGCCCAGAAAGCGCGCGTCGCGCCCCAGCAGCGCAAAGGCGCGCAGCGTGCTGGCCAGGTTGCTGTCCCGGCGCGCGCTGGCCGGACGGGTCTCGGGCAGCGACACCGCCATCAAGACCAAGCCCACCAGCCCAGTGGCCGTGACCACCCAGAAAATCGCCCGCCAGCCGGCCACGTCGATCACCAAGCTGCCGATCAGCGGCGCCAGGATGGGCGAGACGCTGAACACCAGCAGCAGCGTGGACATCAGCCGGGTGGCCTCGGTGCCGGTGTAGAGGTCGCGCACGATGGCCCGCGGGATCACCGCCACGGCGCCACCGCCCAACCCCTGGGCGAAGCGGAACGCGACCAGGGTGGGGATGTCTGGCGCCAGCGCGCAGCCCACGCTGCCCAGCACGAACAAGCCGATGCCAACGTACAGCGGGGCCTTGCGGCCAACCATGTCGGACGCCGGGCCGTAGGCCAGCTGGCTCACGGCGAACGACACGAAGAAGCTCATCAAGCTCCATTGAACCGCCCGCGCATCGGCCTGCAACGCCTGCCCGATGGCCGGCAGCGCGGGCAGGTACATGTCGATGGCGAAGGGCCCGATGGCCGAGAGCAGGCCCAGCACGATGGCCAGGCGGGTGAACGAGGGCGGCACCATGGCAGGGGGCGCGAAGGCCAAATTTGCTGCGGTGCAGCATCATGCCTGAGTCGCGCCTCAGCCGCCCTGCTGGCCGATCCCGACGAGGGCCCGCTGCAGGCCGGCGGCGCTTGGGCTTTCGACGAACACGCAGCGCTTGCCGGTCCGTTTGCAATGGTCCTTCACCCGCCAGTAGGCCTTGTGGCTGATGCAGCCGGCCTGGCAGATGACCAGGTCGGCGGCCGCCAAGGTGTTGTCCAGCTGGTGAACGTTCTGTTCTTCGCCGCCGTCGTGATGCAGGAAGCGCGCGCCGCAGGCTTCGACCAGCCGCCGGTACACCGGCACGCTCGCCGCGCGGCCGCCGACACACAGCACGGCGCGCTCGGCCAGCGACGCGGCTTGGCCGGCTGCGGTTGCGGTTGCGGTTGCATTTGCGGCTGCGGCTGCGGCTGCGGCTGCGGTGGTCCCGGCGTTGGTGCCTGCGGCCGCGGCGTCGTTGGCAGGCTGCTGGTGGGATGGGGCCCGGTCGGCGGCGGGCGACATCCGGGTCAGTTGCAGGGCGCGTTGCAGTGTGGCGATGCGTTCAGCCTGCTCGGCCACCTGGCGCTGCAAGGCGTGGCGCTCTGGCAGGTCGGGCACGCTGGCTCGCCATTGCGCCAGGTCCTCCTCCACCGCGCAGCGTCGGCTTTGGGCGGCGAGGCATTGCCCGCGCACGCGCACGAGCTCGCTCGACAGCGTGGCCAGGCGTTCGGCGTGCTCGGCGGCCAGCCGGGTGCAGCGCTGCTGGGCGGCGCCGAGCGCCCGAGACAGCACGGCGTTTTCGTCGATCAAGGCCTCGATGCGTGCCAGGCCGTCCCGGCCGGCCAGGCCCACCTGGTGCTGAAGCATGTGGACCTCGCCCAGCACCCGCCGCTCCAGCGTCGGCAGGCAGCGCGGGTGGGTCAGGGTTGCCCACAGCGCGGCCGGCATGTCGGCCGTGGGCAGCTTCGCCTGCCACCAATCGGCGAGGGCGTCGGCGGTCTTCAGGGCGGTGGACTGGCGCAGGGCGCCGGCGTGGCGCCGGTCGAGCTCGCGCTGCAGCGCCTCGGCCAGCGCGAGCCGGTGCCGACACTCGGCGACGGCGGCGCTGTGCAGCACGTGGTCTTCGGGCGGCGCGGTCATGCCGGGCAGCTTGTCGACGAGGCGGCGCAGCGCGGCCACCGGCAGGCACACGCCGACGACAGGGCAGTGGGCGCTGCCGGGCAATTCCCACAGGCGCCGCCGCCGCGACGGGCCGGCGGCTGGGGTCGGTGTCGCGGTGGGCGTGGGCGTGGACTGGCAGCAGTCGCCGTGCGCGGCGAACGGCAACCGGGCGGCGTGCACGGCCAGGGCGCCGAGGCGGTCAGGCCCGTTGGTGGGGCCGATGCTGGCGGCGGTGGCGGGCGCGCTGGCGATGGGATGTTTCAACACGGTCGTTCCTTTCTCGGACGGCACGGGCTGGCATCAGGCTGGCGGGTGCGAAAGGGTGGGCAGGGCGCCCACCGCGGGCTCACTTGGTGAGGATCAGCTTGTTCAACGAGGTCAGGCGCAGGCGGTACACCGAGGCGCCGTGGACGATTTCAATGTCGCGCGCTGCACCGAACAGGTCGGCGCTGTGCCAGCGCCGCGCCGGGTGCGGCAACGGGGTGGGCGTGGACACTGGCGGGTCCGCGGACGATGTCGTGACCGTCATCGCGTCGTCCCGTGGCGGCGTAGTGGCCGCCAGCGTGGACCCGGCGCTGGTCCGTGGGGGCGCCGTGTCGCGGACCGACGCGGGCGGTGCGAGGAAACGCGACCGGTGGGTGGTCGGCATGGGTGGCTCAGGCCGCGGCGGGCGCCGGGCGGTGCACCGTGATGACGGCGTGGGCGGCATGGGCAGCCACCGCGGCCGGGTCGCGCGCCGCCGACGCTGCGCCGCCGTGTGCTTCAAAACAACTTCGCGCGCAGTCGTGGCAGGCGCCGCAGGCGGTGGCCACGCCCAGGTCGATCTGCAAGTCGTCGAAGGAGGCGCAGCCGTCGCGGGCGGCGCGAGCGATGTCTCGGTCGGAGACGCGGTGGCAAAGGCAAACAATCATGGGCTCACTATAATGCGAATCGTTCGCATTACCAAATGCATCGCGTGGCGAACCCATGATCTCGGCAGGGCCGGACCGGCTCCGCCGCGCCGTGGGCGCGCCGCGCGCACCGCACAATCCATGCATCACCCTCTTCAAGGAGCGCCCATGAAAGGCGACACCCAAGTCATTGCATTCCTCAACGCGCAGCTGAAGATGGAGCTGACCGCCATCAACCAGTACTTCCTGCACGCGCGCATGCTGAAAAACTGGGGCTTCGAGCGCATGGCGAAGCACGAGTACGAGGAGTCGATCGAAGAAATGAAGCACGCCGACCGCCTGGTCGAGCGGGTGCTGACACTCGATGGCCTGCCCAACCTGCAGGACCTGGGCAAGCTGCTGATCGGCGAAGACCCGGTGGAAACGCTGCACTGCGACCTGAAGGTCGAACTGGCGTCCCAGGTGCACCTGAAGGAAGCCATCGCCTGCTGCGAGGCGGTGCGCGACTATGTCAGCCGCGACCTG
The DNA here is from genome assembly GCA_943370175.1 of Hydrogenophaga intermedia. GTDB lineage: Bacteria > Pseudomonadota > Gammaproteobacteria > Burkholderiales > Burkholderiaceae_C > Ideonella_A > Ideonella_A intermedia_A. The sequence goes on along the minus strand of CALRPU020000025.1, from coordinate 45,604 downwards.
CTTGAAGACATCCTGGCCGACACCGAAGAGCACATCGACTACCTCGAGACCCAGATCGACCTGGTCGGCAAGGTGGGCGAGCAGAACTACCTGCAAACGCAGGTCGGCGCCAGCAGCTGAGGCCGCGCCGGGTGCGCGTGTCGTGGCCCGGGCCCTGGCGGCCGCCTCAGGCGGCCTTCAGCAGCCCCTTGGTCTCGATGAAGGCGATCACCTCGTCGAGCCCTTGCTGGGTCTTGAGGTTGCTCATCACGAACGGCTTCAGGCCGCGCGGCGTGGTCCGCATGCGGGTGGTGTCGGCGTGCATGACCGCCAGATCGGCGCCCACGTGCGGTGCCAGGTCGGTCTTGTTGATGACGAAGAGGTCGCTCTTCGTGATGCCGGGGCCGCCCTTGCGCGGGATCTTCTCGCCCGCGGCGACGTCGATCACGTAGATCGTCAGGTCACTGAGTTCGGGGCTGAAGGTGGCGGCCAGGTTGTCACCCCCGCTTTCGATGAAGACGATGTCGGCATTGGGGTATTTGCCCAGCATGCGGTCGACGGCTTCAAGGTTGATCGATGCGTCCTCGCGGATGGCGGTGTGGGGGCAGCCACCGGTTTCAACGCCCATGATGCGCTCCGCCTCCAGCGCGCCGGCCACGGTCAGCAGGCGCTGGTCTTCCTTGGTGTAGATGTCGTTGGTGACGACGACCAGGTCGTAGCGGCTGCGCAAGGCCTTGCAGAGCATCTCGACCAGCGTGGTCTTGCCCGACCCGACGGGGCCGCCCACGCCCACGCGCAACGGTGGCAAAGTCTTGGTGCGGCCGGGAATGTGGTGCAGCGTGCTCATGCCAACATTATCGGCGCGCGCCTGTCGCGTCGTCATGCCACCTGCTCAGGACCGGAACAGCCGCGAGTACTGCTGCTCGTGCCGTGCCGACAGGATCGCCAACATCGGCGCATGGGCCTGGCGGTCGGTGTCTGGCAGGGCCAAGGCATGGTCCACGGCGGCGGGGATGTCGCGCGCCAGCGCGGCCAGCATGCGTTGCGCCGCGGCCTGGCCCAGCGGCACCGCCTTCATCGCTGCCTGAGCCATGTTCTCTGCCCAGCCGAAAGCGAGCGACAGCAGCGTGTCGCGGGCGTTTGCCCGGGCCAGCACCCCAGCCAGTGCATAGCCCACGGGCCAAGTTGGTGCTGGCGCCAGGGCCGACAACAGCACCAGGCGCGGGTCCGTCGATTGCTCGCCATTGCGCAGCCATTCCAGCAGCGATCGGCCCATCTGCTCGACCTGCTGGCGCAGCTCGGCCGATTCACGTGTGTGCAGCACCCAATGGTTCAAGGCGATCAGGGCGGGTTGATCGGCGGCCTGCCATGCCGCGTGGGCGCGGGCTGCCACGGCCCAGTCGCCGCGCGACTGGCTCAGCGCCAGCTGGTCACGCAGCCAGGCCGTGGCGCTCGCCTCGTCGTCGACGTGGCCATGCTCGACCGCCGCTTCCAGCCCTTCCGAGTAACTGAAGCCGCCCACCGGCAGCGCCGGTGAGGCCAGCCACAGGAGGCGCAGCAGCGTGGCCGGCGACAAGGCCTCAGGGCCGCTCGTGACCATGGTCGTGACCGCGTTGGTGGTGGCCATGGGCATGGTCGTGGGCGTGGTCATGACCGCAGTTCGGCCCGTGCACGTGCACCGGCGTCACCGGGGCCTGGGCGTGGCCATGGTCATGCCCGTGGCCACCCTCGCCACCGTAGGCGCCGCCCTCGGGCTCGAAGGCGGCTTCGGCGTCGGTGACGATCAGGTGCATCTGGCGCAGCATCTGGGCCAGCACGTGGTCGGGCTCCAGCAGCAGGCGGTCGGGGTGCAGGGCCAGGGCCACGTGCCGGTTGCCCAGGTGATAGGCCGCGCGCAGCAGGTCGAAGGGGCTGCCGTGCTGGGGGCAGTGGGTGACCACCATCACCGGCTGCGGGGCCGCTTCCACCTTCACGAGGCCGCCGTCGTCGGCCACCAGCACGTCGCCGCCGCGCACCTGGGTGCCGCGCGGCAGGAACACGCCCAGCGTGCGGCCCTGGCTGTCGGTGGCCTCGAAGCGGCTTTTCTGGCGGGTGTCCCAGTCCAGGGTGACGCTGGGCGCGCGCTTCAGCAGGGCCGGGGCCAGGCCCTGGCCGGCGGGCAGGCGCTTGTTGACGGTGATCATGGAGGTGGGTCCTTGCGAGGAGGTTGGGGGCGCCCGTCGGGTTCGGCTCAGCCGTGGCGCTGCGCAAAGTCGCGCATGTGGTCGATCAAGGCCTGCACGCCTTCCAGCGGCATGGCGTTGTACAGCGAGGCCCGCATGCCGCCAGCCACCCGGTGGCCTTTGAGCTGCACCAGGCCGCGCGCCTCGGCGCCTTTCAGGAAGGCCGCGTCCAGCGCCGGGTCGCGCAGCGTGAAGACCACGTTCATGCGCGAACGGCTGCCGGGGTCGATGCGGTTCGCGTAGAAGCCGCTGCCGTCGATGTAGCGGTACAGCAGTTCGCTCTTGGCCTGGTTGCGGGCGGCCATGGCGGCCAGGCCGCCCTGGTCCTTGATCCACTGGAACACCAGTCCGGCGATGTAGATGGCGTAGGTGGGCGGGGTGTTCAGCATCGAGTCGTTGGCCGCCTGCTCGGTGTAGTTGAAGGCCGAAGGCGTGACCTTCATCGCCTGGCCCAGCAGGTCCTCGCGCACGATCACCAGGGTGAGCCCGGCCGGGCCGATGTTCTTCTGCGCGCCGCCGTAGATCAGGCCGTAGCGGGCCACGTCCACCGGCCGCGACAGGATGTTCGACGACATGTCCGCCACCAGCGGCACGTCGCCGGTGTCGGGCGTCCAGTGGTACTCCAGCCCGCCGATGGTCTCGTTGGCGCAGATGTGCACGTAGGCCGCGTCCTCGCGCAGTTGCCAGGTGTTGCGCGGGGGCACCGCGGTGTAGCCGTTGGCCTCGGCGCTGGCCGCGACGTTCACCTCGCCGTAGCGGCGCGCTTCCTCGATGGTCCGGCGCGTCCATTCGCCGGTCAGGACGTGGTCCGCCCCGCGGCGCCCGCGCAGCAGGTTCATCGGCACGATGGCGTTTTCGCCGATGCCGCCACCCTGCAGGAACAGCACCTTGTAATGGTCGGGGATGGCCAGCAACTCGCGCAGCAGCGCCTGGGTGCGGGCCAGGATGCCCATGAATTCCTGGCCACGGTGGCTCATCTCCATCACCGACATGCCCGAGCCCTGCCAGTCGAGCATCTCGCTGGCGGCCTGGCGCAGCACCGGTTCGGGAAGGGCGGCGGGGCCGGCGCTGAAATTGAAGACGCGGGTCATGGGACTTGGCAAGGGGCAGATCGGGGAATCCGAGCATACCAACCGGCGCCGGGTCGGGGCCTTATCCTCGCGCCCCATGTACGCGCAGCATTTCGGCCTGGTGCACGAGCCCTTCTCGATCGCGCCCGACCCACGCTACCTCTACATGAGCGAGCGTCACCGCGAAGCCCTGGCGCACCTCCTCTACGGCCTGGGGGCGGGCGGTGGCGTGGTGTTGCTGACCGGCGAGATCGGCGCAGGCAAGACCACCGTCTTCCGCTGCTTTCTGGACCAGGTGCCGGCGCATTGCCAGGTGGCTTATGTCTTCAACCCGAAGCTCAGTGCGCTGGAGCTGATGGCCTCGGTGTGCGAAGAGTTCGGCGTTGGCGTGCCCGACCTCGGCCCCGGCGCCACCATCAAGACCTACCTCGACCCGTTGAACCGCTTCTTGCTGGGCCAACATGCTGCGGGGCGCAACAGCGTGCTGGTCATCGACGAGGCGCAGCTGCTGCCCGCGGAGGTGCTGGAGCAGCTGCGGCTTCTGACCAACCTGGAAACCAGCGAACGCAAGCTGCTGCAGATCGTGCTGATCGGGCAACCCGAACTGCGTGGCCTTCTGGCCGCGCCCGGGCTGGAGCAGCTGGCCCAGCGGGTGGTTGCGCGCTACCACCTCGATGCCTTGGACCCCACCGAAACCGGCCTCTACCTGCAGCACCGCCTGGGCGTGGCGGGCCTGCGTGGCGCGAGCCCGCTGCCGTCCGCGCTGGTCCCGCGCATCCACCGGCTGACCGGGGGCGTGCCGCGGCGCATCAATCTGCTGTGTGACCGGGCGCTGTTGGGCGCCTTTGCCCAGGGGCTGGCCGCGGTGGACCGCCAGACGCTCGACCGTGCCGCGAAAGAAATCGCCGTGGGGCGGGAGGGTCAGGGAGCACCTGTGGCCTGGACAACGGGGCGGGCCCTGGGGGTGGGTCTGGGCCTTGGGGTGGCGTTGACGGCCGCGGTGGCGGCGTGGGTGGGCGGCTGGCCCGGCGGTTGGGGTGGACTGGCGGTCACCGGTCTGGGCGCCGGCACGGCCACCGGGTTGGCGGGGCGGGCGGCATCGTCGGCCGGGGCCGGGGCCGCGGCCTCGGCAACACGCGTGCCCGCGGTGGCCGCAGTGGCCGCGGTGGCAGCACCCGGCACGGCGGCGAGCGGGCCGCAGGCGGTCGGGCTGGCCGGGTCCAGCCCCAGCATGGCGTCTGCGGTGCCAGTGGCTGCGGCACCGACACCGACACCGACACCGACTTCCACCCCCGCTTCCGCTTCCGCCGCCACGTCCACGCTCAGCACCAACGCGCCCGCGGCTGGCGCCGAGCAGGCGCTGAACTTGTCCGAAGACGAGGCATGGCGCCGCTTGACGGCGCAGTGGGGCACGCCGCTCGACACCGCCCGGGCCGATGAGCCGTGCGCCGTGGCGGCCAAGGCCGCGCTGGCGTGCCACCGCAGCGCCGGCGGGCTGGCCGATGTGCGCGACTTGAACCGACCGGTGATCCTGGTGCTGCGCGCGGACCGCACCGCGCGCCCGCGACACGCGGTGCTGCTGGGGCTGGGGCCGACCCAGGCGCTGCTGTCCCAGGGCGAGGGCCAGGTGGTGGTGCCGCTGGACGAGCTGGCCCAGCGCTGGCGCGGCGAGTTCATCACCGTGCTGCGCTCGGTCGATGGCGCGCCGGACGCGCGCCAGGCCCGCCCCGGCGAGCCCATCTTCGACCGCCTGGCCCACCTGCTGGACCGCGCGTCGGGCGCGGCCCAGCGGCCAGCGCCCACCGGCCGTGACGCGCTGCGAGACCAGGTGATCGCCTTCCAGCTCAGCCAGGGCCTGAAGCCCGATGGCCGGCCCGGCCCGCTGACCTTGATCGCCCTGAACCGCGCGGCAGGCGAGCGTGAGCCCACGCTGTCTACCCTGCGCTGAGGCCTCTGCCCATGTCCTACATCCTTGATGCCCTGCGCCGCGCCGAAGCCCAACGGTCCCGCGGCCAGGTGCCGACATTGACCAGCCCGTCGAACGGTCAAGCCGACCGGACCTCGTCGGCCGAGACGGACGCGGCCACCGCGCGCTGGGCCTGGCCCGTCGCGGGCGTGGCGCTGGCCGTGCTGCTGGTGGCCGCCGGAACCGTCGGCTGGCGCCTGGCTTTGCCCAAGGCGGAGCCTGCCCCGGTGCAGGCCGAGGCGGCCGTGCGCACGCTTGCACCGCCTGCGCCGACGGCGGTGGTTCCGGTCGTGCCAGCGCCGCCAACGCCAACGCCAACGCCAGTGCCGCCGCCTGTCCGTGCCCCAGCAGACACCCCCTCCAGCCAAGCGCAGCCTGCCCCCCCCGCGCCGCCGGTCGCGTTGCCCAGCCGTCAAGACCTGACACCGGCGCAGCAGCGCGGCTTGCCGCCGCTGGTGCTCACCGGCACCGTCTACGCCAGCGAGCGCCGCGAGCGCCTGGCGATGCTGAACGGGGACCTTCGGCGCGAGGGCGACCGCGTGGCGCCGGAGTTGTTCATTGACGAGATCCGTCGCCGTGACGTGGTCATGCGGTGGAAGGGCCTGCGCTTCACCCTGGCGCCTTGAACGGGGGGCTTGGCGACTGGGCGTCCCCTGAGTGAAGGTTGACGCGGGCGCTCAATTGCTGCGCAATCTGATCTTGATTGTGGACAATGACTCGACGCCTGCGCTCAAAATGGCTCGGTTCGGCCCCCATGCCGCCACGACGTTCACCCACTCACCGCAAGGAAGCAGACCATGAACAAGCAGCCCCCCGGCGCGCCCACCGCCGCGGCATCGCTGGGCGACATCCTGGTTCAGGTGCGCCAGATGAGCGCGCAGCTGGAGGCCTTGGGGGCTCAACGCATGGCGCTCGATGGGGGGTCTGTGGTGTCAGCGCCGCGGTCGGCTGGCGAGCCGGTGGACGTGCAAGCCTGCCTGGCGGCAGCCGCCAGCTTGCGGCGGCACGCCGACCGCCTGTGCGAGGCCATCCAGCAATTCGAGCAGCACCAACAGCGCGCTCAGGCGACTTCCGACGCCAGCGCCACCCCGCGCGGCACCACGCCCTGAGGCGTGGCGCCTGGCGGGCCCCGCGTCCCTGTCAGAACAGAAAGTAGCGCTGCGCCATCGGCAGCACGGCAGCCGGCTCGCACGTCAACAGCACGCCGTCGGCACGCACCTGGTAAGTCTGGGCGTCGACCTCCATCCGCGGCAGGTAAGCGTTGTGGACCATGTCGTGCTTGGTGACGCCGCGGCACCCCTTGACCGCGGACACGGCCTTTTGCAGCCCCAGTTGCTCGTGCAGGCCGGCGCCCAAGGCCGCCTGGCTGACGAAGGTCAGGGAACCGCCGCGCAAGGCGCCGCCATGGGCACCAAACATCGGCCGGTAGTGGACGGGCTGCGGTGTCGGAATGCTGGCGTTTGGGTCGCCCATGGCGGCCGCGGCGATGAAGCCGCCTTTCAGCACCAGGGCCGGCTTGATGCCGAAGAAGGCCGGCTTCCACAGCACCAGGTCGGCCCACTTGCCCACCTCGACGCTGCCCACCTCGTGCGCAATGCCGTTGGCCAGCGCCGGGTTGATGGTGTACTTGGCCACGTAGCGCTTGACGCGGGTGTTGTCGTTGCGCTCGCCGTCGCCGGGCAGGCTGCCGCGCTGCTGCTTCATCTTGTGCGCGGTCTGCCAGGTGCGGATGATCACCTCGCCCACACGGCCCATGGCCTGGCTGTCGCTGCTCATCATGCTGATGGCACCCAGGTCGTGCAGCACGTCCTCGGCGGCGATGGTTTCGCGGCGGATGCGGCTTTCGGCGAAGGCCAGGTCCTCGGCGATGCTGGCGTCCAGGTGGTGGCACACCATCAGCATGTCCAGGTGCTCGTCGGCGGTGTTCACCGTGTACGGCATCGTCGGGTTGGTCGACGAGGGCAGAAAATTGGCCTCACCCACCACCTTCAAGATGTCGGGGGCGTGGCCGCCGCCGGCGCCTTCGGTGTGAAAAGCGCACAGGCTGCGGCCCTTGGTGGCCGCGATCGTGTCTTCCACAAAGCCCGACTCGTTCAAGGTGTCGCTGTGGATCGACACCTGGGTGTCGGTGGCCTCGGCGACGCCCAGACAACAGTCGATGGCCGAGGGCGTGGTGCCCCAGTCTTCGTGCAGCTTCAGGCCGATGGCGCCGGCCTCGATCTGCTGGCGCAGCGCGGCGGGCTGGCTGGCATTGCCCTTGCCGAGGAAGCCCAGGTTCATCGGGTAGGCGTCGGCCGCTTGCAGCATGCGCGCAAGGTTCGCCGGGCCGGGGGTGCAGGTCGTGGCGAAGGTGCCGGTGGCGGGGCCGGTGCCACCGCCCAGCATGGTGGTCACGCCGCTGTAAAGCGCCTCGTCGATCTGCTGCGGGCAGATGAAGTGAATGTGGCTGTCGATGCCGCCGGCGGTGACGATCATGCCCTCGGCCGCGATGACCTCCGTGCCCGGGCCGATGACGATGTCGACGCCCGGCTGCACGTCCGGGTTGCCGGCTTTGCCGATGGCCGCGATGCGGCTGCCGCGCAGCCCAATGTCGGCCTTGACGATGCCCCAGTGGTCGACGATGACGGCGTTGGTGATGACACAGTCGACAGCGTCGCCCGGGCCAGGCCCGTTGACGCGCTGGCTCTGGCCCATGCCGTCGCGGATGACCTTGCCGCCGCCGAACTTCACCTCCTCGCCGTGGCCACCGGCGGCCAGGGTGTGGTCGCGCTCGATCTCGATGACGAGGGTGGTGTCGGCCAGGCGCAGGCGGTCGCCCACCGTGGGGCCGAACATTTCCGCGTAAGCGCGGCGTCCGATGGTGGCCATCAAAGCGGTCCTTGGATCAGTCCACGAAAGCCGAACACCATGCGCGCGCCGGCGTAATCCACCAGTTCGACCGTGCGCTGCTGCCCGGGCTCGAAGCGCACGGCGGTGCCGGACGCGATGTTCAGGCGCATGCCGCGGGCGGCAGCCCGGTCGAAGCCGAGCGCAGCGTTGGTCTCGGCAAAGTGGTAGTGCGAGCCGACCTGGATCGGCCGGTCGCCCTGGTTTTCAACGACCAGCGTGAGGCAGCGCCGGCCGGGGTTCAGGGCGTGTTCGCCCGCGTCGGTGAGCAATTCGCCGGGGACCATGCTCACTTCCGCTTCGACCACCACACGCCGGCGGCCAACACGACCGCCAGCAGCACGAAGCCCAGCACGTCGGTGCTGTGCCAGTGGCTGCCGGGCAGGCCGTGACCGTCGTGGGCCTGGGCCATCAGCGGGCTCAACAGGGCACCGGCCAGCGCCATCGCGCTGAACGCTCGGAAGGTGGGCTTCATCGGGTCTCCTTGGGGAACGGGGTGCGTTGCCACGCTCAACGGATGGGCTGGTGCACGGTGACCAGCTTGGTGCCGTCCGGAAAGGTGGCCTCCATCTGGATCTCAGGGATCAGTTCGGCCACGCCGTCCATCACGTCGTCACGCGTCAGCACGGTCTGGCCGTCACCCATCAGCTCGGCCACCGTCTTGCCGTCGCGAGCGCCTTCCATGATGGCGGCGCTGATCAGCGCGACGGCCTCGGGGTAGTTGAGCTTCAGGCCGCGGGCCTTGCGGCGCTCGGCGAGCAGGGCTGCCGTGAAGATCAGCAGCTTGTCCTTCTCTCTTGGGGTCAGTTCCATGGGGTAGGGTGGGTAGCATGGAGTGTGCCGGGGTGGGGGTGATTGTTGGTTGGGTTCTCGGTGTTTTGGGTGGGGGTTTTTGCCGTGCCGGCACGGCCACTCCCCCCGGCCAAAGCGACGCCAACCCAACCCCACTCCAACCCAAGCCCCCACCGCCCCCTCCCTCGGCACGCCCCTTGCCCCATCCCGCCCGATGTCCCCCCCAACCCCCAGCCCCACCACCTCGCCCCCGCTGGGCCCTGCCGTGGTGCCTGTTTCCCGCACCGATGCGGTGCAACGCGTCATCAAGGTGCGGCGCGACTACAACAGCTGGGTCGCGCGGGAGACGATGGAGGACTACGCCCTGCGTTTCACGCCGCGCTCGTTCCGCAAATGGTCGGCGATGCGCGTGGCCAATACCGCTTTTGGTGCGGCCTCGTTCCTGGTGCTGGAAGCGGTGGGCGGCACGCTGCTGGTCGACTACGGCTTCATCAACGCCTTCTGGGCCATCCTGGCCACGGGCCTGATCATCTTCCTGGCCGGCTGGCCGATCAGCGTGTACGCCGCGCGTTATGGCGTCGACATGGACCTGCTGACGCGGGGCGCGGGATTTGGCTACATCGGCTCCACGCTGACCTCGCTGATCTACGCCTCGTTCACCTTCATCTTCTTCGCGCTCGAGGCGGCCATCATGGCCTACGCGCTGGAACTGGCCTTTGACATCCCACCCGCCTGGGGCTATCTGATCTGCGCGCTCGTGGTGGTGCCGCTGGTGACCCACGGCGTGACCACCATCAGCCGATTGCAGGTGTGGACACAGCCGCTGTGGATCGCGATGCTGGTCGTTCCCTTTGTCTTCGTGTTCCAGCAGCAGCCCACCGTGCTGGCCGACATCTGGGCCTATGGGGGTGGCGACCCGGGCAGCCCGGATGGCGTGGCCCCGGCGGGCTTTGACTTGTTGAAGTTTGGCGCCGCGATGACCGTGGGCATCGCACTGATCACCCAGATGGGCGAGCAGGCCGACTACTTGCGGTTCATGCCCGAGCGGCGCCCGCCCACCGCCTTGTTCGGCCGAGTGACGGTGCCCGACTTGCGCTGGTGGGCCGGCGTGATGATCGGCGGGCCCGGCTGGGTGGTGCCCGGCGTGCTCAAGATGCTGGGCGGCGCGGTGCTGGCTTACCTGGCGCTCAGCTACGCCGTGCCCATCGACCGCGCGGTCGACCCGAACCAGATGTACCTGGTGGCCTACGGTGCGGTGTTCTCGCAGGTGGGCATGGCGGTGGCCGCCACCGCGGTGTTCGTGGTCATCTCCCAGCTGAAGATCAACGTGACAAACGCCTACGCCGGCTCGCTGGCCTGGAGCAACTTCTTCGCCCGCTTGACGCACAGCCATCCGGGCCGCGTGGTGTGGATGCTGTTCAACCTGGTGATCGCGCTGCTGCTGATGGAGCTGAACGTCTTTCAGGCGATCGGCAAGGTGCTGGGCCTGTACTCCAACATCGCCATCAGCTGGATGATGGCGGTGGTGGCCGACCTGGTGATCAACAAGCCCATGGGCTGGTCGCCCAAGGGCATCGAGTTCAAGCGGGCGCACCTGTACGACGTGAACCCGGTGGGCGTGGGTGCGATGGTCGTGGCCTCGGCCCTGTCGATCGCGGCCTACACCGGTGCCTTTGGCGAGCTGGCGCAGGCCTTCTCGGCCCTGATCGCGCTGGTGACCGCGCTGGTGGTGTCGCCGCTGATCGCCTGGCGTACCCAGGGCCGCTACTACATCGCCCGCCAACCGGAGCCCGAGCCGGCCCCGCAGACCGACGCCCATGGCAGCTACAAGCGGCTCGCGCGCTGCGTGATCTGCGAGCGCGATTACGAGCACGACGACATGGCGCATTGCCCGGCGTACCGCGGCAGCATCTGCTCGCTGTGCTGCTCGCTGGACGCGCGCTGCCATGACCTGTGCAAGCCGCACGCGCGGCTGTCCGTGCAGTGGCGCCAGACGGCGCGGCGGCTGGTGTCGGCGCGTTGGTGGGCGCGGCTGGACACCGAGCTGGGCCACTACCTGATGCTGATGCTGTTCGGCGTGCCGGTGCTGGCCGGCCTCTTCCTGGCGGTGTACCGGCACGAGCGGCGGGCGATGGAACAGGTGCTGGGCGGCCCGCTGGCGCGCTCGGCCGAGGTGGCGCTGCAATTGGGCTTTGTCAAGCTGTTCGCGGCCATCCTGGTGGTCAGTGCGGTGGTGGCCTGGTGGCTGGTGCTGAAGCACCGCAGCGCCCAGGTGGCGCAGGAGGAATCCAATCGCCAGACCCACCTGCTGGTGCATGAGATCGAGTCGCACCGCCGCACCGACGAGGCGCTGCAGGACGCGAAGCTGCAGGCCGACCGCGCCAAGCTGCAAGCCGACCTGGCCAACCAGGCCAAGAGCCGCTACATCACCACCATCAGCCACGAGCTGCGCACGCCGCTGAACAGCATCATCGGCTATGCCCAGCTGCTGGACGAAGACGCCAGCATCCCGCCGCACCGCAAACAGGCGGTCAGCGTGATCCGTCGCGGCGGCGACCACCTGCTGTCGCTGATCGAAGGCACCCTGGACATCGCCCGCATCGAAAGCGGCAAGCTGTCGCTGGACGTGCGGCCGATGCGCCTGCGCGAGGGCTTGCAGCAAATTGCCCGCATGTTCGAGCTGCAGGCCGCCGGCAAGGGCATCGCTTTCCACCACGTGATGGGCGAGGGCGTGCCCGAGGCCGTGCGCGCCGACGAGAAGCGCTTGCGCCAGATCCTCATCAACGTCATCGGCAACGCGGTCAAGTTCACTCAGCGTGGTCAGGTGGTGTTTCGCGTGATGTACGCCCGCGAGATGGCCACCTTCGAGGTGGAGGACACCGGCCCCGGCATTGCCCCCGACGAGATGGCGCGCATCTTCGAGCCCTTCGGCCGCGGCGCGGCCTCCGGTGGGGCGGGCGGCAGCGGCCCGGCCGGCAGCACCGGCCTGGGCCTGACCATCAGCAAGATGCTGACCGACCTGATGGGCGGCGAGATGAGCGTGCACAGCACGCTGGCGAGCGCGGCCGCCGACGCCCGTGCCGATGCCGATGCCCCGCCTGCCAAGGCCACCGACTCCACCGGCACCGCCCTCACGGCGCCGCCAGACCAGCCGCGCCGCGCCGGCACCACCTTCCGCATCCGCCTGTTCCTGCCCGAGCTGCGCGCCGAACTGGCGGACCAGGCGCTGCCGCGCACCCAGCGCGTGGGCTACCAGGGGGCCCGCAAGCGCCTGCTGGTGGTCGACAACGAAGAGGTCGACCGCGGCCTGATGGTGAACATGCTGGCGCCGCTGGGGTTCGAGGTGCGGCAAGCGGCGTCAGGGCATGAGTGCCTGGCGCTGCTTCGCGAGTTCAGCCCCGACGCGATCCTGATGGACCTGGCCATGCCCGGCATCGACGGCTGGGAAACCATCCGCCGCCTGCGTGCGGAACAATTGAGCGACGCGCCGTTGGCCATCGTCTCCGCCAACGCCTTCGAGAAGGGGGCCGACAACATCGTGGGCATCCCGGCCGAAGACTTCATCCTGAAACCAGTGCGCAAGGCCGAGCTGCTCGACTGGCTGGGCCGCCAGCTGCACCTGCATTGGACCGAGGCCCCGCTGCCGCCGCTGGACGCGGCCGACCCGGGCGCCGGCGCTTTGCTCGCCGGTACCCCGCCGGCGCTGGTGTACCCGTCGGCGGAGCGCGTGCAGGCCCTGCAGTCGATGATCGACCTGGGCTACTTGCGCGGCATCGTGCGCCAACTCGACGAGGTCGAGGCCGAACAGCCGGACTGCCGCGGCTTGGTGCAGCAAATGCGGGCGCTGGCGCGGCAGTTTCAGCTCGACGCAATGAGTGGCCTGCTGCGCCAGGCGCCGCGCGCCGCCGCCCCGGCCCCGGCCAACGACGGGGTGGCGCCGTGACCGCCCACGACCCCATCGACCGCCGCACGGCCGACGTGGTGCTGATCGTCGACGACGTGCCCGACAACCTGTCCGTGCTGCACGACGCGCTGGACGAAGCCGGCTACACCGTGCTGGTCGCCAGCCACGGCGAAGCCGCGTTGCAGCGCGCCGCCCAGGCCATGCCGGACATCATCCTGCTCGACGCGCTGATGCCGGGCATGGACGGCTTCGAGGTGGCGCGCCGCCTGAAGGCCGACGAGGACACCGCGCACATCCCCATCGTCTTCATGACCGGGCTGACCGAGACCGAGCACGTGGTCAATGCCTTCCAGGCCGGCGGGGTCGATTACGTGACCAAGCCGATCCGCGCCCAGGAGGTGCTGGCCCGCATGGCGGTTCACATGCAGGGCGCCCGGCAGGCTCGCCATGCGCGCAACGCGCTGGACGCCTTCGGCCATGCCACGCTGGTGCTGCGCGCCAGCGACGGGCGCATCGTCTGGCAGACGCCGCTGGCCCGCGCGCTGGTGCAGCGCCACTTTGGCGAGGTGGGCTTGCATTCGGTGGAGCGGGCTGTCGAGCGGGCCGTCGAGCTGCCCCCAGAGGTGCTGCAGTGGGTGCGCCAGGAGGGCGCCCGCCTGAGCCAGGGCCTGGCCCCGAGCCCGATGACCTTGCCGCGCGCCAGCACCCGGCTGATCTTCACCTTGCACGAGCAGTCCGGCGACGACGAGTGGCTGATGGTCATGCGCGAAAGCTCCGACCAGGCCGTGATCGACGCCCTCGGCGCCACCTTCAAGCTGACCGCCCGCGAGGCCGAGGTGCTGTATTGGCTGGCCAAAGGCAAGACCAACCGCGACATCGGCGACATCCTGGGCACCAGCCCGGCCACGGTGAAGAAGCAGCTGGAGCACGTGTACGAAAAGCTGGGCGTGGAGACCCGCACCGCCGCGGCCGCCGCGGCCATGGGGCGCGTGCGTGGCTTGCGGCCCGAAGGTTGAAGCGCTGGCGGTGAGCCGCGAGCCATGCGCGCTGCGACGGCCGCGTCGGGCCACTCGCCCACAGGTCCGAAGTCCCATGAATGGTGGTTGTGGGCCGCTGGAGACGGCGATAGGGTATGACGGTCTTCCAACCCAGACCAGCACATGAAACACCTCCTCACCGCCATCGCCCTGTCCGTCGTCCCGCTGTTCGCTCAGGCCGCGCCCCCCACCGACGAATCGATCAAGGCGCTGTTCAAGGTCATGAAGGCCGAGGCCGTGATCGAAGGCGTTTATGCGTCCATGGTGCCGATGATGCGCCGCACCGCCGAACAGGGCGCTGGCGGCGCGGCGCTGTCCGACGCCCAGAAGGCCGCCATGGAGCGCGGCCTGAATCGCATGGCCGACCTGCTTCGCACCGAGATGAGCTGGACGCGGATGGAGCCGCTCCAGATCGCCATCTACCGCGAGAGCTTCGACCAGGCCGAGGTGGACGGGCTCATCGCCTTCTACCAAAGCCCGGTGGGTCAGTCCTACGTCAGCAAGATGCCGGTCGTGACCCAGCGCGCAATGCAGGAGGTGCAGGCTCAGATGCAGCAGCTGTTGCCGAAGGTGCAGGCCTTGGCCTTGGAGCTGAACGCCGAGATGAAGGCGGCATCGGGCAAGTAGGGGTCGGTGCGGCGTCGTCGCAGGGTCCACCTGACGGCGCCGCTGCCGCGACGCGCACCCGCCCGCCGCGGCCTCTACGCCATCTGTCGTATTGGGTGAAACCCGGGTCGTGCTTAACCTGCGCTGGTCCGTCCTTCAGGACACGCACACACCAGCCAAGGAGCAACCCCGATGAGTTTCAATCGCCGCACGTTCACCCACACCCTCAGCGCCGTGGGTCTGGCCGCCGCCACGCTGGGCTACGCCGGTCTGGCGCAAGCGCAGGCCACGATCAAGGTCGGCATCCTGCACTCGCTGTCGGGCACGATGGCCATCTCCGAGACGGTGCTCAAGGACGTGGCCTTGATGACCATCGACGAGATCAACGCCAAGGGCGGCGTGATGGGCAAGAAGCTGGAGCCGGTGATCGTCGACCCGGCGTCCAACTGGCCGCTGTTCGCTGAAAAGGCCAAGCAGCTGATCGACCAGGACAAGGTCTCGGTGGTGTTCGGCTGCTGGACCAGCGTGAGCCGCAAGTCGGTGCTGCCGGTCTTCGAGGAAAAGAACTCGCTGCTGTTCTACCCGGTGCAGTACGAGGGCGAAGAGCTGAGCAAGAACGTGTTCTACACCGGTGCCGCGCCCAACCAGCAGGCCATTCCCGCCGTGGAATACCTGATGAGCAAGGACGGCGGCAGCGCCAAGCGCTTCGTGTTGCTGGGCACCGACTACGTCTACCCGCGCACGACCAACAAGATCCTGCGCGCCTTCCTGAAGTCCAAGGGCATCGCCGACGCCGACATCATGGAGGAGTACACCCCCTTCGGCCACGCCGACTACCAGGGCATCATCGCCAAGATCAAGAAGTTCGCGGGCGAAGGCAAGAAGACCGCCGTGGTGTCGACCATCAACGGCGACTCCAACGTGCCGTTCTACAAGGAACTGGGCAACCAGGGCCTCAAGGCGACCGACGTGCCGGTGGTGGCCTTCAGCGTGGGTGAGGAAGAACTGCGCGGCGTGGACACCAAGCCGCTGGTGGGCCACCTGGCCGCCTGGAACTACTTCATGAGCGTCAAGAGCCCGGCCAACACCGCGTTCATCAAGGCCTGGAGCGACTATGCCAAGGCCAAGAACATCCCGGGCCACAAGGACAAGCCGCTGACCAACGACCCGATGGAGGCCACCTACATCGGCATCCACATGTGGAAGCAAGCGGTCGAGAAGGCCAAGTCGACCGACACCGACAAGGTGATCGCCGCCATGGCCGGCCAGACCTTCAGCGCCCCGGGTGGCTTCACGTCCACCATGGACAAGGAAAACCACCACCTGCACAAGCCGGTCTTCATTGGCGAAGTGAAGGCCGATGGCCAGTTCAACGTGGTGTGGAAGACCAAGGGCCCGGTCGTGGCCGACCCCTGGAGCGACTACATCGCCGAGAACAAGGGCAAGAAGAACGTGCCCGAGAAGAAGTGACGCGGCGACGCGCCCCGACCTTCTTCCCCGCCATCGCCTGACCCGCTCACACCATGATCCTGCCGCGCAAGCTTCACGTGTTCCTGACCTTGCTGGGGATCATGGTGGGTCTGGCCCTGCCGATGGCCGCTCGGGCCTTGACGGCCGAGGAGGTCAAGGCCATGGCCATTGGCGATGGCGACGACCGCGCGGCCGCCATCGCCCGGGTGGCGGTGGGTGGCGACCCCAAGGCGCAGGCCTTTTTCCAGGCTTTGCTTGACGATGGCGTCAAGGTGGCGGGCGACAAGGTGTTCATCGTCCGCGGCGATCAGGCCGTGGACGCCGCCACCGGCGCCGCCGCCACCTTGCCCGCCGACGCGGAGGACGTGGTCAACAGCAACCGCATCCGCCGCGAGATCGAGGCCGCACTGGCCTCGCTGAAACTGCTGTCACCCGACCAGGCCGACCGCGTGGTCGCCATCAAGGCCTTGAAGGAAGCGCCGGACGAAACCCGGTTGCCATTGATCGACAAGGCCCTGGCCGCCGAGTCCGACCCCAAGTTGAAGGCCGAGATTGCACTGCTGCGCGCTGCCATCATGGTCAGCTCGCAGGACAAGGCCAAGCGCCTGGACGCTGCCGTGGCGCTGGCCGCCAGCAACGAACCCGCGACCAAGAACCTGCTGATCGAACGGCTGAAGCCGGCGCCCGAGGGCGAAGCCGACGCCGAAGTGCGTGCCAAGCTGCAGTCGGCCCTGTCGGCGCTGGAATCACGCCTGGCTTGGGGCGAGCGGCTGGGCGTGGTCTTCACCGGCCTGAGCCTGGGCTCCATCCTCGTGCTGGTGGCGCTGGGCCTGGCCATCACCTACGGCCTGATGGGCGTGATCAACATGGCCCACGGCGAGTTGATGATGATCGGCGCCTACGCCACCTATGTGGTTCAAAACCTGTTCAAGACGTTCCTGCCCGGGATGTTCGACGCCTATGTGCTGGTCGCCATTCCGGTCAGCTTCCTGACCGCCGCGGCGGTGGGCGCGGTGCTGGAGCGCGGCATCATCCGCTGGCTGTACGGCCGCCCGCTCGAAACCCTGCTGGCCACCTGGGGCATCAGCCTGGTGCTGATGCAGACGGTGCGAACGATCTTCGGCGCGCAGAACGTGCCGGTGGAAAACCCGAGCTGGCTGTCCGGCGGGGTGGAGGTGCTGAGCAACCTCACGCTGCCCTACAACCGCCTGGCCATCATCGTGTTTGCGGTGGCCGTGTTCGCCGGGCTGACCTTCATGGTGACGCGCACCCGGCTGGGCCTGTTCGTGCGCGGCGTGACGCAGAACCGCCGCATGGCCGCCTGCATGGGCGTCAACACGGCCCGCGTCGACACCTACGCCTTCGCCTTGGGCTCGGGCATCGCCGGACTGGCGGGCTGCGCCTTGTCGCAGGTGGGCAATGTGGGCCCGGACCTGGGCCAGGGCTACATCGTCGACTCCTTCATGGTCGTGGTGCTGGGCGGCGTCGGCCAGCTCATCGGCACCGTTTACGCGGCGTTGGGGCTCGGCGTGATCAACAAGCTGCTGGAGGGCTGGACCGGCGCCGTGCTGGCCAAGATCTTCGTGCTGGTGCTGATCGTCGTGTTCATCCAGAAGCGACCGCAGGGCCTGTTCGCCATGAAGGGCCGCAGTGCCGAAGCCTGAACTTGCCACCATGACGTCTGCCCTTTCTTCCTCCGTCCCGCCCGCTGCCGAAGCCTCGTCCTTCGCCGTGCAGGCCCCGGTCACCCGCTTGCTGAGCCCGCGCGGCTGGCTGGGCGTGCTGGCGGCGCTGGCCGCGGTGCTGGTGGTGGCACCGCTGCTCAACCTGGTCGTGCCCGAGGGCAGCGCCTTCCACTTCAGCGAGTACGCCTTGCTGCTGGTGGCCAAGATGATGTGCTACGCCATGTGCGCGCTGGCCATGGACCTGATCTGGGGCTACACCGGCATCCTGTCGCTGGGCCACGGCGTGTTCTTTGCGTTGGGCGGCTATGTGATGGGCATGTACCTGATGCGCCAGATCGGCCGCGACGGCAACTACAAGAGCGACCTGCCGGACTTCATGGTCTTCCTCGACTGGAAGGCGCTGCCGTGGCATTGGGCGTTGAGCGACTCCTTCGTGGCCACCGTGCTGATGGTGGTGCTGGTGCCGGGGTTGCTGGCCTTCGTGTTCGGGTACTTCGCTTTCCGCTCGCGGATCAAGGGCGTGTACTTCTCCATCATCACGCAGGCGGTCACGTTTGCCGCGATGCTGCTGTTCTTCCGCAATGAGACCGGCTTTGGCGGCAACAACGGCTTCACCGACTTCAAGCGCATCCTGGGCTTCCCGATCACCACGCCGGGCATGCGCATGACGCTGTTCGTGATCACCGGGCTGACGCTGATCGGCTTCTTCCTGTTTGCCCGGTGGCTGGTGCAAAGCAAGTACGGCCGTGTGCTGCAGGCCATCCGCGACGCCGAGAGCCGCGTCATGTTCACGGGTTACGACCCGCTGCGCTACAAGCTCAGCATCTGGGTGATCTCGGCGGTGATGTGTGCCATCGCGGGGGCCCTGTACGTGCCGCAGGTGGGCATCATCAACCCGAGCGAGATGTCGCCGGCGGCCAGCATCGAGATGGCGATCTGGGCCGCGGTCGGTGGGCGCGGCACCTTGATCGGGCCGATCATCGGCGCCTTCTTCGTCAACGGTGCCAAGAGCGTGCTCACGCAGCAGATCCCGGAGTTCTGGCTGTACTTTCTGGGCGCGCTGTTCATCCTGGTCACCTTGTTCCTGCCCGCCGGCATCGTCGGTCTGGTCGAGAAACTCAAGGGCAGCAAGAAGGAGGTGCGCGCATGACGCCCGAGCTGATGAAAGCGGGCGCCGCGCGCCTGCGCGAAGCGGGTTCACGGCAGCCGCCGGTTGACGGCTCGGGCGACCGCGGTGCCAGCTACAGCCGCATCGTCAAGCCCGGCGAACTGGACCTGGCCCACGGCGCCATCCTGTACCTGGACGACATCACCGTCAGCTTCGACGGCTTCAAGGCCATCAACGCGCTGAGCCTGAGCATCAGCGCGGGCGAGCTGCGCTGCATCATCGGCCCGAACGGCGCCGGCAAGACAACGATGATGGACGTCATCACCGGCAAGACGCGGCCCGACGCGGGCCAGGCCTTTTTTGGCTCCACCATCGACCTGCTGCGCCTGCGCGAAAACGAAATCGCCTCCATCGGCATCGGCCGCAAGTTCCAGAAGCCCACCGTGTTCGAGGAGCTGTCGGTGTTCGAAAACCTGGAGCTGGCGCTGAAGGCCGACCGCGGCGTGCGGTCCTCCATGTTGTTCCGCCTGAACGGCGAGCAGCTCGACCGCATTGGGGCGATGCTGCAGCTGATCCACCTGAAGGACAGCGCCCAACGCACCGCCGGCCTGCTCAGCCACGGCCAGAAGCAGTGGCTGGAGATCGGCATGCTGCTGATGCAGGACCCGAAGCTGCTGCTGCTGGACGAGCCGGTGGCCGGCATGACCGACGAGGAAACCGAGCGCACCGCGGAGTTGTTCCTGTCGCTGGAAGGCAACCACTCGCTGGTCGTGATCGAGCACGACATGAAGTTCATCCACGAGCTGACCCAGGACAACCCGGCCAAGAAGGTGACGGTGCTGCACGAAGGCAGCGTGCTGGCCGAGGGCACGCTGGCGCAGGTGCAGGCCAACGAGAAGGTCGTCGAAGTCTATTTGGGGCGCTGAAGATGCTGAAGGCTGAAGGACTCAACCAGTACTACGGCGGCTCGCACATCCTGCGCGGCGTCAGCCTGGAAGCCAAGCTGGGCGAGGTCACGGTGGTGTTGGGCCGCAACGGCGTGGGCAAGACCACGCTGCTGAAAAGCCTGATGGGCGTGGTGCCGGTGAAGACCGGCAGCATCACGCTGGACGGCCAGGACATCACCCGCGACGTGCCCTACGAGCGCGTGCGCAAGGGCATGGGCTACGTGCCCCAAGGCCGCGAGATCTTCGGCCGCCTGACGGTGGAAGAGAACCTGCGCATGGGCCTGGCCTACAAGCCCGGCAGCACGCCGATCCCGGCGGAGCTGTTCGAGTTGTTCCCGGTGCTCAAGAAGATGATCAACCGCCGGGGTGGCGACCTGAGCGGCGGCCAACAGCAGCAGTTGGCCATCGCGCGGGCGCTGGCCGCCGGCCCCAAGCTGCTGATCCTGGACGAGCCCACCGAGGGCATCCAGCCCAGCATCATCAAGGACATCGGCCGCGTGATCCGCATGCTGGCCGACCGCAAGACCATGGCCATCATCCTGGTCGAGCAGTTCTACGACTTCGCCGCCGAACTGGCCGACCAGTACGTGGTGATGGAGCGCGGCGAGGTCATCCAAAGCGGCCGCGGCGCCCAGATGGAAGCCGAGGGTGTGCGGGCGCTGATGTCGATCTGAAAGCCGGCGTGGCGCGGTGGGCGGGCCTGGCCGCCCAAGCCCTCAGGCCGGCTCGGTTTGAACCAGGGCCTCGGTGGCCGGCGGCGATTCGGGCACCAACATGGGCGAGGGGACCGAGGTCGTTGTGGCCGCCAGCGGCGCCGCGGCCGGCACCCGGATGTGGATCACCGCACCGCCGTCCGGCGCGTTGCTGGCGTCGATGCTGCCGCCGTGCGCGCGCATGATGCGCCGGCAGATGGTCAGGCCCAGGCCGGTGCCACCGGCGCCGTCGCGGGTGCGGCTGGACTGCACGAAGGGGTCGAAGATGGCCTCGATCTCATCGGCCGGAATGCCCGGGCCGTGGTCGCGGATGCTCAGCACCACACCGGCGGCGCCCAGGTCGCTGCCGCGCAGCTCGATGCTGCTGCCGTCCGGGGCAAAGCGCATCGCGTTGGCCAGCACATTGCGAATCACCTGCTGCACACGGAAGGCATCGACGTCGGCGATCAGGGGCCGCGTGCCGTCCAAGGGCTCGAACCGGAGCTGGCGGGCTTCGGCCAGGGGACGCAGCTCGCGCAGCACCTCGTTGCTCAGGTCGACCAGGTCTTGCCGGCGCCGCGTCAGCTGGCCTTCCATCCCCTCGGACTTTGCGATGTCCAGCAGGCCGTTGACCAGCGTCAGCATGCGCCGCCCGCCGCCCTGGATGTCGCACAGCATGTCCTGCATCAGCGCGTCGCCGCTCGCGTGGTCGTGGGCCAAGTCTGAAAAGCCGATGATGGCTTGCAGCGGCGTGCGCAGCTCGTGGCTGATGTTGGCCAGGAAGTCGGTCTTGGCGCGGTTGGCGCGCTCGGCGGCGTCGCGGGCCTCGCGCGTGACGCGTTCGGCCTCGCGGAACTCGGTCACGTCGATGATGCTGCCGATGATGCCGGCCGAGGCGCCTTTGGCGTCGTGGAAGCGCACTTGGGTCACCACGGTGTCGCGCTGCTCGCCGTCGGGTCGGTGCAACACGAAGTCGTAGCTCACGCGCTGGCCGGTGGCCAGCAGGCGCAGGTCATGTTCATTCAATCGGTCGCCCTGGTCGCCTGCCAGCTCCGCCGCCGACCGACCAATCACCTGGTCTTGTGGCAGCACCATCAGGTCCAGCCAGGCGCGGTTCACGGCGATGTAGCGGCCCACCACGTCCTTGACGAACAGGGGCGCGGGGCTGACCTCGAACAGGCGCTCGTTCAGTTCCAGCTGGGCCTGCAGGCGTTCGCGCGCCACCTGGCGCTCCGACACGTCCATGGCGAAGCCGGCGTAGCCGGTCAGCGTGCCGCTGGCGTCGCGCACGGCCGCCACCGACACCTCCAGCGTGCGCGGCAGGCCTTCCGGCGTGAGCACGCGCACCATCTGCGGCTCGGCCAGCGCCGGGTCCTGGGGTTGGAACAGGCCTTCGATGGCCGGGCGGTCGTCGGGCAGGCACAGGTCGGCCAGGCGCTCGCCGAGGGCGTCCTGGGCGCGGCGACCGCTCACCTCGGTCCAGCGGCCGTTCATGTAGTTGATGCGGCCGTCGGCTTCAGTGCGGAAGATCACTTCGTGCACGGACTCCACCAGGGCGCGCAGGTTGTGTTCGCTGCGGGTCACGTCGGCCCGCGTGGCCGCCAGCGCGGCCTGCACCGCCTGGTGGCTGCGCAGGCTGCGCCGGGCCAGGGCGGCCATGGTGGCGATCAGCATCAGCACCACGGCGCACAGGGCGGCCAGCTTGCCGACCACGCCCAACATGGCACCGCGCACCACGGTGTAGTCGCCTTCGACGATGACCGCCAGCGGGCGATTGCGCAGCAGGCGGAAGGCGGTGACGGCGGCGCGCTCGTCGATGCCGGGCCCGATGAAGCTGCCGTGTTCCCGCTGTGGCAAGAAGTCGGTGAAGGCCGGGTGCGTCAGCATGCGCTCGCCGATGGGCCTGGCGATGCCTTCGGTCGCGCTGAGCAGCGCGCCGTCCATGCCGGTCAACGCCGACGACCAGCTGCCCGCGCCCAGGATCAGGCTGTGCTCGTTGGTGAAGAACTCCGGGTTCAGCACCGCCACCAGGTAGCGCGGGCGGCCCAGCGCGTCGGCCCCGCCGCGCACCAGGGGCATGAAATGCCGCAAGGCGGCCTGGGGTCTCGCCGACGGGGCGCCGCGCACCGCGGCGTCCAGGTCGCGGCCTGGCACCAGCGGGCCGAGCCGGTCGGTGCGGTTGAGCCCGGGCAGGGGCACCTTGTCCAGCTGGAGCTGCTGGCCGATCAGGGCCGCGTTGGAGCTGGCCAGCACCGTGCCTTCGAGGTCGATGTAGGACAGGCTGCGCAGCAGCGGCAGCCCGCGCAGGGCCTGCACGAACAGCGGGTTGATGCGGCTCAGGTCGGGGTTGTCCTGGGTGGAGATGATGGATTCGTCGAGCGTGGCCAGCGTGATGTCCAGCGCGGCGAAGCTTCGGTTGGCATGGTCTTCCAGCACCCGCGCGTGGACCTCGGCATGGCTGAGCTCGCGGTGTTCCGCCTCGCGCCATTCATAGGCCACGAAGCTGCCCGCCAACGTCAGCACCAGCAGGCTCAGCGCCAGTGCCGCCCAGCCCACCGCCGCCGGGCTGAGCCAGCGCGGCGTCTCCATCCGCGTTGCGTGGGGCATCGGGCAGGGGCCTTACTTGAGCACCGCGATGTCGATCAGGCCGTTGCGGCGGGCCGCCGTTTCCAGCCGCCCGTCGCGCTTGATGCGGGCCACGAACTCGTCAACGCGCTTGAGCCAGTCTTCGTCGCCCGGGCGCACCGCGTAGGCGTAGGGCAGCACGTGGAAGGGCGCCGTGGGGGCGATCAGCTTGGCCCAGTCGGCGTTTTCCAGCAGGCGGCGGCTGTACGGGTAGTCGGTCATGAACACGTCGACGCGGCCCGCTTCCAGTTCCTGTTCGCGGGTTTGCGGTGGGCGCACCACCACCATGCGCGCCTGTTTCAGCGCGCTGGCCATCACCGGTTCCATGAAGGTGCCGGCCTGCACGCCCACGACCACGCCAGGCTGGTCGATGTCGGCCCATTGGCGAACGCTGCGGCTCGCGCGGGTGGTCACGCCGTAAATGTCGCTTTGCAGGTAGGGTTGCGAGAACTTCAGGTGCTGCTGACGCGCCGGCAGCACGCCCACCGCGAACATCGCAATGTCGCAGCGCTCGGCCAGCAGGTCGTCCACCAGCTTCGGGAACGAGCTGTCCACGTGGGTCAGCTTCACGCCCAGGTCGCGGGCGAATTCCTGCGACAGCTCGATGTCGATGCCGCCCAGTTGCTGGGTGCGCGGGTTGCGGAAGGTGATGCCGTAGTAGTCGGGCCAGATGCAGACCCGAAGGCCCGCGGACTGAACGCGCGACAGCACCGTGCCGGCCTCGGCGCGAGTCCACAACATGCAGGCGATCAGCAGCACGCACAGGCCGACCACGCTGCGCAGGCCTTTCAGCACCAGTTCACGGGGGGACAGGGCGGCGGTGGCCGCGGGGCGGGGCAGGGGGCGGTGAGGCGTCATGGGGATGGAAGCTCAGGCGGTGGCGGGGGTGACGGCCACGGGCGTGAAGGCCGGTGGCTGGGCTGGGGCGCACGGCGGGGTGGGTGCGGTCGTGGGTGCAGTGATTGGCGCGATCTCGGGCGCCGCGCTCATGGCGGCGTCTGCGTCTCCTTCCACGTCCGCAAAGCGCGCCTTCAACGCCAGCACCTCCGGCATGCGGTTCATGAACAGCGCCAGCAGGCGGGGATCGAAGTGCTTGCCCGATTGCGCCTGCATCCAGGCCAGCGCGTCGGGCACCGGCCAGGCCCGCTTGTAGGGGCGGTCCGCCGTCAGCGCGTCGAACACGTCGGCGATGGCCACGATGCGGGCCGACTCGGGAATCGCTTCGCCGGCCAGGCCTAGCGGGTAGCCGCTGCCGTCCCATTTTTCGTGATGGCCCAGCGCGATCTCGCGGGCCAGCATCAAGAGCTCGGTGGGCGACCCGGAGAGGATCTCCGCGCCGATCGCCGCATGCGTTTGCATCACCTCGCGCTCGGCGGGCGTCAACACCCCGGGTTTCAGCAGGATGGTGTCGGAGATGCCGATCTTGCCGACGTCGTGCATCGGGCTGGCGGCCAGCATCAGCGCGCAGCGGTCTTCGGTCCAGCCGGCGTCGCGCGCGATCAGCGTGGACACGTGGCTCATGCGCAGCACGTGCTGGCCCGTTTCGTTGTCGCGGAACTCGGCGGCGCGGCCCAGTCGCCTCACCACGTCCAGCTGGGTTTCGCGCAGTTCGTGGGTGCGGGCCTGCACCCGCTCTTCGAGCGTCTGCTTCTGGTCGTGCAGCATGCGCTGCGCCAGGTGGCCCATCAGCACGTTGTGCACGCGGGCCAGCAGTTCGCGGCGGTTGAATGGTTTGCTCAGGAAGTCGCTGGCGCCGCCTTGCAGCGCGCGCAGCAGCACGTCCTCGCCCGACTGCGCGGTCAGCACGATCACCGGCGGCGCCAAGGGGTCGGCCAGCGCCTTCAACTGGGCCAGCACCGCGAAGCCGTCGAGGTGCGGCATGTTCAGGTCCAGCAGCACCAGGGCGGGGCGCTCGCGGAGGTATTCGTCCAGCACTTCACGTGGGTCCTGCACCAGCGCGATGTCCTGGTAGCCGGCGGCGCGCAGGATCATGCCCAGCAGCTTCAGGTTGGCCGGTTCGTCGTCGACGACCAGGATGCGCGCCGTGAACGGGTCGACAGGGTCGTGGTGGGGTCCGGTCATTCGAAAAATCCGATAAAAGTGATACCTCTATCGGATGGCCGGCGGGAAACTTGAGGGCCCGCGCCGGCGATTTGTTCGGCGCCCGCGGCGCACGCCGGCCGGCGTGGCGCCGACAATCCCGGTTTTCAGTTCACGGGCCTTGCCATGATCGTTGTCCACCACCTGAACAATTCACGTTCCCAGCGCGTGTTGTGGCTGCTGGAAGAACTGGGGCTGCCGTACGAGATCCAGCACTACCAGCGCGACCCGCAGACCATGCTGGCGCCGCCCGCGTTGCGCGCGGTGCACCCGCTGGGCAAGTCGCCGGTGATCAGCGACGGGGCCACCGTGGTGGCCGAGTCTGGCGCGATCGTCGAGTACCTCGTGAACGGCCCCGGCCAAGGCCGCCTGCGGCCGGCCGAGGGCACGGCCGAGCAACGCCTCTGCACCTACTTCCTGCACTACGCCGAAGGTTCGATGATGCCGCCGCTGCTGATGAAGCTGGTGTTTGACAAGATCGCCTCCACCAAGGTGCCGTTCTTCGTGAAGCCGGTGGTCAACGGCATCGTCGATAAGGTGATGACCAGTTTCATCTCGCCGCAGCTCAAGACGCACCTCGACTTCCTGGAGTCGGAACTGGCGCAGCGCCCCTGGTTCGCGGGCGAGGCGTTCAGCGCTGCCGACGTGCAGATGAGCTTCCCGCTGGAAGCCGCCGCACAGCGTGCCGGGCTGAACGCCTCGCGCCCGCGCTTGATGGACTACCTGAAGCGCATCCACGCCCGCCCGGCCTACCAGCGGGCGCTGGAGCGCGGCGGTCCTTACGACTACGCGGACTGAGCCTGGGCCTCAGCCGGCGGTGGCCGCCGCGGCCATGGCCGCCTGCGCGGCGCGCACTTCCACCCGCACCTGCTCGGTCAGCTCGGCCTTCAGGTCGGTGAAGGGGGCGCTGGTCTTCACCGAATAGTGCCGCGGGTGGGCCAGCGGCACGGCGCGGTCCAGCTTGATGCGGCCGGGGCGGGCGCTCATCACCACCACGCGGCTGCCCATGAACACCGCCTCGTCGATGTCGTGGGTGACGAAGAGCACGGTCTTCTTCTCGGCCTCCCAGATGCCCAGCAGCAGTTCCTGCATGAGCTCGCGGGTCTGGTAGTCCAGGGCGCCAAAGGGCTCGTCCATCAGCAGCATGCGCGGGCCGTTGGCCAGCGCGCGGGCAATGGCCACGCGCTGCTGCATGCCGCCGCTGAGCTGCTTGGGGTAATGCTGCTCGAAGCCGCGCAGGCCGACTTGGGCGATGAAGGCGCCGGCCACCTCCAACTGCTCGGCGCGCGACTTGCCGCGCTCGCGCAGGCCGAAGCACACGTTGTCCAGCACCGTGAGCCAGGGGAACAGCGTGTAGCTCTGGAACACCATGCCGCGGTCGGCGCCGGGGCCGTGGATGCGCTGGCCGTCCAGCAGCACCTCGCCCGCCGTCTGGGTGTCCAGCCCGGCCACGATGCGCAGCAGCGTGCTCTTGCCGCAGCCGCTCGGGCCGAGGATGGTGACGAAGTCGTTCTCGGCCACCGCCAGGTCGGTGGCCTGCAGCGCCACGGTTGGCGCACCGCCGCCCGAGGCCGCAAAGCGGCGCGACACGCCGCGGATCGTCAGGATGGTCATGGCGGGTCCTTCAGCGGCCGAGCAGGGCCCAGGGGAACAGGCGGCGGTTGGCCCATTTAAAAGCCAGGTCGCTGACCAGCCCGATCAGGCCGATCACGATGATGCCGAAGATGATCTGGTCGGTGGCCAGCAGCGCTTGGCTGTCGGTGATCATGTGGCCGATGCCGCTGGACGCGCCGATCAGCTCGGCCACGATCACATAGGTCCAGGCCCAGCCCAGCACCATGCGCAGGATCTCGGCGATTTCCGGCGCGGCGCCAGGAATCAGCACCCGGCGCACCAGGCTGGCGTCGGTGCTGCCCAGGGTGTAGGCGGCTTCCACCAGGTCGCGGCGGGTGTTGCCCACGGCCACCGCGATCATCAGCACCAGCTGGAAGAAGCTGCCGATGAAGATGACGGCCAGCTTCTGCGCCTCGCCGATGCCGGCCCACAGGATCAGCAGCGGGATGAAGGCGCTGGCCGGCAGGTAGCGGGCAAAGCTGACGAAGGGCTCGAAGAAGGCCTCGACCGGCTTGTAGGCGCCCATCAGCACGCCCAGCGGCAGCGCCAGCACGGCGGCGATCAGGAAGCCGCCCAGCACCCGCCACACCGTCATGCCGATGTCGTGGGCGAAGTTGAACTCGGTCAGCAAGCGCCAGCCGCTGGCCACCATCGTCACCGGGTCGGCCAGGAAGGTCTTGCTGATGAAGCCGCTGAGCGTGAAGGCCGCCCACACCGCGGTGAACAGCACGAAGAAGGCCACGCCCAGCGCCACCCGTGCCGTGGGCGAGACGGGGGTCAGCGGCTTCATGCTCACTTGATGAAGCGGGTGTCGGCCAGCTTGCTCAGGTCGGGCATGCTGCGGATGATGCCGGCCTCCAGCAGCAGGTCGGCGGCTTCCTTGCTGAAGGCGGCGTGCTCACCGGCGAAGAACTTCTGGTTGGCTGCCTTGTCCTGCCAGCGCAGGTACTTCTGGGAGCCTTCGAACTGCTCGGCGCTTTGCTTGACGTCGGCGCCCATGATCTCGAAGGACTTTTTCGGGTCGGCCTTGATCATCTCCAGCGCCGCGAAGTAGCCGTCGGTCAGGCCCTGCGCCGCCTTGGGGTTGTCGGCCAGGAACTTCGGCGTGCAGCCGAAGGTGTCCATCACCATCGGGTAGTCCAGCGTGGTGGCGATGATCTTGCCGGCCTCGGGCTTGGCGCGCACCGCGCTGAGGTAGGGCTCGTAGGTCATGCCGGCGTCGACCTGCGCGGCCCCGGCGATGAAGGCGTTGGCGGCGGCCTGCGGCTCCAGGTTGACGATGTTCACGTCCTTCAGCGTCAGGCCGTTCTTCTTCAGCATCCAGGCCAGCGTGAAGTAGGGCGCGGTGCCCGGCGCGCTGGCGGCCACGGTCTTGCCCTTGAGGTCGCTGATCTTCGTGATGCCCGGCTTGACCACCATGCCGTCGGCGCCGAAGCTCTTGTCGAGCTGGAAGATCTGCGTCGTGGCCACGCCGTTGGCGTTCCAGACCACCCAGGTTTCCACCGTGGTGGCGGCGCACTGCACGTCGCCGGAGGCGATGGCCAGGTGGCGGTCCTTCTGCGGAATCTTCTTGATCGTCACGTCCAGGCCCTGCTGCTTGAACAGGCCCGCCTCCTTGGCCAGCGTCAGCGGCGCGAAGCCGGTCCAGCCGGAGATGGCGATGGTGACCTTGGTGTCCTGCGCCTGGGCCTGCCAGGGCAGGGCGAGGGCGAACGCGGCGGCGGCCGTGGCGGCGAGGGTGCGGGCGAGGGTCGGGCGGGTCGTCATCGGGGGCTCCTGCGGGAAGGGTTGAGGGCGGGACGGGTGGACGGTGCGGTGGGGCGCGGGGTCGGGCTTGGGCAGGGGGCGCTTGAATGCGTGAAGTCGCGTGAAGTCGCGTGAGGGCGTGAATGGCAGGGCAGCATGGGTGTTGGCCTGCGCCACTCGCCGACTCAGGCGGGCACCCACAGCGCCGGCAGCGCCGGCAGCGTTCGCAAGATGCGCGCCAGTGAACCGTCGCGCACCAGGGTGGTGGCTTGGGCGATGTCGGGCGCGATGTGGCGGTCAACGGGCATCGCCGGGCAGCGTTCGCGCAGCAGCGCGTGGGCGGCCTCGATCGGCGGCGAGCTGCCCAGCGGCCGCAGGAACTCGATGCCCTGGGCGGCCGCCAGCAGCTCGATGCCCAGGATGTGCGCCACGTTGTCGATCATCGGCTGCAGGCGCCGCGCCGCGAAGGTGGCCATGCTGACGTGGTCTTCCTGATTGGCGCTGGTGGGCAGGCTGTCGACGCTCGCCGGGTGAGCCAGCGACTTGTTCTCGCTGGCCAGCGAGGCCGCGGTCACGTGGGCGATCATGAAGCCGCTGTTCAAGCCGGCGTCCGCCGTCAGGAAGGGCGGCAGCCGCGACACGCTGGCGTCGATCAGCATGGCGATGCGGCGCTCGGCGATGGCGCCCACTTCGGCGATGGCCGTGGCCATCGCGTCCGCCGCCAAGGCCACCGGCTCGGCGTGGAAGTTGCCGCCCGACAGGATGTGGCCGCCCAGGCCGCTGGCGTCGCCCGGGTCGGTGAAGACCAGCGGGTTGTCGGTGACGGCATTGGCTTCGCGCAGCAGCACCAGCGCGGCGTGGCGCAGCTGGTCCAGGCAGGCGCCCACCACCTGCGGCTGGCAGCGCAGGCAGTAGGGGTCCTGCACCCGGTCGTCGCCTTGCAGGTGCGAACGGCGGATGGCGCTGCCCGCCAGCAGCGCGCGGTACACCTGGGCCACGTCGATCTGGCCGGGCTGGCCGCGCAGGGCGTGGATGCGCGGGTCGAAGGGGCTGTCGCTGCCGCGGGCGGCGTCCACCGTCAGCGCGCCGACGACGAGCGCGGCCTCCAGCACCGGCTCGAAGCTCAGCAGGGCGTGCAGCGCCAGCGCGGCCGAGGTCTGTGTGCCGTTGATCAGCGCCAGGCCTTCCTTGGCGGCCAGGCGCAGCGGCGCGATGCCCGCGGCCTGCAGCACCGCGGTGGCCGGGCGGCGCTGGCCGTCGACCACGAACTCGCCTTCGCCGATCAAGGCCAGCGTCATGTGCGACAGCGGCGCCAGGTCGCCCGAGGCGCCCACCGAGCCCTGGCTGGGCACGAACGGCACCAGGCCGGCGTTGAGCACCGCCAGCAGCGTGTCGATGACCACCGGCCGCACGCCCGAATGCCCGCGCGCCAGGCTGGCCGCCTTGGTCAGGAGCATCAGCCGCAGCACCGGCGCGGCCAGCGGCTCGCCCACGCCCACGCTGTGCGAGCGGATCAGGTTGAGCTGCAGCGTGGCCAGGTCGTCGGTGCCGATGCGGGTGGACGCCAGCTTGCCGAAGCCGGTGTTCACGCCATAGACCGCGGCGTCGCCCGCGGCGGCGCGCTGCACGACGGCGGCGCTGGCCAGGATGCCGGGCAGCGCCGCCGGGTCCAGGGCCACCGTGGCACCGCCGGCGTGCACCGCGTGCAGGGTGCTCAAGTCCAGGTGGCCGGGGTGGACGATCAAGGGCGGGGCGGGCGGGTTCGCGTGGGAAGTCAAAGGGGGCTCCACAAAAGGGACTCGGCCGGAAATCCGGGGCACAACGCGGGGGAACCCGGGGCCGGCGGGCCCGCGGGTTGTCGAAGAATGGGCGCACGACGCAGCCCAACAGGACCCTTCTGATGCCCCTCCCTGCCCCTCGACGCCGCGGCCTGCCGCTGGCCGGTCTGGCCGCCCTGCTGGCGCTGGGCGCCGCGCTGGCGCCGCCCGTTGCCCAGGCCTTCCCGACCAAGCCGGTGAAGATCATCATCGGCTTCCCCGCCGGCGGCCCGCTGGACTCGCACGCGCGGCTGCTGGCCGACGAACTGGGCAAGCGCCTGGGTCAGCCGGTCGTCATCGACTACAAGGCCGGCGCCGGCGGCGCGGTGGGCGCGGAATTCGTCGCCAAGGGCGAGGCCGACGGCCACACCCTGCTGCTGGCCAACACCGGCACCATGGTGATCAACCCGGCCATCTACAGCAAGCTCAGCTACCAGACGCTGCGCGACTTCACGCCGGTGGCGCGCACCGCGCAGCAGCCGCTGGCGCTGGTCGTCCACCCGGCGCTGCCGGCCAACAGCGTGGGCGAGCTGGTGGCGCTGGCCAAGGCCCGGCCGGGCAGCCTGAACTACGGCTCGGCCGGCAACGGCGGCATCAGCCACCTGGTGCCGGAGATGTTCAAGCAGGCCACCGGCACCTTCATCGTGCACATCCCCTACCGCGGCAGCGCGCCGGCCTTCACCGACCTGATGGCCGGGCAGGTGCAGGTGATGGCCGAGTCGATTCCGCAGGCCGCGTCCTATGTGAAGGCCGGCAAGCTGCGCGCCTTGGCCGTGACCAGCCGCGAGCGCAACCCAGCCCTGCCGGACACGCCCACGATGATCGAGGCCGGCTTGAAGGGCTTTGAGGTGGTGGGCTTCTATGGCGTTCTCGCGCCGGCGGCCACACCGCGGGCGGCGGTGGAGCGCTTGTCCGCGGCCTTGAAGGCGGTGCTGGAGTCGCCCGACATTCGCCAGCGCATGGTCACCCAGGGCGCCGACCCCGCCTTCCTCGACCACGACGCCTTCCGCAGCTTCCTGGCCGCCGAGATGCCGCGATGGGCCAAGGTGGTCAAGGACTCGGGGGCGAAGCTGGACTGAGCCGGGCATGGGGCAGGGCGAGGGCCAAGGCCGGGGCGGGGGCAGGGGGGCTCAGGCCTTGCCGAGCATCGGCAGGTTCAGGCCCTGCTCGCGGGCGCATTGCACCGCGATGTCGTAGCCCGCATCGGCATGGCGCATCACGCCGGTGGCCGGGTCGTTCCACAGCACGCGGTCGATGCGTCGGGCGGCGGCGTCGGTGCCGTCGCACACGATGACCACGCCGCTGTGCTGCGAATAGCCCATGCCCACGCCGCCGCCGTGGTGCAGGCTGACCCAGGTGGCGCCGCCGGCGGTGTTCAGCAGCGCGTTCAGGAGCGGCCAGTCGCTGACCGCGTCGCTGCCGTCCTTCATGGCCTCGGTTTCGCGGTTGGGCGAGGCCACCGAGCCGCTGTCCAGGTGGTCGCGGCCGATCACGATGGGCGCCTTCAACTCGCCCGACTTCACCATCTCGTTGAAGGCCAGGCCCGCGCGGTGGCGGTCGCCCAGGCCCACCCAGCAAATGCGCGCCGGCAGGCCCTGGAAGGCGATGCGCTCGCCGGCCATGTCCAGCCAGCGGTGCAGCGGCCGGTTGTCGGGGAACAGTTCCTTCATCTTCGCGTCGGTCTTGCGGATGTCGTCCGGGTCGCCGCTGAGCGCCACCCAGCGGAAGGGCCCGGTGCCGCGGCAAAACAGCGGGCGGATGTAGGCGGGCACGAAGCCGGGGAAGTCGAAGGCGTTCTTGACGCCCTGGTCGAAGGCCACCTGGCGGATGTTGTTGCCGTAGTCGACGGTCGGGATGCCCATGGCCTGGAAGTCGAGCATGGCTTGCACGTGCACCGCGCAGCCCTGGGCCGCGGCCTCGCGCAGGCGGGCGTGCTGGGCGCTGTCGGCGGCGGCGGCGCGCCATTGCGCCACGGTCCAGCCCGGGGGCAGGTAGCCGTGCACCAGGTCGTGGGCCGAGGTCTGGTCGGTCACCAGGTCGGGCCGGCGGCCGCCGGCGCGGGCGCGGCGCACCAGTTCGGGCAGCACCTCGGCTGCGTTGCCCAGCAGGCCGATGGACACCGCCTTCTTCTCGGCGGTGTAGCGGTCCACGCGGGCCAGCGCGTCGTCCAGGCTGGTGGCCTGTTCGTCGAGGTAGCGGCTGCGCAGGCGGAAGTCGATGCAGCTTTGCTGGCATTCGATGTTCAGCGACACCGCGCCGGCGAAGCTGGCGGCCAGTGGCTGCGCGCCGCCCATGCCGCCCAGGCCCGAGGTCAGGATCCACTTGCCCGCCAGGTCGCCGCCGAAGTGCTGGCGGCCGGCCTCGACGAAGGTTTCGTAGGTGCCCTGCACGATGCCCTGGCTGCCGATGTAGATCCAGCTGCCGGCGGTCATCTGGCCGTACATCATCAGGCCCTTGCGGTCCAGCTCGTGGAAGTGCTCCCAGGTGGCCCACTTGGGCACCAGGTTGGAGTTGGCAATCAGCACCCGCGGCGCGTCCGCGTGGGTGCGGAACACCCCCACCGGCTTGCCGGACTGCACCAGCAAGGTCTCGTCGTCGCCCAGCCGCTGGAGCTCCGCCAGGATGGCCTCGAAGCATTCCCAGTTGCGGGCCGCCTTGCCGATGCCGCCGTACACGACCAGCGCGTCCGGGTTTTCGGCCACCTCGGGGTCGAGGTTGTTCTGGATCATGCGGAACGCCGCTTCGGTCAGCCAGCTGCGGCAGCTGAGCGTGCTGCCGCGCGGCGAACGCACCGGCCGCGGGCCGGCGAGCTGGGACTGGATGGACAAGTCGGTCATCGGGGGGCCTCGCGTGCAGAAGGTGGACGGTGGAACCTGCAAAAAGCAGCCGCTGGGTCGAACTCTACTTGTCTAGACAAGCAAAGGCAAGTGCTTGCGCCGCCTGGTGTTTACCCGGGTGTGGGCCGACCCTCGTCAACTTGTCTAGACAAGTGCAAGGCGCTAGCATGAAGGCCATGAACCCAGCCACCTCCGCGCGCCGCGAAGACCGCCCCGGGGCGCCCTACCTGCGCGTCAAGCAATGGTTGAAGGGCGAGCTGGCGCAAGGCCGCTGGCTGCCCGGCGCGCTGATGCCGTCCGAGGCCGAACTGGTGGCGCAGTTCGGTGTGAGCCGCATGACCGTCAACCGCGCGCTGCGCGAGCTGCAAGGCGAGGGGCTGGTCGAGCGGGTGCAGGGCGTGGGCACCTTCGCCGCGCAGCTGACCAAAGTGTCGTCCACGCTGACCATCCGCGACCTGCACGCCGAGATCGAGGCCCGCGGCCACCGCCACCACGCGGTGGTGCACCTGCAGCGCGCCGAGCGGGCGGCCACCGCGCTCGCCGCCCAGCTGGGCCTGGCGCCCGGCGCCGAGGTGTTTCACACCCTGGTCGTGCACCACGACAACGGCGTGCCCCTGCAATGCGAGGACCGCTACGTCAACCCCGCCTGCGCCCCCGGCTACCTGGGCGTCGACTTCACCCGCATCACGCCCACGCAGTACCTGCTGGACGTGGCCCCGTTCTGGGAAGCCCAGTACACCATCGAAGCCGCCACCGCCACGGCCGAGGAGGCCGAGCTGCTGATGATCGAGCCCCAGGCACCCTGCCTGGTCGTGGTGCGCCGCACGATGCGCACCGACGTGCCGATCACGCTGGCCCGCTTGGTGCATCCGGGTTCCCGCTACCAGTTGAATTGGGACTTCAAACCGTGACCGTGCCCATGACCATCCTCCACACCGTTGCCTGGGCCGACGTGCCGCCGCGCCCTTGGCGCAACGGCGGCGGCGTGGCCCGCGACCTGCTGGGCTGGCCCTCGGCCGACGCACCGGCCGTGCTGGTCAGCGTGGCCGAGATCGAGCGCAGTGGCCCGTTTTCGCCGTATCCGGGTGTCGACCGCTGGTTCACCGTGCTGGCCGGGCCCGGGCTCACCTTGTCGCTGCCTTCGGGCCGGCGCGCGCTGTGCGCCGACGGCGAAGTGGTGCGCTTCGACGGCAGCGATGCGCCCGATTGCCGCCTGTCGTCCGGCCCGGTGCGCGCCTTGAACCTGCTGCTCAGCGGCGTGGCGGGCGGCCTGTGGCCGGCCCAGCCGGGCGCGCTGTGGACGCGGCCGGCCGAGGCCGCGGCCTTGTGCGCGCTGTTCGCGTGCGTGCCGGGGCACGTCGAGGTCGACGGGGTGCGGCAGCCGTTGCCGGCCATGACCTTGCTGCACCTCAGCCCGCGCGCCTCGCGCCTGCGTTGGTGGCCCGACGACCTGCCGGCGGGCAGCGCGCCCTCGGCCGTGGGCTTTCCCACGGCGGGCCTGCCCACTGCCTTCTGGATCAGCGCAGCCCCGCCCCGCGGCGCCGGAGGCCCGCCATGAAGACCCTGTGGCGTCACGCCCGCCTGGCCACCATGGCCGACACCGGCCAGCCCTGGGGCTGGATCGAGCGCGGCGCCGTGCTGGCCGATGGCGAGCACATCACCTGGGTCGGGCCCGAAAGCGCCTTGCCGGCCGGCCTCGCCGTGGACGCCGACCACGACCTGGGCGGCGCGTTGGTCACACCCGGCTTGGTGGACTGTCACACCCACCTGGTCTACGGCGGCCAGCGCGCCCGCGAGTTCGAGCTGCGGCTGCAGGGCGCCACCTACGAGGCCATCGCGCGCGCCGGTGGCGGCATCCTCAGCACGGTGGCCGCCACCCGCGCGGCCGACGACGACAGCTTGTTCGCGACCGCCCGCCAACGCGCGCTGGCGCTGATGGCCGAAGGCGTCACCACCGTGGAGGTCAAGTCCGGCTACGGCCTGGACGCGCACCACGAGGCCCGCTGCCTGCGCGTGGCCCGCCGCCTGGGGCAGGACCTGCCGCTGTCGGTGCGCACCACCTGCTTGTCGGCCCACGCGCTGCCGCCGGAGTTCGCTGGCCGGCCCGACGACTACATCGACGCGGTGTGCGGCTGGCTGCCCGCGCTGCACGCCGAAGGCCTGGTCGACGCGGTGGACGCTTTTTGCGAGTCCATCGCCTTCAACCCCGCGCAGACCGCCCGCGTGTTCGACGCCGCCCGCGCGCTGGGCCTGCCGGTGAAGCTGCACGCCGAGCAGCTCAGCGACCAGGGCGGGGCGCGGCTGGCGGCGTCGCGGGGCGCGCTGTCCTGCGATCACCTGGAGCACCTCAGTGCGGACGGCGTCGCGGCGCTGGCCGCTGCCGGCACAGTGGCGGTGTTGCTGCCCGGGGCTTACTACTTTCTGCGCGAATCCCAGTTGCCGCCGGTGGCGGCGCTGCGCGCGGCCGGTGTGCCCATCGCGCTGGCCACCGACCACAACCCGGGCTCGTCGCCCACCTTGTCGCCGCTGCTGATGCTCAACATGGCCTGCACCCTGTTCCGCCTGACGCCAGAGGAAGCCCTGCGCGGCTTCACCGCCCACGGCGCGCGCGCCTTGGGCCTGTGTGACCGGGGCCAGCTGGCCGCAGGCCAGCGCGCCGATCTGGCGGTGTGGGACCTCGACCACCCCGACGAGCTGAGCTACTGGTTCGGCCACCAACCGTGCCGCCGCGTTGTCCACGGCGGCCAGGAGCGCCGGCCATGAGCGCGCCGAAGCACACCGCCCCCGTCGCCACCCCCATCGTCACGCCGACCCACACCCTGTGGCCCGGCGACACCCCGCTGCTGGTCAGCGTGCCGCACGCCGGCACCGTGCTGCCGGACGCGCTGAAGCCGCGGCTGGTCGACCGCGCCCTGGCCGTGGAAGACACCGACTGGCACCTGGCCGAGGTCTATGCCTTCGCCCGTGGCCTGGGCGCCGGGCTGATCGTGCCGGTGCATTCGCGCTACCTGATCGACCTGAACCGCCCGCCAGAGAACGCGCCGATGTACCCGGGCACCAACAACACCGAGCTGTGCCCCACGCGGTTTTTCACCGGCGACCCGCTGTACCGCGATGGCCAGCAACCTGACGACGCCGAAGTGGCCGCCCGCTGCGCCACGTTTTGGCGCCCGTACCACGCTGCGCTGCGCGACGAACTGGCACGCCTGAAGGCCCGCCACGGCCACGCCGTGCTGTGGGAGGGCCACAGCATCCGCGGCGAACTGCCCTGGCTGTTCGACGGCCGCCTGCCCGACCTCAACCTCGGCACCGTGATGGGCGCCAGCTGTGCGCCTTCGCTGCGCAGCGCGCTGCAGGCGGTGCTGCAGGGGCAGGGTGACTTCAGCCACGTGTGCGACGGCCGCTTCAAGGGCGGCCACATCACCCGCCACTTCGGCCAGCCGGCGCAGGGCGTGCACGCCATTCAGCTGGAGATGGTGTGGGACTGCTACATGGCCGATCAAGCCGTGGCCCACCCAGCCGTGGCCCACCCAGCGCCACCCGCGCTGGACCCCGCGCGGCTGGCCCGCTTGCAGCCGGTGCTGCAGGCGCTGCTGGGCGCCGTGCTGGCCTGGAGGCCCGATGCCTGAACCCACCGACCAGCGGCGCCTGTGGGCGCCGCGCGCCTGGCTGCCCGGTGGCTGGCGCGAGCACGTGCTGCTGCACCTGGACGCCCGCGGCCACTGGGGCCGCATCGAGCCCGACGTGGCCCATGCGCCGCCCGACGCCCAGGTGTTGCACGGCCCGCTGTTGCCGGGCTTGGTGAACGCGCACAGCCACGCGTTTCAGCGCGCTTTTGCCGGGCTGGCGGAGCGCCGCGAGTCCGCCAGCGACGACTTCTGGGGTTGGCGCGACCGCATGTACCGCGTGGCCCTGCGCATCGGTCCGGCGCCATTGCAGGCGGTGGCGGCGCAGCTGAATGTGGAACTGCTGCGCGGCGGCTACACCCAGGTCTGTGAATTCCACTACCTGCACCACCAGCCCGACGGCCAGCCGCACCCCGACCCGCTGCGCATGGGCTGGGCGCTGGCCGACGCCGCCACCGACGCCGGCATCGGCCTGACCCTGCTGCCGGTGCTGTACGAGCGCGCGGGCTTCACGCAGCCGTCGCTGCGCGACGACCAGCGCCGCTTTGCGACCACGGCCGACACCGTCTGGGCCATGCACCGCGCAGCGCGGGCCGCGGGGCGGCCGCTGCTGAACGCCGGCGTGGCCGTGCATTCGCTGCGGGCGGCGTCGCCCGGTTCGATTCACACGCTGGCCGGTTACGCCGATGGCATGGACGGCCCCATCCACGTCCACGTCGCCGAGCAGACCGCCGAGGTCGACGACTGCCTGGCCGCCACCGGCCAACGCCCCATCGCCTGGCTGGCCGCGCAGGGGCTGCTGGACCGGCGCTGGCAGCTGGTGCACGCCACCCACACCACTGGCGAGGAGATCGACGCCGTGGCGCGCAGCGGCGCCGGCGTGGTCGTTTGCCCCAGCACCGAGGCCAACCTCGGCGACGGCCTGGCCGACCTGCCGGGCTGGCTGGCCGCGGGCGTGCCGCTGACCATCGGCTCGGACAGCCACGTCACCCGCCACTGGCCCGAAGAGCTGCGCTGGCTGGACTATGGCCAGCGCCTGCACTTGCGCCAGCGCAACGTGGCGGCGGCGCCAGAGGCCGGCATCGCATCGACCGCACAGCGCCTGTTCGACCTGGCGGTGCATGGCGGGGCGGCGGCCTGCGGCCAGCCCGCCTGGGGCCTGGTGAGCGGCGCACGCGCCGATGGCCTGGTGCTGGACACCCGCAGCCCCGCCTTGCTCGGCTTGCCCGCCGACCGACACCTCGACGCCGTGGTCTTCAGCAGCCCCAGCCGGCCTTGGCGCGATGTGATGGTCGCCGGCCAATGGGTGGTGCGCGACCACCACCACCCCGGCGCCGCCGACATCGCCCGCCGCTTCGAGTTCGCGATGCAGGCGCTGTGGGGCGAGGCCTCAGGCTGAGCCGCTGTCGCGGTCGCTGCCGGTGCCGGTGACCACCGTGGCCGAAGCCACCGCCAACGCCACAGCGACCGCGACAGCCTTCACTTGGCGAACGCGCCGTACACCAGGTCCTGCACCTGCTCGCGGTAGTACTTGCGCAGCTCGCCGGGGGCGGCGGTGCCGAAGGCCACCACCAGCTGTTCCTTCGGGTCGGCAAAGAAGCCGGTGCCGTTCGCGCCGTTCCACGAATACTCGCCCGGGCTGCCCGGCACCGCGGCCAGGCCCGGTTCAATGCGCACCGCCACGCCCAGGCCGAAGCCATAGCCGTCGCGGTGCGGTTCCACCGCGGCCACGCGGTTCTGGATGCCCGCGCCCAGGTGATTGCTGGTCATCAGGCGCACGAAGGCCGGGCTCAGCACCTGCTGGCCGTCCAGCGAGCCGCCGTTGACCAGCATCTGGCCGAAGCGGACGTAGTCGCCCATCGTGGCAAAGGCGCAGGAGCCGCCGCAGTCGAAGGTGGCCGGTTTGACCAGCGCCGCGATGGCCTGCGGCTTGCCGTCCAGCGGGTTCAGCGGAAAGGGCCGGGCCACGCGCGCCATCTGCGCTTCGGTGGGGCGGAAGGTGGTGTCGTTCATCTTCAGCGGCTTCCACACCACCTCGGCCAGGTGCGCGCCCAGCGATTTGCCGGTGACCTTTTCGACCACGGCGCCCAACACGTCGGTGGACAGGCCGTACTCGAACACGGTGCCGGGCTGGTGCACCAGCGGCAGCTTGGCCAGCGCCTCGACCAGGTCGGCCGCGCTGCCCATGTGCATGGCGGCGCCGCCGCTGGGCCACAGCGCGGCCACCGGGCTGCCGCCGTCGGGCCGACCGCCGTACGGGATGCCGGAGGTGTGACGGAAGAGGTCATGGACCAGGATGGGCCGCCGCAAGGCTTCCATCGTCAACTTGCCGTCGGCGCCGGGGCGGCCGACCTGCACCGTGCCAAAGGCCGGGAAGTGGCTGGCCAGTGTGGCCTGCAACGGCAGCCGCGCCTGCTCGGTCAGGGCCAGCGCGCCCACCGAGACCATCGGCTTGGTCATCGATGCCAGCTGGAAGATCGTGTCGGTGGTGGCCGGCACGCCGCGCGCCTTGTCGGCAAAGCCGAAGGCCTTGAAGTACACCAGCTTGCCCTGGCGGGCGATGGCCACCACGGCGCCGGGCACGCGGTTGCGTTCGATCTCACTGGTGAAGAAGGCGTCGATCTGGCGCAGGCGTTCGCTGCTCATGCCCACCGATTCGGGGGCGGCCGCGGGCAACGGCAGGGGCGCCGACTGCGCGTGCGCAGCGGCCATGGCGGCGGCCGCCACCAGCGCCGCGCCGGCGCTCAGGGCCCAGCGGCGAACCCGGTGCAGGCCGCGTGGTGGGCGCGTGCGGCGGGTGGCCGGTGCCGCGGTGGGGCGGGCTTGGCCGAGCGGGGCAGGGCGGGTGGTCGGGGTCATCGTGTCTCCTTTGTTGTGGTGGCCCCATAGCCTACGGCGCGCCGCGCCGCCGCGGTGTCACCTGTGTTCGCCGGGGTCGCACGGGTGGGGTGGCCGGGCGACGGGCTGGGCCCGGGCGGCCGTGTGGCTATGCTGGGGGCATGTCCACCTTCACCTGGGGCTTGATCGGGCCCGGCCGCATCGCGCACCGGTTTGCCCAGGCGGTGCACCACTTGCCAGGCACGCGCCTGCATGCGGTGCACGGCCGCGACCCCGGGCGGGCCGCCGCCTTCGCGGCGCAGTGGTCGCGCGACGGGGTGCCCCCGGTGCAGGTGGCCGCCACCCTCGACGCGCTGCTGGGCGACCCGGCCGTCGACGCCGTCTACATCGCCACCCCGCACAGCCACCACGGCGAGGCCATCCGCGCCTGCCTGTTGGCGGGCAAGCCGGTGCTGTGCGAGAAGCCGCTGGTGCCCAGCCGCGCCCTGGCCGAGCCGCTGGTGGCGCTCGCTCGGCAGCGTGGGGTGTTCCTGATGGAGGCGGTGTGGACGCGATTTCTGCCGGCCGTCGACCAGCTGCAAGCCTGGCTGCGCCAGGGCCGCATCGGGGCATTGCGCGGGCTGCGGTCGACCATTGGCTTCCACGCGCCCTTCGACCCCGCCAGCCGTTGGTACGACCCGGCCCTGGCCGGCGGCGCGCTGCTGGACATCGGCCTGTACAGCGTGGTGGCGACCCGGCTGGTGCTGCAGGCGGCGTGGGGCCACTGCCCGGCGCCGACCCGCCTTCACGCGGACGCCGTGATCGCGCCCACCGGCGTCGACCAGCGCGTCAGCGCCAGCCTGGTGTTCGATGGCGACGGTCACGGTCACGGCTTCGGCTTCGGCTTCGGCTTCGACCGCGGCGGCCCGGCCGGCGCAGCGGCGCGCCCGGACGGCCTCGTGTCGCAGTTCGTCTGCGGCATCGACGCCCCGGCCCACAACGGTTTGCTCGTGCACGGCGAGCACGGGCACATCCACCTGCCGGGCCCGTTCTGGCAGGCCACCGAGGCGCGGTTGCACCGGCCGGGCGCGGCGGTGGCGGTGGCGACCACACCGCACCGAATCAATGGCTTCGAGGGCGAGGTCGAGGAGGTGGTGCGCTGTGTTCGCGCTGGTTTGGTGGAAAGCCCGCGGTGCCCGCTCGACGAGTCCCTGGCCGCGCTGGGCTGGCTGGACGCCTTGCGCCGCAGCGTGGGCGTGCGCTACCCCTTCGAGCGGGCCGACGATTGAGCCCGCCGGTGCCGCCGCACGGCACCACGCGGCGCCTTGGCCGTCAGGCCATTGGCTTGCGCCAGGCCCAATACACCTCGCCGGGCCAGCCCGGGAAGCGCGCGCCGAAGGCCAGGTTGGCGCGCAGCCACCAGGCCTGGTTTTCCAACGCAAAGCCCTTCTTGCGCATGAAGAACGCGCCGCTGAGCAGCTCGGTCTGCAGGCCCAGCGATTGACCCCAGCGCTGCACCAGGTCGGGCGACACCACCGTCACGTGCCCGCGCGGCCGCGCCCGGGCCCGCAGGCGCGCCTGCCACCAGGTGCGGGCAAATTCCGGCGTGGCCGGGGTGCCGGCCAGGATCACGCCGCCGGGCTTCAGCCAGCGGGCGATGTCCACCAGCGCGCGCTCGGGGTCATGAAGGTGTTCCAGCACGTGCAGCAGCACCACCGCGTCGTGCTGCGCGCTGGGTTGGGCGGCCATGGCCCGCGCGTCTTCCAGGTCCAGCTGGGTCAGCGCGTCGTAGCCCAGCGCGCGCAGCGCGTCGTTGGGCGGGTTGCAATCGATGCCGTGCCAGAGGCGCCAGGGCATCGCCTCGCCGCGCCAGGCCTGGGTCTGCCGGCTGAAGGCCAGCATCTGGCCGGCGTCGATGCCCACCTCGGCCACGTCCAGCGGCTGGCCACGGCGGGCGGCTTCCGCGGCCAGCATTTCGTGCATGAACCAGTAGCGCAGCAGGCGGAAGGGAAAGCGCACGCGGCGCACTTCGTCGGGAATGCCCTGCATGCGGGCTTTGGCGGGCGAGGTCAGCGCGTCGATGCGCCAGCCCTGGGGTTGGAAGGTCTGCAAGTGAATCTCCGAGCCGGTGTGAGCAGGGCGCGGCCGCCCGAGCCCGTGGGTGGGCCCGGCGGCGCGCCGGCCTGAGGGCCCCGCGGGGCGGGGCGTCGGGCGCTCAGGCGG
Organism: Hydrogenophaga intermedia; assembly: GCA_943370175.1. Classification (GTDB taxonomy): domain Bacteria; phylum Pseudomonadota; class Gammaproteobacteria; order Burkholderiales; family Burkholderiaceae_C; genus Ideonella_A; species Ideonella_A intermedia_A. The sequence continues at coordinate 3,835 of CALRPU020000025.1, read as the reverse complement.
TCGGCGGTCGGTCGGCGCGCAGCGGGTGCGCGGAGGTGAAGTCGGCGGCCGGCGGCAGCCGGCGGCGCCCATCGGTGGCGCCGTGGGCCTGCGGTGCGGGCGGCTGCTGCAGCCCTTCGCTGCCCTGGGCGTCGTCCAGCTGCAGCAACACCTCGCCGCCTTCGACCGGTGGGTGCAGGGGCAAGGGCGCGTGGTGGGGCGCTGCGGCGCCGTCCAGGTGTTCGTTGAGGTCGCGCGCCAGGCTCGCCACCGCCGCGCCGGGTTGGGCGGACGCGGTGCTGATGCCGTCCAGCGCCCGGGCGTCGGGCGGCAGGGCGCTGCTGGCCGGCAGCCAGCACGACAGCATGACCAAGGCGATCAGCGCCATGCCCATCAGCAAACCGTGCGCGGTCGCCACCACGCCGCGGGCGCCACGGGGCTCGCGGGGTGACCGATGGGGCGGGGCGGTGGTGCGCATGGGCCCCGAATTTTGCGTCATGTCTGCGCGGGGTCGTCAGGACGCAGTCCAGGTTGCCGGGTCATTGGCCCAGCCCGGCGTGGCTGACCGGCCCACCGGGCGCCCAGGGTCATGCAGCGCACATGGGCGGAACGGCCCATCCCTGAGCCGCGTTCGGCCCTTGGCGCGGCGTATCAGGGGGCGGGCGCGCGGGCTCTGTGGGCCATCACGCCGCTGACCCCCGCGGCGACCCGTCACCTCAAGGATCCCCCATGCACTGTTCGACTGGCCTTCGCGCCCTTGCCCGTTTCGCCGCCACCCTGGCGTTGGTGTCCTCGGGCGCCGGCGCCCTGGCCCAGGCCAGCGTGATCACTTTCGACGACTTGGGCCCCCTGGGCGGCGCCGGCGTCCAGCTGGTCGACGGCTACAAGGGCTTCGAGTGGGGCGACCGCTATCACGCCATGGCGAATGCGGCCACGCCGATGGCGGTGCATGTTGCGTTGGGCGCCAGTTCGTCGACCCTGATCCGCCGGATGGACGGCGCGCCCTTCTACTTCGACGGCGCCGACTACTTCAGCCGCCGCGGCCTCGACGCCACCGGCGACTTCTACTTCGTCCTGTATTACCGCGGTCAGACGGTCTACAACGGCGTCACGGCCAAGAAGGGCGGCCGCATGCGATTCACCGGGGCGCCCACGCTGCTGCGGCCCGATTACGCCGGCTTGGTGGACATGGTGGCCATCGCCTTCGACGGCAACGGCAAGGACTGGAACCACCTGGCCTTCGACAACCTGCGCTACCGCCTGCCGACGCCGACGCCGACGCCAAGGTGAGCGTGTTCAGTCGCTGCCAAGCAGGGCCCGCAGGTCGGCCACCAGGCGCTCGCGTTCGAGCGGCTTGACCCAGTAGGCCAGGCAACCGGCCGCCAGCGCCTGGTCGCAGGCGGCCGGCGTGGCGTCGGCCGACACGATGACCGCGCGCAGCGCCGCGCTGCGCGTGGGCGGGCTGTGCGCCAGCCGTTGGTACAGCGCGATGCCGTCGATGTCCGGCAGGTTCCGGTCCAGCAGCCACAGGTCGAAGCGCTGGGTGGCCGCGGCGGCCAGGGCGGCGCTGCCGCTGTCGAAGACGGTGATGATCAGCTCGGTGTGCGTGCGCAGCAGCGCCTGCATCACCAGCGCGTTGACCGGCTCGTCCTCGACGTAGGCGAGCCGCCCGCGCAGCGGCGGCTCGGTGGGCCGGTGCTGCGCCGGCCGCACCGCGCCGGCGACCCCCGTGGGCGGCGCGGCGCGCAGCAGGCTCAGGTCAAAGCGGCTGCCCTCGCCGGGCAGGCTGGTGACCTCGATGCGCCCGCCCATGGCCTGCAGCAGCTGGCGGGCGTTGGACAAACCCAGCCCGGTGCCGGGAATGCCCAGCGCGTCGGCGCCCAGCCGTTCGTAGGGCATGAACAGCCGCTCCAGCTGGGCCGGGCTCATGCCGATGCCCGAGTCAATGACGCTCACAGTGATGCGGCCGGCGTCGTCGTGGCCGGCGGGCTCGGCCAGCGTCAGCAGGTCGACGCGCCCGCCGCGCCGGTTGAACTTGACGGCGTTGCTGAGCACGTTGGACAGCAGTTGCAGCAGCCGGGTGCGGTCGCCCTGCACCCAGGCGGCGGTCCACGCCGAATCGACGTGGTGGATGGTCAGGCTCACGCCCGCGCTGCGCGCCGCCGGCATCACCATGGCCACGGCGTCCTCGACCACCGGGGCGATTTCCACCGGCGTGGCTGGGGTGGGCGCGGGCACCGTCGGCGCGCTGGCCATCTGCAGCACGTCGTTGACCAGGTCGAGCATGTGCGCGGCCGCGCGGCGAATGTGCTGCAGGTCGCTGCGCTGCGCGGCGGTGAGGGGGTCGGGCGTGCGCTCGTCGAGGATCTGGCCGAAGCCGATGATGGCGTTCAGCGGCGTGCGCAGGTCGTGGCTCCAGCGGGCCAGGAACTCGGTCTTGTCGCGGTCGGCCTGCTGGGCCGCCAGGGCATTGGCACGGTCGGTCACGGCGTCGCGCAATTGGGCCCGCATGGCGTCCAGCGCCTGGGCGAGGCGCGCGATCTCGTCGCGCCCGTCGACCGCGATGGCGGCGTCGAAGTCGCCATCGGCGAGGCGCTGCGACGAATGCTCCAGCATGCGCAGCCGATCCACCGTCGAGCGCAGGAAGGCGCGGTAGACCCAGCCCAGCGCCAGGGTGAGCACCAGCAGGAAGCCGAGCGAGGCGTTGCGTCGCTGCCGGGCGGCTGCCATTTCGGCCTGCGCGTGCGACTCCAGCACGGCCATCGTGCGGTCGTTGGCGGTGGCCAGGGTGTCGATCGCCTGGGTGCCGTCCTCGAAGTGCTCACTGGCCACCGCGTCGCCCACATCGCGGCGCTCCAGCTGCGCCATCGAGCGGTGCATGAACGCGGCTGCTGCGGCCAGCGCGTTGCGCAGCGCGTTCGGGTTGCCCGGGGTGGCGAGTGCGGCGTCCAGTGCCGCGATGCCCGCCACGTCGGATTCGACCGACCGCAGCACCTGCTGCACCCCGCCCGCGTACAGCAGGTACTGGTTCAAGGATTCGTTGTCGAAGCGGGCCTGGGCCAGCACCGCGCTGCCCCAGCCCCGCTGGCGTCCCAGCGCTTCGACCAGCGTGGGCAGTTCCACGTACGTCAGGGCGTAAGGCCCGGCGTCTTGCGGCTCCACGCCGAACATGCCGCCGATTCGGCGCGAGGTGGACAGCAGGGCCTCGGCCACCGCGGTGTGGCGCATGAAGTTGGCCTGCTCCGACCGGCTCTCCGACAGGCGCGTCAGCGCCCGCAGTTCCTCGCCCAGCGCGTTCAGATCGGGGGGGCCGGCGGCCGCCCACGGGGCGCTGGCAAATCCAGTCTGGAAGGCGGCCAGCTCCGCCAGCAGCTGCTGCTGCGTGCGGACGAGCTGGCTGCTTTGCGACTCGTCGCCGGCCAGCAGCGTGGTGGACAGGCCGCGGTGCCGCGCCACCGTGACCAGCAGCGCCCGCACCAGCTTGCCGCGCTGCAGCGCGTCGGTGCGTTTCTGCGCCGCCGTCACCTGCGCGCCGAACGTCGCCAACGCAAACCCGGCGGCCACCGCCAGCGGCCCGGCCAGCAGCAGGCCGAACAGCAGGAACTTGGTGCGGAAGGAGACCGACCCCAGCCAGCGTCCCGTCGTCATGAGCGCCCGCCGGTCATCGCCGGTCCTGCTGCGTGGGCCTGGGCCCGCCGGCGCGGTGCCGGCACGCGCGGTGCGTGGTGAGGGCAGGGTCCGTGCGGGGCGCGTGGCGGGCGGGCATGGCGGCGAAGTCTACTGAGAACTGAGCCGTTCAGCCTATGGCGGTTTGCTCCCCGGTGCGGGCCGTGGGGCGGCTGCGCGGCCCTTGGCG
>CALRPU020000024.1:0-88107 GCA_943370175.1 Hydrogenophaga intermedia | reverse complement strand
CTCGCCACCATCGACGGCCGCCCCCAGCTGCTGTTCACCCCGGTGGCCAACTACAACGGCCCGGCCAACTTCACCTACACCGTCTCCGACGGCCTGACCCCGGTCAACGCCAACGTCTCGGTGCAGGTCACCCCGGTCAATGACGCCCCCGTCGCCAACCCCGACAACGTCACCACCCAGGAAGACCAGCCGGTCGTCATCACCGTCCTGCGCAACGACACCGACGTCGACGGCGACGTGCTGCGCATCGACAGCTTCACCCAGCCCCCCGCCGCCTCGGGCTCCGTCGCCCTCAACCCCGACGGCACCTTCACCTTCACCCCGGCCGACAACTTCAACGGCACCACCACCTTCAACTACACCGTCACCGACCCCTCGGGCGCCAAGTCGTCCACCACGGTCACGGTCAATGTGGGTGGCGTCAACGACGCCCCGGTGGCCAACCCCGACGTCGACACCACCAACGAGGACACCGCGCTCGTGCGCGCCGCCTCCGAGGGCGTCATCGCCGGCCGCACCCCGGGCTCGGCCGACACCGACCAGGACGGCAACACGCTGAGCGTGACCACGTTCTCCATCACCCTGAACGGCAACGTCGTCTCCGCCACCGCCGGCCAACCCCTGGCCGGCGCCTGGGGCACGCTGACGCTGAACACCGACGGCAGCTACCGCTACCAGCCCAACGCCGCCGCCCAGGCCCTGGACGATGGCGAGAGCCAGGTCGACCGCTTCTCCTACACCGTCACCGACGGTGGCCTGACCTCCACCTCCACCCTCACCGTCACCGTCACCGGCGTCAACGACGGCCCGGTCGCCCTCGACGACTCCGGCTCCACCCGCGAGGGCGTGCCCGTCACCGTCAATGTCCTGGCCAACGACTCCGACGTCGACGGCGACCCGCTGACCATCACCCAGGTCAACGGCCAGCCCATCAGCCTGAACGCCGGCGTCGACCTGTTCGACACCGCCCCCACGCCCAACAAGATCGGCACCGTCACCCTCGAGCCCAACGGCCAGCTCACCTTCACCCCGGTGGCGCTGTTCAACGGCCCGGTCAAGTTCGACTACACCGTCTCCGACGGCACCACCACCGACACCGCCAGCGTCAACATCGTCGTCGACAACGTCAACGACCCGCCTGACGCCCGCAATGACCTGGTGCGCGCCGTCGAGGACAGCCCCGTCAGCTTCAACCCCCTGTCCAACGACATCGACGTCGACGGCGACCCGCTGACCATCACCGCCATCAACGGCACCGCCATCAAGCTCGGCGATGCCCCCATCGCGCTGGCCAACGGCACCATCCAGATGGTCCCGGGCGACGTCCCAGGCACCACCCAGCTTCGCTTCGTCCCCAACGCCAACTACAACGGCACCCAAACCTTCGACTACACCATCTCCGACGGCCGCGGCGGCTCCGACACCGCCACCGTCAGCATCGAGGTCGCCGGGGTCAACGACGCCCCGGTGGCGCGCCCAGACACCCTGTCGACCAACGAGGACGCCGGCACGACCACGGTCACTGCCGCCAACGGCGTGATCCTGAGCGGCGGCAACGCCGCCAGCCGCGACACCGACGTCGACGGCGACAACCTCACGGTGGCCAACGTCACCGTGGGCAATGCGCCGCCGGTGGCCGCGGGCACGCCGATCGTCGGCGCCTGGGGCACCCTGACGCTGGCCGCGGACGGCAGCTACACCTACACGCCGGGCGCCAACGCCCAATCCTTGCTTGAAGGCCAGACCGTCGCGGACGTGTTCACCTACACGGTGAGCGACGGTGCGCTGACCTCGACCGCCACGCTGACCATCAACATCGCCGGCCGCAGCGAAGGCCCGCCGGACATCAACGTGCCCCCAGGTGCGGGCGGTTTCGACAACACCATCACCGAAGGCGCCACCACGCCGGTGACCGGCAGCTTCTCGGTCGTGGCACCGGACGGCATCGTGTCGGCCACCATTGGCGGCACCACGCTGACGGCCGCCCAGCTGACGGCGCTGGCCGCACCGGGCGCCACCCCGATCGTGATCAACACGGGTGAAGGCACGCTGACCTTGACCGGCTTCACGCCGGCCACGTCGACGGTGGGTGCGCCCATCGGCGGCACCGTGCGCTACAGCTACTTGGCGCCGGCCCAGAACGCAGGCGACGGCAACACCGACGCCATCGCCGTGAGCGTGCTGGACGTGACAGGCAAGACGGACACCGACTCGGTCGACATCCGCATCCTGGACACCGCGCCGACCGCGGTGGCCGACCTCAGCAGCATCACCGAAGACGCCACCACGCCCGCCAGCGGCAATGTGATCACCGGCAGCGCTGGCGTGGGCACGGACACCATCGGTGCCGACGCCACCGCCGTGGACGCGGTGCGTTCGAACGTGGCAGGTGCCCCAGCCGGTGCGGTGAACGGCGAGACCCAGGGCGCCTACGGCACCCTGACCCTGAACGCCAACGGCACCTACAGCTACGCGCTGAACAACGCGCTGCCCGCGGTGCAGGCCCTGCTGGACGGTCAGACCCTGACCGACACCTTCACCTACACGCTGCGCGATGCCGATGGCGACCTGTCGTCAACCACCCTCACCGTGACCATCAACGGCCGCAACGAAGGCGGCCCGACCATCGACATCCCGCCGGGCGCCGGTGGTTTCGACAACACCATCGTCGAAGCGGCCAGCACGCCGGTCACGGGCAACTTCAGCATCGGTGCACCGGACGGTCTGACCTCGGTGACCATCGGTGGCGTGACCCTGACGGCCGCGCAACTGACGGCCCTGGCCCAGCCAGGCGCTGCCTCGGTCGTCATCAACACCGGTGAAGGCACGCTGAGCTTGAACGGCTTCACGGCCGCACCGTCGAGCACCGGCCTGCCGGTGGGCGGCACGCTGCGCTACAGCTACACCGCACCGGCCCAGAACGCGGCGGACGGCAACACCGACGCCATTGCGGTGGCGGTGCTGGACGCGACGGGCAAGACGGCCACGGACTCGATCGACATCCGCATCCTCGACACTGCCCCGACGGCCCGCCCCGACACCGCCACCACGACCGAAGACACGACCACCCCGGTGACGGGCAACGTCGTGACCGGCGCGGGCGGCGCCGACACCCTGGGTGCCGACGCGACCTCGGTGTTCGCGGTTCGTCCGACCCCGGCCGGCGCACCCGCTGGCACGGTGGACGGCGGCACGCCAGGCACCTACGGCACCTTGACGCTCAACGCCAACGGCAGCTACAGCTACGTGCTGAACAACGCGCTGCCCGCCGTGCAGGCGCTGCGCGACGGCCAAAGCCTGACGGACAGCTTCACCTACACCCTGCGCGACGCCGACGGCGACGAGTCCACCACGACGCTGAACATCACCATCACCGGGCGCAACGAGGGCGACCCGACGGTCGTGATCCCGCCGGGTGCCGACGGCTTCGACAACATCATCACCGAGGCGGCGATCACGCCGGTCACGGGCAACTTCACGGTGTCGGCACCGGATGGGGTGGGCTCCATCACCATCGGCGGCGTCGCCGTGACGGCGGCCCAGCTGACCGCGCTGGCTGCCCCTGGGGCCACGCCGATTTCGATCAACACCGGTGAAGGCACGCTGCTGCTGACCGGGTACGCCCCAGCGGCGTCGACGATCGGCGCGCCGGTCGGGGGCACGTTCAGCTACAGCTACACCGCGCCGGCGCAAAACGCGCCGGGCGGCATCACCGACGTGGTGCCGGTCTTGGTGATCGACCTGAACAACAAGACGGTCAGCGACACCCTCGACATCCGCATCCGCGACACCGGCCCCACCGCGGTGGCCGACGTCAACAGCACCGTTGAGGACTCGACCACGGCCGTGGTGGGCAACGTCGTCACGGGCACGGCCGGCGCTGGCGCCGACACCTTCGGGGCCGATGGCCGCCCGACGGTCAGCGCTGTCGCCACGGCCGCCGGCGAAGCCGGCACGGTGGACAGCACCACGCTGGGCACCTACGGCACGCTGACCCTGCGCGCCGACGGCTCGTACAGCTACGTGCTGAACAACGCGAGCCCGCTGGTCCAGGGCCTGGCCGAAGGCCAGCAGGTGCAAGAGCGCTTTGCGTACACCGTGCGTGACGTCGACGGCAGCACCTCCACCGCCACGCTGGACATCAACATCACCGGGCGCGACGACCGCGCGGTCGTGACGCAGAGCGGCGAGGGCCGCAACGTGTCCGAAGAAGGCCTGCCGGGCGGCAACCCCGACCAGACGCCGCAACCGGGCGACACCACCAACGCCACGGTCGTCACCGGCCAGATGACCGCCGCTGACCCCGACACCACGATCACCGGTTGGACGCTGGCCGCACCGCCCGAGGCGCTGACCTCCAAGGGCGTGGCGGTGTCGTGGACACTGTCTGCGAACGGCAAGTCGCTGATCGGCACGGCCGGCGCCACGGAGGTGGCCACGCTGAGCATCAACGACAGCGGCAGCTACACCTTCACGCTGAAGCAGCCGATCGACCACCCGACGATCAACGTCGAAGACACCTTCACCTTGAACTTCAAGGCGAATGCGATCTCGTCGGCGGGCACGGTGGCCGGTGATGGCACGCTCGCCATCAACATCGAGGACGACGCCCCGGGCGCCGCCCAGCCGCAGACGGTCGTCGACAATTTCAACGCCGACTCCAACCTGATGTTCGTGCTGGACATCTCCGGGTCGATGAACGATTCGTCGGGGATCGCCAACCCGGCCGGTGGCACCTTCACCCGCCTGCAAGCCGCCGTGCAGTCGATCAAGACCCTGCTCGACAAGTACGACGCCCTGGGCGAAGTGCGTGTCCGCCTGGTCACCTTCAGCACCAATGCGGCAGCGCAGGGTGAGGTATGGACCAACGTGACGACGGCCAAGAACCAGCTCGATGCCATCCTCGCCGCTGGCCCAAGCGGTGGCACCAACTACGACGAGGCGCTGGCCGACGCCATCACCGCGTATGGCAACACCGGCAAGCTGGCCGCGGCGCCGAACGTCAGCAACGTGGCGTACTTCCTGTCCGACGGCAACCCGACCTACGGCTCGGGCTCGGTCGATCAGCTGGTGCCGAACCGCAACAACACCACCACGCCAGACAGCCCGGGGACCCCGGCCACCAACGGCAATGGCCGTGACCAGACCGGCGCCGACGTGGGCATCCAGGCCAATGAAGAAGCGCTGTGGACCACCTTCCTGAACAACCAGGACGTTCAAGCCTACGCGCTGGGCCTGGGCGCGGGTGTGACGGCCAACTTCCTGAATCCGGTGGCGTACGACGGCCGCGGTGCCGGCACCAACACCAACGGCATCGTGGTCACCGACCTGAACCAGCTGGATTCCGTGCTCGGTGCCACGCTGCCGAACATCAATGGCAGCCTGTTCGCCAACGCGCTGACCGCGGGCAACCCCGGTGCGGACGGCCTGTTCGTGAAGGAAGTGTCCATTGACGGCACGACCTACGCGTACAACTTCAAGACCGGCGGCGCCAACGCCGTGACGGTGACCGGCACCAACCGCAGCACCTTCGACGCCAGCACGCAGACGCTGACGATCACGACGAACGCCGGTGGCCGCTACATCGTCGACCTGGACGCGGGCACTTACACCTACGTGCGCCCGCTGACGCCGCCGACGGTGACGACCAACGACCGACTCAACTTCGTGCTGAGCGACTTCGACGGCGACACCACGGCGTCCAGCGTGACCATCACCCGCACGGTCAACACGCCGCCGGAGGTGAGCCAGCCGGTGGTGGGGGTTGCCTTTGAAAGCGCGCTGAGCACTGGCACCGATTCCAACGCCACGACCGAGGCCTACAGCGGCACCATGACCGCGACCGACAACGGCACGGTGGTGGGCTGGACCTTGGGCGCACCGACCACCGCCATCACCAGCGGTGGGGTGCAGGTGACCTGGGTGTCGAGCAACAACGGCCAGACCCTGACCGGCACGGCCAACGGCGCACCGGTGGCCACCATCACCATCAACAACAGCGGGGCTTACACCTTCACGCTGCAAGGTGCGATCGACCACCCGGCGGGCGGCCCGGCCGACCAGAAGCTGGCGATCGACTTCACCGCCGTGGCCAGCGACGGCACGCTGACCGGCAATGGCCGGCTGCGCGTGGAAGTGCAAGACGACCGCCCGGGCCAGATCGCCAACCAGGAAGGCCAGACCTCGGCGCTGCAGAACACCAATCTGATGATCGTGCTCGACACCTCCGGGTCGATGAACGATTCCTCGGGCATTGCCAACCCGGCCGGCGGCACCTTCACCCGCCTGCAGGCGGCCGTCGACTCAATCACCAAGCTGATCAACCGGTACGACGCACTGGGCGACGTCAGCGTGCGGCTGGTCACCTTCTCGGACACGGCCACCCCGCGCGGCGATGTGTGGCTGAACCTCAGCAACCCGACGCAGCGTGACGCGCTGACCACGCTGCTGAACACGCTGCGCACCACCGCACCGGCGGGCAACACGAACTACGACGAGGCGCTGGGCGACGCGATTGCGGCGTTCAACACCACCGGCAAGATCGCTGGTGGGGTCAACGTGTCTTACTTCCTGTCCGACGGCAACCCGAACCGTGGCAACGGCACGACCTCGGAGCTGACGGGCACGGTCAACAGCACGGCCGGCGACGTCGGCATCCAGGTCAACGAGGAAACCACCTGGAGCAACTTCCTGGTGGCCAACAACGTTCAGTCGTATGCGTTGGGCCTGGGCACCGGGGTCAACGCCGCGGCCCTGAACCCGGTCGCCTACGACGGCCAGTCCGCCGAGAACCGCGCCAGCATCGTGGTGACCGACCTGAACCAGCTGGACGCGGTCCTGGCCGGCACGGTGCCGGCCCCGGTCAGCGGCAGCCTGGTGGGCAACCTGGCCGGCACGGCCGCGGGCGCCGACGGGGGCATCAACGTCGCATCGGTGACGCTGGACGGCGCGGTGTACACCTTCACCAAGTCGTTGATCGCCACGGGTGGCACGCTGAGCGTGGGTGGCGCCGCATCGGCCTACACCTTCGATGCGGCCACCGGCATCCTGACGATCTCGAACACGGCCACCACCGGGGGCAAGTTCGTCATCGACATGAACAACGGCTCGTACACCTTCGACGCACCGGCCCGTCTGGGCGCCGAGAACCTGGTGTTCCAGCTGGCCGACCGCGACGGCGACCTGGCGCCGAGCGCTGCAACGCTGACGGTCCAAGTGGGCGAGCCGTCCAATCCGATCAGCGGCGACGCGAACGCCAACGTGCTGGGCGGCACGGCGTTGGCGGACGTTGTCTACGGCAACGACGGCAACGACACGCTGAACGGTTTGGCCGGCAACGACCAGCTGTTCGGTGGCATTGGTGCCGACCAGCTCAACGGTGGCGATGGCGCGGACCGGCTGTCGGGCGGCGCTGGCAACGACATCCTGAACGGTGGCGCGGGCGACGACCGGTTGTATGGCGGCCCGGGCAACGACACCCTGACCGGCGGCGCCGGGTCGGACGTCTTCGCCTGGCGCTTCGCAGACCAGGGCACCCCGGGCGCTGGCCGCGCGGTCGACACCATCACCGACTTCAACGTGGCACCAGCCACGCAAGGCGGTGACGTGCTGGACCTGCGCGACCTGCTGGCCGGCGAAGCCAAGGGCGCGGGCAACACCGCGGGCAACCTGGCCAACTACCTCGACATCACCTTCGAGAACGGCAACACCGAGATCCGCATCAGCACCTCGGGCGGGTTCACCGGTGGCACCTACTCGGCGACCGCCGAAGACCAGCACATCACCTTGACCGGCGTGGACCTGCGCGCGCCGCAACTGGGCCTGACCACCAACTCGACCGAGGCGGACGTGATCGCGGCGCTGCTGAAGAACGGCAAGCTGATCACCGACTGACGGCAGGGCCAATCGGCCCAGGCACACCCCCCCCTTGAATGGGGGGCCTTGCCAACACAAAGGGAGCCCAACGGCTCCCTTTTTTCATGGCGACGGCGGTTGAGGACCCAAAAGGTGGTCGCTGTGCGCCCAAACCCGAGGACCTTCCGGACTTCAGCGTAAGCGACCGTGCGCTAGTGCACAAATGCAATGGGCCGTTTGACCCACGTTGTTCTGCGCCCACCGTGCAGAGTGCGCGGACGTGCCGAAATGTTGCGCACTGCGTACATGAGGGGTGGACTGCCCAATCCGGCAGCGCCTACACTCCGACAGCTTTTTCCATGGGTGACATAGACATGGGCGCGATTCTTGTTGCACAGCCTACACATTGCGTACACATGTTTTGCAAGTGCACGATGCGGCCGCTGACCTGTGCACAACCACGAGATCAGGAACGAAATGACCAAAATGCACGTTGAGCCGAAAGCCCACGCCGCCTCTTCCCGTCCCGGTTTTGCTGCCATTGCATTGGCCGCCGGCCTGCTTTGCGCCGCCATCGGTGCATCGGCACAAACGGCCGATCCCTTGAAGGCCACGGTCGAAAAGGCGATTCAAAGCAACCCCGAGATCGCTGCGCGCTTCAACGCTTACCGCGCGTCCAACGACGCGATCGACGTCGTGCGCGGCGGCTTCTTGCCGCGCCTCGACCTGGACGCCACGCTGGGCCGAGAGAGCGACTCGATCAAGTCCCGCATCCCCGAGTCCCGCAACTTCAACCGCACCGGCATCACGCTGACGCTGTCGCAATTGCTGTGGGACGGCTTGGCCACCAGCCGCGACGTGACCCGCCTGGGCCACGACAAGGTGGCCCGCTACTTCGAGCTGATCGACACCACAGAGCAAACGGCCCTTGAAGCGGCGCGCGCCTACTATGACGTCGCGCGCTTTCGCCGCCTGGTCGAGCTGGCCGAAGACAACTATGTGCAGCACAAGTACGCTGCGCTGCAGATCCAGTCGCGTTTCCAGGCCGGTGTGGGCCGCGGGGTGGACTTCGAACAGGTGAACGCCCGCTTGGCGCTGGCCGAGTCGAACATGACCACCGAGCTGTCCAACCTGCACGACGTGACCGCTCGCTACCAGCGCATCGTCGGCGACTCGCCCCCGGCACAGTTGCCCAACCCGGGCCTGATTCAGCAGGGCATTCCCGCCAGCGCGTCGGAGGCCGCCAGCAGCGCCATCCAACGCAGCCCCACGGTCAGTGCCAGCATCGAAGCCTTGCGCGCTGCGCGCAGCCTGGCCCAGGTCCGCGAAGCGGCCTACCAGCCCCGCATTGAAGCGCGTCTGCGCGGCGGCGGCGGCAAGAACTACGAAAGCACCATCGACCAAACCCGCAACACCACCGCCGAACTGGTGATGAGTTGGAACCTGTTCGCCGGCGGCGCCGACCGTGCCCGTGTGCGCCAGCAAGCCAACCTCGTGAACCAGGCCGCCGACCTGCGCGACAAGACCTGCCGCGACGTGCGCCAGAACGCCGCCATCGCCTACAACGACACCCGCAAGCTCACCGAGCAACTGGGCTACCTGGACCGCAACACCAAGTCCATCGAAAAGGCACGCGACGCTTACCGGCAGCAGTTCGACACCGGCGTCGGCCAGCGCAGCCTGCTGGACCTGCTGAACGCCGAGAACGAGGTCTACACGGCGCGCCGGTCGCTGGCCAACGCGCAGTTCGACCTGGGCGTGGCCTATGTGCGCACGCAAGCGTCGATGAACGCACTGACCAGCACGCTGGGTCTGGCCCGGCCGGACACCGGTGGCAACGAAGGCGACAGCTGGAGCGCTGGCGAGGACGGCCCGGGCCGCTGCCCGGCCCTCGTGCCCGATGTGCCGCCGATCAAGCGCACCGAGCTCGACACCCGGGCCGACACGATGATCAAGGCGAACCCGGCCGCGACCGCCCCGGTGGTGCCGTCGATGACCCCGGCCGTGCCGGCCATGACGCCGTCGCAAGGCGGCGCGCTGCCCAAGGTGCCGCCGACCCCGCGCAAGACGGCACCGAAGAAGCCGACGAAGCCCAAGGTCTGAGCCCCACCGGCACCCGTGAAAACGCCCCGCATGCGGGGCGTTTTTCATGGCGGACGGCGAAGCCGCTCAGGGCATCGCAGCGGAGCGGTCAGCGCTTGACCGGCGGCAAGTCGGTGCAAACACCCTCGTAGGCCTCTGCCGCCAACCCGATGCTCTCGCCGAGGGTGGGATGGGGGTGAATCGTCTTGCCGATGTCGACGCCATCGGCGCCCATCTCGATGGCCAAGGCGACCTCGCCGATCATGTCGCCGGCGTGGGTGCCGACGATGCCGCCGCCAACGATGGCGTGGGTGTCCTCGCTGAACAGCAGTTTGGTGAAGCCCTCATCGCGCCCATTGGCGATGGCGCGGCCGGACGCGCTCCACGGGAACAAGCCCTTTTTGACTTTGATGCCGCGTTGACGCGCCTCGTCCTCGGTCAATCCAACCCACGCCACCTCGGGATCGGTGTAGGCGACGCTTGGAATGACCCGGGCGTCGAACGCCGTGCGGGCCAGTTTGTCATCGCCCAACTGCACGCCCGCCGCCACCTCGGCCGCCACGTGGCCTTCGTGCACCGCCTTGTGCGCCAGCATCGGCTGGCCGACGATGTCGCCGATGGCAAAAATGTGGGGCACGTTGGTGCGCATCTGGATGTCGACGGGAATGAAACCACGGTCGCCAACGGCCACCCCGGCGGCATCGGCGCCGACGCGCTTGCCATTGGGCACGCGCCCGACCGCCTGCAGCACCAGGTCGTAGAGCTGCGGCTCTTTGGGCGCGCCCTCGCCTTCGAAGCTCACCAGCACGCCATCGGCGGTCGACTGTGCGCCCACGGTCTTGGTCTTCAGCATGACGTGGTCGAAGCGCTTGGCGTTCATCTTTTGCCAGACCTTGACCAGGTCGCGGTCGGCGCCCTGCATCAACCCGTCCAGCATCTCCACGACGTCGAGCCTCGCGCCCAAGGTGGAGTACACCGTGCCCATCTCCAGGCCGATGATGCCGCCGCCGACGATCAGCATGCGCTTGGGGTTCTGGCGCAACTCGAGCGCACCGGTCGAGGTCACGATGCGCGGGTCGTCCTTGGGCAAGAAAGGCAACTTCACCGCCTCGGAGCCGGCCGCGATGATGGCCTGCTTGAACCGGAGGGTTTGCACCCCACCGCTGGTCATCTCGACACGCAGGTGGTGCGGGTCGGCGAAGGTGCCGCTGCCCTGGACGACGGTGACCTTGCGCATCTTGGCCATGGCGGCCAGGCCACCCGTCAGCTTGCCGATCACCTTTTCCTTGTGGCTGCGCAGCTTCGCCAGGTCCACGGTGGGCGCGCCAAAACTGATGCCCAGGCTGTCGAAGTGCTTCACCTCGTCCATCACCGCGGCCACGTGCAGCAAGGCCTTCGACGGGATGCAGCCCACGTTCAGGCACACACCGCCGAGCGTCGGGAAGCGCTCGACCAACACGGTCTTCAAGCCGAGGTCGGCTGCGCGGAAGGCGGCCGAGTAGCCGCCGGGCCCGCCACCCAGCACCAGCAGATCGCATTCAAGGTCGGCGCCGCCGGCGTGGCTGGCCGCCGGTGGCGCAGCCACCGGCGCGGTGGCGGCGGCAGGCACCTGGGCGGCGGCAACGGCGGGGGCGAGCCCGGTCGACGCCGCGGCCGCCGGCGGCTGGGTGGCCGCAGAAACCGCGCCGGTGGCGTCGCCCACCGCGTCCAGCGTCAGCACCACCGTGCCTTCGTTCACCGTGTCGCCAAGCTTGAGCTTGAGCGACTGGACGACGCCCGCGTGCGACGATGGAATTTCCATCGACGCCTTGTCGCTTTCCACCGTGATCAGGCTTTGTTCAACCCGGATGGTGTCGCCCGGCTTGACCAGCACTTCAATGACGGCGACGTCCTTGAAGTCGCCGATGTCGGGAACCTTGATGTCGATGATGGCCATGTTGGTGTCCCCTTTACAGCAGCACGCGGCGGAAGTCGGCCAGGATCTGACCCAGGTAGGCGTTGAAGCGCGCCGCGGCCGCGCCGTCGATCACGCGGTGGTCCCAGCTCAGCGACAGCGGCAGGATCAGGCGCGGCACGAAGGCCTTACCGTCCCAGCGCGGCTCGGTGCTGCTCTTGCACACGCCAAGGATCGACACCTCGGGGGCGTTGATGATCGGCGTGAAGTAACGCCCGCCGATGCCGCCCAGCGAGCTGATCGAGAAGCACCCGCCGCTCATCTCCGCCGGGCTGAGCTTGCCGTCGCGGGCCTTCTTGGCCAGCTCGCCCATTTCCTGGCTGATCTGGAAGATCCCCTTCTTGTCGGCGTCCTTGATGACCGGGACCATCAGGCCATTGGGCGTGTCTGCCGCGAAGCCGATGTGGAAGTACTGCTTCATCACCAGCGTGTCGCCGTCCAGCGAGCTGTTGAACTCGGGGAACTTCTTCAGCGCCGCGACCGACGCCTTGATCAGAAAAGCCAGCATCGTCACCTTGATGCCGCTCTTTTCGTTTTCCTTGTTCAGCTGAATCCGGAAGGCTTCGAGCTCGGTGATGTCCGCGTCGTCGTGGTTGGTGACGTGGGGGATGACCACCCAGTTGCGGTGGAGGTTGGCACCGCTGATCTTCTTGATGCGGCCCAACTCCTTGCGCTCGATGGCGCCGAACTTGGTGAAGTCCACCTGCGGCCAGGCGAGCAGGCCGGGGAAGCTGCCACCGGCGCCGCTCGCTGACGCGGCGGCCGGGGCCTTGGCCACTTGCGCGGCGGTGCGCTGGTCGCCGGCCATCACCGACTTGACGAAACCGGACACGTCGGCCTGGGTGATGCGCCCCTTCGGCCCGGTGCCCTTGACCTCGGCGAGCGGCACACCCAGCTCGCGCGCCAACTTGCGGATGGTCGGCGACGCGTGTGGCAGCGCACCCTGGGCCGCGGTGGGGTCGTGCGCCGGCACGGGGACCACGGGCGACGAGGGCGCGGCTGACGCCGCCGGCGCGGGGGCTGCCGATGCGACAGGGGCTGCAACCGCAGCGGGCGCTGGCGCGGGAACGACCGACGCGGCAGGGGCGGCCACGGCGGGCACGCCCGCCACCCCCTCCAGCACCAACACCACGCTGCCCTTGGCCACCTTGTCGCCCAGCGCGACCTTCAGTTCCTTGACCACGCCGGCGTGCGAGGACGGGATCTCCATCGACGCCTTGTCGCTCTCCACCGTGATCAGGCTCTGCTCCACCTTGACGGTGTCGCCCACCTTGACCATCACCTCGATGACGGCCACCTCGTCAAAGTCACCGATGTCCGGCACCACGACGGCGATGGGTCCGGCGTCGGCGGCGGTCGGGGTGATCGCCGCGCTGGCCGCCGGCGCGGCGGCCACCGTGGCGGGGGCCGCTGCGGCCGGCGCGGGCGCGGCAGGCGCCGCGGCCGCCGCCCCCTCCGCCTCCAACAGCAGCACCAGCACCCCCTCATTCACCTTGTCGCCCAACTGAACCTTCAGCTCCTTGACCACCCCGGCGTGCGACGACGGGATCTCCATCGACGCCTTGTCACTCTCCACCGTCAGCAGCGACTGCTCGACCTTCACCGTGTCGCCGGGCTTGACCAGCAGCTCGATGACCTCCACGTCCTTGAAGTCACCGATGTCCGGGACCTTCACTTCCACGATTGCCATGTTGTGTGTCTCCGTTGTGGTGATCAGGCGTACAGCGGGTTGATCTTGTCGGCGTTGATGCCGTACTTGGCGATGGCCTCGGCCACCTGCGTGGTCGGGACGCTGCCTTCGTCGGCCAGGGCTTTCAACGCGGCCACCACGATGTAGTGGCGGTTCACCTCGAAGTGCTCGCGCAGCTTGCTGCGGAAATCACTGCGGCCAAAGCCGTCCGTGCCCAGCACCTTGTAGCTGCGGCCCTTCGGGATGAAGGCGCGGATCTGCTCGGCGTAGTTCTTCATGTAGTCGGTCGAAGCGATGACCGGCCCGGCGTGCGGCGCCAGCTGCTGGGTGACGAACGGCACCACCGGCTCGGCGGTCGGGTGCAGCAGGTTGTGGCGCTCGGCGGCTTGGCCGTCGCGGGCCAGTTCGTTGAAGCTCGGGCAGCTCCACACGTTGGCCGCCACACCCCAGTCCGCTTCCAGCAGCAGCTTGGCGGCCTGCGATTCGCGCAGGATGGTGCCGCTGCCCAGCAGGTTGACGCGCGGGGTCTTCTTCGGGCCTTCTTCCAACAGGTACATGCCCTTGATGATCTGCTCCTCGGTGCCCGCCTTCAGGCCCGGCATCGGGTAGTTCTCATTGAGCAGCGTCAGGTAGAAATAGACGTTCTCCTGGCGTTCGACCATGCGCTTGAGGCCGTGGTGAATGATCACGCCCACCTCGTGCGCAAAGGTCGGGTCGTAGCTGATGCAGTTCGGGATGGTGCCGGCCAGGATGTGGCTGTGGCCGTCCTCGTGCTGCAGGCCTTCACCGTTCAGCGTGGTGCGGCCCGACGTGCCACCCAGCAGGAAGCCCCGCGCCTGCATGTCGCCGGCCGCCCAGGCCAGGTCACCGATGCGCTGGAAGCCGAACATCGAGTAGTAGATGTAGAACGGCACCATGATGCGGTTGTTGGTCGAGTACGAGGTCGCCGCCGCGATCCAGCTCGCCATGCCCCCGGCCTCGTTGATGCCCTCCTGCAGGATCTGACCGTTCTCCGCCTCGCGGTAGTACATCACCTGGTCCTTGTCGACCGGCGTGTACTTCTGGCCTTCGGGGTTGTAGATGCCGATCTGCCGGAACAAGCCTTCCATGCCGAAGGTGCGGGCCTCGTCCACCAGGATGGGCACGACGCGCGGGCCCAGCGCCTGGTCGCGCAGCAACTGCGTCAGGAAGCGCACATAGGCCTGGGTGGTGCTGATCTCGCGGCCTTCGGCGGTGGGCTCGAGCACGGCCTTGAAGGTCTCCAGCGAGGGCACGGTGAAACTCTCGTCCGCCTTCGGGCGGCGCTTGGGCAGGTAGCCGCCCAGCGCGGCGCGGCGCTCGTGCAGGTACTTCATCTCCGGCGTGTCGTCGGCCGGCTTGTAGAACGGGATCTTTGGCAGTTCGCTGTCGGGAATCGGGATGTTGAAGCGGTCGCGGAAGAACTTGATGTCCTCGTCGGTCAGCTTCTTGGTCTGGTGGGCGGTGTTCTTGCCTTCACCGCTCTTGCCCATGCCGTAGCCCTTGACGGTCTTGACCAGCAGCACGGTCGGCTCCCCGGTGTGCGAGTTCGCCTTGTGGAAGGCAGCGTAGACCTTCTGGGCGTCGTGGCCGCCGCGGCGCAGGTTCCAGATGTCGCTGTCGCTCATCTTGGCCACCAGCTCCAGCGTGCGCGGGTCGCGGCCGAAGAAGTTCTTGCGCACGAAAGCGCCGTCGTTGGCCTTGAAAGCCTGGTAGTCGCCGTCCAGCGTGTCGAGCATGATCTTGCGCAGCGCGCCGTCCTTGTCGCGCGCCAGCAGCGGGTCCCATTCCTTGCCCCACAGCAGCTTGATGACGTTCCAGCCCGAGCCGCGGAACTCGCCCTCGAGCTCCTGAATGATCTTGCCGTTGCCGCGCACCGGGCCGTCCAGCCGCTGCAGGTTGCAATTGACGACGAAGATCAGGTTGTCCAGCTTTTCGCGCGCGGCCAGGCCGATGGCACCCAGGCTCTCGGGCTCGTCCATCTCGCCGTCGCCGCAGAACACCCACACCTTGCGCTTGCTGGTGTCGGCGATGCCGCGGGCGTGCAGGTACTTCAGGAAGCGCGCCTGGTAGATCGCCATCAGCGGGCCCAGGCCCATGCTGACGGTCGGGAACTGCCAGAACTCCGGCATCAGCTTCGGGTGCGGGTAGCTCGACAAGCCCTTGCCGTTGACCTCCTGGCGGAAGTTCAGCAGCTGGTCTTCGGTCAGGCGGCCTTCCAGGAAGGCGCGGGCGTAGACGCCGGGGGCGCTGTGGCCCTGGATGTACAGCAGGTCGCCGCCATGGCCCTCGCTGTCGCCGTGCCAAAAATGGTTGAAGCCGGCCGCAAACATGTGCGCCAGGCTCTGGAACGAGCTGATGTGGCCGCCCAGGTCGCCGCCGTCGGCCGGGTCCAGGCGGTTGGCCTTGACGACCATCGCCATCGCGTTCCAGCGCATGTAGGCGCGCAGCCGGCCCTCGAGTTCGAGGTTGCCCGGGCTGCGCTCTTCCTGGTCGGGCGCGATGGTGTTGATGTAGGCGGTGTTGGCCGAGAACGGCAGGTCGATGCCGGCGTGGCGCGCCTCGTCGATCAGCTGGTCGAGCAGAAAGTGCGCGCGGTCGGGACCTTCGGCTGCGATGACGGCGGACAGGGCGTCCAGCCACTCCCGCGTCTCTTGGGCGTCTGCGTCGTTGGCAGCGGCACCGAGGAAGGATTTCGACGACTCAGGCATGGCGGACATGTTGTCTCCTGTGGGGTGGAATCGGGTCGGGCGGGAGTGTCCCACAACCCATTGAATTTTCAAATAGCGCTACAGCGTTTCATATTGTGGATTCTACGAACCTCGCCTTCGGCCGATTGGCCGCCCGCCGGCGCCGGACCGCCGCCGCGATAATCGGCCCATGCGAAACCTCAGCCCGCCGCCCACCCACCGCGAGCGGCCCAGCACCGTCAAGCGCCTGGTCGGACGCTGGTGGCGCAAGCAGTCACCGGCGCAACAAGACCGCTTTGCCACGCTGGGACCGCTGGTGTCGGTGCTGCTGTTCCTGGCGGCCATCATTTCCGCGTTCTGGTACCTGCGCAACGAGGAATTCGAGCGGGAACAGGAATCGGTGAAGCGCGACACCGAGGTGGCGCAACAGCAGGTGCGTCTGCGGCTGATCGAAAACCAGGAGCAGCTGTTCCGCATCGCCCGCGAACTGGTCACCCGTGCCATCGACAAAGACGACTTCAGCGCCCAGGCGGCCAGCTTCACCCGCGAACGGCCCGAGATCGTCAGCTTGCTTTGGATCAACGCTGGACGCGAGCGCCAAGGCGCCTACGCCGCAGTGGGCTTCCAGTCGGACCCCATGACGGTGGCCGACGACCTCGACGCCTCCCTCCCGCGGGTCAACACGCAATCGCCACCCGAGCTGGCGTTCCTCGCCACCCGCGGCTTGCGCCAGCCGGTCTACTCCGAACCTTTCCAGACCCCGTCGGGCACGACCGTGCTGCAGGTCCATGTGCCGCTGATCGACCGCAGCGTCTTCGTGGGCTCGCTGATTGCCGAGTACTCGGTGGAGAACCTGC
Organism: Hydrogenophaga intermedia; assembly: GCA_943370175.1. GTDB lineage: Bacteria > Pseudomonadota > Gammaproteobacteria > Burkholderiales > Burkholderiaceae_C > Ideonella_A > Ideonella_A intermedia_A. Next base: position 70,962 of record CALRPU020000024.1, on the reverse strand, counting down.
TGCGCTTTTACGTGCCGCCAGAGGTGTCACAGCGGCACACCATCAACCTGATCGACGGCCGCGACCGCGTGCTGGCCAGCACGGTGATGATCGTGGCCGGCGAGCCCACGCGGCCCGCGTCCATCGTTCACCAGGTGCCGCTGGCGCCGGCCAGCAACGGCGTGTCGCTGCAGGGCCAGGGCCACCGAACCTCCATCGGCCTGATCAGCAACACCTTGTTCTGGATGGTCGCCGCCCTCAGCGTGCTGACCGTGTGGATGCTGCTGGGCACTTGGCGGCACATGCGCCGGCGCCTGCAAATGCAAAGCACGCTGGTGTCGGAAGCCAACTTCCGCCGCGCAATGGAAAACTCCATGCTCACCGGCATGCGCGCCATGGACATGGAAGGCCGCATCACCTACGTCAACCCGGCCTTCTGCGCGATGACCGGCTTCTCGGAGTCGGAGCTGATCGACAAGCGACCGCCCTTCCCCTATTGGCCACCGGAGCGCCACGAAGAAAACAGCCGGCTGCTCCAGCAGGAACTGAAGGGGCGAAGCCCTGCCGGCGGCATCGAAGTGAAGGTGATGCGCAAGGACGGCTCGGTGTTCGACTCGCGCATGTACGTGTCGCCGCTGATTGACCCGAAGGGCCAGCAAAGCGGCTGGATGACCTCGATGACCAACATCACCGAGGCCAAGCGCGTGCGCGACCAGCTGTCGGCCTCGCATGAGCGCTTCACGACGGTGCTCGAAGGCCTGGACGCCGCGGTGTCGGTGGTGTCGGTGCAGCAGGGCGAGCTGCTGTTTGCCAACCGGTCCTACCGCTTGTGGTTCGGCGCGGACGAGCAAGGTCACGTGCTGATGGCCGGCGGCAACATCGGCGTGTCGATGTTGGGCGAGTTCGACGACTCGGTCGACGACCTGGGCGGCCTGCCCACGCAGGAAATCACCGAAGCCGGCTCCGATTCGCGCGAGGTGCACATCGAGCCGCTGCGCAAATGGTTCGACGTGCGCGCACGCTACCTTCAATGGACCGACGGGCGCCTGGCCCAGATGTTGATCGCCACCGACATCACCGCCCGCCGCAGCGCCGAGGCCATGGCCGCCGCCCAGGCCGAAAAGGCCGAAGTGACCAGCCGCCTGATGACGATGGGCGAGATGGCCTCTTCGGTGGCCCATGAGCTGAACCAGCCGCTGACGGCCATCAGCAACTATTGCAACGGCATGATCTCGCGCGTGCGCAACGACGCGATCCAGAAAGACGACCTGATCGCCGCGCTGGACAAGACCGCCCGCCAGGCGCAGCGGGCCGGGCAGATCATCCACCGCATCCGCGCCTTCGTGAAGCGCAGCGAACCACAGCGCCAGGCCACCGAGGCGCGCACCATCGTGGAAGACGCGGTGGAGCTGGCCGGCATCGAGCTGCGCCGCCGCAACGTGGCCATCCGCACCTACGTGGCGCAGCGGCTGCCCACGCTGCACGTCGACCCGATCCTGATCGAGCAGGTGCTGCTGAACCTCTTGAAGAACGCCGCCGAGGCCATCGACAACGCCCAGCTGCCGCCGTCGCGGCGCAACATCGAGCTGCGCGTCGTGCCCAAGCACACGCCGGAAGAAGGTGGCGTGATCGAGTTCAGCGTCACGGACATGGGCCCGGGTTTGCCAAGGGACGTGGCCAGCCGCTTGTACGAGGCCTTCTTCTCGACCAAGCCCGAAGGCCTGGGCATCGGGCTGAGCCTGTGCCGCACGATCGTGGAGTCGCACCAAGGGCGCATCCGAGCCCAGAACCTCTACAATGGCGAGGCCGTCAAAGGCTGCAGTTTCACCTTCACGCTGCCGGTGGAGCCCTCCCGCGCTGAAGCGCTGTCAACCCCCAACCCTGCTGTCACCACATGAGCCTGATCCCGAAGAAGGGCACCGTGTACGTCGTCGATGATGACGAGGCCGTGCGCGATTCGCTGCAATGGTTGCTGGAGGGCAAGGATTACCGGGTCAAGTGCTTCGATTCGTCCGAGTCGTTCCTGTCCCGTTTCGACCCGCGCGAGGTGGCTTGCCTGATTGCCGACATCCGCATGGACGGCATGAGCGGCCTGGAATTGCAGGACCGCCTGATGGAACGGCGCAGTCCGCTGCCCATCGTGTTCATCACCGGCCATGGCGACGTGCCGATGGCCGTGACCACCATGAAGAAGGGCGCGATGGATTTCATCGAGAAGCCCTTCAAGGAAGAAGAGCTGCTCGGCCTGGTGGAGCGCATGCTCGACCAGGCGCGCTCGTCGTTCAGCCAGCACCAGGAAGCGGCCAGCCGGGACGCGCTGCTGTCGCGGCTGACCACGCGCGAGGCGCAAGTGCTGGAACGCATCGTCGCCGGCCGCCTGAACAAGCAGATCGCCGACGACCTGGGGATCAGCATCAAGACGGTGGAGGCGCACCGCGCCAACATCATGGAAAAGCTGAACGCCAACACCGTGGCCGATCTGCTCAAGATCGCGCTGGGCGCCCAGGCCAAGGCCTGACCTCCTCGCTCGCAGAGCAACGCCCACCGCCCGAGGCTTGGCTTGCGCCAACTTCGCACCCCATCAAGGCCGCTGACAGCGGCCTTTTGCATTCTTGAGCCGGTCGCTTTCGACCCCAACTGAGACCTCCATGACCGCCCAGCTGATCGACGGCAATGCCCTGTCCAAGACCTTGCGCGCCGACGTGGCCGCGCGCGCCGCCGCCTTGAGCACGGCGGGCACCACGCCCGGCCTCGCCGTGATCGTGGTCGGCAGCAACCCAGCCAGCGCGGTCTATGTGCGCAACAAGGTCAAGGCCTGCCAGGACAGCGGCCTGCACTCGGTGCTGGAGGCCTACCCGGACACGATGACCGAGGCCGAGCTGCTGGCCCGCGTCGAGGCCTTGAACCAGGACCCCACGGTGCACGGGATCCTGGTTCAACTGCCGCTGCCGTCGCACATCGACGACCAGCGGGTGATCGAGGCCATTTCGCCCGACAAGGACGTCGACGGTTTTCACGTCGCGAGCGCCGGGGCCCTGATGGTCGGCCAGCCCGGCTTCAAGCCCTGCACCCCCTACGGCTGCATGAAGATGCTGGCATCCATCGGCTGCAACCCGCGCGGCAAGCACGCCGTGGTCATTGGCCGCAGCAACATCGTGGGCAAGCCGATGGCGATGCTCTTGCTGCAGGCCAGCGCCACGGTCACCGTGTGCCACAGCGCCACGCCCGACCTGAGCGCCCACACCCGACAGGCCGACATCGTCGTCGTTGCAGTGGGCAAGCAAAACGTGCTGACGGCCGACATGGTCAAACCGGGCGCCGTCGTCATCGACGTGGGCATGAACCGCGACGCCGCGGGCAAGCTGTGCGGCGATGTCGATTTCGCCGGGGTGTCGGCGGTGGCCTCGGCGATCACGCCGGTGCCAGGCGGTGTCGGGCCGATGACGATCACGATGCTGCTGATGAACACGCTCGAAGCCGCGGAACGCGCGGCCGCCGCCCGCGTCCAACCCACTTGAGCCCTGAACCACCTCCTGCGCAGTCCATGACCAATCCCTTGCTTGACGCCACCGACCTGCCCCGCTTCGCCGAGATCCGGCCCGAACACGTCTCGCCGGCCGTGGAGGCGCTGCTCAAGCAGGCCGACGCCGCACTGGCACAGGTCACCGCCGATGATTTTCCAAGCGACTACGAGGCCTTGTCGAAGGTGCTCGACGTCGCCACCGAGCGCCTGGGCCGCGCCTGGGGTGCCGTCAGCCACCTCAACGGCGTGGCCGACACACCGGCACTGCGCGCGGCTTACAACGAGAACCTGCCGCGCATCACCGAGTTCCACACCCGCCTGGGCGCCGACGAGCGCTTGTTCGCCAAGTACAAAGCGGTGCTGAACAGCCCGGCGGCCGACCGCTTGTCACCCGCGCGCCGCCGCGCCCTGACCAACGCGGTGCGCGACTTCGTGCTGTCGGGGGCCGAGCTGGTGGGCCCGGCCAAGGAGCGCTTCGCCGCGCTGCAAGAGCAGCAGGCCGACCTCGCACAGAAGTTTTCCGAGCACGTGCTCGACGCCACCGATGGCTTCGCGCTGTACGTCGACCCGGCCCGCCTGGCCGGCGTGCCCGACGATGTGCAGCAGGCCACGCGGGCGGCCGCCCAGGCCGACGGCAAGGACGGCCACAAGCTGACGCTGCACTTTCCGGTGTACTTCCCGGTGATGCAATACGGCACCGACCGCGACCTGCGTGAAACCCTGTACCGCGCGCACGTCACCCGAGCCAGCGAATTGGGCGATGCCGCGCTGGACAACAGCGCGGTGATGCGCGACTTGATCGCCCTGCGCCAGGAGGAAGCGCGCTTGCTCGGACACGCCAGCTACGCCGACGTGTCGCTGGTGCCCAAGATGGCCGACAGCCCGCAACAGGTGCTGGCGTTCCTTCGCGACCTGGCCGCCCGCGCGCGGCCGCACGCCGAGCGCGACCTGGACGAACTGCGCCGCTTCGCCGCCGACCACCTGAAGCTCGACGACCCGCAGGCCTGGGACCTCGCCTTCGTCAGCGAAAAACTCAAGGAGGCGCGCTACGCCTTCAGCGACCAGGCGGTGAAGCAGTACTTCACCGAGCCCAAGGTGCTCGATGGCCTGTTCCGCATCATCGAGACCCTGTTCGAGGTCGCGATTCGGCCGGACGAGGCACCGGTGTGGCACCCCAGCGTGCGCTTCTTCCGCATCGAGCGCGCCGGCCAACTGGTCGGCCAGTTCTACCTGGACCCTTATGCGCGTCCCGGCAAGCGCCCTGGCGCCTGGATGGACGATGTGCGCGGCCGCTGGCAACGCCCCGACGCGCCCGCCGGCAGCGCGCTGCAAACGCCGGTGGCGCACCTGGTGTGCAACTTCGCTTCGCCGCTCGTGGTCGACGGCGTCGAGCGCCCGGCGCTGCTGACGCACGACGACGTGACCACGCTGTTCCATGAATTCGGCCACGGCCTGCACCACATGCTGACGCAGGTTGACGACCTGGGCGTGTCGGGCATCTCGGGCGTCGAATGGGACGCGGTCGAACTGCCCAGCCAATTCATGGAGAACTTCTGCTGGGAATGGGACGTGGTGCGCCGACTGACCGCCCACGTCGACACCAGCGAGCCGCTGCCGCGCGACCTGTTCGACAAGATGCTCGCCGCGAAAAACTTCCAGAGCGGATTGCAGACCCTGCGGCAAGTCGAGTTCGCGCTGTTCGACATGCGGCTTCACGCCGAACTGGGCCGTGAGACGGACATCCAGGGCCTGCTCGACGAGGTGCGTGCCGAGGTCAGCGTGTTCCCGCCGCCGGCCTTCAACCGCTTCCAGCACAGCTTCTCGCACATCTTTGCCGGTGGCTATTCGGCCGGCTATTACAGCTACAAATGGGCCGAAGTGCTCAGTGCAGACGCCTGGAGCGCCTTCGAAGAGGCGGCACCATTGGCGGGCGGTGTACTCGACGTGGAGACCGGCCGACGCTATCGTCAGGCCGTGCTGGAAGCGGGCGGCAGCCGCCCCGCCATGGACAGCTTCAAGGCCTTCCGTGGCCGCGAACCCCGCATCGACGCCCTGCTCCGCCACCAGGGCATGAACTGAGGACTTTGCTCATGGGCCAATTGCCTGGACGCCACCTGCTGTCACAGCGCCTGTTGTGCGGCCTGATGCTGGCCGCACTGTGGCCTGCCACCGCGCTGGCCCAGTACAAGGTGGTCGGCCCCGACGGCAAAGTGACCTACACCGATCGACCGCCAGCGCAGTCGCAGGGCAAGCTGGTGCCGGTGCCATCTGGGTCCACTGGCAACACCGCTTCCAATGCCGCGCTGCCATTGGCGCTGCGCCAGGCGGTCAGCCGCTACCCCGTGGTGCTGTACGCCCCGCGCACTTGCGAAGTGTGCGAAACCTCGCGGCAGTTCCTGCGCCAGCGCGGCATTCCCTACGCCGACAAGCTGCTGAGCACGTCGGAAGACGGCGACGCGCTGGAGCGCATCACCGGCAGCCGCAGCGTGCCCACCTTGACGGTCGGCAACCAGGTGCTGAAGGGGTTCTCCGCGGACAACTGGGCGTCCTATCTGAATGCCGCCGGCTACCCGCCCGATTCGCGCCTGCCGCCCGGCTATGTTCAGGCGGCGCCCACACCCTTGGTGGCGGCCAGCCCGGTCGACCGCAACATCGCCGCGCCCGCCCGGCCGCGCGACGAGCCACCACCTGCCACCGCGCCGGCGACGCCCGGCGGCATCCGCTTCTGAGCGGTCTGCGCCGAGACCGGCAGCGCAGCGCGGCGCGGCTGGCGGCTAGAGTTTGCGTGCGCCCCAGCTGCCCGCGCCCACGGCCGCGCCCATCAGCCAAAACAACACGGCCGCGCCGTAGCTCGCACCCACCACCCCGAACAACAGCGGCATCGCGGTGCTGGAAATGTTGATGGCGATCGACCGCAGTGCAATCGCCTCGCCATGCCGGTGCGCCGGGGTGATGTGGTGCAGCGTCGACATGATCATGGGCTGGACCGCCCCCAGCGCCAGGCCCAGCAGCACCGCACAGGCGCCCATGCCCCAAGGCGACAGCACCATCGGGTAGACGCCGAAGATCACACCGGCGGCCAGCATCGCGCCCACGAGCACCTGCGACTCGGTCAGGCGGTGCGCCAGCACCGGAATGAGCAAGCGCACGCCCGCCACCGCGCACGCGAACACGCCCAGGATCAAGCCGATCACCGAAGCCGACAGACCGCGCTCGTGGCCGAGCACCGGCAGCACAAAGGCATGCACGTCCCAGCAGGCGGACACCAGCCAGTTGACGAGCAACAGGCGCCGCAAGGCGGGCAGCGTCAGCAAGTCCCATGACCGGGGCGCGCGCTGCGCTGCGTCGGCGGCGCGTGGCGGTGAGACCGCTTGACGCGGCACCCAACGCGACCAGGCCAGCGCCGCCAAAGGCATCAGCGTCAGCACCCCGAACGCCACCCGGAAGCCAGCCAGGTCGATCAAGGCCCCGGCGGTCACGGGCCCAAGCACATTGGACAGCGCCGGCGCCAGGCCCAGCCAACTGAAGATGCGGATGCGCTCGGTGCTGTCGCCGGCCATGTGACCCGCGGTGCGCTGAATCGCGATCAAGCCAAAGTTCGCGCCCGCGCCGGTCAGCACCGCGGCCACGCAGGCGGCTGCAAAGTGGCCGCTGGCCGTGACCACCAGCCCCCCGGCCAGCGACAAGGCCACCGCGATGTGCAGGGGACGGTGGTAGCCGAAGCGGTCGGCCAGTCGGCCCGCCTGCAAGGCCAGGGCGATGGGTGCCAGCGCGAACAAGGCCAGCAGCACGCCGACGCGCCACTCGGCCTCGCCCTGGCGCAAGGCCTGCAACGGTGTGGCCATGCGCACGCCGGCCATGCAGGCGTGCAGGCTGATCTGGCCGAGGATCAACGCGAGCAAAGGCCGCGAAAACCGGCCGCCCGCAGCGTCTTGGCGCTCAGGCGGCATCGTCGTCCGGCGGCTCCAGGGCGTCACCGAGGGCGCCTGGCAGCAGGCGTTGTGCCTGGCTGTCGCTCATGGCCTCGACCGACTTCAAGGTTCGGGTCATGACGCGGGTGCGCGTTTGCGCTTGCTCGATGGTGCTGGCCGCTTCGTCAAGCTTTTTCTTGGTCTTGGCGAGCACGTCACCGAACTTGCCGAACTCGGTCTTCACCGCGCCCAGCACCTCCCAGACTTCGGCAGACCGCTTTTCAAGCACCAGCGTGCGGAAGCCCATCTGCAGGCTGTTCAAGGTGGCCAGCAAGGTGGTCGGGCCGGCCAGCATCACCTTGTGTTCGCGCTGCAGGCTTTCCAGCAAGCCCGGGCGCCGCAAGGCCTCGGCATACAGGCCCTCGGTGGGGACGAACAGGATCGCGAAGTCGGTGGTGTGTGGCGGGGCCAGGTACTTGTCGGCGATGGTGCGGGCCTCCAGACGCAGCCGCTGCTCGATGGCCTTGGCCGCGGCCTCGGCGGCGGGGGCGTCGGCGCGCTCCTGGGCGTCGAGCAGGCGCTCGTGGTCCTCGCGCGGGAACTTGGCGTCGATGGGCAGCCACAGCGGCGCGCCATCGTCGCGCCGGCCCGGCAGCTTGATGGCGAACTCGACCCGGGCGCCGCTGCCCGGCACGGTTTCCACGTTCGAGGCGTACTGCTCGGGCGTGAACACCTGTTCCAGCAAACCCGCGAGCTGCACCTCGCCAAAGATGCCGCGCGTCTTCACGTTGGTCAGCACCCGGTTCAGCGAGCCGACGTCCTTGGCCAGCAACTGCATTTCACCCAGGCCCCGGTGCACCTGTTCCAGCCGGTCGGCGACCTGCTTGAAGCTTTCGCCCAGGCGCTGCTCGAGCGTGGCGTGCAGCTTCTCGTCGACGGTGGCGCGCATCTGATCGAGCTTCAACTCGTTGCCCTGCTGCAGCGCGGTGAGCCGCAGCTCGACGGCGCTGCGGACTTCGCCCAGCCGGCGCTCGTTGGCGTCTGACAAATTGCGCAGCTGTTCGCCCAGGCCGTCACCAAAGCGCTTCAGCGCAAGGTCCTGCGCCTCGCGCGCAGACTGGGCGTGGCCCTGCTGTGCACTCGCCGTGGCCTGCAGCGACTGGGTGACCGCCGTCTGCATCGCCGCCAGCTGCGTGCGGAAGCTGTCGATCTGCTCGTTCTGGGTGCGGGCCACGTCGCCCTGCTGCGCCAGCAGGGTCTGCTGCACCGTCGCCAGGCTTTGCGTCAACTCCAGCCGGGTGCCCTGCCCGCCGCGGGCGAGCTCCTCGCGCAGCTCGCGTTCGAGGCGGTCCAGCCGGTCGGCCAGCCGCTGCACGCCATCGGTCAGGGCCTGAGCGTGTGCCGCCGCGCTCGGGTCACTGCGGGGGCGCAGGCCGGTCCACAAGACGGCGATGAAGACGAGTACCAGAAGAACAAGGGCGAAGGCCAGCCCGACAGCGAGGTCCATGCCGGGATTGTCGCAGGCGGCCTCGCCAGCGTGCGGGCGGCCTCGGGCGCGCCGCAACGCCAACGGGGGCCCGATGGCCGCGGACCGAGGCGGGCTACCGGTGGCCCGGCCGCTGCACCGCCAGCGGCCGGCGCGTGGCGATGCGCTCGACCAGCGCGAAGAGCCCCTGCACCAGCACGGCCAGCGCGGCCGCGGGCAAGGCACCGGCCAGCATCGCGTCGCGGTCGTTGATCGCCAAACCAGCCACGATGCGCTCGCCAAAGCCACCAGCGCCGACGAAGGCGGCCAGCGTCGCGGTGCCCACGTTGATCACCGCCGCCGTCTTGATGCCGGCCAGCACCACCGGCGATGCCAGCGGCACCTGGACCGAGCGCAGCACCTGCGCCGGCGTCAGGCCCAACGACAAGGCGGCCTGGGCCAAGCCCCGCGGCACCTGCGCGAGCCCGGCGTGGGTGTTGCGCACGATGGGCAGCAGTGCGTACAGGAACAAGGCCAGCACCGCGGGCAGCAAGCCAATGCGACCCACCCAAGCAATCAGCATGGCCAACAGTGCCAGCGAAGGCACGGTCTGCAGCAAACCGGTGGCGCCCAGCACCCACGGCCCCGCGGAAGGCCAGCGCCAGGCCAGCACGCCCAGAGGAACGCCAGCCAGCACCGCCATCAGCAGCGACCCTGCGACCAGGGCGAGGTGCTGGCCCGCGAGCCGCGCGAAATCATCGGCCCAAAGCCGCTGCCACAAGCCCGCACGGGCCGGTGCCGCCGCGGCCACGGCACGCGTCGCGCTGCCCGGCGCGGTGGTTGTCGGCGCGGCCAGAAAACGCGCCGCCACCTCGGCGAAGGACCGGCCGTCCAGTTCGACTTCCGCGTTCAGGCGGATCATCGTGGCCGCGTCGAGGCGCCCCTGCAAGGCCGCGAACGGCGCCGGATCGACCGCCGCGCGCATCAACAGCACGGCGTCGTACGAGGGGAAGAACTGGCGGTCGTCCTTCAACACACGCAAGCCGAGGCGGCCGATCTTGGCGTCGGTGGCGTAGACGTCGATCACGTCCACCCGCTCGGCCGCCAAGGCGTCGTAGGCCAGGCCATGGTCGAGGCCGGGCGGGGTGGCGAACGGCAAGGCGTAAGCGGCCTTCAAGGCCGGCCACCCATCGGCCCGCGCCAGGAACTCGTGCGACAAGCCCAGTCGCAGGCCGGCAGCCTGCGCCGCCCGCAGGTCGCTCAGGGTGGACACGCCCAGGCGCTGGGCATCGGCCTCGCGCAGGGCGAGCGCGTAGGTGTTGTTGAAACCGAGCGGGATGACGGCTTTCAAGCCCAGCGGCGCCAGCCAGTCGTTCAGCTCGGCCAGGCTGGGGTTGCCTTCGCGCTTGAGCAGCTCGCGAACGATGGTGCCGGTGTACTCGGGGTAGACGTCCACCGCGCCCGAACGCAGGGCCTGTTCGAGGATGCCGGTGTTGCCCAGGCCCTGCTTGTGCTCGGCCGCCAGTCCGGCGGCGCGCAGGTGCTGGGTCAGCACTTCGCCGAGGATGTAGGACTCGGTGAAGCGCTTGGACCCCACGACCATGGCGCTGGCAGGGGCGCTGGCCAGGGCCAGCAGCAGCGACAGCACCAGCGTGACCCATGACCACGCCGTGCCGCCTTGCCGCCCGCTGCGGGCCGCCGCGCCGGGTCCCGATGCGCGCAGCGGCCAGTGGGTCACCGCGCCAGCACCTCGGGGTTGATGGGCGTGGGGGGCCGACCGGCGTTCGGGCCCAAGCCCAAGGCCGCGATGAGGTTGTCGGCCGCCAAGTCGGCCATGGCGCGCCGGGTGGCGACGGTGGCGCTGGCGATGTGCGGGGTCAACACCACGTTGCGCAGCGTCAGCAGCGACGGGTTCAGGGCCGGCTCGTTCTCGAACACATCCAGCCCCGCCGCGGCGATCTGGCCTTGAGACAACGCGACCGCGAGCGCCGCGTCGTCGACGATGCCGCCGCGCGCGATGTTGGTCAGCGTCGCGGTGGGCTTCATCCTGGCGAGTTCGGTTGCCCCGATCACGTGGTGCGAGGCGGGCGAATACGGCAGCACCAGCACCAGGTGGTCGGCGCGGGCCAGCAGTTCGTCCTTGCTGACGTAGTGCGCGCGGCAGTCGGCCTCGGTGGCGGCGTCCAGACGCGAGCGGTTGTGATAGATCACCTTCATGCCAAAGCCGTGGGCTCCGCGCCGAGCGATGGCCTGGCCGATGCGGCCCATGCCGAGGATGCCCAGCGTGGCGCCGTGCACATCGCTGCCGGTGAACATGTCATACGCCCACTTGGTCCATTCGCCACGGCGCAATGCGTGCTCGCTTTCGGCCATGCGCCGCGCGGTGGCCATCATCAGGGCGAAGCCGAAGTCGGCCGTCGTCTCGGTCAGCACGTCCGGCGTGTTGGTGCACAGCACGCCGCGCGCGGTGCAGGCCGCCACGTCGAAATTGTTGTAGCCCACGGCCATGTTGCACACCGCCTTGAGTTGCGGGTTGGCGTCCAGCACCTCGGCATCGATGCGCTCGCTGCCGGTCGTGAACGCGCCCACCTTCCCCCGCAACCGCTGGCTCAGCTCGGCTTTGCTGTAGACCACATCGGCGGGGTTGTCCTCCACGTCGAAATGCGCACTCAGGCGCTCCACCACCTGCGGGAACACGGCCCGCGCCACCAGCACTTTCGGCTTCGTCGTCATCTTGTCCTTGGGTTGTTGAGCTTGGGTTGCACCTTGGCCGCTTGCCTCACCGGAACCAGATCAGCGTCATCACGCCGAACAGCGGCACCAGCACGGCCATGGACCAGCCCATGTAGCCGAAGAAGCTGGGCATGCGGACACCGCGGTCTTCGGCGATGGCCTTGACCATCAGGTTGGGCGCGTTGCCGATGTAAGTGTTGGCGCCCATGAACACCGAGCCGGCCGAGATGGCAGCCAGCGTGCCGGCGAGGGTGGTCATCAGCACTTGCGGGTCGCCGCCGGCGGTGTTGAAGAAGACCAGGTAGGTCGGCGCGTTGTCGAGAAACGACGACAGCAGGCCACTGGCCCAGAAGTACATCATCGGGATGGGTTGGCCGTCCGGTCCCGTGACGGCCGCGACCACGGCACCAAACGGGCCGCCGATGCCCGCGCGCAGCATCGCGATCACTGGGATGATGGTCAGGAAAATCGCGGCAAACAGCTTGGCCACCTCAACGATGGGGCCCCAGCTGAACTGGTTGGCCTCGCGCGGTCCCTGGGGCGCCAGGCGCAGAGAGACGGCTGCCAGCGTCAGCAGGCCGAGGTCGCGCCACAGGCTGCTCCACGGCACGGCGGTGCCGGCCAGCTCGAAAGCCACGCCCGACTTCCACAGGCCGCTCATCAACACCAGGCCGACCATGCCCGCCAGCAGCACGAAGTTGATCCGACCATCGAAACCAACGCGTGGGGTGTCGGGCGTCGGGTCGACCCGCTCGACGCCCTCTTTGCGGTAGTGGTGGCGGTCCAGCAGGAAAAAGATCGCGAGCAGGCTGCCCACCAGAAACAAGGTCTCCGGCAGCAGGTGCTGCAGGGTCCAGAAGAAGTCCACGCCCTTCAGGAAGCCGAGGAAGAGCGGCGGGTCGCCCAGAGGCGTCAACGAACCGCCGGCGTTGGAGACGATGAAGATGAAGAACACGACCACATGGGCCACGCTGCGGCGGTTGTCGTTGGCGCGAATCAGCGGCCGGATGAGCAGCATGGACGCACCCGTCGTGCCCATCACGCTGGCCAGCAACGCGCCTGCGGCGAGCAGGCCGGTGTTCAGCGCCGGGCTGCCATGCAGGTTGCCGCGCAGGTAAATGCCGCCGGCCACCACGTAAAGGCTGCCCACCAGCACGATGAAGGGGATGTACTCGGCCAGCAACGCGTGCAGCAGGCCGGCGCTGGCGACCGCCGGGCCATGCACCAGCGCGAACGGAACCAGAAAGGCCGCGGCCCAGGCGGCAACGATCTTGCCGTAGTGGTGATGCCAGAGCGCCGGCGCCAGCAGCGGCATCAAGGCGATGGACAGCAAGACCCCGGCGAAAGGCACGCCCCACCAGGCCGCAAGCGCACCGCCATCCAGCTCGGCCGCCTGCCCCACGCCCGGCAGCACGGCCAGGCTTGACGCGACCGCGGCGGCCAGCCGGCGACTCAGGCGACCGGGTGACTGGCCCGCAACCTGGATGACCCATTGACCCGGCGTCATCGGTGGAAGGTGGTGAAGCCCGACACCGGGTCACGCTCGGTGACCAGCGTGTTCTCGATCGCGTCCGGGTCCAGGTAGCCCAGCGACATGCCGCACACCAACATCTCGTTGGCAGGCGACTTCAGGTGGTCGAGGATGATGCGGTGGAAGGGCGTGAACGCTGCCTGCGGGCAGGTGTGCAGACCGCGGGCACGTGCGGCGATCATGATCGTTTGCAGGAACATGCCGTAGTCGAGCCAGCTGCCTTGCTGCATGACGCGGTCGATGGTGAACATCAGGCCGACCGGCGCGTCGAAGAACTCATAGTTGCGCCCATGCTGGCGGTGCATGCGGGCCTTGTCGGCCTTGCCGATGCCGACCAGGCCGTACAGGTCCCAGCCCACCTTGCGGCGGCGGTCGACGAAAGGTGAGCGCCATTCCAGCGGGTAGTAGGCGTACTCCTCGGTGTGGGTGGCGGCCACGGCGGGGTCGTCAAACGCCGCCAGCAGGCGCGCACGCAGGGCATTCAGTGACTCGCCCTCCAGCACGTGAACCTTCCAGGGCTGGGTGTTGCTGCCCGACGGCGCGCGCGCGGCCACGCTCAGGATGTCCTCGATCAGCGCCTGGGGCACGGCCTGCGGCAAGAAGGCACGCGCCGAAAAACGGGTGGTGATCGCCGCGTCGACCACGGCCGTTTCGGCCGCGGTGGGCTGGTGCAGGCGGTCGGCGGGCATCGGTGGGCGGCTGGTGTCGTTCGAGGCGGACAAGTCTGGCTCCGGATCAAGAGGTGGGTGGGTGAATCAACGCAGGCCTCGCAGCACGCGCTGCAGGGCATCGGGCAGCGGCGCGGGGCGACGGGTGTGCCGGTCGACATACACGTGCACAAAGTGGCCTTTGGCCGCGGTCAAGGGCTCGCCCTCGGCGAACAGCCCGATTTCGTAGCGCACGCTGGAGCTGCCCAGGCGCGCCACACGCAGCCCCGCGTCCACCTTCTGGGGAAACTGGATCGACGCGAAGTAGTTGCAATGGTTTTCGACCACCAGACCGATCACCTCGCCATGGTGGATGTCGAGGACGCCGGCGTCGATCAAGGTCTCGTTGACCACCGTGTCGAACAGGCTGAAGTAGACGACGTTGTTCAGGTGCCCGTAGGCGTCGTTGTCCATCCAGCGCGTGGTGATGCGCCGAAAGCTGGGGTAGGCGCTGCGGGGCTCGGCGGCGGCCCGCGCCGGCGGCGCGGCGGCCTCGGTCTGGTTCGACGGGGTGTTCATGCCTCGCATTGTTCCATTGCCACCAGGACACTGCAGCGTGGCGCCGACGCGGGCATACACCAATGGGGAGCGGTCTGAGCCGCTGCGGGGCGCCGCCGGTGCGCGCGGGGTGGGCGCGACATCGCCGCCTGGCGGTCGCTCCAAGGCGCGATCAGCCCGGCGAGCGAGCGCGCCAAAGGTGAAAGCTGTCGAGCGCGGCCCGCAGGGTCTCCAGCTGGATCGCCACCGTGTCGTCGAGCTTGCGCCCGTAGCCACCGGCCATCGACAGCGCCACCGGGATGCCACGCTCGCGAGCGGCCGCCAAGACACGCTGGTCGCGCTCGGCCAGGCCCTGGGCCGTCACCTTCAGTCGGCCCAGGCGGTCGCCTTCGTGGGGATCGGCGCCCGCCAAATAGAAGATCAGGCCGGGCGGGGCGTCGCCATGCCGGCGCCAAAGTTCGTCCAGCGCAGCGTCCACGGCGGCCAGGTAGGGCTCGTCGGCGCAGCCGTCGGGCAGGTCAACGTCGAGGTCGCTGGGCTCCTTGCGGAACGGAAAGTTCTTTTCGCCATGGACCGACAGCGTGAACACCGTCTCGTCGTCTCGGAAGATCGCGGCGGTGCCATTGCCCTGGTGCACGTCGAGGTCGACCACCGCCACCCGCAACAACCGCCGGTGCAGTCGGTGCCACTCGGCCTGCATCAGGCGCGCCGCGACCGCGACGTCGTTGAAGACGCAGTAACCACCACCGCGGTCGGCGCTGGCGTGGTGGGTGCCGCCCGCCAGGTTGGCCGCCACACCGTCGTGCAGCGCGGTCCGGGCGGCGGCGATGGTCGCGCCCACCGAGCGCCGCGACCGCTCGACCATGCGCTGCGACCAGGGAAAGCCGATCTCGCGCTGTTCCGAGGCGCTCAGCAGGCCCTCCAGCACCGCCATGATGTAGCGCGGCGTGTGCGCCAGCGCCAGCTCGCCCTCGGTCGCCACCGGCGCTTCGCGCAAAGTCACGCCAGGCAGCGCCTGCTGCGCCTGCTCGCGCAACATCTGGTACTTGCCCATCGGGAACCGGTGGCCGGCGGGCAGGGGCAGCACAAAGTGGTCGGAGGTGTAGGCAATCACGTGGCCATTGTGCCGAGGGCCCCGCCAGCGCGCGCGAACCCGGGGATGCCGCCCGCGCCGTTCAAACGGGCGCGAACCGATCCAGTCGCATCAAATTGTTGCAGCGCAGCAAAAAGTGCTTGATCTGCCGGCGAGAGTCCGTATACTCCGGCTCATGGTGCAGTGCAACAAAACTGCGCCACGCGGCGGTTGTCGCGCACTGACCCACCCTCACAGGAGATAGACCATGATGACTCCCGAGCAAATCCTCGCCGCCCACAAGGCCAACGTTGAAACCCTCTTCGGTCTGACCGGCAAGGCCTTCGAAGGCGTTGAAAAGCTGGTTGAGCTGAACCTGCAGGTCGCCAAGACCGCCATGGGCGAAGTCGCCGAAACCACCAAGGCCGCCCTGTCGGTCAAGGACGCGCAAGAGCTGATGGCCCTGCAAGCCGGCCTGCTGCAACCGGCCGCCGAAAAGGCCGCCGCCTACAGCCGTCACTTGTACGACATCGCCGCGGCGACCAACGCCGAAGTGGCCAAGGTCGTGGAAGCCACCGCCACGGACTCGCAGAAGAAGTTCATGGCCGTGGTGGACAACGCCGTCAAGAACGCCCCGGCCGGCAGCGAAAACGCAGTCGCCCTGGTGAAGTCGGCGGTGGCCGCGGCCAACAACGCCTACGAAACGGTCAACAAGGCCGCCAAGCAAGCCGCTGAAGTCGCCGAAGCCAACTTCCAGACGCTGACCTCCAGCGCGGTCAAGGCCACGCAAGTCGCGACCAAGCAAGCCACCAAGCGCGCGGCCTGATCCAGCCCGCGGCGGGACGGGCAACGCCTGATCCCGACCTGCCCTTGAAGCAGGATGAACGGCCCACTTCGGTGGGCCGTTTTGCATGGGCAAGACGCCGCAGCGGTTGGCGACGCCCCGTAAATTTATGTTGAGCGTCGAACTTTCCACCGACCGGCTTGTCTATCCGGTCCTGTGAGCGCTGCTTGCAGGCACCTTTGGTTATTTGGCTCCTCGGTACCCCGCGATGACTTCAACGGGTTTTCAGCCCGGCGTTCGCGCCGGGCTTTTTCATGTCAGGGAACCAACGGCCGGGCCTTCGTGACCATCAGGGCCTTGAGGGCCGGCAATTGCGCCAGGGTGGCGTCGCGGCCGGCCTGGATCGCCTGCTTCCGTGCAGCGAAATTCGCGCCCGACACCCCTGGCAGCTTGGGGCGCAGGACGAGGTCGGCATCCCGCAATTCGAAGTTGTTGATGCTGCGGCCCATGATGGCAAAGGTCTGCAGCAACATGCGCATCGGGTCGCCGGTGGCCGCGCCCTCGGGCGAGGCAGAGATGTCGACCGCCAGCACCAGCTCGGCGCCCATCTGGCGGGCAAACCGCACCGGCACCGGCGCCACCAGGCCCCCGTCGACGTACTCCCGGGCGCCGATGCGCACCGGCTGAAACACCGCCGGCACCGCGCTCGAGGCGCGCACCGCCACCCCGGGATCACCGCGCTGGAACAAGATGGCCTGGCCGGAGTCCAGGTCGGTGGCCACCACGCCCAAGGGCAGTTTCATCGCCTCGATGCTGCGGCCCCCGGTGTGCTCGCGCACGAACCGAGCCAGTTGCTCGCCACGGATCAGCCCGCGGCCCGGGTAGGCCCAATCGGTGATGGCCGCCTCGTCCATCTGCTCGGCCAGCTCGCCCAGCTGCCGACCCGTCATGCCCGACGCGTAAAGCGCCGCCACCAGACTGCCGGCGGAGGTGCCTGCCACCAACGCCGGCTGCAGGCCCTGTTCTTCCAACACCTGGATGACCCCGATGTGCGCAAATCCCCTCGCCGCGCCACCGCCCAAGGCCAGACCGATGCGAGGCGGCCGGGTGGCCGTGACCGTGGCAGGCGCCGTGACGGCGGTCGGCACGTCGACCGGCGACGCCGCGCCGGCGGGTGGTGGCGTCACCAGCGCCGGCGACGGGCGAGTCACTGGTGTCGACCCGCAGGCCGTCAGCACCAGGCAAGCCGCCGCGGCGGCTGTGGACCACCAGCGCCGCGCTGTCCCAACGATCGGCAATCGATATGCCTCAACTGAATAAACAAACGTCGACAATGTCGTTCTCAATCATATGAAGGCCTCCTACAGTCCGCACCTGCCCACAACCGGCTCGGCCGGTGGGCGCTTTGGGACGGCCGATGGACTGGATCGCGATTTTGAGTGGCTTTGGCGTGGGCGCCATCGTCGGCATGACCGGCGTGGGTGGCGGCTCGCTGATGACACCCTTGTTGCTGTCCGTGTTCAAGCTCAACCCTGCTGTGGCGATCGGCACCGACCTGTGGTTTGCCGCCCTGACCAAGACGGCAGGATCGATTGCCCACCACGACGCCGGGCACGTGAACTGGCGCATCACCGGCCTGTTGCTGGCCGGCAGCATCCCGGCGGCGATCGGCACGGTGGCAACCATGCACGCCACTGGCATCACCAAAGCCTGGTCGGCCACGCTGACCACGGCATTGGGTGTGGCCCTGCTGCTGACCGCCGTCACGGTGGCCTACCGTCAGGCCTGGCACGCGGTCGGCCTGCGGCTGGAGGCCTGGATACCGCGCGCCCAGGTGCCCGCCTTGACCGTGCTGTGCGGCTTGGTGCTGGGCGTGCTGGTGTCGCTCAGCTCGATCGGTGCGGGAGCCATTGGCGCCACCCTGATCATGCTGCTGTACCCCCGCCTCGAAGCCCGCCATGTCGTGGGCACCGACATCGCCCACGCGGTGCCCTTGACCCTGGTGGCCGGCATCGGCCACGCCACGCTGGGCCACGTGGACTGGGCGCTGCTGGGCGCCCTGTTGATCGGGTCGGTCCCCGGCATCTGGATGGGTGCCAAGCTGACCCGGCGCCTGCCTGAAAAGGCGGTGCGCACCCTGTTGTGCATTTCCCTGGTGACCGCCGGCCTGAAGGTCATCGCCTGAGTTCCACCGACCCCACGCCCCCATGTACGTTTACACCGAGTTCGACCGTCGCTTTGTGCACCAGCGGGCCGCGCAATACCGCGACCAGCTGCAGCGGCACCTGAACGGCCAACTGCCCGACGAGGAATTTCGCCCGCTGCGCCTGCAAAACGGCTGGTACGTGCAGCGCCACGCGCCGATGCTGCGGGTGGCCGTGCCCTACGGGGAACTGAACAGCCGCCAGTTGCGCGCGCTGGCCGACATCGCCCGGCGCTTCGACCGCCAGACCACCGGCGCCTTCGCCGGTCAGGGCGGCTACGGCCACTTCACCACCCGCCAGAACCTGCAATTCAACTGGATCCCGCTGACCGCCAGCGCGGACGTGATGGACGCGCTGGCCGCGGTCGACATGCACGGCATCCAGACCAGCGGCAACTGCATCCGCAACATCACCAGCGACTGCTTTGCCGGCATCGCCGCCGACGAGGCCATCGACCCGCGACCCTATGCCGAAATCATGCGGCAGTGGAGCACGCTGCACCCCGAGTTCGCCTTCCTGCCCCGCAAGTTCAAGATCGCCATCACCGGCGCCACCGAAGACCGCGCCGCGATTGCCTGGCACGACATCGGCCTGCGCCTGAAACACAACGCGGCAGGCGAGGTGGGCTTCGAGGTGCTGGTGGGCGGTGGCATGGGCCGCACGCCGGTGATCGCCACGCGCATCAGCGATTTCGTGCCCTGGCAGCAGATCCTGGTGTTCATCGAAGCCATCGTGCGCGTCTACAACCGCCACGGCCGGCGCGACAACATCTACAAGGCGCGGATCAAGATCCTCGTGAAGGCCGAAGGCCAGCGCTTCATCGACGACGTCGCCACCGAGTTCGCGCAGATCCTGGCAGACGACGTTGACGGGGGTTCGCAACTGATCCCGCAGGCCGAGTTCGACCGCGTGGCGGCCTGCTTTCAACGCCCGGCCGGCCTGGTGCCCGCGACCGGTCCGGCCTGGCAGGCGCCCGCCGATGCGCCGGCCGGCTTCAGCAAATGGCTGCAGCGCAACACCCACGCCCATCAAGTCAGCGGGCACCGGGCGGTGACGCTGTCGCTGAAGCGCCCGGGCGTGGCACCGGGTGACGTGGACGATGCCCAGATGGACACCGCCGCGGACCTGGCCGACCGTTACAGCCACGGCGAGCTGCGCGTGTCCCACGACCAGAATCTGGTGCTGCCCTGGGTGCGCGAAGCCGACCTCTTCGGCCTGTGGAACGCGGCGCGCGACGCCGGCTTTGCCACCCCGAACATCGGCCTGCTGACCGACATGATCGCCTGCCCAGGCGGCGACTTCTGCGCGCTGGCCAACGCCCGCTCCCTGCCAGTGGCCGCGGCCATCACCGAACGCTTCAACGACATCGCCCTGCTGGACGACATCGGCGACATCGACCTGCACATCAGCGGCTGCATCAACTCCTGCGGCCACCACCACAGCGGCCACATCGGCATCCTCGGCGTGGACAAAGACGGCAGCGAGTGGTACCAGGTGACGCTGGGCGGCTCGGACGGTTCGCAGCTGGCCACCACCGCGGTGCCGGGCAAGGTGATTGGCCCGTCGTTTGCCGCCGATGAAGTGCCTGACGTGCTGGAAGCGGTGATCGACACCTACCTGGGTGCACGCACCGCCGGCGAGCATTTCGTTCACACCGTGCAGCGCATCGGCCTGGACCCGTTCAAGGCCGCCGCCAACGCCCAGCGCCGCACCACGGCCCCCACCGCCTGAGAGGGCGCAGACCCATGCAATTCATCACCCCGAAGACCGACCGATGGCACACCGTCAGCGGTGACGACGGCCCCATGGTCACCCTGACCCCGGCGGCGCATCAGCTGCTCAGCCTGCAGCAATGGCATGGCGTGCGTGCGCATTGGCCGCAGGGCCTGCCGGTGGGCGTCGCCGTGGCCAACGACCTGGACATCGCCGACCTGGCCGTCGACTTGCCGCGGCTGAGCCTGGTGGCACTGCACTTTCCCAAATGGACCGACGGCCGCGCTTACAGCCAGGCCCGCGACCTGCGGCGCCGGCACCGCTTTGCCGGCGAGGTTCGTGCCACCGGCGAGGTGCTGGTGGACATGCTGCCGCTGCTGCAGCGCACCGGCTTCGATGCGGTGGTGCTGCGGGGCGACCAGTCACGCGACGCCGCCGAACGGGCGCTGGGCTTCTTTGCCGCGCACTACCAGGCCGACGCCCGCGAACACCAACCGCTCTTCGGGCGCAGCCCAGAGGCGGTGCGCCAAGCGCTCGACGATCAGTTCAACCAGGCAGGAGCCGCCATATGAGCGCCATCGCCCTGTACGCCCGCCACACCGCGGGCTTTGAAGACCGCCTTGCTCAGACCGTGGACGTGCTGCGTCAAGCCGCGGCCGAGCACCCAGGCCGGGTGGTGCTGTCCACGAGCCTGGGCGTCGAAGACATGGTTCTGGCCGACCTCATCGCCCGCCACGGCCTCGCCATCGAACTCGCCACGCTGGACACGGGCATGCTGCACGCCCAGACCCTGGCGCTGATCCCGCGCCTCGAGGCCCGGTACGGCCTGACGGTGGCGGTGTACCACCCGGTGCAGGAGGCCACGGTGCAATTCGTGCAACGCCATGGCGACCGGGCCATGTACGACAGCATCGACCTGCGCAAGGCCTGCTGCGCCCTGCGCAAGCTGGAGCCACTGGCCCGCATGCTGGACGGCAAGACCGCGTGGATCACCGGCCTGCGCCGCGAGCAGTCGAACGCGCGCGGCGAGGTGCCGTTCAGCGAGCTCGACGACAAGGGTCGCACCAAGTTCAGCCCCTTGGCCGCCTGGAGCTGGGCCGATGTGTGGCACCACGTGCAGGCCAACGACGTGCCGACCAACCCGCTGCACGACGACTTCATGCCCAGCATCGGCTGCGCGCCATGCACGCGCGCCATCGCCGTGGGCGAGCCCTTCCGCGCCGGCCGCTGGTGGTGGGAAGACGAGAACGCCAAGGAATGCGGGCTGCATGTGAAAGACGCCCCCGCCGTGTCAACGATCGGAGCCCAGGCATGAACGCGCCGCTGACCGTGGAGCAACTGCTCCCAGAACTCGACCACACCCACCTCGACTGGCTGGAAGAAGAAGCCATCTTCATCCTGCGCGAAACCGTCGCCGCCTTCGAACGCCCGGCGCTGCTGTTTTCGGGCGGCAAGGACTCGTGCGTGGTGCTGCGACTGGCCGAGAAGGCCTTCAAGACCCGGCAGGCCGACGGCAGTTTCAAGGGGCGCCTGCCTTTCCCGCTGTTGCACGTGGACACGGGCCACAATTTTCCGGAAGTGATCAGCTTCCGCGACCAGCGCGTGGCCGAGATGGGCGAGCGGCTGGTGGTGGGGCACCTGGAAGACTCCATCCGCCGCGGCACGGTGCGCCTTAGCCACCCACTGGAGTCGCGCAACGGCCACCAGACGGTGGCCCTGCTGGAAGCCATCGAGGAACACCGCTTCGACGTGCTGATGGGCGGCGCGCGGCGCGACGAGGAAAAGGCCCGCGCGAAGGAACGCATCTTCAGCCACCGCGACAGCTTCGGCCAATGGCAGCCCAAGGAGCAGCGCCCTGAGCTGTGGACGCTGTTCAACACCCGCATCAAGCCGGGCGAACACATGCGCGCCTTCCCGATCAGCAACTGGACCGAGCTGGACGTGTGGCTGTACATCGCCCGGGAGAACATCCCGCTGCCCAGCCTGTATTTCAAGCACGACCGCCAGGTCATTCGCCGCAAAGGCCTGCTCGTGCCGGTGACCGAGGTGACGCCCCCCGAGGCCGGCGAGACCATCGAGACCGCCGAAGTGCGGTTCCGCACCGTGGGCGACATGACCTGCACCTGCCCGGTCGAAAGCCCCGCCGCCAACGCCACCGAGATCGTCGCCGAGACCTTGAAAGTGACGATCAGCGAACGCGGCGCCACCCGCATGGACGACCGCACCAGCGACGCCTCGATGGAGCGCCGCAAGAAGGAAGGCTACTTCTGACATGAACGCCATGACCTCGACCGAACACCAGACCGTGGCGGCGGTGGCCGACCACCGCGCCCTGCGCTTCCTGACCGCCGGCAGCGTGGACGACGGCAAAAGCACGCTGATCGGCCGCCTGCTGTACGACAGCCGGGCCATCCTGGCCGACCAGCTCGACGTGCTGGAAAAGCGCGCGGCCGGCGCGCCGATCGACCTGAGCCTGCTGACCGATGGCCTGGAGGCCGAGCGCGAACAGGGCATCACCATCGACGTGGCCTACCGCTACTTCGCCACCAAGACCCGCAAATTCATCATTGCAGACGCCCCAGGCCACGAGCAGTACACCCGCAACATGGTGACCGCCGCCGCCGGCAGCGACGCCGCGGTGGTGCTGGTGGACATCACCAAGATCGACCTGAGCGCCAGCCCCACGGTGCTGCTGCCGCAGACCCGCCGCCACGCGCTGCTGGCCCACCTGCTGCGCGTGCCCAACATCGTTTTTGCGGTGAACAAGCTGGACGCCGTGAGCAACCCGGGCCAGGCCTTCGAGGTGACGCGTGCGGCGCTGCTGGCCTTCGCGCAGCAGGCGGGCATGGCGGTGGCGGCCATCGTGCCGGTGTCGGCGCTGCGCGGTGACAACGTCACCCAGCCGCTGGACGCCGACTGGTACGCCGGTCCGTCGCTGCTGCAGGTGCTGGAGCGCCTGCCCGCGGCACAGGAACGCACCGAAGGCGACCTGCTGGTGCCGATCCAGTACGTGGCCCGCGAAGGCGAAGGCACCGGCAACCAGCCGCGCACGCTGTGGGGCCGCATTGCCCATGGCCAGGTGCGCGCGGGCGACGAAGTGCAGGTGTTTCCCAGCGGCGAGCGCGCCACGGTGGCCGAAGTGCGCCGCGCCGGCGACGTGGTGGGCCATGCCGAAGCCGGCCAGTCCGCTGGCATCGTGCTGGACCGGCAGATCGACGTGTCGCGCGGGGACTGGATCGGCACGCCACAGACCATCCGCCCGACACCGCGCTTCAGCGCCACGCTGGCCTGGCTGGACACCGAGCCCGCCGTCGTCGGCCGCAAGTACTGGGTGCGCCATGGCAACCGCTGGGTGCAGGCACGCATCGTGCAAATCGACAGCCGTCTGGACATCCACAGCCTGCAGCCCACCGACGCCCAAGCGCTGGCCGTCAATGAGATTGGGCAGGTGGTTGTCGAGACCCAGCAGCCGCTGCCGGTCGAGGCCTATGCCGACAACCGAGTGGGCGGCGCCTTGATCATGGTCGACCCGGCCAGCAACCGCACCAGCGGTGCCTTGTTGGTGCAGTCGACCCAGTGACCTCACCCGCGGCGCCCACGCCGCATCAGCGCCAACGACAGGACACAGGCATGGGCAAGGTTTGTTTCATCGGGGCGGGGCCGGGCGCGGCGGACTTGATCACCGTGCGCGGCGCCCAACGGCTCGGTCGAGCCGACGTGGTGCTGCACGACGCCCTGACCGATGCGGCGCTGCGCGACCTCGCACCACAAGCCCAGTGGATCCACGTCGGCAAGCGCGGCTTTTGCGACAGCACCGCGCAGACCAGCATCAATGCGCTGCTGGTCAAGCACGCGCGCCGGGTGGGCTTGGTGGTGCGGCTCAAGGGCGGCGACCCGAGCGTCTTCGGCCGCCTCGAAGAGGAACTTGAAGCCCTGGCCGATGCTGGCATCGACAGCGAAGTGGTGCCGGGTGTGACCGCCGCCATCGCCGCCGCGGCCGCCACCCAGCGGCCGCTGACGCGCCGCGGCACCGGGCGCAGCGTCAGCTTGAGCACGGCAATGACCGCGGTGGCCTCGCCCCGCGGCGCCAGCGCGCAGGTCGGGGGCGAGCCGACCGATGTCTTCGATGCCCAGTTTCCCCAGCGCGACCACACCGGCCGCTTGCGTGCGTCGCGCACCGCGGACACCGAGGTCTTCTACATGGCCGGCCGACAGCTGGCCGCCCTGTCGCGCCGCCTGATCGAGGCCGGTTGGCCGGCCCAGACGCCGGTCAGCGTGGTGTCGCGCGCCGGCTGGACCGATCAGCTGCACAGCGACCATGTGGTGGCCACGCTGCCGCGCGCGGCGATGCTGCACGCAGGCCGCCCGACCGTGGTGACGGTGGGCGCAGGCGCGGTGCCGGTGCTGGCGCGATGCGCTCAAGCCGCAGGCAACGGCGCCGATGCGATGTCTTTGGACCCAGGCGTCGACGCCCGCGCCGAGGCCGATGGCGAGGCTTCCGACCACGCGTCGAGCATGCCCCTCGCGTCCCAAGCCGGCGCCCACACCGCTTAAAATCTCACGTTTTGCACCGTTGCGGTGCCAGCCCATCTTTTCCGAGCCTGACCATGACCCACGTCGTCACCGAATCGTGCATCCGTTGCAAGTACACCGACTGCGTCGACGTGTGCCCGGTGGACTGCTTTCGCGAAGGTCCCAACTTCCTGACCATCGACCCGGACGAATGCATCGACTGCGCCGTCTGCATTCCGGAGTGCCCGGTCAACGCGATCATGCCGGAAGAGGACGTGCCGGCCGATCAACTGCACATGATCAAGTTGAACGCCGAACTGGCCCGCGGCTGGCCCAGCATCACGAAGCGCAAGCCGGCCTTGCCCGACGCGGACGAGTGGAAAGACCGCACCGGCAAGCTGTCCGAACTGATCAAGTGAAGGCGGGCGGGCAGGCGCGCTGAGGGCGTGCCGAGCCCACCCCGAGCATGAGCCGAACCGAACCGATCCCCACCGACGCCCTGGTCATCGGCGGCGGGCCCACCGGCCTGTTTCAGGTGTTTCAGCTGGGCTTGCACGAGATCCACGCCCACCTGATCGACGCCCTGCCCCACCTGGGCGGCCAGTGCGCCGAGCTTTACCCCGACAAGCCCATCTACGACGTGCCGGGCATCCCGGTGTGCAGCGGCCGCGAACTCGTGGACCGGCTGGTGCGCCAGATGGCGCCGATGAAGCCTGACCTGCACTTGGGTCGCACGGTGGTGTCTCTGGCCCCCCAGGACGATGGCCGCATCGCCGTCGAGACGGACGATGGACAGCGCTGGTTGGCGCGGTCGGTCTTCATCGCCGGTGGCGTGGGCGCCTTCGAACCGAAACGGCTGAAGCTCGATGGCATCGAGGTGCACGAGGGCCGTCAACTGCACCACCACCTGCCCGAGCCCGAACAACTGGCCGGGCGCGACGTGCTGATTCTTGGCGGTGAAGAACCCGCCGTCGAGACCGCCTTGGCACTGAGTGATCGCGTGGGTTCGGCCCGAGCCCCTGCGCGCGTCGGCCTGCTGCACCGGCGCGACGTGCTGAAGGCGGAGCCCGCCGCGCTGGCCGAGTTCAGCGCGCGCTGCCGCGACGGGCGCCTTCATTTCATCGTCGGCCAGCCGGTCGGCCACGAATCCACGGCAGATCGCCTGAAGGCCCTGGTCATCAGCCAGCCCGACGCGAGCACGCGGGTGATCGACGTCGACCAGGTGCTGGTGCGCCAAGGCCTGAGCCCGCGCCTGGGGCCGATTGCCGATTGGGGCCTGGCGATGGAACGCAAGCAGTTGAGCGTCGAGCCGGTCGGCTACCAGACCAGCCTGCCGGGCGTGCACGCGGTGGGCGACGTCGTCACCTACCCGGGCAAGAAGAAGCTGATCCTGTGCGGCTTTCACGAGGCCACGATGGCGGCTCATGCCGCGGCAGCCCGGCTGTTTCCCGACCGGCCTCAGCACCTGCTGTACACGACCACCAGCCCGAAGCTGCACCGCATCCTGGGCCTTGGCGCCGCGTGAAACGCGCGCTGCAAAGCGGTCTGCTGCCAGCGCCGCCCACCCGCTTTCGTTGATAATCCGCATCGCCGTGCCCTGAGGGGCACGGCATCCGCTGGGGGTGTTGAACGTCTTGTGACGTTCGACTGAGAAAGTCCCTTTGAACCTGATTGAGGTAATCCTCGCGCAGGGAAGCAAGCGTGAACGTCGGCCGCCCGTGCCTTGGCGCACGCCGCGGCGCGACGCACGCACGCCGCCCTGCCATCGACCTTGGACCCACGATGGCACGACCCACACCGACCTTCCGCCACGCCACCCTTGCCGCCGCGGCCGCCCTGTTGGGCGCCGGCTGGAGCCAGGCGCAAACCGTCAACACCCCTCCCTCGGCCACGGCAACGCCAACGCCAACGCCAACGCCAACGCCGGCACCGGCAAGCGCCGCCACGGTCGCCACCGACGCGTCCACCGCCCCCATCGGGCAGCTGGGCACCGTCAACGTCACCGGCCGTGCCGACCCTGTGGTCGGCGTGGGGGGCTGGGGCGGCGTGCCGCTCAGCAAGGCACCTTTCCAGGCCTCGGTGCTGTCCGCCGAGCAGCTGCGGGACCGCGGCGTCACGCGCCTGTCCGACATCACCCGCATCGACGCCAGCGTCAGCGACGCCTACAACACCGAGGGCTATTGGGATTACCTCACCGTGCGCGGCTTTGTCATCGACAACCGCAGCAACTACCGCCGCGATGGCCTGCCCATCAACGCGGAGACCGCGATCGCGCTGGACAACAAGGACAGCATCGAGGTGCTCAAGGGCACCAGCGGCTTGCAAGCGGGCACCAGCGCGCCGGGCGGTCTGGTCAACTTCGTCGTCAAGCGCCCGCTGGACACCTCGCTGCGCCGTGCGGAACTGCGTTGGCGTGAACGCGGCAGCGTGGCGGCCGCCGTTGACCTCAGCGAGCGGTTCGGCACCGACCGCAGCGTCGGCCTGCGCGTGAATGCCGCCGTGGAGCGACTCGACCCCAAGGTGCGCGATGCCGATGGCGAGCGCCAACTGCTGTCGCTGGCCGGCGATTGGCGCCTGGGGCGCGACACCCTGGTGGAAGCGGAGGTCGAATCCAGCCGGCGCAGCCAACCCAGCGTGCCCGGCTTCAGCTTGCTGGGCAACGCGGTGCCGACGCCCGTGGACCCGCGCATCAACCTCAACAACCAGCCGTGGTCGCAGCCCGTGGTGCTGCAGGGCAACACGGCGTCGCTGCGGCTCACGCACCGCCTGTCGGCCGATTGGCAGGCGCGGGCCCATCTGGGCACCCAGCGCTTGCGCTCGGACGACCGCATCGCGTTTCCGTACGGCTGCTACGACGCCGCCGCCGACGTCTACTACAGCGACCGCTACTGCCCGAACGGCACCTACGACCTGTACGACTTCCGCAGCGACAACGAACGCCGCCGAACCAACGCCGCCGAATTGAGCATCGCCGGCACCCTCACCACCGGGCCGGTGGCGCACCGGCTGGAAGCCGGCCTGCTGCGCAGCAGCTTCAGCGCGCGATTTCAGCGCCAGGCCTACAACTACGTTGGCCAAGGCAATGTGCAGGGCACGCTGTTCACGCCCGCCGATCCCACGCTGACCGACGAAAACACCGACCGCAACGAGCGCTCGACCGAGCTCTTCGTGCGCGATGCCGTGCAGTTCGGTGGAGGCTTCGGCGCCTGGCTGGGGCTGCGCCACACCCGGCTGCAGCGCGACAGCGTTCGCACCAACGGCTCGCGCCCGACCAATTACGCCCAGCAGTTCACCACGCCATGGCTGGCGCTGACCCAGGCACTGGGGCCACGCAGCACCGTGTACGTCAGCTGGGGCGAAGGTGTTGAAAGCGACGTGGTGCCCAACCGCGCCCGCTACACCAACCGCGGCGAAGCCTTGCCGGCCCTGCGCAGCAAACAGACCGAGCTGGGCCTGAAGACCAGCGCGCCCCTGGCCCGCGGCGGGGAGCTGACCCTGAGCGCCGCCCTGTTCGACGTGCGCCGGCCCGCCTTCGCCGACCTGGGCACCGACTGCGGCAGCGACACACCCGGCGGCACGTGCACCCGCCGCGCCGACGGCGAGGCCCGCCACACCGGGCTGGAAGCTCAGGCCGGCTGGCGCAGCGGCCCCTGGCTGCTGCAAGGCAGCGCGCTGTGGCTGCGCGCCCGGCGTGACGGCAGTGCCGACCCCACCATCAACGGCCTGCGGCCCGCCAATGTGCCGGACCGCACCGTGAAGTGGCAGGCCCGCTACGACGTGCCGGCCATCGCAGGTCTGTCGCTGCGCGCCGACTGGGTGGCCGAAGGCAACCGCATGGTGCTGCCCGACAACAGCGCGCGCATCGGCGGCTGGAGCCGCGTCGACGCCGGGCTGCGCTACCAGACCGCCAGCACCACGCCGCTGGTCTGGCGCGCCGGTGTGGACAACCTCTTCGACCGCCGCGCGTGGCGCGAAGCCCCGTACCAGTTCGGACACGCCTACCTGTTCCCGCTGCCCGCACGCACCTTGCGACTCAGCGTCGAAGCCTTCTTGTGAAGTCTCTTTCCGAGTCCGAATTTTTCTGTATATAATGCGAGGCTCTGTTCCTCGATAGCTCAGTCGGTAGAGCGCCGGACTGTTAATCCGTAGGTCCCTGGTTCGAGCCCAGGTCGGGGAGCCAAAAATCGTAAGCCGGACAACAACTTAGCGTGTTGTCCGGCTTTTCGTTTTGGGCTTTGTCTAATAAAAATCGGACCGCTGTCTAATAAGACGCATGCTGGCGACAGGCTGGCATGTGGCCACGCAGACCGCCTGCAGGCGCTCCACAGCACGCGCACAGTCCAGCACACGCCTTGGCCGCCTCCGCCTCAATGGCGCGGGGCTCAGGGTCTCGGGTGCGCATGATGATGCGCAGGCCTCCGTACTCAATCGTCGCGCGGTCGACGATTACGCCCCGCTGCGCGATCCGCGCGATGGCCTCCAGCACCACAGGCTGCCACGGCGCCGGCATGTCGAGGCGTGCCAGCTGCCTGGCCTGGCGAGCGGCTCTTGCGACACCGATGCGGCTTTGGATGATCGAAGTGTCCATCGCAGCACACTACACCTGAAGCGCCCCTCTCCATCCCGCATTGTGAATTATGGGCAATTATGGAGAATTATGATATGCACAGGTTATACACAGTGCAGGACTCAGGACTTCCTTTAGGGCTGACCACCACGACCGCCAGAATGATGGTGATGGATTGAGCACTACAGCGCGCGCGATTGCACATGGATCTACTTCCATCATCGGACCGCATGTACCTGCATGTAACTGCTCAAAGAGCATCGCCGACCATAGCGGCTCTGCTCGTGCGCGCCATGCATAGCTAGTAGAGCACTACACGCAGCATCTGAGGCCAACTTGGAGCAACTCAGCACAAGTGCGCGAGAGAGTACAGTTGTAATTTTGTTGCACGACTGGAGTCTGTCTCGACCACTACGACATTCGGCATCTCTGCACCTGATCTTGCCGGACGCGCTAGACGACCTAGGAAGCGAGGGGGGGGCTCGGCGCCCCCAGGGTAGTGCGGATCTATGCCTGTCGCCGGCGCCACCGCCGCGTCGATCACGTTGGCTCCGCACTTCTTGGCGAGGACGCGCTACCGGCATAGGTAGAACGCAGCGTCGCATATTCAGAATATTTGGTTACTGTACGGCGCCAACGAGAATCTCAAGTTGTGCTTCTGCGAGCGCATCGAGGCCAATTATGAGTCGCTCAACCATTGCCGCCTCGGAGCGTAGTTCACCCGGCGTCACTTGTTCCTCACTTTCGCCATGAGCGATACGGTTTCTCCGCTTTAGCAGTTCTTCAATTCCACCAACATATCCCACCGAACGCCGCTTTGTCTTTGGGCTCCAACATTGTTCGAGCGTTTCAATTATTTTTGCCAAAGCTTCCGAAGTATTTGACCCTGCATGCGGTTCGACGATGCCTTGAATCTTTTCTCGAGTTCGCTCGTTTATTTGCGACTCCGAAATAAATGTCGAATCAATTCCGAAATCTCGAACGGACAACTTATCTACCGCTGAGCCAATACCGAAACAAGCGAGGAGCCCCTCTATGGTATCGACCGTTGGATTTCCGCCGGTCTTCGCGAGTTTTTTGTGATTCAGTTTGATCGGCCTTACATTTCGAGATACTTCGAAGAAGCCCAATGCTGCCCGCCCCTCGCGCATGTTGGCAACTTCATCTTCTACGGCAGAAAAAATCAGTCTAGGAGAGAGGTTGTCAATCGGCGGTGATGCATCGTTAATCCTTTCCGTCATTTCGGTTAGCAAATCTCTAATGTAGCCTTCCAGATAGCCGCATAACAGAACTAGGCCCGAGCGCGTTATGGCGTTGGCTTGAATCCGCCCCTCGCTGGTTCGGTCGTCAAGGGAGCGCTGGGCAGCGTCGGACAGAAGCTGAATTTCTTTCAGCTTTTCCTGATATCTGTTTAAACACTGCATTTGCCTTCTTTACGCCAACAGTTGCTTTGTAAGAACTTCGGCCCTCCGAAGCGCCTTGGATCTTTGAGCTGTTCCCTGAAAGAGGCAGTTCCAATAGTCATCAATCTTGAAAGCCTCCAGGAGCCGCGCCCGCAACTCATTTACCTCGAGCGTCTTTCCCGCCAAAATCAGTCTGGAGACTGCAATCATTTGAGATTCGAAGATCGCGCCATTGATGAGGTTCTGTGCATATGTAGCGTTGACAGGGTTTTGCCGCTCCGATGGCTTTCGGAACGCAACTGCCGGACCGAGGGCGTCGTAGAGAGTATCGATGGTCTTTTCAAAGGTCTGCCTGAGCTCCTCGCTTCGCTGCGCACTTATTTCCCGATTGAGCTCCATGTGAGTATTCAGATACTCGGCCAGATTTCCTGAGTAGTCCGCCTTCTCCGTTAAACTGGTATACGCCAGAAAGCGCAGGACGAGCTCCGCATATTTCATCGAGTTCTTATCTGAATCCGGCAGCGTAGCCATCTCGACGAATCGCTTATTTGCCGCGAGCTTTTTAATAAGTGAGTTGTACGAACCACGGTATATGCAGTTCCGCACCTCCTGATCAGTCAAGGATGCGCTTCCTGTGTTAAGTCGCTCAAATACCTCGAATTTCAGAGTCGAGTCAGACTCATTAAGAACAACGATACACCTTACAGGGCGTTTGGCGATGGCCGACCTATCGGAGCTGCCAAGTTCAGAGTAACGTTTCCCATTCAGATCAGCCCTGACTTTGAGTCCTGTAAGGATCAATTCGTGCAACTCTGCCTGTGGAAACATCGAAGCCAACTCCTGCGGCTTCATGAACCGAAGAAGCGAGGTTAAGCGCTGCTGTCCGTCGATCACACTGAACGATCCATCGGGCTCCTCTGCCAAGTAGAGGACTGGAACAGGAATATTCAATACTACAGATTCGATGAATCTTGAAGCCTTATCATCCTCCCATCGGTATTGACGTTGATAATCGGGGTCTAGGCGGAGATCCCCATCCACTATCAAGTCCATTAGCGTTCGGACTGGGTAGTCGTATGGCTGTATTACAACCTTTCGTTCCGCGACGGCAGCATACGGAGCCTCGTCTGGCTCCTCTTCGACGCCTTTCGCCTGGGTATTCACATCGTCTTTCGGTTTCATATTTTCGTTTCCGCTATCAGGAATTTCTCTCGATCGCTTTGGGATTTGGCGGGGCGACTGCTAATCAACGCCCAAAGCCTTAAACACCGCATCCACCGGATCCGAGTAGAAGCTCGTCTGGAACTTCGCGAACAGCTCGCCAGGAACTGACGGGATATCCGTCACGCTCGACATCGGCAGCAGGATCCGCTTGGCGCCGGCATCGAACGCCACCTGCAGGCTCTCCGCCAGATTGCTGGCCTGGGTGATCGTGCCGCCCAGCGACATGTCGCCCATGACGACCATCTGACTCTGCAACGGCTTGCCCAGCGCGGCCGAGCAAAGCACGATGAAGCTGGACAGAGTCAAAGCTTCTGGCGTCCCGGCGGTCTGAAGTTCGACCATGTGCAGGTGGAAATCGCGTTCGGTCGGGTGGATCGAGGCACTCACTCGGGCCGCGTTGGCCTTGAAGTAGTCGAACGCCACGCGCACGGGCTCGCGCGTGACAGCACCTGAGACCGACAGCTTGCCGCCCCCAGCTATCGCCTGGATCTCCATGCGGTACACACCCGGCATGCCACCGCTGCCCATGGCGACGGTATGGAGAACGCCTGGCGCCAAGCGACCTTCCGGAATCAGGCCGCCACCACCCTGTTCCGGCACGGAGATGAAGCGCTCCTGCATGTCCTCCAGGTCGATGTAGGAGAAGTGCACGTCATAGAACTCCATGCCGCCGATCTTCTTGAGCTGCTCCTTCACGCGTCGGCGCGTTTCCAGCGCGTACTCCAGGCACTTGCGCACCGTGTCCTTGGTGTAAGCGCCGTCAGGGCAGATCAACTTCAGCAGGCCAGATACCGTGCGCCGCACGGCGATCGTGTCGCGCTGGTTGAGGTTGTTGCCCAGCTTGAAGAACTTGTCGATCGCGTCGGCGAAGCTGCGCTTGCGCATTTCACGCGCCCACTCGGCCAGGTAGTCGACGATCAGGCCGTACTGGTCGGTGAAGAACTCCGGCCGCATCTTCGGGATTTCCCAGCCCGGCACATAGGCGTGGAAGCGGTCGAAGAAGGCCGAGTCGATCATCACGTCCGGGAACGGTGCGAACAGGTGACTGGTCTTCACCAGCGTTTCCACGGTCTGGCCCTGCGGCAGGTTGCCAACGAAGACCATCGCTGCACTGGCGTTGATGGACTCACGCCCCCGGCTGAACGAGCCCGAGGCCATGTAGTCCTTCATGATTTGGACGCCGTCCTGGTCCTTGAAGTTGATGCCGGCCACCTCGTCGAAGGCCACCACGTCCCACAGGCCCACAAGGCCCACCTTGCGGGCGCTCATGTTGTAGAACAGGTTTGCGACCGTGGTCTGGCCACCGGACACCAGTATCGAGTTCGGGCTGATCTCCTTGTAGATATGGCTCTTGCCCGTGCCGCGCGGCCCCAGCTCGCACAGGTTGTAGTTGTTCTCCACCAGCGGGATCATCCGGGCCAATAGGTGCCACTTCACCCGCTCCTTGAAGCAGGTGGGCTCCATGCCGGTCGAGCGCAGCAGTGCATCAATCCACTGCTCTTCCGTGAACCCCTTGCGGCCAGCGAACAGCTCCTCCATGTCCATGTTCGGCATCTGGATCGGCTTGAGGTCCGACACCACGAAAGGCGACGTGCGTTGGTTCTCCTCGAACCGGTAGTTCAGCGTCACGATGCACCAGATGCCGCCCACCAGCAGCTTCTCGAACTGCCTCACGTAGGAGTCGGGAACCTCGGCGTTCTTGATGCCCAGGTTGGACAACAGCGCCTCGTAGGCGTCGCGGTTCTCGTTCAGCCTCACGGTGACCTTGTCGATCACCTTGAACGAACCGCGCTCCCGGATCTTGCTCTTCACCTTCTCGGCCTCGTCCGGCCGAACGTAGTTCTCGGCCAGCACGTTCTTGACCGTGACCAGTCCAGCGCGGATGGTCTCGGCATCGTCCGATGCGCAGTACATGCCCAATAGGTACTCGAGCACGTAGACGGGAACGTTCGCGCCTTCCTTGATGAGCTTGGTCAGGTCTTTGCGCACCACGCGCCCGGCAAAGCGCTCGTTGAGCAGCTTGTCCAGGCCCGGGTCAATGGTGGCGGCAGATGTCGAACTGTCCTGTGCGGTGTCGTCAGCCATGGTGGCCCTCAAAAGTCATTGCTGAAAGCCAGATCGATGCGCAGCGGCACGCGCCAAGCTTCGGCCTTGGTCTTTGCATCGCGCGCGACCAGGAAGTAGTCCTTCGTGCGGTCGTAACTGCCGGCGGCCAGCGTCAACATCACCGAGCGCTTGCGCTCGTCAAGCATCGGTGAGGTGCTGTCGAAGGTCAGAATCTGCTCATCGCTGACGGACTGGTCGCCATCGCGGATGGACAGCAGCAGCGTCACCGGCAGCACCCGATCTGACACCGCCTCGGTCTGGATGAACTCGAAGCGCTGCTTGTTGGTGACCACCTTGTTGCTGGACCCCAGCAAGCTCACTTCCACCTGTCGGGTTTTGGCCTTCTCGGTGTCGCTTTCCTTCACCACGATCACCGGCACGACGATTTCTTGCGGCATGGCACTGCCATGAACAAAGCGTGCACCGCCGACGAAGTGGAACCGTCCGGCGCCCTTGGGCACCAGAAAGTCCAGGCTGCCCGCGCCTTCATCGGTGCCCGCTGTGGTGGCCGTGTTCCCCGCCCAAGCGTTCTGCATCGTCCACATGCCGCGGCCCAGGATGTAGCGCTTCTTGGGCTTCAACACCCCCGGCATGCCTTCTTCCACGGTGTGCCGGTCCGCCTCATCCAAGGCCGACTCTTGGTACATGAAGCCGTGGTCGGCCGTGACGAAGATGGTGGAGCCGTTCAGGTTGTTGACGATGAAGCTCACCAGATCCGACAGTTCCTTGATGGCGTTGGCCGTCGCCTCGAAGGTCTTGGTCTCGGACCCACGCTTGTCGCCGATCATGTCGATCACGTCGTGATAAACGTAGACAACCTTGTGCGGCTTGACGAACTCGCGGCCCTTGTCCTTGCCCTTCTCCATCAGCGCATCGCGACCGATGGCCACGCCGCCGTGTGCCGCCAGGATGGCCGAGCGCTGCTCCAGCGTCGATGAAGGCTGTCCGTCCACCGTCACGTCCAGTGAGGCATTGCCTTTGTAGGCCAGGCGCTGGTGCGGCAGCAGGCTGGCCATGCCCAGCGCGGTGTAGCTGGGCAGCACGCCCAGCATGGCCTGCAGACGCGCCTTCACCCGGCTGCGGCTGTTCAGCTCATCCACCAGCTCGGCCGCTGCCTCGAAGCGGAAGGCATCGGAGATGACCACGAACACCCGCTTGGCGCCGCCATCAAAGGCAGGCGCCACATGACGTGCGTAGAAGTGCTGCTGGTTGACGACCTCGTCGAGCTTCCACTTCGCCAGCAATCCGGCCGGCCCTTCCACCACCGCCCCCCAGGCCGAGGCCAGCTGGCCGATAAACCAGCCCGAGTAGGCGTCTTCCATGCGGTCGCGCAGCTCGTGCAGAAGAGACCAGCCCATCGGTTCGACAGTCTCCGACGCCCGCATGAACCAGCGGTACAGCTGGTCGAAGCGAAACAGCTCGGTCTGGTAGGCCTGGAACGCGGTGCCGGCGTCCGCAAAGCTGAAGCCCTGCAGATGCTTGGCTTGCAGCTCGAAGAAGCTGGCCGCAGCCTCTAGGGCGTCGTAGCTGGCCGCCAAGGCACGCGTCGCGTCGTTGGCGCCGGCCAGCAGCGGGTTGGCCCAATGGCCGTCACGCCGCCGCGCGATGAGTTCGCGCACCGAGTTCATGTTGGCGCCGCTGCCGGCGATGATGCGGGCCTTCAGGTCGCCGATGACACGCTTCTCGATGGCCTCGAAGGTCATAGCATCCCCGAGCTCTTCGGCCTGCATAGGGCCCAGGATGCTGCCGATCTTCAACTCGTCAGCCACCCAGCCGGACAGCACGTCGTAGCTGCGGTAGTTGGCCATGTCGGTGCGCCAACGGCTGGCAAACACGGAGGCGTTCGCCGACTTGACCCGCTCGCCGATGACGAAGTGCGCCAACGATGCCTGTACACCGCGCACGCCGCTGCAGAAGTCGGTGGCGAACAGCCGGTAGAGCAAGCCGCGTAGGCTGGGTGGCTCGTCGCCGGGTTCGCGGTAGCCCAGCTCCCGCTCTGCCATCGCCCAGAAAGCCTGCTCCAGGTCGAAGCTGGCCAACTCGTCCAACATCTTCGGTCGGGCACCGAGGTCACTGCCCTCAGCCACCAAAGCAGCAAAGGCCTTGAGCAGGATCGCCGCAGGGTCCGCCGTCTCAGCGCGGGCCACGGCCGCGATCATCTTGCGGTCCAGGTCATCGGCCGTGTCGGTCGGTTGCACCCAGCGCTTGACGCGATCAAAGCGGTCGCGTGCTCGAAGGAACTTGCCGCGCAGCTTTAAGTGATGGCGCAGCGATCGTGTGCTGAGGCCCAGTTCCTCCAGCTGAATCGACGCCGTGTCGGCGCTGAAAGGCTTGCCGCGCAGCCGCGCGTCCAGCAGCCAGTCCTGAGCCGGTTCCGGTTCATCGAACGGTGCATAGATCAACCAGCGACTGCCGACCTCCCGCTCGATCGAGATCTTGGCTTGCAGGGCTGGCGTGCGGTCCAGCCGCAGCACCTGCACGCCCTCGATGCCGATGGCATCGACCTGAGGCGCAAACTCGCCACCCGCGTCGTTCCAGAACACCAAATCATGACCCTCCTGGAACAGACGGGTCAGGGCCGCGAGGAACACGGGCGCACTACTCATCGCTGCCGCCGGTGATGGCCTTGGACTCGGCGACTAGGTCACCAAACTTCGCATAGTTGACCTTCACACCGTCGTCCAGATCCAGCGAGATGCGCATGTCGGCGTAATGGCGCAACCGCTCATCGTAGGCAAGCAGCTCGGTCTGCTTCTTGCGCAGGGCCTCTATCTGCTTCTGCAGCTTCGTGCGAGCCGCTGCCGACGATGCTGCAGCCACGTCCTTGTCCAACATGTCCAGGCGCGACACCATTTTCGCGATCAGCGGTACCACATACTCTGCACGCATTCGGGCGAGGGTTCCCTCGTTGTAGCGGTGCAGGTAAACCAGCGCCTGAAAGGCGCCTTGTTTGCCGCTAGAGAACAACCAGTAGATCGGGCGCTTCCTGTAAGTCTGCAGGTGATCTTTGAAGAACTTGTCAGCCAAATAGCGGCGAACCGACTCGTCGGACGTCTCGACGCCCTTGATGCCGAGGCTAGCCGCCAGCCATGCCATGTTTTCTTCGACAGTTTCCTCGCCCCAGACGGCGCATAGGAACTCGCGCACCCGGATTGCGGCGTCGTCTTCAAACCAGCGCTCGTCAGTGATCGGCAGGATCCCATCAGCGTCAGCTGGGTATCTGCTGTCATATCGCCCCAAGTCGAAGCCAATGTTGCCCGAGTGCGCGTAGATAAGTCCCGGCTCGTTGAGACTGTATCGGCCCATTGCGCAACCTATTGCGTATGAAACCAGACACTGACAATCGAGGTTACGGTCTGGGCGGGTGAGCTTTATCTGATCTATCGAGATTTCACAAGATACCTCGGCACCGAATCCGTATGCGTCAAGAATGCAGCGATTGTTCTCCTCCTCAAGAACTTTCGTCCTCTTGAACTGGTTCCCGCAATGGTGTGCCCATCGCTCCCACGAGGATTGCAATGTACTAGGCGCTGCGCTAGGCATTAGTGGTGATGCCTGAAAGTTCCACGAAACTTCCCGTGAATCCCAATCCAGCTTTGAAATTGTTATGAGCTGAGACGTATTATCAACGATCACCGATCGAGCGCTGCCAAATGGGAGTAGTGGAATTTTCGACAGATCGCCAGGATTAAAGTCGAGTGTGGAACACAGAACTCTAAGATAGACCTCCGCTACGGCGCCATTTAGAAGTGCTGCGGTCGCCAAACATTCATCGTGGGTCTTTGAGAAAAACATTGACCCCTTTTGATCAAAAATGAATCCCGCCCCCGTGAACCTGACACCAAAGGTCCCCGATGTAATATTGGTGTACGAGAGGCCAGGTTTAAAGTAGTAGCCTCTGTTTTGGGGGCGAGCGCTCGGGTGATTAATGATTGCGCCGCCATCGTCCGCCCAATCAATCACCAATTCTTCGTTGCCGTACCATTTCCTAAACTCGCCACCTTTCACATACGGAATCCAGCGAGCATCATTCTTGGCAATCGTCCCCACACCACGACTCGTGTCGATCTTCTGCCACGATACCTCCGACCACCTGCGAATGAAGCGGTCGTTGTCCCCCGTCTGAAGTCCGACGACAGGCCGGCTCGATTCCCCGAGAGGAGTCCCGCGCGAAAAAGCTGTCACTGCCGAACTACTTAGCCAGTAGGCGAGTGCACGGCCCGGTACTTCAGCGAAGAAGCTTGACAGGCGGTCAAAAAAGGCCTTCCGCTCGATGCGATCCAAGAAGACCTTAGACTTATTTGCGGCCTGGTCTTTCGTATCCACATCAACGAAGCGGGTCAAATAGTTTTCGATACTCTGTCCGAGCGCACAAAATGCAGTGGCCCTGACAATCTTTGAGTTAATCTCTGGAAAACTGTTGTAGCCAATATGGTTCAGCGACAAGAGTGTGCGCTGATTAAGCAGCTTTGAGCGTAGAGCTTCGAACCCGGGCACAAACATCCAATTCTGAAGCGTCACCATTGACATATGGCCGGAAGCCTTCAAAAGGATCAAGCCTCTCTCAATGAATGCCGAGTAAAGATCTCCTTTTGAATCAGGAAACTTGCTCGCAACAAACTCTTTAACTTGACCATTCATTCCCTTACTCCCCATATAGGGAGGATTTGCAACAACGGCGTCGAAACTGCTACCAAGCAATTGCGCCTGCGCTAGCAGCGGCATCATGTCTTCGGCCGCTTGCCGCGCGTAGAGGTCCCCTTCGTCCAAGGCGGAATCCAATGCATCCTTAATTGAGGGTAGTTCCGCAGCCAGCTGCGATGGGAGTTGAATCAATGACCCGAACGCCTGGGCATGCTCAAAGGATTTCAGTAGAGACCTTAATGACACGCGATTCATGCCAAAAGGAGCAAGGTGGGTAGAAAGCTCGTCGGCGTCTAGACCCTTGCTCTCTCTCAGAGTCAGCACATTCAGTTTTGTTGGCTCTTTGAAGAGGCGCCGGTCGTCGGTTCGCGCCTTCATCAGCAGGGCAAATGCCGCAAGTTGAGCTGCTCGATCGTCGATGTCCAGACCATAGAGGTTCTTCTCCAGGATCAGCCGTGGAATCGCCCGTGGCTGGTAGCCCCGCTCAAGGTAGATGGCTTTCAGCACGTCGTATGCCACCACCAGGATGTGTCCGCTGCCGCAGGCAGGGTCTAGCACCGTGATGGTCTCTGGGTTCAGCGTCTCGCCGTCCTCGCGGATCCGCGTCTGGATCAATGCGTCCAGCTGCGCCTGCACCTCGGGCGTCTGCTCGGCCGGCTGGATGTAGTACGGCCACTGGTTGGCCAGCGTGCTCGTGGGGTTGGCCATCAGCCACAGCCGACCCACGCTGTTCTGCACCAGGTACTGCACGATCCAGTTCGGCGTGAACAACTGGGTGGCGGCGGGGATGTCCTCGCTCTTCACCACTTTGCCGATGACCTGGTCCTTCTTCTCGCTGATGTAGAACTGGTACAGCCAGCCGATGACTTCGATCTCTTGCCAGTCTTCCTCGGGCACCTGCTCGACCAGCTTGGCCACGATGGAGTCGGTGCGAAGCAGGTTCTCGGGTAGCAGCAGCTCGGTCTCGTCGTCGATGCGCTCGAACAGGAAGGGCATCACCCGCGACAGTTCGTTGCACTGCGCCACCAGCAGCAGCTTGTAGAGCTCGTTGTCCTGGTTGCCGGCCAGCTGC
This sequence comes from Hydrogenophaga intermedia, assembly GCA_943370175.1. Lineage (GTDB taxonomy): Bacteria > Pseudomonadota > Gammaproteobacteria > Burkholderiales > Burkholderiaceae_C > Ideonella_A > Ideonella_A intermedia_A. Next base: position 31,314 of record CALRPU020000024.1, on the reverse strand, counting down.
ATCTCGCGGGCCCGGTCAGAATTCAGGCCCGGCAGCGTCACCTCGCCCGCGTGGCGCAGGATCTCGGGCAAGCCGCCGTCACGGCTGGACAGCACACGCCAGCCGTGGCCCAGGTAGTCGTGGATCTCCATGTAGCGCAGCGCCGCGAAGCGGTTGAACCAGGTGTAGGCCACCTCGTCCATGGTCTGCTCGAAGCCATGCCGCTTGATGCGGGCGATGAGTTCGCCGCGCTGCCCAGCCACCTTGGCGGGCCACTCGCGGCCTTCGATCAAGGCCACGTCGCCCCGCACTTCGGCCGGCACCACGCCTGCGGCCGAGATACCCAACACGTTGGCGCGCTCGGTCACGGCCTTGATGAAGTCCAGCCGCGCCTTGGGGGCGTAGCTCTTGAGGTTGGCCTTGTTCATGTCTGTCCCTGGAAATCAGTCTCGGCTTTGTTCTGCTCGCGCAACTCGCCTGAAGCCCTTACTGGATGCGGGCACGATGGCCGGCTGCGATGGCAGCCATCAGCTCGGCGCGCAGCTTGGCCACGTAGTCGTCCACGTCTTGCTCGGTTTCCAAGTAAGTCTTGGCGTTCAGGTCCGCGGTACGCACCACGCTGATCGGCTTGGGAGCCGGCGGCGCTGGCGGAGGCGGGGGCGTGGGGCTGCCACCAGGGAGCGGCGGCGGAACAGGTTTGACCACAACTCTGGCCTTGACCGCTGCACTGATCTTGTCCATTGCCTCGTCGAGCAAATCTCCAGCACGTTGTTGCAGGTACATGATGCGCGGGATGCTCAGCAGGCCTGCCAGTTGCGCCTTCAGCTCTTGCAACGGGCGCAGCGCCACATTGCGCAACGCGGCATCGGCCTGAGCGGCATCGAGGGTCTGGGTCGCCTCACTGATCTTCGCGTCGATGGTGAGCAAGGCCTTCTCGCGCCGCTCGCCGGCGAGGGCCTCGTTGACTTTCTCTACGGCCGAGAGCAGGGCTTCGATGCGGTTGACCTGCGCGTATGGCTTCGGGTTGGCGCGGATGGCCTCCAGGTCGGCCAGCGGCTGGGCCGATGCCGCGTCCTTGACCAGGGCTTCGCGGTTGTCTGCGAAGCTGACCAGCCCATCGAGCATGCGCGCCCACACCGGGGCTTGCGTCTTGTAGAAGCTCAGCACATCGTGGGTGTCTTCGGCCAGGTCCAGCCAGTCGTCACGCGACGACAGCATGGCGTTCAAGAACTCGAAGGGGTCACGGATCGCCAGTTGCCGGTCGATCGCCTGCAGAGCCATGGCGACCTCGGCGGCACCCGGGTAGTGCTTCTGCTCGGCCTTGAGCTTGGCGCGCTCCAGCTCGGCCTTACGCTGGCCCAGGTTATCGCGGAAGGCGGCCACCAGGCCGTCTTCGTCATCCGGCGGCTGCAGCGAAAAGATCTCGCGATGCAGGTCACGGGCCTTGCTGCGGGTACCGGCGTCGGCCGTCTTCCGCTTGAGGACGGACACCTGCTTGAAACGGGCGGCCTTCGTTAGTGGTTCGGCGGCTGACTTGGGGTCGAGATCAGACCCCTCCATCACCAGCTTGATCTCGCCGGCCATGAACAGGCGGGCGATCAGCAGCACCGTTTCCAGTTCGGGCCTCCAGCCCCACGGGGCACCCGCAAAGCGGTCCACCACATCGGACAGGAGCACGCGGCTGGTGCCGGCCGCGACCGTGAGGTACTGCCGCATCTCGCTGATAGCGAGTGCGTTGCCGTCTTCACCATCGAGCGCGATCTTGTACTGGCCGTGTGTGTCTGACGCGAGCACGGCCCGGATCTCGGCTGCCGGGTCAGCCTGTCGCACCTTGATGTAGCCAAGCTTGGAATAGGTGTTGGAGACGAGGTAGTTCAACGCCTCGTCCAGGATCACCGAGGGACCTTGCGGCTTGAGCGTCAACTTCTGGCCCAGCGCGTAGAAGTCGCCCCGGCTCAGCAGGTCCGACAGTTGTTCCAGGATGCGAGTCTTACGAGTACGGTTCTCATCCTTACGGTCCAGCAGGATTCGCTTGAGCGACGGTGTCGCTGCGTCGGTCTTCGGGCCGCTGATGTACTTCTCGATCTGCACATAGGTGCGCAGTTCCACGTCCACGCGGGCGTCGTTGGCCATGCGCAGGATCGCGCGGCCGGCGCCCTCGATGCTGCGACCGATGCACTTGGCGTCGCTCATCAGCTCGTAGTCACTGCCAACGGGAGACAGCACCTCCAGCGTCAACTGTTGATTGGCCTGTTTCCAGGGCACACCATCCAGCAGGCGATTGAACTCGTAGTCTGTCTTCGTGTCGCGGTGGCGTACCTTGGTCTGGCCACTCAGCACCTCGTCGAAGACGAGTTCAGCGACAAGCCTTAAAACTTCGGCCGAAGAAATCTCGACCGACTTGATCTCCTGCGACACGTCGCGCTCTTCATTGGTGAGGAAGAACCACAGGTCGCCATTGCGGCTCACGAGGTTCTGCCGTTCCAGACGGGCCAGGCTCTCCTGGATCTGACGCTTCAGGGCCAGCTTGTCGGTGTCCACGCGATCCAGGCAGAGCGTCGCCAGGTTGTCCACGGTGGCCTTCACCGCATCGGCATAGCGGATCAGGAACAGCGCGCGCAGCAGCTTGATATCCCAAGGCTCCAGCGCCGGGTTCTCGCCGGCCTGATCGATGGCGCGCTTGACGGATGAATCAAGGAAGCTCTCGATCGAGGGGTAAAAGTCGTACAGCGGGACGAAGGCGTCGATGTCCTTGTCCCCGTTGCCGACGGCAGCGGTCTGGAACGCATCGAGCATGGAGCGCTCGCCGCGGGCCAGGTGGCGGCCGGTGGCGCCCACCTTGCGGATCGATTCGAAGACCTTCTGCAGCAGCTGGAACTGGTATGGCGCGAAAGGGTAGTGCGCGGCGTAATCGTCAGCGTCCTTGAAGCGCTTGAAGGCGACAGCGTGGTCGGCGAACGAGAGCTGGTTGTTGATGATGTCGCCCTTGGCCTTCCACACAGCGGCCAGCGCCCCCTTGGCGTCGGGCGTCTTTTCCAGCAGACGCTGCGAGATCACTTCGTCGGTATTTGAACTGGACAGCGACAGCCGGGTGTGGAAGCGGCCCGTGATCTTGGAAAAGTCGTTGGTGCGGGCCTGGTTAGCCTCGCCCAGCGTGGCGTCGATGTCTTCCTGGCTGGTGACGATGACCCAGGCGCGGCCCTTGCAGCGCACGCCGAGTTCCTCGGTGATGGTCTGCAGGTTCAGCATCAGCTGGGTGTTCTTGCCGATGAACTGTCCCACTTCGTCGACCAGGAACACGATGCGGTGGCCGGGGCCCTTGGCGTCCAGGTAGGCGCGGACCAGGTCGGCGAAGCCTTCGATGTTGATGCGGTAAGTGTCGCGGGCATCGTCGAACCACTTGCCAGCGGACTCGGGCGACATCTTCAGCGCCGCGCTCAGGCCGGCGATGACGTCATCGCGGAGGAAATCCACCGCGTCACGTTCGGCATCCCACTCGTTGCCATTGGAGGCCTTGAAAGCCTCTTTGAATGTGTCGAAGCTGCCCTTGGAGATGAGGTGCCGCTCCATGTGAGCGACGTGTGGCGCATCGCCCGACAGGCCCTGCATCTCATTGAAGACGCGCAAGAAGACCTGCAGGATGGCGTCGCGGTCGCTCTTGGCATCGGCCTTGGAGTCGATGTTGAAGAGGATGACATCGGTCTTGCCTGCGACGGCTCGACGCACGTCTCCCATCAAGAGGGGATCCTTGATCTTCGACTCGAAGAACTGTGCGGCGCGGCGCTTCTCGCGATTGCCAGGGTTCGTCGCCTCCTGGTTGGAAAGGAGGTACGACAGGATCTTGATGAAGTGCGACTTGCCGGAGCCGAAGAAGCCTGACACCCACACCCCCATACGCGCAGCGATGGTGGGATCGGTCGGGTTGTCGACCGTGGCCAAGTAGGCGTCGAAGAACCGCCGCAGGTACTCGGTCACCTGCTTGGTGGTGACGTACTCATCCAGCTCTTGCCAGATGCTCTCTTCGTCGTGTTGGTCGGCCTTGATGACGCCGTTGATCGGGCGGTCGATCTGCTTGACGAACAGTTCCTTGATTTTCATTTGCTCCCTTTCCCTCTTGCTCATGACACCAGGCTGAAGGCCCGGTAGTAGTTGTCGTCGGTCAGCTTGCTGAACAGTCGGAGCGACTGGCCGTCGTAGCGACCTGGGTAGAACATCACCAGTGGTTTGTCGCGCATGTGCGGATGCAGCGCCGACAGCAGCGTGTGGGTGCGCAACATCGGGTAGACCGCACCGACGCCTTTGATGAGCAGAAGGTCAAGGTCACTCACACCGGCCAACTCCACCAGACGCACTGCCAACTTGTCTTCCTTCAAGACTGACCTGAGGGACTTCAACACCGCCTCGTCTCCCTCCTTCAGCTGTTTGGCAAGCGCCTTGCTGAGCAGGTTTCTCTCCTCCAGGAGTTCGATGACGAACTGGAACAAGTCGATCACCTTGAACTTGATCCCAGGCTTACGCTTGGGCAGCTCTGGCTCGATCACGTCACTGATCCACGCGCGCATTTGCATCTCGTGCTCGGGCGGGTAATCAAAGACCCAGAACCCAATTTCGCCGCCTGCGCCACGATTGCTCAGCACATCAGGTGAGGCCAGACGGGGCAGCACTTGGTTCAAGCGCTCTTCGAAGGTCGTGCTCATGCTTGGGGTTCCATGCGGGCGAGGGTAGAGTGGTCACCCAGCCGTTTGAGATAGGCGCGTGTTTTGGGGTGCAGCATTGGCGGAGTGAGACTCATGCGGCGTGCATGGTCCAGGTACTTGGCTTCGACAAGGATGCGGACAATGACCTGAAAGAGCTTGGCGCGGGTGGTGGCCGCCCACATAGCAACCGCTGGGTCCCGATGCTCGCACTCCGTCAAAAAGGCGTCCCACTGTCTGTGGCTGAGCCTCTGCTCAAGCCGGCGCAGGTCGTCGCCGTAGACGTCACGGAGAAAGTCGCTGAGCAGCAGGCTGTGACGAGCCGCGGCGGCAAGCAGTACTTGACTGGTGAGTTCCCCATCGCCATCGACGACGAGCATCCAGCCGTCCTCGTCCAGCGTTTCTAGCCGGTTCCGAATCAGGCGTGCCTGTCGTCGCGCGGTCGCTGGCTTCTTCTGCAGCAGGTTCTCGCCTTTCAATGCTTCGTCCCACTCGGCTTGCGATGGGCGCGTCAGCAGGAGTCGGGCAATCCGCCTGCTTTCCGGAAGCATCAATGAGCCTGCCGAGATCTCTGCGTTATAGAGGCCCACGGCTACTCCCTTCCTTGACGCCAGGCGCAAAAGCCGCACTCTCGACGCCATACAAGGTCTGCGGATTGCGAAGCCAGAGGTGATGGGCTGCCGGATCCAGCGAGTGGTCGGTGGAGCAGTCGATGGACCAGCGGCGAAGCACGTAGCCCGCCAACGCAGCCCGCGAGCGGAGCCGCAGAACACCCCCTTTCATGCCGTAGTCGGCTTCGACGGCCTGTGGCCAACGCACACCAGGGTGCGCCACAACTTCCATGTCGACGATGCGGGCCCATTGCTCGTCGGCCGGCAAGAGTTCCGCCTCTGCAACCGGAGCATCGAGGACTTGGGCAGCTTCAATGCGGGTGAGGACGAAGTCGCCAAACCGCTTATTGGCACGGTCGAACGCGCGCACATGCCACCGCAGGCCGTTGTCGGCCAAAGCTACTGGCACCAACTCTCTTTGGGTACGTCCAGACGAGAGGGACAGGTATGACACGGCCACAACCCGCTGCGCACACATGGCGCGCGTCAGCGTGGCAAGCACACCGAGATCTGGTCGAGTGAGGTTGCCAGCGCCCTCACAAGGCGCAGCTTTGCTTAACTTGAGATTCAGCCCATCGCCAAAGCCGTGGAGCAGCCAGATCAATACTCGTTCGGCCGATAGCTCGAAGACAGGCTTGAATTCAGGAGCTGGCCTGTAGCAGCGGGCGGCTCCGTCGTAGCTGAGGTTGTCAGGGGCGAGCGCCCTGTAGACCGTCAGATCTCTCGTCGACGCTGCTGGCTTGATGCCAAAGCGCTTTTCGAGGTCGGCCCGACGCAGCTCGCCTGAAAAGTAGGCGCGCATCTCGAGGTAAGCCAACCGCTCACGTTGCGCTTGGCCTAGTTCTGAGAACTCTTGAGGGTTGAGCTGTACCATTTCGCCGAGTACCGAGTGCTACGCGAAATGATCATCATATCCTCCTCAAAATGAGGATGGCGATGTTGGGTCAACTCTTTTTTACGCTCCGGATCCGAGATTCCGCAGGCATTTCGTTGGAATGGCATCAGGCATGCCGCACATTCTGTCTGTACCGCCGGTACAGAATCAGGCGATCTTCCGTTCGTTGGGCTGCACCACCAAGGTCAAGTGCTGCTTGATGTAGACCTCCGTAGTCCTGACCGACTCGTGGCCGCACAAGGCCTGGATCTGCTCGAGGGGGACGCCGCTTTGGAACATATCGGTAGCCCCCTTCGCTTTCATATCGTAGGGCGCCAAGTCGTGCAGCTTTGCGGCGTAGACAGCTGACCGGAACATCGACGCCAAGCCTGTCTCCGTGTACTTACTGACCTGCTCGGCTTTTTCGAGCCAGTTATTCCTGTAAGACGGCCCGGTTGGGATGGGTGGGATTGTGCAGCTTGAACTCATGCGGGGTCATGTAGTTCAGGCTGCTGTGGGGGCGCACGGCGTTGTAGTGGCGTCGCCAGGCTTCGATGATGACTGCCGCCTCCTTGCGCGAGCGGAACCACTCCAGCGACAGGCACTCGTCGCGGAACTTGCCGTTGAAGCTCTCGTCGGCGCCGTTCTGCCAAGGCTTGCCGGGGTCGCTCAAGGCTGTTGCAATGCCGGCCTGGGCGATCCATTCCAAGATGGCCCGGCTGACGAACTCCGGGCCGTTGTCCGAACGCATGAACAGCGGCGCGCCATGCAGGCTGACCAGCCTGGACAGCACCTCGACCACACGCTTGGAGCGGATCGAACCCGCCACATCGATGGCCAGGCACTCGCGGGTGTACTCGTCGATGATCGTCAGGCACTTGATCTGCTGACCTTCAGCGGTGGTGTCGAAGACGAAGTCGTAGGCCCAGACCGTGTTGGCCTTGAAGGGTGTGAAGGCTCGGGGCCTGCCGGTAGCAATGCGCCTGCGTGGCCGCTTCTTGGGCAGCAGCAGGCCCGCCTGGCGCCACAGCCGGTGCGTGCGCGACCAGCCCAGCTCGAAGCCCTGACGCCTCAGGAAGATGCGGATGCGGCGGTAGCCGTAGCGCGGGTACTGCGCCGACAGTGCCTTCATCGCCTGCATGACCGGGCCATCCTTGGTGGGCAGGCGCAGCTCGTAGCTCAGCGACGAGCGGGAGATGCCGATCAGCCCGCAAGCTCGGCGTTGCGACAGTCCTCGCTCGCAGGCGAAGTTGACCTGTTCGCGCCGAGCCGGCGGGCTCACCATTTTTTTGCGTTGATCTCCTTGAGCACCTCGATATCGAGATCACGCTCGGCCAGCAGCTTCTTCAGCCGGGAGTTCTCCAACTCCAGGGCCTTCAGGCGTTTGACGTCGGCTGCCTCCATCTGCCCGAAGTGCTTGCGCCAGGCGTAGATCGTGGGCTCGCTGACCTTGTGCTTCTTCGCGGCCTCGGCCACGGTGGTGCGGTCTGCCTCGCGCAGCACGGCCACCATCTGCTATTCAGTGAATCGACTCTTTCTCATGGGCTCCTCGCGGATTGGGAGCCATCTTCCTAGAAATCACTGGTCCGAAGAAACCGGGCAGGTCAAGACGGCTGAGGAAGACCCCTGGCCCCGGCGTGACCCGCCGGAAGGCTCAACGGCGCCAGCGCCACCACGGCCATGGCCATGGCCATGGCCATGACGCGGGCGGCCATGATGGTGCTCAGGGCCCCGCCATCAACCAAGCGCCCTGGGGCTTGAACGGCGTGCCATTTTGGGCGCGGTGGCGGGCCTTGCGGCGCGGCTGGCCTTGCATCTCGGCCACAAAACGGCGGGATCTCGCGGCCACGCAGGCCGTCGCAGAAGATCGGGTGGTCGGGCAGTCAACCGGGGCGCTGTTGCACCTGCTCGCGCGGCGTGTGATGGTTCGTGTCGGCGATGGTGACGCGTCCGCTGGCGGGCACCAGGATGCCCAGCCCATGCGGATCGTCGTGGTCGTGCCGGCCCCGGTCGGGCCGAGAACGCCGAAGACTTCGCCACGCGCGACCTTCAGCGACAGGCAATGGGCGACGCGGTGGCGAGTTGCCCGGAACCTTTCACAGGTCGGCGCGAGCCCCGGCGCCCTGCCGCAAGGTGTGCGATGGCGCCTCACCGAACAGGCGCCGGTAGTCGGTGGCGAACTGGCTGAGGTGGCCAAAGCCCCAGTGCGCGGCCACGTCCTGCACGCCCTGCCCGCGCGCGGCGGCCGAACGCAGGCTGCGCCGCGCGCCGTTCAAGCGCAAGGCGCGGATGGCTTGCAGCGGGCTCAGGCCCAACACGTCGTCGAAGCAGACCTGCAAGCTGCGGCGGCTCAGGTGCAGGCGTTCGCACAGCTGGGGCACGGTCGGCGGCTGGTCCGGCGTGGCCAACACCAGGGCCTGGGCCCGGGCCACCAACGCGTGGCGACGGGTCAGGCTGAGCCGCACGCCAGGGTCCACTTCGCCGGCGTCGAGCGCGCCCAGCAGCGGGCACAGCAACTGGTCCTGCAGGCGCTGCGCGCTGTCGGGTCCCCAGTCGTCGGGGACGTCCCCCAGCAGCACGGGCTGCAACGCCTGCACCCAGGCCTGGCGGACGGTGTCGGTGACGGGCAGCACCTCGGCCTGCGCCAGACGGTGCCAGTCGACCGCGCAGCCCTGTGCCGCCGCCGCCGCTTCGACCCAAGCGCGCTGCACCACCACGCCATAGAGGGCGTGGTGGTCGGGCGTGACCAGCTCGAACGGCTCGCCGCCGGGGCGGGTCATCACGCCCTGCGGAGTGATCGGCCGCCCGTTGATGCGCGCCAGCGGGTGGTCGGCCCGCGCGGCCAGGCCGAACCAGAAGGAGTCCCGCCACACACGGCAGCTTTGCCGCAGCGCATGGCTGGTGTGCTCGATGAAGACCTGCATCTGCGGCAAGTGCAGCTCGGTGATGCCGCCTTCGAAGTGGCCGGCCGACAGCTGGTCGTAGCGCTGGTCCCAGGCCGTGAGGTTGGCGGCGTGCTCGTCGGCGTCTCGGGCGCGGCGGTGCACGCGGGCAAAGCCGGCCGGTGCGTCGGTGCGCCACGGTGGGGCGGCGTGCGGAGCGGCCGGTGGCAGCGCGCCCGCAGCACCCCACGCAGTCCCGGTGAAAGACGCAGTCATGTCTGCCAATTTCCGATAACGCCCCGCGGCCGAGGCTTTCTACAGTCGACTCAGCAACAAGCGTTCCGCCCCACGGCGGCGCGCCCCGTCAACCGGCCCCGGAGGGGCCCCTCCCACAAGGACGCGACCATGACCGCACCCACCCCTGGCGGCACCACCCTGAAGCCTGTGCTGGGCACCCTGCAGCTGTGGGGCATCGCCGTGGGCCTGGTGATTTCTGGTGAGTACTTCGGCTGGAGCTTCTGCTGGGCATCGGCCGGCACGCTGGGCTTCCTGGTGACCACAGTCTTCGTGGCGGCGATGTACACCAGCTTCATCTTCAGCTTCACCGAACTGACCACGTCGATTCCGCAGGCCGGCGGCCCCTTTGCCTACAGCCGCCGCGCCTTCGGGCCCACCGGCGGCTACCTGGCCGGGGCGGCGGTGTTGATTGAATTCGTGTTCGCGCCACCGGCCATCGCGCTGGCCATCGGCGCCTACCTCAACGTGCAGTTTCCGGGGCTGGACCCGAAATTGGCCGCGGTGGGTGCCTACCTGGTCTTCATGACGCTGAACATCCTGGGCATGCGGATCGCCGCCACCTTCGAGCTGTTCGTCACGCTGCTGGCGGTGTTCGAGCTGCTGGTGTTCATGGGCGTGGTGGCGCCGGGCTTCTCCGTGGCCAGTTTCGCCAAGGGTGGCTGGTCCGGGCAGGACCAGTTCAGCCTGGCGGCGGTCGGCGGCATCATGGCGGCCATCCCGTTTGCGATCTGGTTTTTCCTGGCCATCGAAGGGGTGGCCATGGCCGCCGAGGAAGCGAAGGACCCGCGCCGGTCGATCCCGCGTGCCTACATCGCCGGCATCCTGACGCTGGTGCTGCTGGCCTTCGGGGTGATGGTGTTCGCCGGCGGCGCGGGCGACTGGACGAAGCTCGCGAACATCAACGACCCGCTGCCGCAGGCGATGAAGATGATCGTTGGCGAGTCCAGCGGCTGGCTGCACATGCTGGTGTGGCTGGGGCTGTTCGGGCTGGTGGCGTCCTTCCACGGCATCATCATGGGCTACTCGCGCCAGATCTACGCCCTGGCGCGCGAGGGCTACCTGCCCGCGCCGCTGGCCGTGCTGCACCCGCGCTTCCAGACGCCGCACCGTGCCATCATCGCCGGCGGCGTGGTCGGCATCGCCGCGATCTTCAGCGACGAGCTGATCAAGATCGGCGGACAAACGCTCACGGCCAACATCGTCACCATGTCGGTCTTCGGGGCCATCCTGATGTACATCCTGAGCATGTTGAGCCTGTTCAAGCTGCGCCAGACCGAGCCGGGCCTGGACCGCCCCTACCGCGCGCCCTTCTACCCCGTGTTGCCGGCCATCGCGCTGGCGGGTGCGGTGGTGTGCCTGGGCACGATGGCGTGGTTCAACCCGCTGATCGCGGCGCTGTTCATGGGGTTCCTGGCGGTGGGTTACGCCTACTTCCTGACCACGCGCTCGCGCCGCGACGCACGCACTGCGGCTGCGGCGGCGGTGGTTTAAGACGGTGTGACCGCCCCATGCCGACTGCGCCGCCCGCCGCCTTCCACCACACCTTGGCCGGCCAGCGCCACGCCTTCCAGGACCTGCGCGACTTGCTGGCCAAGGCCACCCCCGAGCGCTCGGGCGACCACCTGGCGGGCCTGGCCGCCGACAGTGCCCAGCAACGCGTGGCCGCGCAGATGGCGCTGGCCGAGGTGCCGCTGCGCCGCTTCCTGAACGACGCCGTGGTGCCTTACGAGGTCGACGAGGTGACGCGGCTCATCATCGACACCCACGACGCCGCGGCGTTCGCGCCGGTGGCCCACCTCACCGTGGGCGATTTCCGCAACTGGCTGCTGCGTGACGACACCGACACCGCCACGCTTGCCGCGCTGCGCCCAGGCCTGACGCCCGAAATGGCTGCCGCCGTCAGCAAGCTGATGCGCCACCAGGACCTGATGCTGGTGGCCCGCAAGTGCGAGGTGCACACCGCGTTTCGCAACACCATCGGGCTGGCGGGCCGCTTGTCCACGCGGCTGCAACCCAACCACCCCACCGACAGCGCCAACGGCATCGCCGCGAGCATCCTGGACGGCCTGATGTACGGCAGCGGCGATGCGGTGATCGGCATCAACCCGGCCACCGACAACGTGCCCCAAGTGGTCGACCTGCTGCACCGGCTCAACGAGCTGATCGCGCGGCTTCAGATTCCCACGCAAAGCTGCGTGCTGACCCACGTGACCAACACCGTGCAGGCCATCGAGCGGGGCGCGCCGGTCGACCTGGTCTTCCAGTCCATCGGCGGGACCGAGGCCACCAACCAGAGCTTCGGGATCACGCTGTCGGTGCTGGCCGAGGCGCGGGCGGCTGCCCTGTCACTGAAGCGCGGCACCGTGGGCCAGAACCTGATGTATTTCGAGACGGGCCAGGGCAGCGCCTTGTCCGCCAACGCGCACCACGGCGTGGACCAGCAGACCTGCGAGGCCCGGGCCTACGCCGTGGCCCGCCACTTCGAGCCGCTGCTGGTCAACACGGTGGTCGGCTTCATCGGCCCCGAGTACCTGTACGACGGCCGGCAGATCGTGCGGGCCGGGTTGGAAGACCATTTCTGCGGCAAGCTGCTGGGCCTGCCGATGGGCTGCGACGTCTGCTACACCAACCACGCCGAAGCCGACCAGAACGACATGGACGTGCTGCTGACCTTGCTGGCCGCGGCCGGCTGCACCTTCGTCATGGGCATCCCCGGCGGAGACGACATCATGTTGAACTACCAGACCACCTCGTTCCACGACGCGCTCTACGCCCGTCGCCTGCTCGGCCTGCGTCCGGCGCCCGAGTTCGAGGCCTGGTTGGCGCGCATGCAGGTCTTCAGCAGCGCGGACCAGCACTTCCGCCTGCCCGATGGCCTGGCGCCGGGGCTGCGGCCGCTGCTGCCCGGCCACGGTCCCTGAACCGCCGAGCCGCCAACCCCTGTCAAACGCCCCTGACGGCCCCCGACCGCGCCCGATCAAGCATGACCCTCGACCCCGCCGCCCCACCCGAGCGCCTCGTCACGGTCAACCCCTGGGACCGCCTGCGCGAGCACACCGACGCGCGCATCGCCCTCGGCCGCGCGGGGGTCAGCCAGCCCACGGCGCCCCAGCTGGCTTTTCAAGCGGCCCACGCCCAAGCCCGCGACGCGGTTCATCTGCCGTTGGACGTCGACACGCTGCGCCCCGCGCTGCAGGCCTTCGGCCTGGGCCTGCTTGAACTGCGCAGCGCCGCCGGCAGCCGGGCGGTCTACCTGCAGCGCCCCGACCTCGGCCGCCGGCTGGACCCCGACAGCGCAGAACGGCTGCAGGCCTGGGCGGCGAGCGAGGCGCCCGCGGCCGACGCGGCCGACCCCGATGGCCGGCGGGTGGACCTGGCCATCGTCGTGTCCGACGGCCTGAGCGCGCTGGCCGTTCACCGTCAGGCCGAGCCCTTGCTGCAGGCGCTGCTGCCGCTGCTGCGCGAGGAGGGCTTCAGCCTGGCGCCCCTGGCGTTGGTCACACAGGGCCGCGTGGCCATTGGCGACCCCATCGGCCAGGGGCTGGGGGCGCGGCTGGTGCTGCTGCTGCTGGGCGAGCGGCCCGGCCTGAGCTCGCCTGACAGCCTGGGCGCCTACCTGACCTGGGCGCCGCGCGCGGGACTGACCGACGCGGCGCGCAATTGCGTCTCCAACATCCGGCCGGCGGGCTTGCCGCCGCCGCTCGCGGCCCACCGCCTGGCCTGGCTGCTCACGCAGGCGCGCGCGCGTCGGTTGTCCGGCGTGGGCTTGAAGGACGAAAGCGCCGACCTGGTGGCCCTGGCCGCACTGGCCCGGCCCCGGGACGCTCAGGCGCAGTCGCCGGCCGGTTCGGCCGCGCCGCCGTTGGTGGCGGGTTGAGTCGGGGCTGAATCGGGGCTGGATCGGCCCGGTGGGAGCGGCTTGAGCGGCAGGAGCAGCCTGAGCGCGGCCGCCCGGCCTCGGCTCAGGCCCGCGCCGCGCCTTCCATCAAGCGGATCAAGCTGGCCTGCAGCACCGCCATCTGCACGGGTTTGGTCAGCACGTCGTCGATGCCCGCCTCGGTCGCCTGGCGCGCTTCGCTGACGAAGGCGCTGGCGGTCAAGGCGAGGATGGGGGTGCGCCGTGGCAACACGCGCTCGCGCTCGTCCCGCCGCACCGCCGCGGCCAGCGCAAAGCCATCCAGCGCGGGCATGTGCAGGTCGGTCAGCAGCAGGCTGAAGTCGCCTTCTCGCCACAAGGCGAAGGCCCGGGCGCCATCGCCCACCACCACCACGTCGAAACCGAGCAAGCTCAGCTGGCGCTGGATCACGAGCTGGTTGATGGGGTCGTCCTCGGCCACCAGCACCCGGCGCAGCGGGCCCGGCGGGGCCAGCGGGGCCGGCGGCGTGGCGGTCGGCGTGGGCGCGGGCAGGGTCCGCCCAGCGGCGTGCGCCACCGCCTGCACCACCGCCCAGCGCCGGCGTCGGCCCACGACCGGCTGGCCCGCTGCCGCCAAGTCTGGCGCCAGCGCATCGCCCGGGACAATGCGCACCACCGGCAGCGCGGTGTCCGACAGCGCCGGCCGGCCGGCGGACCGGGCCCCGAGGCGCACCAGCACGGCTGGGGCGTCGGGCGTGCTGTGCACGGGCCCGAGCGCGGTCAGTCCGTCCACCCGCACCAGGCGGGCACCCGCCCGGTACAGCCATTGGTGGATGTCATCGCTGCCGTGGGTCGAGCGGGTGTCGTCCTCGCCCGCGTCCAGCAGGCAGACCACGCCGGCCAGCAGGCTCGACTCGTGGGGCCCGGCGCTGTACGGCGCTGGCAGGACGCCGGTGGGCAACGGCAGCCGAACCTCGATGCGCGTGCCCTGGCCGGGCGTGCTGTGCACCTCGATGCGGCCGGCCTGCGCTTCGACCAGGCGCTTGCAGATGGCCAGGCCCAGTCCGGTGCCGCCGTAGCGCCGCGTGGTCGAGGCGTCGGCCTGCATGAAGGGGCTGAACAGGCGGGCCAGTTGGTCGGCGCTCATGCCGATGCCTTGGTCGCTGACGCGCAGGCAGGTCAGGCCGTCTTCTCGCCAGACCCTCACGTCCACCGGCAAGGGGGCGCCCGGCTGACCCGCGCCGAACTTGATGGCGTTGCCAATCAGGTTGAACAGCAGCTGACGCAGCCGCGTCGGGTCCGCCAGCACGCCCTGCCCCACCTCGATCGACACCCAAGGCCGCAGGTGCACGTGGTTTTGCTGCGCCAGCGGCTCCAGCGCATCGCACACGCTTTCGGTCAGGGCCTCCAGCGCCACGGGCTCGGCCTCCAGCTGCAGCTTGCCCGCCTCGATCTTGGAGAAATCCAACACCCCGTCGATGACGCTCAACAAGCCACGGCCCGACTCGAGGATGACCTGCACCATGCGCGACTGCTCAGGATCGAGCAGGCTGCGGCCCAGCACCTCGGCCATGCCCATCACGCCGTTGATCGGCGTTCGGATCTCATGGCTCATCGTTGACAGGAAGGTGGTCTTGGCCTCGCTGGCGGACTCGGCGGCGGCCTTGGCTTCGGCCAGGTCGCGCTCGACGCGCTTCATCTCCGAGATGTCGACCAGCGTGGCCACGAGGCCGATCACCACGCCGTCGCTGTCCTTGAGCACGGACTTGGTGACCAGCGTGTCCAGGTGCCGGCCGTCGCGCAGGCGCTGACGCGCCTCGTAGCACAGCTGGCCCGAGCCCTGACGCAGCAGCTGCTGGTCGGCCGCCTCATGCTGGGCGCGGCTGGCCTCGCTGACCAGGGCCGAGGTGGGTTGGCCCAGCACCTGGATCGGGTCCACCCCGAACAGCTCGCACAGCGCGCGGTTGACCCGGGTGTAGCGGCCCGCCAGGTCCTTCTGGGCCACGGGGACCGGGATCGACTCGAACAGCAGGTCGATCATCTCCAGGCTGTGGCGCAGCGCGATGGCGGCCTTCTGGGCTTGCGTCACATCGCGGCCGATGCCCTCGTAGCCCTTGAACCGGCCCTCGGCGTCGAACAGCGGCCGACCGTCGATTTCGACCCAGGTCTGCAGGCGCTGGTCGTCGCCGAGCAGGCCGTAGCCGAGGCCGACAAAACTGCGCTGCTGGTCGAGCACGGCATGAAAGCCATCCCAGCCAATGCTCGGAGGCTGCACCCGCTCAAACTCGTTGCGGCGCAGGCCGATGAAGCGGGCCCGGGACTGCGGGTCGGCCCAGCGGGGGCCAGCCTCGTAGCGGGTGACGCGGTGCTGTTCGTCGCTTTGCCAGTACCAGTCCGCCGACATGTCGGCGCGGGCGCGCCAACGCTGCTCGTCCTCGCGCGCGGCGGTGTTGTCGAACTGCGCGCCGCACATCCATTCGGGCCGACCCTCGGCGTCACGGCTCATGACAACGGCACGAACCTCGAGGCAGCGCCACTGGCCGTTGCGGTGCCGCATGCGGGACTCCACGCGCCAACGGTCGGTGTGCCCGCTGAGCACCGCATCGCGGGCCACCAGCAACTTGAGCCAGTCATCGGGGTGGCACATAGCGTCCCAACGGGCGAGGATCAAGGGCGCAAGGTCGGCGGTGGCGTAACCCAGCATGCCAGTCCAGCGCTCGCTGAATCGCACCTCACCCGTCTGCAGGTTCCATTCGCCGTCGCCCGCCTCGCAGGCGTCCAGCAGCAAGTCAAGGCGGTCGGGTGCCTCACCCACCGCGGTGCGGCGGTGCAGCGCGCGTGGCGCGGTGTGTTCGGCAGCGTCGCCCATGGGTGGAGGGTCCATCAGATCGAAGCTTCCATGGTGCCGCGAATCGGTGATGCCGACCCCCCGTTGACACGACAAAGCGCAAGGCTACCGCATCGCTGGCCTCACGCGTACCGGCCCAAACCATGAGAACTGAGGGCAGTTGCGGCAAACGGCAGTGAAGTCATGTCATTGCACCGTGCGGCCAGGCGCTGCGCGCAGGAATGGTCAACCACCATGCCCGGTGGGACCACCCGCACCACCTTGGTCGGCGCCATATCGTTGACATCTAAAGTATTTGACCGCACCATGGCGACCTCACCTCACGGAGCGTGTATGAAGATCGTCTGCATCGGTGGTGGCCCGGCCGGCTTGTATTTCGGCCTGTTGATGAAGCAGCTCAACCCGGCGCACCAGGTGCAGGTGATCGAGCGCAACAAGCCCTACGACACTTTCGGCTGGGGCGTGGTGTTCTCCGACGCCACCATGGACAACATGCGCCAGTGGGACCCCGAAAGCGCCGACCAGATCCAGGCCGCCTTCAACCACTGGGACGACATCGAGTTGCTGTTCAAGGGCCGGCGCATCCGCTCCGGCGGCCACGGCTTCGTGGGCATCGGGCGCAAGAAGCTGTTGAACATCCTGCAGGCGCGCTGCGAGCAACTGGGGGTGGAACTGCTGTTCGAGCAGGACGTCTCCAGCGACGAGGACTTCGCCGACGCCGACCTCGTCATCGCCAGCGACGGCATCAATTCGCGCGTCCGCGGCAAGTACGCCGAGGTCTTCCGGCCCGACATCGTCACCCGCCCCAACCGCTACATCTGGCTGGGCACGAAGCGGCTGTACGACGCCTTCACCTTCGATTTCCAGCAGACCGAACACGGCTGGTTCCAGGCCCACATCTACAAATTCGACGAGCACACCAGCACCTTCATCGTCGAGTGCCCGGAACACGTGTGGCAAGCCCACGGGCTGGACCAGGCCGACTCGGCCCAGTCCATCGCCTTCTGCGAAAAGCTGTTCGCCGACAACCTGGCTGGCGAGGCGCTGATGACCAACGCCCGCCACCTGCGCGGCTCGGCCTGGCTGAACTTCCAGCGGGTGAGCTGCGAGCAGTGGTGGCTGAAGAACCGCCACGGCAGCCACGTGGTGCTGATGGGCGACGCGGTGCACACCGCGCACTTCGCCATCGGCTCGGGCACCAAGCTGGCCATCGAGGACGCCATCGAGCTGACCCGCCAGTTCAAATTGCTGGGCGACGCCCCGGAACGCATCACCGAGGTGCTGACCACCTACCAGGCGCTGCGCCGCGTGGAAACGCTGCGCCTGCAGAACGCCGGCTGGAACGCGATGGAATGGTTTGAGGTGTGCGGCACCCGCTATTGCGACCAGCTGCCGCCCGAGCAGTTCATGTACAGCATGCTGACCCGCAGCCAGCGCATCAGCCATGAAAACCTGCGCCTGCGCGACGCTGCCTGGCTGGAAGGCTATGAGCGTTGGTTCGCCCAGCAGGCCGGCGTGCCCGAGCGCCCCGGCCTGCCGCCCACGCCGCCGATGTTCACCCCGTACACCGTGCGCGGCCTGACCCTGAAGAACCGCGTGGTGGTGTCGCCGATGGCGCAGTACTCGGCCACCAACGGCGTGCCCGGCGACTACCACCTGGTGCACCTGGGCGCCCGCGCGATGGGCGGTGCCGCACTGGTGTTCGCGGAGATGACCTGCCCCAGCCCGGACGCCCGCATCACCCCGGGCTGCCCTGGCCTGTGGAACGACGAACAGGGCGCGGCCTGGCGGCGCATCGTCGACTTCGTGCACGCCCACAGCGACGCCCGCATCGGCGTGCAACTGGGCCACGCCGGCGCCAAGGGCAGCACCCGCCGCGCCTGGGACGGCATCGACCAGCCGCTGCCCGAAGACGGCGCCGAGGCAAACTGGCCGCTGCTCAGCGCCTCGCCGCAGCAATACCTGGACGGCGTGAGCCAGGTGTCGCGCGCCATGACCCGCGCCGACATGGACCGGGTGCGCGACGACTTCGTGGCCGCCACCCACCGCGCCGCCGCCGCCGGTTTCGACTGGCTGGAACTGCACTGCGCGCACGGCTACCTGCTGTCCAGCTTCATTTCGCCGCTGACCAACCAGCGCGAGGACGCCCACGGCGGCAGCCTGAGCAACCGCCTGCGCTACCCCTTGGAGGTGTTCGCCGCGGTGCGCGCGGCCTGGCCCGCGCAGCGGCCGATGAGCGTGCGCATTTCCGCCCACGACTGGGTGGAGGGTGGCATCACCCCGGCCGACGCGGTGGAAATCGCGCGGGCCTTCAAGGCGGCGGGGGCGGACCTGATCGACTGCTCGTCCGGGCAGGTCAGCAAGCGCGAGCAGCCGGTGTACGGCCGCATGTTCCAGACGCCTTTTGCCGACCGGGTGCGCCAGGAAGCGGGCATTGCGACCATCGCCGTGGGCGCCATCAGCGAAGCCGACCACGTCAACAGCATCATCGCCGCCGGCCGCGCCGACTTGTGCGCCGTGGCCCGCCCGCACCTGGCCAACCCGGCCTGGACGCTGACGGAAGCCGCGCGCATCGGCCACACCGCGCAGCCCTGGCCGCGCGCCTACCGCTCGGCCAAGGGCCAGCTGGAGGCGGGTTTCGCGCGGCAGCAGGCGCAGACCCAGACCCCGACCCCGGGCAAGGGTTGAGCGCATGAGCACCGCGCCCACCCCCTCGCCGGCCGCCCGGCCGATGTCCGCCCCGGCCACCGGCCCGCTGCACGGCCACACGGCGGTGGTGACCGGCGCGGCGCGCGGCATCGGCGCCGCCGTGGCGCGCCGGCTGGCCGCCGACGGCGCCCGGCTGTGGCTGCTGGGCCGCCAGCTCGACGCCCTGCAGGCGCTGGCCGCCGAAGTGCACGCCCGCGGGGACGGCACCGCGCCGGCCCCGCAGTGCGTGGTCTGCGACGTGGCCGACGCCGCGTCGGTGCAGGCCGCCTGGGCGCACATGGCCGAGCACGGCCCGCGGCCGGACATCCTCGTCAACAACGCCGGGCAGGCCGCCAGCGCGCCGCTCGTGCGCACCGACGACGCGCTGTGGCAGCAGATGCTGGGCGTCAACCTGACCGGCAGCTTCCTGTGCCTGCGCGCGGCGCTGCCGGCCATGGTGGCGGCGCGCTGGGGCCGGGTGGTCAACATCGCCAGCACCGCCGGCCAGCGCGGCTACCCCTACGTGGCCGCCTACACCGCGGCCAAGCACGGGGTGATCGGCCTGACCCGCGCCGCCGCGCTGGAGGTGGCCACCCAGGGCGTCACCGTCAACGCGGTCTGCCCCGGCTTCACCGAAACCGACCTGCTGCGTGACAGCGTGGCCCACATCATGGGCAAGACCGGCCGCAGCGAGGCGCAAGCGCGCGAGTCGCTGACCCAGCACAACCCGCAGCGCCGCCTGGTGCAGCCCGCTGAGGTGGCCGACGCCGTGGCCTGGCTGTGCAGCCCGGCCGCTGGCGCCGTCACCGGGCAGTCGGTGTCGGTCAGCGGCGGCGAGGTGATGTGATGGCCAGCAAGAAGCCCACCAATTTTCGCCAGCTGCGCCTGGTCGACGACCACCAGATCGGCCTCGAAGGCCGCGCCGTGGACGCCGACCACCAGGCCGTCAAGCTTTGGCTGCGGCTGTTGTCGTGCAGCACCCAGATCGAGCAGGAGATCCGCAGCCGGCTGCGGCTGCGCTTCGACACCACGCTGCCGCGCTTCGACTACCTCGCCCAGCTGGAACGCCACCCGCAAGGCCTGCGGATGAACGTGCTGTCCAAGTACCTGATGGTCACCGGCGGCAACGTCACCGGGCTGACCGACCAACTGGTGGGCGAAGGCTGGGTCGAGCGGGTGCTCGACGAAGCCGACCGCCGCTCGCAGTTCGTGCGGCTCACGCCGGCCGGGCGCGCGCACTTCCTGACCATGGCCAAGGAACACGAGCGCTGGCTGATCGCGCTGTTCGCCGGCGTCGAGCCCGCCCACCGCACCGCGCTGTACGAACTGCTGGGCCGGCTGCGCGTGGCGCTGGTGCAGGCCACCGACACCAGCGACCCCGACGCGGCGGACACCGCCGTCGCCCCGGGCTCCGCGCCCCCTTCCACGACCCCCTCCCCGAAGAAGGCCTCCTGATGAGCAACCCCATCGACCCCGCACTGGCCGCCGGCAACCGCTGCACCCTGGCCGACCACCCCACCGCGCACTTCGGCTGGCGCGTCCAGGGCGGCGTGGGCCACGTCACCCTGAACCGCCCCGAGCGCAAGAACCCGTTGACCTTCGCGTCCTACGCCGAGCTGCGCGACCTGTTCGGCCGGCTGAAATACGCCACCGACGTGCACGCGGTGGTGATCAGCGGGGCAGGCGGCAATTTCTGCTCCGGCGGCGACGTGCATGAAATCATCGGCCCGCTGGTGCAGCTGCCGGCGACCGAGCTGCTGATGTTCACCCGCATGACCGGGGACCTGGTCAAGGCCATGCGCGCCTGCCCGCAGCCCATCGTGGCAGCGGTGGACGGCGTTTGCGCCGGCGCCGGGGCCATCGTGGCGATGGCGTCCGACCTGCGGCTGGGCACGGCGCGATCCAAGACGGCGTTCCTGTTCAACCGCGTGGGCCTGGCGGGCTGCGACATGGGCGCCTGCGCGATCCTGCCGCGCCTGATCGGCCAGGGCCGCGCCAGCGAGCTGCTGTACACCGGCCGAGCGCTGGGGGGCGAGGAAGCCGAACGCTGGGGCTTCTTCAACCGCCTGGTCGAGCCCGATGCGCTGGAGGCCGAGGCCACCGCCCTGGCCGAGCGCCTGGTGGCCGGCCCCACCTTCGCCAACGGCATCACCAAGACCATGCTCCACCAGGAATGGGCGATGACCATCGACCAGGCCATCGAGGCCGAGGCCCAGGCGCAGGCGCTGTGCATGCTGACCGGCGACTTCCGCCGCGCTTACGACGCCTTCGTGGCCAAGCGCCTGCCGGTGTTTGAGGGCAACTGACACGGCCCGCCGCCGGGCGGTCCCCGCCACGCCGCCAGCCACCGCCACGCCGCCATTCGCCACCCCAACCGCCGCACGGAGCCTTGCATGCCCAACCCGACCGCTGTCGACCGCCCCGCCACCGACCGCCCCTTCACCGACTGGCCCTTCTTCGACGCGCCGCACCGCGCGCTGGCTGTGGCCCTGGACCGCTGGGCCGGCGAGCACCTGGCCCACGCTGGGCACGGCGCCGACGTGGACGCCCAATGCCGCACGCTGGTGCGCCAACTGGGCCAGGGCGGCTGGCTGCGCCACGCGGTGGCTGGCCAGGCGCACGGCGGCACGCGCGACGTCATCGACACCCGCTCGATCTGCCTGCTGCGCGACATGCTGGCGCGTCACCACGGCCTGGCCGACTTTGCGTTCGCCATGCAGGGCCTGGGCTCGGGCGCCATCAGCCTGGCGGGCACCCCGGCCCAATGCCAGCGTTACCTGCCGGGCGTGGCCCGCGGCGACTTGATCGCGGCCTTTGCGCTGTCGGAACCGCAGGCCGGCTCGGACGTGGCCGCCATGACCTGCACCGCCCGCGAGGACGGCGACCACGTGGTGCTGGACGGCGAGAAAACCTGGATCAGCAACGGCGGCATCGCGGACTTCTACGTGGTCTTCGCGCGCAGCGGCGAAGCGCCGGGGGCGCGCGGCATTTCGGCCTTCGTCGTGGACGCCGACACGCCAGGGCTGCACATCGCCGAGCGCCTCTCGGTCATCGCCCCGCACCCGCTGGCGCGGCTGCGATTCGACCAATGCCGCGTGCCAGTGAGCCAGCGCGTGGGTGCGGCCGGCCAGGGCTTCAAGGTGGCGATGCGCACGCTGGACGTGTTCCGCACCTCGGTGGCCGCCGCCGCGCTCGGCTTTGCGCGACGCGCGCTGCAGGAAGCGCTGCAACGCGCCCGCAGCCGGCCCATGTTCGGCGGCATGCTGGGCGACTTTCAGCTGACCCAGGCCAAGCTGGCGCAGATGGCCACCACCGTCGACAGCGCTGCCTTGCTGACTTACCGCGCCGCCTGGCTGCGCGACCAGGGCCACACCGTCACCCGCGAAGCCGCGATGGCCAAGCTGGCCGCCACCGAAGGCGCGCAGCAGGTGATCGACGCCGCGGTGCAGATGTTCGGCGGCCAGGGCGTGGTCAGCGGCGAGGTGGTCGAGCGCCTGTACCGCGAGATCCGCGCGCTGCGCATCTACGAGGGCGCCACCGAGGTGCAGCAATTGATCATCGGCCGCGACCTGTTGCGCTGACGGCGGGTGCGACCGCACGAGCCGCCAAGCCTGCCACCGCCGCCCATTCCCACACGCCCCCGCGGGAGCACGTCATGACCAGCGACCACAGCGTCCCCAGCGCGCACATCGACCGCTTCGCCATCGACCGCCTGCCGCCACGGTCCCAGTGGCCGCAGTTCCGCTTCGATTTGCCCGAGCTGCAGTTTCCGCCGCGCCTGAACGCCGCCTGGGAGCTGCTGGACCGGCACATCGCCGAAGGCCGCGGCGACCGCCCGTGCATCCTGGCACCTGGCGTGCGCTGGAGTTACCGCGAATTGCAGGACCGCGCCGACCGCATCGCCCACGTGCTGGTGCACGACCTGGGCCTGGTGCCGGGCAACCGCGTGCTGCTGCGCGCGCCGAACACGCCGATGCTGGCGGCGTGCTGGTTCGCGGTCATCAAGGCCGGCGGCATCGCCGTGGCCACCATGCCGCTGCTGCGTGCCAAGGAACTGCAGGCCATCATCGACATCGCCCAGATCGGCCACGCGCTGTGCGACGCGCGCCTGGCCGACGAACTGCAGCAGGCGCGCGCCGCGTGCCCGGGCCTGCGCGCGCTGCGCCTGTTCAGCGGCGGCACCGACGACGCCAACGACCAGGGCCATGACGGCGTTGCCACCGCCCCTGACCCGCTGAGCCTGGACACCGCCATGGCACGCCATGCCGCGCCTTTTTCCAACGTCGACACCGCCGCCGACGACACCTGCCTGCTGGGCTTCACCTCCGGCACCACCGGCACGCCGAAGGCGACCATGCACTTTCACCGCGACCTGCTCGCGGTGTGCCGCTGCTGGCCGCCGCACGTCCTGCGGCCGACCGCCGACGACGTCTTCATCGGCAGCCCGCCGCTGGCCTTCACCTTCGGTCTGGGCGGGCTGCTGCTGTTCCCGATGGCGGTGGGTGCACAGACCGTGTTGCTGGAGCACGCGGGGCCGGCGCAGCTGCTCGACGGCGTGCGCCAGTTCGGCGCCACGGTGATGTTCACCGCGCCCACCTCGTACCGCAAGCTGGCCGCCCAGGGCGCGGCGCTGCGCGGGGGCACGCTGCGCAAGTGCGTGTCCGCGGGCGAAGCCTTGCCCGCCGCCACCCGCGCGCTGTGGCGCGAGGCCACCGGCATCGAACTGATCGACGGCATCGGCGCGACCGAGCTGCTGCACATCTTCATTTCCGCCGACGAGGCCAGCGCGCGCCCCGGCGCCACCGGCCGCGCCGTGCCGGGCTACGTGGCCGAAGTGGTCGACGACCAGGACCAACCGGTGCCCGACGGCACCGTGGGCCAGTTGCGCGTGCAAGGCCCCACCGGCTGCCGCTACCTCGCCGACCCGCGCCAGGCGCGCTACGTTCGCCACGGCTGGAACTACACCGGCGACGCCTACTGGCGCGACGCCGACGGCCACTTCCACTACCACGCCCGCACCGACGACATGATCGTCTCGGCGGGCTACAACATCGCCTCCCCCGAGGTGGAAGAAGCCCTGCTGGCCCACCCCGCGGTGGCCGACTGCGGCGTGGTCGGCGTGCCCGACGAAGAGCGCGGCCAGATCGTCAAGGCCTTCGTCGTGCTGCGCCCCGGCCACGCGCCCGGGGACGAACTGGCCCGCGCGCTGCAGGACTTTGTCAAGCAGACGGTGGCGCCCTACAAGTACCCGCGCGCCATTGCCTTCGTCGACGACCTGCCGCGCACACCCACCGGCAAGGTGCAGCGCTACCTGCTGCGCAGCGGCGCGGCGGCCTGAAGCGCCCCCGCACCCGCGACCAGTGCCACCAGCGCCACCCCAGCACCACGAACACCACCACAACCACCTCACCACGAGACAAGCACCCATGAGCACCGCCAAACAGACCCTGCTGCCCGCCGGCTGGGCGCCTCCCAAGGGCTACGCCAACGGCGTGGCCGCCACCGGCCGCCAGGTGTTCGTGGCCGGCATGATCGGCTGGGACGCCGACCAGCGCTTCCACAGCGACGACTTCGCCGAGCAGACCCGGCAGGCGCTGGCCAACGTGGTGGCGGTGCTGGCGCAAGCCGGGGCCCGGCCCGAGCACATCACCCGCATGACCTGGTACGTGACCGACAAGCGCGCCTACCTGGCCGCAGGCCGCGCGGTGGGCCGCGCCTTCCGCGAACTGATCGGCCACTACGACATCGCGATGACCGCGGTGCAGGTGTCGGCGCTGATGGAGGACCGCGCGCTGGTGGAAATCGAGGTCACCGCGGTCGTGCCGGACTGAGCCGGCCCGCGCCCGCCCGACGCCCCGCCAAGGTTTCCCGCCCTCAGTCGGGCTTGATCTTCGCCCGCGCGATCACCGCTTTCCAGCGCTGCTGCTCGACGGCGATGAACTTGCCGAACTCGGCCGGCGTGCCGCCCACGGCCAGCGCGGCGTCGGCGCTGAGCTTCTCGGTGGCCGAAGGCTGCTTGACCGCGGCGGCGGCGGCCAGCGCCAGCTTGTCCACCGCGGCCTGCGGCAGGCTGGCCGGCGCCATCAGGCCGTACCACTGCGTCATCTCGAAGCCCGGGTAGCCCTGCTCGGCCACGGTGGGCACGTCCGGCAACAGCGCGATGCGCGCGGTGGTGCCGGTGGCGATGCAGCGCAGCTTGCCGGTCTTGATGAACTGCATCACCGCCGGCGCGCCCACCGAGGCGGCGTCCAGCCGACCGGCCAGCAGGTCGGTCAGCTGCGGGCCAGTGCCCCGGTAGGGCACGTGCACCATGAAGGTCTCGCTGACCATCTTCAAGTACTCCATGGCCAGGTGGCCGGCGCTGCCGTTGCCCGCCGAGCCGTAGTTCAAGCGGCCCGGGTTCTTCTTGGCGTGGGCGATGAACTCCTTCAGATTGTTCACCGGCAGGTCGGGCCGCACCAGGTACAGGCTGGGCACCTTGGCCAGCAGCGAGATGGGCTTGAAGTCCTTGTTGGGGTCGTAGGGCAGCTTGTCGAAGATGTACGGGTTGACGGCCAGCGTGCCCACGTGGCCGAGGATCACGGTGTGCTGGTCGTCTGCGCGCGCCACTTCCTGCATGGCCACGTTGCCGGCGCCACCGGGCTTGTTGTCGACGTACACCGACTGGCCCAGGGCCTTGCCCAGTTCCAGCGCGGTGGTGCGGGCGACGATTTCGCTGCTGCCGCCGGGCGCGAAGGGCACCACGAAGCGGATGGCCTTGGACGGCCAAGCCTGGGCGCGCACGAGGCCCGGCCAGGCCAGGCAGGCGCCGAGCCCGGCGGACCCAATGAGCAGACGGCGACGTGGGATGGCGGTGTGGGTCATGGCGAGCAAAGCCTAGTCGAGGTAGAGGGCACGGGCCTGGACGCGCAGTGTGGCGGCCAGGACGTCGGGGCTCAGCGTGGCTCGCAGCGGGGCCAGCGTCGAGTCGTAGGGAGGCAGGTGGTCGGGATGAAAGCTGGTGTGCGGCCAGTCCGAGCCCCAGACCGTGTGGGGGCCAAACAGCGCGATCACGCGGTGAACGAGGTCGTGCAGGCCCGGGTCGGGCGCGAAGGCGCCCTCCGGCGCAGGGCTGAGCACCCCAGCCCCAGCCGCCGTGGCGCCCAGCCGGTACCAGCCCGACAGCTTGACCCAGGCGCCGGCAGCAGCCAGGTCCTGGGCGGCCGACCAAGCGGCCGAGGCCGCGGCGGTGAACTCTGCCGCCTCGGTCGGCGCGCCAGCGGGGGCACCAGCAAGCACGCTGACCTGCCCGGCCCCGAGCCGGGCCACCGGCAAACCCGCCACGTGGTCCAGCACGAAGCGCAGCCCGGTGCGCTGCTGCCACTGCGCCACCTCGGGCAGGCGCGCGGCCGGCGAATACCACTGCACGTGCCAGCCACGCTCGCGCAGGCGCGGCGCCAGCGCCGTCAGATCGGCTTCGATCGCCGAGGCCTCACCGGCATGACCCGTGGGCGACACCAGGTTGAAGCGCACGCCGCGCACACCGGCCGCGTGCAGGGCGTCCAGCCCACGGTCGCTGATCGACGGGTCGACCACCGCCACGCCCCGGTGCCGACCGCCCGCGGCCTGGAGCGCCCGCAGCATCACCGTGTTGTCGCTGCCATAGACACTGGGCTGCACCAGCACCAGATGCCCCACGCCATGGTGGGCCGCCAAGGCCTCAATGTCGCCCAGCGACCGCGCCACCGGCCGGTAGTGACCCGCGCGCACTGGGGCCTGCGGGTCGAAGACGTGGACGTGGCAGTCCCAAGCGTCGGGCGGGCACCGCGGCGGGCTCACGGGCACGCTCAATCGCGGCTGATGCGCCGCTCGCGCACCACCCGCGCCCACAGCGCCTGTTGGGCCGTCAGGAACGCCGCGGCCTCGGCCTCGGCGCCAGCAAAGACCTCGCCGCCCAGCGCGCGAACGCGGCCCAACACCTCGGGATCGGCCATGGCCCGGCGCAGCGCGGCCGCCAGCTTGGCGCGCACCGCGGGGGGCACGCCCGATGGGGCCAGCACCGGGTTCCACTCCAGCACCTCGTAGCCCTTGAGCCCCGATTCCTGCAGCGTGGGCACCTCCGGCAACACCCGCGACCGCAAGGCCGACGTCACCGCCAGCGCCCGCAATCGACCCGACTGGATGTGCCCGAGGGACGAGGCCACGTTCGCAAAAAAGAGCGGCACTTGCCCACCGATGACGTCGTTCAAGGCCGGCCCGCCGCCGCGGTAAGGGATGTGAGTCATCGCCACCTTGGCCATCGCCTCGAACAGCGCGCCGGCCAGGTGCTGGGCCGAACCGTTGCCGGACGACGCATACGCCAGAGCGGCCGGCTTCGCGCGGGCCAGGCGCAGCACGTCGGCCACCGAACGGGCCTCGAAGCCCGCGGTGCACACCAGCACGTTCGGGTACAGCGCCAGCACCGCCAGCGGGGCGAACGCGGTGGCGGTGTCGTAAGGCAGCTTGTCAAACAACGCGGGGTTGACGGCGTAAGACGAGGCGTCGAGCAGCAGGCTGCTGCCGTCGGGTGTGGCGCGGGCCACCTGCGCCGCGGCCAGTGTGCCGCTGGCGCCCGGCTTGTTCTCAACGACCACCGGCTGGCCGAGGGCCTCGCCCAGACGCGGCGCAATCAGCCGGGCCATCGCATCAGCCCCGCCTCCGGCCGGGTAGCTGACCACCAGCATG
This sequence comes from Hydrogenophaga intermedia, assembly GCA_943370175.1. Classification (GTDB taxonomy): domain Bacteria; phylum Pseudomonadota; class Gammaproteobacteria; order Burkholderiales; family Burkholderiaceae_C; genus Ideonella_A; species Ideonella_A intermedia_A. The sequence continues at coordinate 3,882 of CALRPU020000024.1, read as the reverse complement.
ATGGGCTTGCCACCACCGATGTCGCCGGCCGCCGCCGCGCGGCCCAGCGGGGCGGCCAGCAGCGCAGCGCCCAGGGTCAGCAGGTGGCGCCGGCGCGGCCGCCCGGACTCGGCAAGCGATGGGCTGGCGGTCCGTTCGGCCGGCGCCAAGGCCCCCGAAAGGTCCTCGGAGAATCCGGCATGACATCGGCCAGGTGGACGGGCAACGCGCATGGCGGTCCTCAGGTGATCGACACGGTGTAATGGAAGGCGTTGGCGTCGCCCAGCGTGGTGCGCCACTCGATGCAACGCCCGGCCAGGTCGAAGGCCTGGCGCTGCACGCGGGCGCAAGGGTGCCCGGCCGGCAGGCGCAGCGACCGGGCCTGGGCCGCCCCCAGGTTGCCGAAGCCGATGGTGTCCACCGCGCGGTGCACCTGCACGCCGCAGCGCTCGGCGTAGGCGGGGTAAAGCAGGTCACCCCAGGCCTGCGGATCGCCGTCGGCCAGCGGGTCGAACGTGGGCAGCGGCAGCCAGATGTCCTCCACCAGCGCGGGCTGGTCGCCCACGCTGCGCAGGCGCTTGAGGCGCAGCGTCATTTCGCCGGGACCGATGGCCAGGCGGCGCGCCACCTCGGCCGGGGCGGCGACGCGTTCGCGCGCGGTGATGCGCGAGCGGGGCGGTTGGTCGGCGTCGGCCGCAAAGCGGAAGAAGCGCAGCATCGGCGCGCCGGCCAGGCCCTGCCGCACGAAGGTACCGCGCCCGTGAATGCGGTCCAGAAGGCCCTGCTCGGCCAGCAGGTCGAGTGCCCGGCGCATGGTGCCCAGGGCCACCCCGTGCTCGGCGGCCAGGGTTTGCTCGGCCGGCAACGCCGTGCCCGGTGGCCACTCGCCCGCGACGATGCGCGCCTTGATGGCGGCGGCCAGCGCCGCGTAGCGGCTCTGACCCGGTTCAAACGTCACCAGACGCATGGGCACGACCATCAGTCCTCTATAGGACTAGAGTTTCACCCACGCCTTGGTGCGCTGTCAAGGCCGCGGGGCGCAGCCGCCCCCCACGACCGCATGCCTGGCGAGTCGCATCGGGTCTGCCGCGCCTCGGGCACGGCTTGGGCACGGGCCGCGATACTTCGGCTTGACGCGCGCCCCGCCGGGCGCCAGCGCCCCCACCGCGCTCCGACCCCGCCACGCAGACACCCGCGCCATGAGCCAACCCGCACCGCCCGAGCCGCGACCGCCCGGCCCCACGTCGCTCGCCGACCCCGACGCGCGCCCCAACGTCGCCCCGGCCCCACCCGGCCCCATCGCCTGGGCCGACGCCTTGCGCTTCTGGCTGAAGCTGGGCTTCATCAGCTTCGGCGGCCCGGCGGGGCAAATCGCGGTGATGCACAGCGAGCTGGTCGAACGTCGCCGCTGGATCAGCGAACGCCGCTTTCTGCACGCGTTGAACTACTGCATGCTGCTGCCCGGCCCCGAGGCGCAGCAGCTGGCCACCTACATCGGCTGGCTGATGCACCGCACCTGGGGCGGCATCGTGGCCGGGGCGCTGTTCGTGCTGCCGTCGCTGTTCATCCTGATCGGGCTGACCTGGGTGTACCTGCGCCATGGCGACGTGGCCTGGGTGGCGGGGATGTTCTACGGCATCAAGCCCGCCGTGACGGCGTTGGTGCTGCACGCGGCCCACCGCATCGGCACGCGCGCGCTGAAGAACGGCTGGATGTGGGGCATCGCGGCCACGTCCTTCGTGGCCATCTTCGCCTTGGACGCGCCCTTTCCGCTAATCGTCCTGCTGGCTGCGTTGGCGGGCCACCTGGGCGCCCGCCGTTGGCCGGTGGTGTTCAGCATGGCCACCGCCCACGCGGACCGCAGCACCCTTCACCCCCCCGCGGTCATCGACGACGACACCCCCACGCCGGCGCACGCCCGATGGTCGCGGCAGCGCCTGGCCGTGGTGCTGGCCGCGGGCCTCGGCCTGTGGCTCGCGGCCATGGCCGCGCTGGTGCTCACGGTGGGCTTCCAAGGCACGTTGACACAGATGGGCTGGTTCTTCACCAAGGCGGCTTTGCTCACCTTCGGCGGCGCCTACGCGGTGCTGCCTTACGTCTACCAAGGCGCGGTGGAGACCCACCAATGGCTGACCGGCCCGCAGATGATCGACGGCCTGGCGCTGGGTGAAACCACCCCGGGCCCGCTGATCATGGTCGTGGCCTTCGTCGGCTTCGTGGGGGGGTGGACGCGCCAACTGCTGGGCGCGGACGAGCTGCTGATGTCCGGCGCTCTGGCCGCCGCGGTGGTGACCTACTTCACCTTCTTGCCGTCGTTCGTGTTCATCCTGGCCGGCGGCCCGATGGTGGAGGCCACCCACGGCAAGCTGGGCTTCACCGCGCCGCTGTCGGCGATCACGGCGGCGGTGGTGGGGGTGATCCTCAACCTGGCGCTGTTCTTCGGTTACCACGTGCTTTGGCCGCTGGGCTTTGACGGGCCGTTCGACTTGTTGTCGGCGGTGATCGCCATGACTTCGGCGGTGGCGCTGTTCCGCTTCAACGTGGGCGTGCTGCCGCTGCTGGGCGCGTGCGCGACGGTGGGCCTGCTGGCCAAGGGATTACCCTGAATTCGCCAGAAATGTGCGATTTGCTACCGCATACTTCGGCGTCGAATCATTCCTTGCAGCGTCCAGTCATGCGTTTTTCCCAGTGTGCTTGCGGTCGAAAACACCTTCAGTCCTACCGTCGCAACTGGTGGCAAAAGCGCTTCTTTGCGACCCGCAAGCTCTACAAGTGCAAGTCCTGCGGTGTCTGGCAGTTGCTGCCGGTGGTGTAGGCCCACGGCGCTGAACGCGGTCTCACGCGACCGCAGGCCCGCTGGCCGGCAGCGGCTTGCCTTGGCTCGGTGACCGCGGCGTGACACCGTTGGCTCATCGGTCACAGCGCATTCGCCTTGTCCTTCGACGCCCTTCGAAATGTCATTGCCGATGCCCCTGTTCGCGTCTTTCCCCAACACCGCGGACCCTGCACCGCCCAGGCGTGTGCCGGCCCTCGACGAAGCCTTCGCGGTCGCCGCGCTCGCGGCCGTTGGCACAGGCGATGCGGCTGCGGGTGTTCCGCGTGCGCGTGGGGCCGGTCTTGTCACCCAGCCGCGCGACGCCCGCCATCTCATCCGCCAGCTGACGTTGGCGTGCATCGACGCGTTGAGGCCACACCTCACCGCCCACTGTTGGCGAAGCGCCAGCGGCACCCGATGCTGAGCTGAGGCTGGCCTCGTCCCACCGAATCCCATCGATGGCGCGGCTGACCTCGGTCGCGCGGCGCATCTTGGGGCCGGTGGGGCTGGCGCAGGCCCGGCGACGCGCGCTGTTGGTCGCGCTGTTGGTCGCGCTGTTGGCCCCAGTGGTGAGCGCGCTGATCGCGGTGCCGGTGCTGCTGGTGGTGCTGCTCTGCGGCAGCTCGCACAATCTGCGGGCCTTGATCCGCATCGCGGCGCTGTCGCCAACGAAGACGGCCAGGCCGTCGGGGATGCCAACGGCCGCCGAGTGACCTGACACCATGACCGAACCCCACACGCTGAACGCCCTGAGCGACCAGAACGACCTGAACGACCTGAGCCTGCCGAACGTCGAGGCCAGCCACTTCCAACGACCCGACCCGCAACGGCTGACCGCCCAGGCGACATCCACCCACCCGCCGCGCATCCTGCTGCTGTACGGCTCGCTGCGAGAGCGCTCGTACAGCAAGCTGCTGAGCCTGGAAGCGGCGCGCCTGCTGACGGCCATGGGCGCCGAGGTGCGCCTGTTCGACCCGGCCGGCCTGCCGCTGCCCGACAGCGTGCCCGACAGCCACCCCAGGGTGCAGGCGCTGCGCGACGCCACCACCTGGTGCGAAGGCATGGTGTGGACCTCGCCCGAGCGCCAC
>CALRPU020000023.1:0-92152 GCA_943370175.1 Hydrogenophaga intermedia | reverse complement strand
CTGGGCAAGGTGCGCGGCACGCAGCTGGTGTACCTGGAAGACATGTCCGGTGACGAAGGCGACAATGACTTCCTGGACCGCCACGTGGCCGACGAGGGGCTCAACCCGCTGGCGCAGTTGCAGGACCACCGCATGCGTGCGGCCTTGGTCGAGGCCATCAAGGCCTTGCCCGAGCGCGAGCAGTATGTGATGAGCATGTACTACGAACACGACATGAACCTGAAGGAAATCGCCGCCACGCTGAAGGTCACCGAGTCGCGGGTGTGCCAGTTGCACAGCCAGTCCATCGCGCGCCTGCGCGTCAAGTTGCGCGAGTATTGAACTTCACCGATTGAACTTCACCGTCCTGCCCTGGCCGTTGCCAGCGCTGATCGCCTGGGCCCTGGCCTGGGGCGCTCACGCGCTGGCGTTGCGCCTGGGCGCGCCACTGGCTTGGGCGATGGCAATCGGCAGTGGGCTCGGTCTCGCTTGCGCGCTGACCGCCGCCCGGCCCTGGCGCCGCGTGCTCATGGCCGGGGGCTACCCGCTGTCGCTGCTGGTGTCGGGCGCGGCCAGTGGCTTGTCGCCTTGGTGGTGGTTGCTGCCGCTGGCGCTGCTGCTGCTGCTTTACCCCCTGGGCGCCTGGCGCGATGCGCCATTGTTTCCCACCCCCGCCGGCGCCCTTGAGGGGCTGGCGCAACACGTGCAGCTGAAGCCTTCGGCGCGCGTCGTGGACGCTGGGTGCGGACTGGGCGCGGGCCTGCGCGAGTTGAAACGCGCCTGCGCTGCGACGCCCGTTCACATCGAGGGATTGGAGTGGAGTTGGCCGCTGGTGCTGGCCTGTCGATGGCTTTGCCCGGGTGTGCGCGTGCGACGCGCCGACATCTGGGCCGCCGATTGGAGCGGCTACGACCTCGTCTACCTGTTTCAGCGCCCGGAAAGCATGCGACGCGCGGTGGACAAGGCACAACGCGAGATGCGCCCGGGCAGCTGGCTCGTGAGCCTCGAGTTCCAGGCCGAGGGCGTCAAGCCAACCGCCAGACTGGAATCGGTGCCGGGCAAGCCCGTGTGGCTGTACCGCGTGCCCGCCGCACCAGGACATCGGGCCCATGCCCATGCAGAAGGCGGGTGACCGCCACTTGGCCGTCACCCGCCTTGCTGGTTGAGCGCCTCAGGCCGAGGGTGTGGCTTACTTGGGCAGCAGCACCTTGTCGACCACGTGGATCACGCCGTTCGACTGCGTCACGTCGGCAATGGTCACGGTTGCGGCGCTGCCCTTTTCATCGGTGACCTGAACGCCCTTGCCGTCGGCGGTCATCGAAGCCACCAGCGTGCCGCCGGCCACGGTCTTGAAGCTGGCCTTGCCGCCGCCCGCCTTGATCTGGGAGACGATGGTCTTCGCGTCTTGCTTGCCCGGCACCACGTGGTACGTCAGGATGGTCGTCAGGGTGCCCTTGTTCTCAGGCTTCAGCAGGGTGTCCACCGTGCCGGCCGGCAGCGCGGCGAAGGCGGCGTTGGTGGGCGCAAACACCGTGAACGGGCCCGGGCCCTTCAAGGTGTCGACCAGGCCGGCGGCCTTGACGGCAGCGACCAGCGTCGTGTGGTCCTTGGAGTTGACGGCGTTGTCGATGATGTCCTTGGTGGCGTACATCGGGGCGCCGCCCACGGTCACCTGGGCCAGCGCGGCGTTGGCGGACACGGCCAACAGGCCGGCGACCGCGACGGACGAAAGAACGGACTTGAGCTTGATCGTGTTCATTGGTTTTCCTTGGTAAGTGGGTTGGCGTCCTGGCGGTGTGCTGCCGGAACAAACGGTGTGGTTTGAAACACGACCCGTTAGTCTCAAGTAAAACCAATTAGTTCAATCAATCCGATCTGTTTCAGCAACAAAGCGTGAGCGCCGCGCTCAAGGGCGCTGGTCGGTGCCCGTTGACGAGCCGGCGTCGGCCGCATTGAAGACGAGCGTGACGAAGCGGGTGTCCCAGGTGTTGGGCCGGGGCACCGAGCGCCGGATGTCGATGCCGCGCAACTGCCAGGTGCCTGGCGTGGGAATGTCGAGCGTCACGCGGCCGTCGCCGTCGGTTTCCAGCCAGCGGGCCACGCTGCCGTCGCGGGCGAGCAGTTCGACGGCGAAGCGGGGCAGGGGCTTGCGGTCGCGCACGACCTGCACCGTCACGGGCTGGCCCGTGCGCACGCCGCCGGCCGGGCGCTGCAGCAGCATGTCCAGGGGCATTTCGGCGGATGTCACGGTGGGGGGTGCCGAGGCGCCACCGGCCGCGCCGTCGGGCGCCGGGGCGTCCGTGCCCAGTTCGATGCGCGCGTGCTTGACGTAGCGCTCCTTCCACGGCAAGCCCTTGGCGCGCAGGGCCTTCCAGGTGTCGCGAACGCTGGCGGGTGGGTTGGCTTCGGCCAGGTAGACCTCCACCAGCTCGTTGCTCAGGGTCACTTCGAACGGCGCCAGCTGTGCCCAGCACGAGGTGGGGCCGGTGGTGGGCGGGTTGGCCCGCATCAGCAGCGATTTGCCCATCACCGACATCGGCACCAGGGGCACCGCCTGACCGTCCTGGCGGCAGCCACTGGCCTGCACCGCGCGCGCGGCGATCGAGAACTCATGCACCGGGAAGCGGTTGCCCGTGCCCAGGTTCATCAGCAGCTCGGTGGCCCCTGGCGCCGACGCCATGCGCGCTGGCCGGTCAAACCAGGTGTCGTGTGCGCTGGCGGCGTTGGCCAGGGCGGCCAGTCCCAGGATTGCGGCGCGGAGGGCAAGCGACAAGGGCGTCATGGGCGGGCGGCGGCGGGGGTCGGGGAGGCGGTCAGGGTCGGTGATTGACCTTGCAACGGCGCGTGGGCCTGGGGTGCGGTTTGGTCGATGAATCCCACCACGTCCTCGAGCACGGGCGCCATCCAGCGCAGCGGCGTGGCAAACACGCCGATCAAGGTCTGGTGGTTGAGGCGGTCGTAGTGACGCACCGTCACCGCGGCGCCGGCGGCCTTCAAGCGCTGGGCCAGGCCGTCGGTGTTGCGCTTCGGGTCGACCAGCACATCGTCCTTGGCCGCGCCGAGAAAGCTGGGCGGGGCGGCAGCGGTGACATGGGTGATGGGTTGCGACCCGGCCGGGTAATTGGGGTGAAAGAAGACGGGCTGCGCTTCGAGGTTGTTGATGGGCAGGAAGTCGTAGGGACCGGCCAGACCGATGAAGCCGGCCAGCTCGCGCGGCTGGTGGCCTTGCGGGGCCAGCCAGCGTGGGTCCAACGCCAACATCGCCGCGTTGTAGGCCCCCGCGCTGTGGCCCATCACGAAGATGCGGCGCGGGTTGCCGCCGAGCCGCGCTGCTTCCTTGAAGGTCCAGGCAAGCGCCTGGGCGCCATCGTTGAGGAACTCGGGGTAGCGCACCTGCGGGTACAGACGGTAGTCCGACACCAGCGTGATCACGCCGCGTGAGGCCAGGGCTTCACCGACAAATTTGTAATCGGCGCGTTCGCCGTGGTTCCACGAGCCGCCGTAGATGAACACCACCACCGGGTGGCCGCCGGGTGGTGCGGCCCGGGTGGGCAAGTAGGCGTCCAGGCGCTGGCGTGGCTGGTCGCCGTAGGGCAGGTCGGCCTGCCGCTGGTGGGTGAACGGCGGCGCCAGGGCGTTCAGCGCCGTGATGGGCGAACAAGCGGCCAAGGCCACCAACGCCAGCGGGACAGCGCCGAGCATCAGCAGGGTGGGCTTCATCAGGCTCATGCGGTGGCTCTACGCAGCCAAAGCGCGGGCGGATGCGTCGCCGGCGCGTCGAGTGGGATCGTCATGGCGCGTCAGCCGCGCGGCGAGCGGCCGGGCCCGCTCGGGCCGTCATCGGTTCAGGCGCTCAGCCGCTGCCGATGCCGTGCCACCTGGGCACGCACCTGCGCCGGCGCGGTGCCGCCCAGCACGTTGCGGGCGTTCAGCGACCCGGCCAGGCTCAAGACCTCGAACACGTCGGCGTCGATCGACGAATGAAAGGCCTGCAGTTGGCCCAGCGAGAGTGCCGCCAGGTCGACCCCTTGCCCGATGGCCGCCTTCACGGCGTGGGCCACCACCTCGTGGGCGTCCCGGAAGGGCAGCCCCTTCTTGACCAGGTAGTCGGCCAGGTCGGTGGCGGTGGCGTGCCCGCGCCGTGCCGCGGCTTCCATGGCCTGTGGCTTCACGCGGATGCCGGCCACCAGTTCCACGAAGATGCGCAGCGTGTCCTTCAGCGTGTCGACGGTGTCGAACAGCGGCTCCTTGTCTTCCTGGTTGTCCTTGTTGTAGGCCAGGGGCTGGCCCTTCATCAGGGTGATCAGGCCCATCAGGTGGCCCACGACGCGGCCGGTCTTGCCGCGCGCCAGTTCGGGCACGTCGGGGTTTTTCTTCTGCGGCATGATGGAACTGCCGGTGCAGAACCGGTCGGCCAGGTCGATGAAGCCAAAGTTCTGGCTCATCCACAGCACCAGCTCCTCGCTCATGCGGCTGATGTGCACCATGCACAGGCTGGCCGCGGCGGTGAATTCAATGGCGAAGTCGCGGTCGCTCACCGCGTCCAGGCTGTTCTGGCAGACGGCCGGCCGACCTTGCGCGTCGACCATGCCCAAGGTGCGCGCCACGCGTTCGCGGTCCAGCGGGTAACTGGTGCCGGCCAGGGCCGCGGCTCCCAGCGGCAAGCGGTTGGTGCGCTGGAACACCTCGGCAAAGCGTTCGGCATCGCGGCTGAACATTTCCACGTAGGCAAGCAGGTGGTGACCGAAGCTCACTGGCTGCGCCACCTGGAGGTGGGTGAAACCCGGCAGGATCACCTCGGCGTTGGCGTCGGCCACGTCCACCAGCGCGGCTTGCAGCGCGCGCAGCAGCCCGCCGATCGCGGTCAGTTCATCGCGCAGCCACAGCCGGACGTCCGTGGCCACCTGGTCGTTGCGCGAACGGCCGGTGTGCAGGCGCTTGCCGGCGTCGCCCACCAGCTGGGTCAGGCGCGCTTCGATGTTCAGGTGCACGTCCTCGAGCTCGAGTTTCCAGACGAAACGCCCGCTCTCGATCTCGTCGCGGATTTGCGCCATGCCACGCTGGATGGACGCGAGGTCCTGCTCGCCGATGATCCCCTGCGCGGCCAGCATGTCGGCGTGGGCGAGGCTGCCAGTGATGTCGGCCCGCCACAGGCGCTGATCGAACCCGACGCTGGCGGTGTAGCGCTGAACCAGCTCGCTCATGGGCTCGGAAAACAGCGCGGACCAGGCTTCGGATTTCTTGTCGAGTTGGTTGTCGGACATGGGAGCAGGGGCGGGGAGCAAGGCGGGGGGCGGGGCCAGACCCGGCATCGGGGCCGGTTTGGCCAGGGTCGCGCGGCACAATGCGGCGAAGCCCGAATTCTATCGACCGACCCCAGCGCCGCTGGGCCGGCCGCGCCACCCGATGCCGCCCCCCACCCTCCCTACGTCGCGTGACCCGGCCGACGGCACCGCGCCCAGCGGCGTTGGTGCGACGCTGCCCGCCGCCGGTCGCAGCCCCGATGACGGCGACGAGCCCCATCCGCCTAGCGACCGTTTCGACCTGTGCCATGTGGGCATGGCGCTGCGCGCCGTGCTGTTCGTCGAGGCGGTGCTGGCACTGGGCGTGATGCAGGTGGCCGAGACGGCGGCCGACGCGCTGTCGCGGTTCGCCCTGGCTTCGGCCGTGGGCTTGCCAGCGGCATTGGCCTGGCTGCTGCTGACCTGTGGCCTGAGGCGCGCGATCACCCGCCAATCGGTGCTCGGGCAGTGGGTCGCCGCCGGGGCGCTGGGCGCGGTCAGCGCCGGGTTGAGCCGTGCGCTGATCGGTTTGGCAGGTCAAGGCCTGATCGACCTGGGATCGCCGCTGGCGCCGTGGTTCAGCGGGGCGTTCATCGGCGTGTTGTTGATGGTGTGGCTTCAGCTGCGCCGCAGGGGGCAGGCCCCGGCCGACGCCAGTGCACGCTTGTCCGAATTGCAGTCGCGCATCCGCCCGCACTTCTTGTTCAACACCCTGAACAGCGCGCTCGGCCTGGTGCGGCGCGACCCGCCGCGCGCCGAGGCGCTGCTGGAAGACCTCGCCGAGCTGTTCCGGGCGGCGCTTGCCGACGACGCCACCGTGGTCAGCCTGGGCGACGAGATCGCGCTGGCGCAGCGCTACCTGGCCATCGAGCAGGTGCGCTTTGGCGACCGCCTGCGCGTCGAGTGGGCGCTGGACCCGGCGGCGGCCGCCGCGAGGCTGCCACCGCTGTTGCTGCAGCCCCTCGTTGAAAACGCCGTGCGCCATGGCGTCGAGCCGGACCCGAATGGCGGCGTGGTGCGCATCCAGACCCGCATCGCCCGCGGGCAGGTGCTGGTGTCGATCAGTAACAGCATGCCGGTGGGTTCACCGCATCCGGCGAACCCAGGCCATGGCATCGCCTTGTCGAATGTTCGCGAACGGCTGCATTTGATGCACGATGTGGCCGCGCGCTTCGAGGTGCAACGGGGCCCGGACCGCTACCGCGTCCACATCGCCCTGCCTCTGTGAGTCCGCACGGCGCAACCCTGGCCCCTCATCGACGCGATGCCCTCCAACCCGCCAACCCCTGCCGACAACACCAGCCCGTTGCCTGTGCGCGTGCTCATCGTCGACGACGAGGAACCGGCCCGCTGGCGCCTGCGCCAGTTGGTCGAAGATTGTGGCGACCCAAAGGCCGTGGTGGTGGGCGAAGCGGCGCACGCCGCCGAGGCCTTGCAGTGGCTCAGCCACGACGGTTGTGACCTGTTGCTGTTGGACATCGCCATGCCTGGCGCCGACGGTCTGGGCCTGGCCCAGCGCCTGCGTCAGGGCGTCGACGCCCCGGCCATCGTCTTCGTGACCGCCCATGCCGAGCACGCGCTGCAGGCCTTCGAGCTGGCGGCGCTGGATTACCTGACCAAGCCGGTGCGCCGAGATCGTCTGCAGGCGGCGCTGGCGCGCGTGGCGCAATGGCTGGCGATGCGCCGTGGCGCGGAGGCGGCCAGCGCGGCCTCGCCGAGGGCATCGGCCGGCGCACCGCCGACCGCGGACCCGCCGGTGCTGGTGGTCAGCGACCGTGGTCGGATCGTGCGGGTGCCGGTCGACGAGGTGCTGTACCTGAAGGCCGAGCTGAAGTACGTCACCCTGCGCACCGCGCAGCAGACCCACCTGCTCGACGAGTCCCTGACGGAGCTGGAACAGCGCCTGGGTGATCGCTTCCTGCGCATCCACCGCAACGCCCTGGTGGCGCGGCGCGCGGTGCGCGCATTGGACCGACGCCACAGCGACGTGGCCGACGACGCCGGCGAAGGCTGGGCCGTGCAAGTGGCGGAGGTGGGCGAGTGGCTGGCGGTGTCGCGCCGGCAACTCGCCGCGGTCAAGGACGCCCTGCAAGCCGCCAGCCGCTGACGCGGGCGGCGCCCACCGCTCAACCTGTGTTGCGCAGGCCTGCGGCCACCCCGTTGATGGAGATGTGGATGCCCCGCTGCACCTTGGCAAAGGCGGCGTCGCCCTCGGCCGCGGCGCCGGCTTGGCGACGGTAGCGTCGCATCAGCTCGACCTGGAGGTGATTCAAGGGGTCGAGGTAGGGCAGCCGGTGGTCCAGGGAACGCGCCAGCGACGGGTTGGACGCCAGCCGCTGTGCATCGCCGGTGATCAGCGACAGCGCGTCGTTGGTGCGCGTCCACTCCGCCTGGATCAGGGCGAAGATGCGCTTGCCCAGCTTCCTGTCTTCGACCAGTTCAACGTAACGCGCGGCGATCGACAAGTCGCTTTTGGCGATCACCATGTCCAGGTTGGACATCAGCGTGCGGAAGAAGGGCCATTGCTTGTGCATCTTCTGCAGCAGCGCGAGCCGCTCCTTGCGTTGTGCTGGGTCCTTGCCCAGGAAGCTTTCCACCGCCGACCCGAAGCCGCACCACCCTGGCAACGCCACCCGGCACTGGCCCCAGCTGAAGCTCCAGGGGATGGCGCGCAGGTCCTCGATCGCGCGCGTTGCCTTGCGCGAGGCCGGGCGCGAGCCGATGTTCAGCTCGGCAATCTCGCGGATCGGCGTCGCGCTGAAGAAGTAGTCGGTGAAGCCGGGCGTCTCGTAAACCAGTTTGCGGTAAGCCCGGAAACTGGCCTCGCTGAGCGCTGCCGCCGCGTCGAGGAAGACTTTGGGCGCGGATTTGGTGGGGTGCAGCAGCGTGGCCTCCAGCGTGGCGGCCACCAGCGTTTCCAGGTTGCGGCGGCCAATCTCCGGGTGAGCGTACTTCGATGCGATCACCTCGCCTTGCTCGGTCAGGCGGATCTGGCCGTTGACCGTGCCGGGCGGTTGCGCCAGGATGGCCTGGTAGCTCGGGCCGCCGCCCCGACCCACGGTGCCCCCTCGGCCGTGAAACAGGCGCAGCGTGATGCCGTGCTCGCGGCGCAGCGCGGCGAACATGTCGGCCAGGGCGGTTTCGGCGCGGTACAGCTCCCAGTTGCTGGTGAAGCTGCCGCCGTCCTTGTTGCTGTCGCTGTAGCCGAGCATGACGTCTTGCTCGGCGCCCGACCGCTGGATCAGCGCGGTGATGCCGGGCAGCGCGTAGAAGTCCTGCATGATCGGCGCCGCCTGGCGCAGGTCGCCGATGGTTTCGAACAAGGGCACGACGATCAAGTCGCTGAGGGCCGCCTGGGTGCCTTCACCGTCCAGCGTGCCGCGCATCAGCCCGCATTCCTTCAGCAGCAGCAGCACCTCGAGCAGGTCGCTGACCGACTCGGTGTGAGAGATGATGTAGTGGCGCAGCGCATCGGGTCCGTAGCGGTGCAGCATCTCGCGCGCGGCCTCGAAGATGGCCAGTTCGTGCAGGCTGTGGTCGCTGTATTGGGCGCCGTGCACGCGCAGCGAGCGCGCATCGTTCAGCAGGCGCAGCAGCAGGGCGCGGCGAGCGGCTTCGTCCAATTCGCTGTAGTTCGGTTCCAGTCGGGCGAACGCCAGCAGTTCAGCGACCACCAGCTCGTGCTTGTCGGAGCTTTGGCGAAGGTCCACGGTGGCCAGGTGGAAGCCGAACACCTGCACCGCGCGGATCAGCGGGCGCAAGCGGGGCTCGGCCAGGGCTTGCGCGTGGTGGGTCGTGAGCGACGCCTCGATCACCCTCAGGTCGGCGAGGAAAGGCTCGGCGCTCGGGTAGGCGTTCTGCGGGGTCACCGCATGGCGCAGCGCTTCGGTGCCGGTGAGGTCGTGCAGCGTGGCGGCCAGCCGGGCATACATCCCGATCAGTGCGCGCCGGTAGGGCTCGTCGAGGCGGTGGCTGTTCTGGTCGGGCGATCGATCGGCCAGCGCCTGCATGGCCGGGCTGACCGGGGCCAGCATCGCCGAGATCGACAGCTCCGCGCCCAGCTCGTGCACCTCGGTCAGGTAGAAGCGCAGCACGGTTTCAGCCTGGCGGGCCAAGGCCATGCGCAGCGTGGCCGCCGAAACGTTCGGGTTGCCGTCGCGGTCGCCGCCGATCCAGTTGCCCATGCGGAAGAAGTTGGCGATCGGGTGGCCCGGCATGGCCGCCTCAAGGTCGCGGTACATCCGCGGAATCTGCCGCAAGAAGGTCGAGCGGTAATAGGACAGCGCGTTCTCGATTTCGTCGGCGACCGTCAGCTTGGCGGTGCGCAACATCCGCGTTTGCCAGAGCTGTGTCACGCGAGCGCGAATCAGGGCCTCGTTGTCCGCCCGTTCACGGGCAGTGTGCAGGTCGTCGCGCTGTTCGACCAACTCGGCGATGGCCCGTTCGGCGTCGAGGATGGACTTGCGCTGCACCTCGGTGGGGTGGGCCGTCAACACCGGGGCGATGTAGGCCTGGGCCAGGGTGCGGGCGATGTCGACGGCGCGGATGTCGGCGTCGGCCAGGCGCTCCAGCGTCATGGCCAGCGACCCCTCTTGCAGGTGGCCCTGGCGTTCGTGATGGAGGCGCCGCCGCACGTGGTGTCGGTCTTCAGCGATGTTGGCCAGGTGCGAGAAGTAGCTGAAAGCACGGATCACGCTGACCGTCTGGTCGCCGCTCAGGTTCTTCAGCAGCCGGTCCAGCGCGCGGCCGGCCTGGGCGTCGCTCTTCAGGCGAAAGGCCACCGACAGCTGTCGCACGCGCTCGACCAGGTCAAAGGCGGCCTGCCCTTCCTGTTCGCGGATCACGTCGCCCAGGATGCGCCCGAGCAGGCGGATGTCTTCGACCAGCGGGCGGTTTTTCTCGGCCGCGTCCGCGGTGGTGGCCGGCCTGGGGCCGGGCTTGGCCGCGGCCGACCCGACGCCAGCGGCGCCCCGTCCCTTGGGCCCGGCGTGGGCGGCGTCGGGGGCGGTGACAGGGGAACGGGAGCGGCTGGTCGCCATGGGAGCCTCGCTGTAACTTTGTTACGGAATTGTAGGGGTCGCGGGGTCGCCCGCCGATGCCGGGTCGGGCCTGCATCCGCACAGCAAAACCCGGGCCGACCGGGGTGGCGTCGCGCCGCGGGCGAGGCCGCGTCATCGGCCGCGTCATCGGCCGGGTCAGCGACCGGGTCCGCGACTGGGTCAGCAACGGCGCGAGGCCTGCGGTCATGCCGGGCAAGCGTCAGGCCCGGGTGACACTCCGCATGTCAGCGCCGCAATTCGCCTGCTAGCATGCCCCGATGCCTGACACCTCACCGCTCCCCACTGGCGCCACGGCGGCGCTCCCGGCCACCTTGCACATTGCCACCCGCGAAAGTCGCCTGGCCCTGTGGCAGGCCTTGCATGTGCAAGCTTTGCTGCGCGAACGCTTCGGCTACCAGGTTGAACTGCTGGGCATGACCACCCGGGGCGACCAGATCCTGGACCGCGCCCTGTCCAAGGTGGGTGGCAAGGGCTTGTTCGTCAAGGAACTCGAAACGGCGCTGGAAGAAGGCCGCGCCCACCTGGCCGTCCATTCGCTGAAGGACGTGCCCATGGACCTGCCCGACGGCTTCATGCTGGCCGCCGTGCTGGAGCGCGAAGACCCGCGCGACGCCTTCGTGTCCAACACGCACGCGAGCCTGGCGGATTTGCCGCAAGGCGCGGTCGTGGGCACCTCGAGCTTGCGCCGTGTGGTGCAGCTGCGCAGCCAGCGCCCGGACCTGAAAGTGGAGCCCCTGCGCGGCAACCTGGACACCCGCCTTCGCAAGCTCGACGAGGGCCAGTTCGATGCCATCGTGCTCGCCGCGGCCGGCCTGAAGCGCCTCGGGCTGGCCGAGCGCATCCGCAGCGTGTTCGACCCGGCCGACATGCTGCCGTGCGCCGGGCAGGGCGCCTTGGGCCTGGAAGTGCGCGCCGACGCCGAGGCGCTCGCCAGCGACCTGGGCGCGCTCGTTCACCAGCCCACGCTGCTGGCGGTCGAGGCCGAGCGCGCCGTGTCGCGCAGCCTGGGCGGCAGTTGCAGCATGCCGTTGGCCGCGCACGCCCAGTGGCAGGGCGACACGCTGTCGTTGCGTGTCGCCCTGGGTCACCCTGAACACACCGACGCGCCGCTGCTGCGCGAGGCCAGGGCCGCCGCGGTGACCAGCGTGGCACAGGCGCGGGCACTGGGCCTGGCGGCCGCCGACGCGCTGCGCGCCAATGGGGCGGCCGCCTACCTCGCGGCGGCCCCGGCGGCTTGAGCCACCGCCCCTTGGGTCAGCGCCCAGGGCCCGGCCGATGACGGCGTCAGCCTCCCCATCGCGGGTCCTGGTGACCCGCCCCGCCGACCAGGCGGGACCGTGGGTGGACGCGCTGCGGCAGGCTGGCATTGACGCCGTGGCGCTGCCGTTGATCGGCATTGGCCCGCCCGACGACCCCGCGGCCGTTGAGCGCACATGGCGCGAACGCGCCGCGTTCGACCTCATGATGTTCGTCAGCCCGAACGCGGCGGGCCAATTCTTTGCCTTGGCCCGCCCAGCCGACGGCGACCGCGCCTGGCCGGCTCACCTGCTGGCCGCCGCGCCGGGCCCGGGCACCGCCGAGGTGCTGCAGCGGCTGGGGGTGCCGGCCGATCAAATCGTCCAGCCTGCGGCCGATGCGCCCCAGTTCGATTCCGAGTCGCTGTGGCAGCGGCTTGGCCAGCACGATTGGCGCGACCGCCACGCCTTGATCGTGCGTGGCGATGGCGGACGCGACTGGTTGGCCGACCAGCTGCGCTCGCGCGGCGCCTCGGTGTCGTTCTTGTCGGCCTACCGGCGCGGTGCCCCGGCGTTGGGCCCTGGCGAGCAGCGCCTGCTGGGCGATGCCCTGGCCGCGCCGCGCCGACACCTTTGGTTTTTCAGCAGCAGCGAGGCGGTCGACCACCTGGCCACGCTGCTGCAGCAGTGCGGCCACCCGCGCGATCCGCAAGCGCTGCGGCAATCGGTGGCCGTGGCCACGCATCCGCGCATTGCCGAACGGGCCGCCGCACTTCGTTTTGCCGCGGTGCTGGGCTGCCGTCCGGGGGTGGCGTCGGTGGTGGCCTGCATACAATCTGCCGGAACACATGCCGACCCTGGCGTGCCGCCTGCCAGCCCTTGACGGGCCGCCCCACCGCCCGTGAGCGACGACACCACACCGCCTTCACCGACCGCGCCCGAATCCTTGGCACACGCCTCGTCGGCGCCTGCGACGCCGCGCGCCGAGCCGGCGGCGCCTGTTCAGCGCGGCGGGTCGTGGCCGCTCGGCTTGAGCATCGTCGCGCTGGTGGTCAGCGTGCTGGCCGCCACCTGGGCCTGGACCGCCCAGCAGCGCAGCCGCGGCACCGAGCAGGAACTGGTGCAACGCCAGCAGGACAGCCAGCAGCAGGCCACCGAGGCGCGCCTGACCTCGCAGCAGACCCAGGAAGGCCTGCGCGAAGCCACGGCCAAGGTGTCCTTGCTCGAAGCGCGGCTGGCCGAGGTGGCCGTGCAGCGCAGCCAGCTCGAAGACCTGATCCAGTCACTGTCCCGCTCGCGCGACGAGAACGTCGTCGTCGACATCGACTCCGCGCTGCGCGTGGCGCAGCAGCAAAGCAGCCTCAGCGGCAGCGCCGAACCGCTGGTGGCGGCCTTGCGCCAATCTGACGAGCGGCTCGCGCGCTACAACCAGCCGCGCCTCGAAGGCGTCCGGCGGGCCATCGCCCGCGACCTGGACCGCATCCGAAAACTGGGCGTGGCGGACATCGGCAGCCTTGTCATCAAGCTCGACGAAGCGGTGCGCATGGTTGACGAGTTGCCGATGCTCGTGTCGGCCAATGCGCGCGTCGACCCGGTTCGCACCGTGGCGTCCCCGGCACCGGCGGCGCCGCGGCCGGCGTCGGCGGCTGCCAGCGCCGCGCCCGGCGCCGCCGCCCGCTGGTGGTCGGACTGGGTGCCGACCGCCGCCGCACAGGCCGTGATCGCCAGCGTGTGGGACGACGTGAAGTCGCTGGTGCGTGTGACCCGAATCAACCGGCCCGAGGCCATGCTGATCGCGCCGGAGCAAAGCTACTTCCTGCGCGAAAACCTCAAATTGCGGCTGTTGAACGCCCGGCTGGCCCTGCTCAGTCGTCAGTTCGACACGGCGCAGGCCGACATGCAGGTGGCCGTCGACGTGGTCGAGCGCTACCACGACCGCAGCTCGCGCCGCACCCAGCTCGCGCTGGAGCTGATGCGGCAGGTGGCGGCTCAGTCGCGCCAGGTCAGCCTGCCGAGGCCGGACGACAGCCTCGCGGCCCTGGCCGCCGCGGCCGCCGGGCGCTGACCGACGCCATGCGCAGCGTCATCTGGTTGATTCTGCTGTTCGTGGCCGCGGTGGTGGCCGCCACGGTGCTGGGCACGAACGAAGGCCTGGTCAGCTTCTATTGGGGCAGCTGGCGCATGGACATGTCCTTGAACCTGTTCTTGCTGTTGCTGGCTGGGACCTGCTTCGTGCTGGTCACGGTGATGCAAGCGATGAACAGCCTGCTCGGCTTGCCCGAGCGGGCCCGCGTCTGGCGGGTATCGCGCCGGGAGCGCAGTGCGCAGGCCGCGCTGCGCGAGGCCCTGGCCCAATACTTTGGTGGCCGCTACAGCCGCGCCGAGAAAGCAGCGCAGCGCGCGCTCGCGATCCAGGCCGACACGCCGGACCTGGCGCAGGACAACGAATTCACCGTGCTGTCGCACCTCTTGTACGCCGGCAGCGCCCACCGCCTGCAAAACCGCGCCCAGCGCGACGAGCAATTGGGCAAGGCCCTGGACCTGGCCCGCAGCAGCCCCGCCGCCCGCTCCGCCGAGGAAGGCGCCCGCCTGCTCGCCGCCGAATGGGCCCTGGACGACCGCGACGCGCCCCGCGCGCTGCGGCTGCTGGCAGAGTTGCCGCCGGGTGTCGCCCGCCGCACCCACGCGCTTCGGCTGAAGCTGCAGGCCACCCGTTTGGGCCTCCAGCCTCAGGAGGCCCTGAAGACCGCGCGCTTGCTGGCCAAGCACCAAGGCTTTTCAAAGGTGGCGGCGCAGGGCTTGCTGCGCTCACTGGCGTTCGAGTCCTTGGACGCCGCCCGCGACATGGATCAGCTCCGCCGCCTGTGGCTGCAGTTGGACCCGGCGGACCGCCGCGACGCGTTCATCGCGGCCCACGCGGCCCAGCGCGCCGTGGCCATGGACGCCATCGACGAAGCGCGCGGCTGGCTGCGCCCGTTCTGGGAGCGATTGGCCGAGCTGGGTCCCGACGACCGCGCGGCGCTGGCCGGGGCCCTGGTGGCCGCCCGCGCCAACATTGGCTCGGAGTGGCTGCCGCGCCTGGAGGCCGCCGCGCAACAGTTCCCGCGCGAAGCCGCCGTGGCCCACGCCGTGGGCGCCGTGTTGGCCGAGCGCCAGCTGTGGGGCAAGGCGCGTCGCCTGCTGGAACAGGCGGCCGGCGATGACGAGCTGTCGGCCGCCGCGCGGCGCCAGGCCTTTGTTCAGTTGGCCGAGCTGGCGCAGCGCGAAGGCGACGCCCAGCGGGCGGCGGCCAGCCTGGAAGCCGCTGCCAAGATCGATTGAAAGACAGAAAGTTGGCAATCTTTTGCCAGCACCCAAAAAGTGGTGCTAGAATGCGAGGCTTAGCGGCTGTAGCTCAGTTGGATAGAGTACTTGGCTACGAACCAAGGGGTCGTGGGTTCGAATCCTGCCAGCCGCACCAGTAAGGACGAGGGTCAACCAGCGCAAGCCGGTTGACCCTTTAGTCTTTTTGCGCGGCCCAACGAGCCTGACAAGCCCGCCAACGAAACAATCGCGGCAGTGATCCGATCCACGGCGGTGCGCGCACCACCCGTGCGGGCACCCGCTGCGGCACGGCCCCGCCGCCTCAGCCGCGGCTGAGCCAACGCGGGGCTGGCTCACCCCACGAGCCAGGCATCAGGCAAGATCGCGGCATGCCACGTGTTTGCCACTTGTTTCGCCTGTCTCGCCTGTCTTGCCACCCGTGACCTCCGACGACCTGACGCCCGGGTTCATGGTGGTGCACGGCAACCACCCGGAGTCCCTGCGCGACCTGATGCTCGCCTGGATGGCGGCCCACCCGCTCGCCCCGCTGGAGGATGAGCTGGTGCTGGTGCAAAGCAACGGCGTGGCGCAGTGGATCAAGCTGGCGCTGGCGCAGTCGCCGCGGGACGGCGGGCAGGGCATTGCCGCGGCGCTGCAGACGCAGCTGCCGTCGCGTTTCATCTGGCAGGCCTACCGCAGCGTGCTTGGCGATGACACGGTGCCGCCCGAGTCCCCATTCGACAAGCCGCTGTTGGTGTGGCGGCTGATGCGCCTGCTGCCGGACGTGCTGGCCGAGCCGGTGTTCGTGCCGCTGGCCCGCTTTCTGGACGGCGACGAGGATCGGCGCAAACGCCATCAACTGGCCGAGCGTCTGGCCGACCTGTTCGATCAGTACCAGGTCTACCGGGCCGACTGGCTGGCCGACTGGGCCGCCGGGCGCGACATGGTGTCCACCAGCCGCGGGGGCCTGCAGCCCCTGCCGGATGCCCTGCGCTGGCAGCCGCGGCTGTGGCGCGCCTTGCTGGACGATGTGGGCCCGGCCGCCTGGGCGGGCGGCCGGGCCGAGGTTCACCGGCGCTTTCTCGCCGCCTGCCAAGCCGCCGAAGGGCCTCGGCCACCGGGCCTGCCGCGCCGCGTGATGGTGTTCGGCATCTCGTCGCTGCCGCGGCAATCGCTGGAGGTCCTGGCGTCGCTGGGCCGCTGGACGCAAGTGCTGATGTGCGTGCACAACCCGAGCGAGCACGACTGGTCGCACATCGTGGCCGACCAGGACCTGCTGCGCGCCGATCGCCTGCGCCAGCGCCGTCGGCCGGGCAGCGAGGGCCCGATCGACGCCGACCGCCTGCACCTGCACGGCCACCCCTTGCTGGCGGCGTGGGGCAAGCAGGGCCGCGACTTCATCCGACTGCTCGACGAGCACGACGAGCGCGAACGCTACGAGCCGGCCTTCCGCGCGGTCGATCAGCGCATCGACTGCTTCACCGAGAACGCCGGCGCCACGCTGCTGCAGCAACTGCAGGACGACCTGCGCGACCTGCGGCCTTTGGCGGAGTCGCGCCCACGCTGGCCCGCGGTGGACCCGCACACCGACCGCTCGCTGCGTTTTCACGTGGCCCACAGCCCGCAGCGCGAAGTCGAGGTGCTGCACGACCAGCTGCTGGCCGCCCTGGCCGAGGACCCGACGCTGCGCCCGCGTGACATCATCGTGATGGTGCCCGACATCGCGGTCTACGCACCGCACGTGCAGGCGGTGTTCGGCCTGCTCGACCGCGGCGACCCGCGCCACATTCCATACTCGCTGGCCGACCGGGGCCCGCGCCAGCAAGACCCGCTGCTGGCGGCCGTGGAGCAACTGCTGCGGCTGCCCGAGTCGCGCGTGACCGTCAGTGAGGTGCTGGACCTGCTGGACGTGCCGGCGCTGCGCCGGCGCTTTCACATCGAGGACGACGACCTGCCCTTGCTGCGCCGGTGGATGGACGCCGCCAGCATCCGTTGGGGCTTGCACGCTGCGCAGCGCCGCGAGCTGCAACTGCCCGACCACCTGACGCAAAACACCTGGACCTTCGGCCTGCGCCGCATGATGCTGGGCTACGCGGTGGGGCAGGGCGATGCTTGGCAAGGGGTGGAGCCGATGGACGAGGTGGGCGGTCTGGACGCCGCCTTGCTTGGCCCCTTGTCTGGCCTGCTCGACCGGCTGGACGCCCACTGGCACGCGCTGCGCGAGTCGGTGCCGGCTGCGGTCTGGGGCGAGCGCCTGCGCGCGCTGCTTGCCGATTTTTTCGACGCTGACGGCGGCAGCGACGGAGGCGACGACGGCCCGGACGGCTACACCCTGCTGCGCCTCGACGCCAGCCTGCAAGCCTGGCAAGACGCCTGCGCGGCCGCGCAGCTGCTCGAGCCGCTGCCCTTGTCGGTGGTGCGTGAGCATTGGCTGGCCCAGCTCGACGCGGCCGGCCTCAGCCAGCCGTTCTTCGTCGGCGCGGTGACCTTTGCCACGTTGATGCCGATGCGCGCCATTCCCTTTCGCGTGGTGGCCTTGCTGGGCATGAGCGACGGCGACTACCCGCGCAGCCGCGTGCCCATCGATTTCGACCTGATGGCGCAGGACTACCGGCCGGGCGACCGCTCACGGCGTGAGGACGACCGCTACCTGTTCCTCGAGGCCGTGCTGTCGGCCCGCGACCGGCTGCTGGTCAGCTGGGTGGGGCGCAGCATCCGCGACAACGAGCCCCGCCCCGCGTCGGTGCTGGTGGCCCAGTTGCGGGACCACGTGGCCGCCGGCTGGACGCTGGCCCGTGAGCGCGGTGGCCCACGCGATGACGACAGCGAAGACGACAGCGATGACGCCCCCGTGGCCGCCGACACCGGCGACGCGCTGCTGAGCGCGCTGACGGTCGAGCACCGTTTGCAGCCGTTCCACCCGGCCTACTTCTCGGCCCAGGCCACGGACGGCCTGTTCAGCCACGCCCGGGAATGGCGCGATGGCCTGGCGGCGCGGGCGGTGGTCGAGGCGAGCCGAGCGCCTGCCTTGGCGCCGATGCCCCCCGGTGCGCCGTTGACCCTGCGCACGCTGAGCGACTTTCTGAGGAACCCGGTGCGCGAGTTCTACCGCCAGCGCCTGGGCGTGGACTTCGGTGACGCGGGCACCGCCCACGACGACCACGAGCCCTTCGGCCTCGACGCGCTGCAGCAATGGACGATGCAGGACGAGCTGATCCAGGCCCAGCTCGCGGCCTTGCGCGCCGGGCACCCCCGCGACGCCGCTCTGACCCATCACCTGGACCGCCTCGCCCGTCGCGGAGACCTGCCGATGGGCGCCTTTGGCCGGCTGTGGCAAGGCCACCTCGCACAACCCATGGACGACCTGTTTCAGCGCCACCAGGCCGCACTCGACGACTGGCCGATCGAGCGGCCCGACGAGCCCCTCGAGCTGGCCTGGTCGGACACCGATCCGTCAGCGCATGACGACGGCGTTGGCCCCTGGCGGCTGGAAGACTGGCTCGGCGGGCTGCGGGGCCAGCCCGACGGGGCCCGCTGTCGCCTGGTGCTGGACAGCGGCGGATTGGTCGAGGGCAAGACCTACCGCCGCGACAAGCTGCTGCCGCACTGGGTTCACCACCTGGCGGGCCACCTTGGCGGCCAGCCGATGACCACGGTGGTGGTCAGCAAGGCGGGCACGGTGACGCTTGCCCCCCTGCCGCCCGAGGCCGCCCGGGGGCATTGGGCGGTGCTCGTCGGCGCGTGGCGCGAGGGCATGACCCGGCCGCTGCCGCTGGCCGTGGGCAGCGCCCTGGCCTGGCTCGGCGTGATGCGCAAGGCCGGCGGTGACGACGGGTCCGCGCACGCGCGCGCCGTCGAGGCCGCGCGGGTGCATTACGAACACAACGAGCCCGCCCGCAACCGCTGGGGCGAGCGCGACCGCCAGCCGGCGCTGGCGCGGGCATACCCCAGCTTCGAGGCCTTGTGGTCGGACGGCGAGATGGCGCATTGGGCCCAGGTCCTGCTGGGCCCGCTCGACGAGGTGCTGGGGGAACAGCGCACCGCGTCGGCCGAGGCCGACACGGCGGTGTCCGAATGAGCGGCCCCGCGTTTCTGGACCCGCTGCGCTTCGCGCTGCGCGGCAGCAGCCTGGTCGAAGCCAGCGCCGGCACGGGCAAGACTTACACCATCGCGGCGCTGTACCTGCGCTTGGTGCTGGGGCACGGCGGTGCGCACGGGTTTGCGCGGCCGCTGTCGCCGCCCGAGGTGCTGGTGGTCACCTTCACCGACGCCGCCACCAAGGAGCTGCGCGACCGCATCCGTGCGCGCCTCAACGACGCGGCGCAGGCCTTCATGGCGGACCCGTCCACCTTGGGCTCGCCCGCCCGGTCCGGCGATGCGCCGGGCGTCGGGGCCCGCGCCGCGTTGCCCGTGGCCGACGACCCCCAGGCCGACATCGTCGACCGCCTGCGCGCCACCGTCGACCCGGCCGATTGGCCGGCCTGTGCGCGCCAGCTTCGCCTGGCGGCGGACAACATGGACGAAGCCGCGGTCTCCACCATCCACGGCTGGTGCCACCGCATGCTGCGCGAGCACGCCTTCGACAGCGGCAGCCTGTTCACCCAGACCCTGGAGACCGACCAGCGCGCGTTGTGGGTCGAGGTGCTGCGCGACTACTGGCGCTGCCACTGCCATGCGCTGGACGACGCGGGCGCACGGCAATGGAACGCCTGGTTCGCCGACCCCGACGCGCTTGGTGCGCCGCTGAAGGACCTCCTGCGCCTGCGCGACCGGCTGCCGCCCGGTGCCGCGCCAGCGTTGGCCCTGTGCGCCGCGCGCGAGGAGTCGGCGCGTCTGATTCGGGCGCTGAAGGCCGAGTGGCTCGGCCGCGCGGGCGGGCTGGCGGCCTTGGCCGATCTGCTGGACGGCGCGGTCGCGGCCAAGCAGCTGAAGCTGCCCCGCCGCAAGGACTGGCTGGCCCGCCTGCGCGCCTGGGCCGAGGGCGATGCCCCCCGGCCGGTGCTGACCGACGTGGCCTGGGATCGCCTCAGCCCGGCCGGTGTGTTGGCCAACTGGCAGGGCGATGCCGCCGCAGCGACCGACGTCGCGGGCCATCCCGCCTTGGCCGCCGTCGACGCCTTGCGCCAGCGGCTGGACGCGCTGCCGGACGGCCGAGACGCCGCGTTGTGCCATGCCACGCATTGGGTCGCCCAACGGCTCGACCTCGAGCAGCAGCGCCGCGCACAGATGGGTTTCGACGACCTGCTGACGCGCCTGGACAGCGCCTTGCAAGGCCCGAACGGCGCGCGGCTGGCGGCCTTGATCCGCCAGCAGTTTCCCGTGGCCTTGATCGACGAGTTTCAGGACACCGACCCCGTGCAGTACCGCATCTTCGATGCCATCTACCGCATCGGCGACCCCGCGCCGGACACGGCCGTGGTGCTGATCGGCGACCCCAAGCAGGCGATCTACGGCTTTCGCGGCGCGGACATCCACACCTACCTCGCCGCGCGCCGCGCGACGGCGGGGCGCCACGCCACGTTGGGGGTGAACTTCCGGTCGACCGAGGCCATGGTGCGGGCGGTCAACCAGGTCTTCCTGCGCGCCGAGCAGCGCTGCGACGGCCGCGGGGCCTTCTTGTTCCGACGCGCGGGCGACAACCCCTTGCCCTTTGTGCCCGTGGGCGCGCGGGGCCGCCGCGAGCGGCTGCAGGTGGACGGCCTGCCGGTCACCGCCTTGAACTGCTGGGTGCTGGACGACGGCGCGCCCGTCGCGGCCGGCGTGCATGTGGAGCGCATGGCGCAGGCTTGCGCCGGCGAGATCACGCGGCTGCTGACGCTGGGGCAACAGGGGCGCGCCACGTTCGTGTCAACGACCGAAGCGGCGCCGGCCCGCGCCTTGCAGCCCGGCGACGTTGCCGTGCTCGTCAACGTCGGCCGCGAGGCGCGTGCCGTGCGCCAGGCGCTGGCCGCGCGCGGCGTGCGCAGCGTTTACCTGTCGGACAAGGACTCCGTCTACCAAAGCGCCGTCGCCGCCGACCTGCAGCGCTGGTTGGCCGCCTGTGCCGAGCCCGACAACGACCGCCTGCTGCGGGCGGCGCTGGCCAGCGCCACGCTGGGCTTGGGCCACGCCGACCTCGACCGGCTGAACCACGATGAAGCGCACTGGGAATCGCGCGTGCAGCAGTTCCAGGCTTTCCGGCAGCTGTGGCGCCGCCAGGGTGTGTTGCCCATGTTGCGCCGGCTGATGCACGCCTTCGCCGTGCCACGCCGGCTGCTGGGGCTCGGCGACGAGCGCGCGCTGACCGACCTGTTGCACCTGGCCGAGCTGCTGCAGCAGGCCAGCACCTTGCTGGACGGCGAGCACGCGCTGATCCGCCACCTGGCCGAGCAACGCGCCGACGCCGAGGCCGCCAGCGACGCGCGCCAGCTGCGCCTGGAGAGCGACGCCGACCTCGTCAAGGTGGTGACGGTGCACAAGTCGAAAGGGCTGGAGTACCCGCTGGTGTTCCTGCCGTTCGCGAGTGCCTTCCGAGCGGCCAAGGCCAGCGACCTGCCGTTGAGCTGGCACACCGACGGTGGCGAGCGCGCCGTGGCGCTCAACGCCGCCGACGTCGACCTGGCCCGCGTCGACGACGAGCGCCTGGGCGAGGACCTGCGCAAGCTGTACGTGGCGCTGACCCGGGCGCGCCACGCCACCTGGCTGGGCGCCGCGGCGCTGGTCGACTGGCCGCGCAGCGCCTTGGGCTGCCTGCTGGCTGGGGAGGTGGCATCGCAGCCGACCGGGGCGGGGCCGGGCCCCGTGTCCTTGCGCGCGTCGTTGCAAGGGTTGGCCGCCAACGGCGCCGACATCGCGGTGACGGACCTGCCCGACGCTGGGGCGCTGCGCTTTGTCGCCAGCGACGCCGGCAGCGGCTTGGGCCCGGAGCTGCCTCTGCCCGACCCCCGTGCCCCATGGTGGGTGGCCAGCTTTTCGGCCTTGCGCCGGGCCGAGGCGCCGTCCGAGGCTGGCGCGACCCCGGCGCTGGCGGCCGAGCCCGCGGTGCCGCCCAGCCCCGCCTCGGCCGAGGAAGACATTTACTTCGACAGCCGCAGCGGCCCGCCGCCGTCCGGATGGGCCAGCGACGCGGGCGACGGCGCCATGGTCGACCCGCGCGCCCTGGGCGACCGCGCCACCCGTGCAGCGGGCCGCGCCACGGTGAGCGGCCACCGCACGTCGGCCGCGGTGGGCCCCAGCCTGCACGACTTTCCACGCGGCGCCGGTCCTGGCAGTTTTCTCCACGGCCTGCTGGAGTGGGTGGCGCGCGCTGGCTTTGCGCAGGTCTGGCGAGCCCCCGAGGCGCTGCGCGCGCAGGTGGAACGCCGCTGCCTGCAGCGCGGCTGGGGCGCGTGGTCGGCGCCGCTCACGCAGTGGCTGTTGGACTGGATCGACCGGCCCTTGGCGCCCGGTGCAGCCGCGGTCGGGGCAGGGGCCGCGGTCGACGATGGGCGGGCAGCCCGCATCGCGCTGCCGCGCCCGCGCGAGCTCGGGCCGGTGCAGGTCGAGATGGAGTTCTGGTTTCCGGCCGAGGGGGTCGACGTGCAGCGGCTGGACGCCTTGGTGACGCGGCAAACGGTGGGCGGTGCGCCGCGGCCGGCCCTGGCCCCGTTGCAGCTCAACGGCATGCTGAAAGGCTATGTCGATCTGGTGTTCGAGCACGGCGGGCGGTTTTTTGTGGCCGACCACAAGAGCAACTGGCTGGGCCCGGCGGACGCCGACTACACCGTCCAGGCCATGGCGCAGGCAGTGCTGCACCACCGCTACGACCTGCAGGTGGTGCTGTACACCTTGGCCTTGCACCGCCTGCTCGCATCGCGCCTGGCCGACTACGACTACGACCGCCACGTCGGTGGCGCCGTGCTGCTGTTCCTGCGGGGGCATGCCGCGCCCACCCATGGCCTGCACTGGCTGCGCCCGGACCGCGGCTTGATCGAGCGGCTGGACGCGTTGTTCAGCGGCGAGGCGGTTGCGCCATGAGCCACGACCCGCGGCCCACCGAGGCCCCGCCGGAGGCGCCGGCAGGCGCTGCGTTGCCGGCCGCCGCCGACGCCTGGTCCGGGCTGGACCACGCCACCGTGCTGTCGCGCCTGGACACCTGGGTGCAGCAAGGCTGGCTGCGCGCGCTGGACCGGTGCTTCGCCGCCTTCCTGTCGCGCGAGGCCCCGGACGCGGCGCCCTTGTTGATCCTCACGGCGGCCCTGGCCAGCCACCAGCTCGGCCGCGGCCACGCGTGCCTGTCGTTGGCGGCCACCTTGCTGGACGCCGAGGCCGCGCTGGCCCTGCCGCCCCCAGATGCGCCGCCCCCGGTCGAGGCGCGACAGGCCGCGCGTGCGCCCGAGTTGGGCAGCGCTGCCTCGCCCGCCCCGCTGACGCCCACCCGATGGCTCGACGGCCTGAGCCTTTCGCGCTGGCAAGCGGCGCTGGTGCACCCCCTGCTGGTGGGCCCAGGGGAGGGCAACACGCCGCTGGTGCGCGACGGCCCGCGCTTGTACCTGCGGCGCTATTGGCAGTACGAACAATCGGTGCGCCACGCCATGGACGCGCGCTTGGCGCTCGGCGCGCCGCCGGTCGGCGCCCCTGACGCGGCGCTGGCGCGGCGGGACCGGGCCCTGGGCACCGCCTTGTCGGTGTTGTTCCCCCGGCCGACCACCGCGCCTGCCATGGCGACCGACTGGCAGCAGGTGGCCTGCGCGCTGGCCACCCGGCACCGCCTGAGCATCGTCACCGGGGGGCCGGGCACCGGCAAGACGACCACCGTGGTGCGCCTGCTCGCCGTGCTGCAGTTCCTGCGCCTGAGTGGTGCGGACGCGCCCGACCCGGCCGAGGCGTCGCCGCCCATGGCGCGCGCCCCAGCGCCCCTGCCGCGGCTGCGCATCCGCCTGGCTGCCCCCACCGGCAAGGCCGCAGCGCGCCTGAACGAGTCGATCGCTGGCGCCGTCGGCAGCCTGCCGCTGGACGGCCTGCCGCTGGGCGATGCGGTGCGCGACGCCATTCCCACCACGGTGACCACGCTGCACCGCTTGCTGGGCAGCCGCCCCGGCACGCGCCACTTCCGCCATGGCCCAGGCCAACCTCTGCCGCTGGACGTGCTGGTCATCGACGAGGCCTCGATGGTTGATCTGGAGATGATGGCCACCGTGCTGGCCGCGCTGCCAGCATCGGCGCGGCTGGTGCTGCTGGGCGACAAGGACCAGTTGGCCTCGGTCGAGGCCGGCGCGGTGCTGGGCGAGCTGTGCGCGCGCGCGGACGCCGGCCATTTCACGCCCGCCACCCGCGACTGGGTGCGCGAGCGCACCGGCCAGGTGATCGACGACACCTGGGTCGACCCGGCCGGGCGGCCGCTCGACCAGGCCGTCGTCACGCTGCGGCACAGCCACCGGTTCAGCGCGGGCAGCGGCATCGGGCAGCTGGCCGCCGCGGTCAACGCGGGCGACGCCGCCCGGGCGCGCAAGCTCGTTCACGCGGGTCTGGCGGACCTGGCCGTGGTGCGCCTGGACCGCAGCGCCGCGTCCTTGCCCGCCTTGGTGCTGGACGGCGCGCCCGACGCCTTCGGCGCCGACCTGTTCACCGACCTGCCCCCCGCCGTCGGCCTGCGCGACACCTGGCGCGACATGCACCGCCACCGGCCACCGGCTGGCGCGCCGCAGCCTGAGCTCGACGCCTGGGCCGCCGGCGTGTTGAAGGCCTTGTCCCGTATTCAGGTGCTGTGCGCGCTGCGGCATGGCCCCTTCGGTGTGGACGGCATGAACCAGCGCATCGCCCAACTGCTCCGTGCGGAAGGCCTGGTCTCGGCCGACGCCGGCTGGTACGCCGGTCGCCCGGTGATGGTGACCCGCAACGACCACCGCCTGGGCCTGATGAATGGCGATGTGGGCATCACGCTGGCGCTGCCGGATGGCGACCCGGACGCCAATGCCGATGCCGCACCCACCGCCGACGCTGACGTGCCCCGAGCGCGCCCACCGCGTTCTGTCCCGGACGCGGGCCGGCTGCGCGTGGCCTTCCCCCTGGGCGACGGTTCGGGCGGGGTGCGCTGGGTGCTGCCGAGCCGCCTGTCGTCGGTGGAGACGGCCTTTGCGATGACGGTGCACAAGTCGCAAGGCTCCGAGTTCGGGCAAGTGGTGCTGGTGCTGCCCGAGCGCCTGAGCCCGGTGCTCACGCGCGAGCTGGTCTACACGGGCATCACCCGCGCCCGCCACCGCTTCGTGCTGGCCCTGTCGTCACCGGGCCACGGCGTGCTGGACGCCGCCGTGCTGCGGCAAGTCGTGCGCAGCAGCGGTTTGCTGCGCTGAGCGCTCACCGCGTCAGCGCCTGCCCGTGCATCAGCCAGGCCCGCAGGGCCTGGGGCGGTGGCGCTGGCGCGGCTTGGGGAGGCTCGCTGCGCCGAGTCTTGCCGCTGCGCGGCCCCGCGATGGGCCGACGCGATGTGGGGCTTCCCCGTGGACGGGCTTCCCGGGGTCGCGCGTAGCATTGTTTTCCCTTTCGTCGCAGTGACCGCCATGTCGACTTCTTCCCTTTCCCCGGCCGAACAAGCCCTGCGCGACGCCGCGCTGGAATACCACCGCGCGCCGACCCGCGGCAAGATCGCCATCAGCCCGACCAAGCCGCTGTCCAACCAGCGCGACCTGTCGCTCGCCTATTCACCCGGCGTGGCCTATGCCTGCCTGGCCATCGAAGAAGACCCGAGCCTGGCGGCCGAATACACCAGCCGCGGCAATCTGGTGGGCGTGGTCACCAACGGCACCGCGGTGCTGGGCCTGGGCGACATCGGCCCGCTGGCCGGCAAACCGGTGATGGAAGGCAAGGGCTGCCTGTTCAAGAAGTTCGCCGGCATCGACGTCTTCGACATCGAACTGGCCGAGAAGGACCCCGAGAAGCTGATCGAGATCATCGCCGCGCTCGAGCCCACGCTGGGCGGCATCAACCTCGAGGACATCAAGGCGCCCGAGTGCTTCCAGATCGAGCGCGCGCTGAAGGCGCGCTTGAAGATCCCGGTCTTCCACGACGACCAGCATGGCACGGCCATCATCACCGGATCGGCGCTGCTCAACGGGCTGGAGCTTGTGGGCAAGCGCATCGACCAGGTCACGCTGGTGGCCTCGGGCGCGGGCGCGGCCGCCATCGCCTGCCTGGACATCATGGTCAGCCTGGGCCTGCGCCGCGAGAACATCTTCGTGATTGACTCGCGCGGGGTCATTCAAAGCGAGCGCCAGGACGCCCTCGCGGGCAAGCTCGACGAGAGCAAGCAGGCCTACTGCCAGAAGACGCCGCACCGCACGCTGGCCGACGCCATCCGCGGCGCCGACGTGTTCCTGGGCTGCTCGGCCGCGGGTGTGCTGACGCCCGAGATGGTGGCCTCGATGGCCGACAAGCCGGTGATCATGGCGCTGGCCAACCCCGAGCCCGAGATCCGCCCCGAGCTGGCCAAGCAGGCCAAGCCCGATTGCATCATCGCCACCGGCCGCAGCGACTACCCGAACCAGGTCAACAACGTCCTGTGCTTCCCGTACATCTTCCGCGGCGCGCTGGACTGCGGCGCCACCCGCATCACCGAGGAGATGAAGCTGGCCTGCGTGCGGGAGATCGCCGCCCTCGCCAAGGCCGAGATCAGCGACGAAGTGGCCGCGGCCTACGCGGGCCAGGAGCTCAGCTTCGGCCCCGACTACCTGATTCCCAAGCCCTTCGATTCGCGGCTGATCCTGCGCATCGCGCCGGCGGTGGCCAAGGCGGCGGCCGAGTCGGGCGTGGCCACCCGGCCCATCGCCGACCTCGAGGCCTACCGCCAATCCCTCAGCCGTTTCGTGTTCCAGACCGGCATGGTGATGCAGCCGGTGTTCACCGCGGCCAAGGCGGCGGTGGCGCGGCAGGTGGGCCGCGTGGCCTACGCCGAAGGCGAGGACGAGCGCACGTTGCGCGCCGTGCAGGTGGTGCTGGACGAAGGCCTGGCCCGCCCCACGCTGATCGGCCGTCCGGCGGTGATCGAGGCGCGCATCGCGCGCGCCGGCCTGCGCATCAAGTTGGGTGACAACGTCGATGTGGTCAACCCCGAGGACGACCCGCGCTTTCGCGCCTATTGGGAGGACTACCACGCGCTGATGGGCCGCGAGGGCGTGTCGCCCGAGACCGCCAAGGTGGCAGTGCGGCGGTCCAACACCTTGATTGGCAGCCTGATGCTGCACCGAGGCGACGCCGACGCCATGCTGTGCGGCCTGGTGGGCCGCTTTGACGCGCACCTGGACCACGTGCGTTCGGTGATCGGCCTGAAGCCCGGCGTCAGCGAGTTCGCCACGATGAACGCGCTGTTGCTGGAAAACCGCACGCTGTTCATCGCCGACACCTTCGTCAACGACGAGCCCAGTGCCCAGCTGCTGGCCGAGATCGGCCGCATGGCCGCCGACGAGCTGCGCCGCTTCGGCATCACGCCGAAGGTGGCCTTTGTGTCGCACTCGGTGTTCGGCTCCTCGTCGCGGCCGTCGGCCAGGCGCATGCGGATGGCGACCGATCTGTTCAAGCGGATGGAACCCGACGTCGAGTGCGAGGGCGAGCTGCACGGCGACGCCGCGCTGTCCGAGGACATCCGCCGCAGCTTCCTGCCCAGCAGCGGCCTGAAGGGCGAAGCCAACTTGCTGCTGTTGCCCAACCTGGACGCCGCCAACATCTTGTTCAACGTGCTGAAGATGACGGGCGGGCAGGGCGTGACCATCGGCCCGGTGCTGCTGGGCGCGGCGCGGCCGGTGCACATCCTGACGCCGTCGGCGACCACGCGGCGGGTGGTCAACATGACCGCGTTGGCGGTGGCCGACGCGGGCGCGGAACAGGCCGCCGCGGCCGCGCCCAAGGCCGCCTGACCGACCACGGCCCCGCACCGGTTTGGCGCGGGGCCCATGGCACAGAACTCGCTTTCCGGCATTGGCAAAACCTGACCATTCGGTTAGGTTCCGCGGACCCCTCCGCGCACCGCCTCAATGCCTGACGCCTCTTCAGCGGTCCCCACCGTCCCCGATGCCCTGAGCCTGCCGGCCGGGTCGCGCCCGGCGCCGCAGCAGGCACCGCGCCTCGGGGTGGAAGTCCGGGCGGCCAGCCTGGTTTATGCGTCCGCCGACGCGCCGGTGCACGCGCTCAGCGCGGTCGACCTGAGCGTGCAACCGGGTGAGTTCGTGTCGCTGATCGGGCCGTCCGGCTGCGGCAAGACCACGCTGCTGCGGGTGGTGGCCGACATCGAGGCGCTGACATCGGGCGAGGTGCGGGTCAACGGCATGACGCCCCACGAGGCCCGGCTGGCGCGGGCCTACGGCTATGTGTTTCAGGCGCCCGCCTTGTTTCCGTGGCGCACCGTGCTGGCCAATGTGATGCTGCCGCTGCAGATCCAGGGCCGCCGCCGCGCCGACTGCGAAGCGGTGGCCCGCGAGCAACTGGCTCGGGTGGGCCTGCAAGGCTTCGAGCGCAAGTACCCCTGGCAACTGTCCGGCGGCATGCAGCAACGGGTGTCGATTGCCCGCGCGCTGGGCTTCGAGCCGCAGCTGCTGATGATGGACGAGCCCTTCGGCGCGCTCGACGAGATCACCCGCGACGGCCTGAACGAGCAGCTGCAGCAGCTGTGGCGGCGCGAGCGGCGCACGGTGCTTTTCGTCACTCATTCGATCGCCGAGGCGGTGTACTTGTCGACCCGCATCGTCGTGATGTCGCCGCGGCCCGGGCGCATCCTGAAGGTCATCGACTCGACGCTGCCCGACGAGCGCCACCTGGGCCTGCGCGAGACGCCCGAGTTCATGGCCCTGGCTCACGAGGTGCGCCTGGGGCTGGCGGCGGGCCACGGCCATGGGCCGGCGCCTGGCCGCGGGTCGGGCCACTGACTCCATGACCGTTGGCACACGACCCCGCGTGCCCGGCCGCACCGCCGACCGGTGGGTCGACCGCGTGCTGCCCGTGGCGGTGGTGCTGACGGTGGCGCTGCTGGCCTGGTATGCGCTGTGCGTGGGATTGAACGCCCAGGGCGCCATCGAGCGCGTGCTCGCGCCGAAGGGGGCCTACACCCCGGCGGCGCTCATCGCCACCACGCTGGACATGCAGCGCCCGGTGCTGCCGTCCCCGCACCAGGTCGCCCGCGACTTGTGGGGCAGCATCGCCGACTGGCCTTTGGACTCGCCACGCAACCTGCTGCTGCACGCCGCCGTCACGGCGCAGTCGACGCTGGTGGGGTTTGCCTTGGGCACGGTGCTGGGCGTGGTGCTGGCCGCGGCTATCGTGCACTCGCGCACGCTGGACCGCGCGCTGCTGCCGTGGATCGTGGCCTCGCAGACGGTGCCGGTGCTGGCCATTGCGCCCATCGTGTTGGTGATCCTGGGCAGCTTCGGCCTGTCGGGCGTGGCGCCCAAGGCGGCCATCGCGATGTACTTGTGCTTCTTTCCGGTGACGGTGGCGATGGTGCAGGGGCTGCGATCGCCGCAGCGCCTTGAAACCGAACTGCTGCACACCTACGCGGCCAGCCGGGCCCAGGCCTTTTGGCTGCTGCGCTTGCCGGCCGCCTTGCCCTTCGCCTTCCCGGCGCTGCGTGTGGCGATGGCCGCCGGGCTGGTCGGCGCGATGGTGGCCGAGCTGCCCACCGGCGCGCAGTCCGGTCTGGGCGCGCGGCTGCTCACGGGGTCGTACTACGGCAACACCGTGGGCATCTGGTCGGCGCTGGTGATGTCGGCCGTGCTGGGGCTGGTGTTGACGGGCGCCGTGTCGGTGGTGGAGCGGCTGCTGATGGCGCGATGGAGGCCGACGTGACGGCCGCGGGCCTCGCGCAGCCCGCCCCGGCGTGGCGGGCCACCGCCGCGGTGCTGGGCGTCGCCTTTGCCCTGGCTGCCGTGGTGGCCTGGGTGGTGTGGGGCCTGCCGCCCGCAACCGGGGCGGATGGGTCGACCGACCCGGTGCGCGCGTTCTGGCCCACGCTGCTGTTGTTCGCGCTGCTCGGAATGGCCGGTTGGAGCGTGCAACGCGTGGCCGCCTGGGACGGCCCGCCCGCGTGGTCGGGCGCCGCCGCAGCGCTGTTCGGGCTGTGGGTGCTCTACTTCTGGCAGGTGGGGGTCACCTGGTACGAGGTGCCGCGGGTGCTGTTGCCGGCGCCGCTGGCCATCGCTCAGTCCATGGCCGAGCGCTGGGACGTGCTGGCGGGAGATTTCGCGCAGACCGTGCTGAAGGCCGTGCTGGTCGGCTGGGTGCTGGGCTGCGCGCTCGGCTTCGCGGTGGCGGTGGCGATCGACCGCGCGCCCTTTCTGCAGCGCGGGTTGCTGCCGGTGGCCTCGCTGACCAGCACCGTGCCGCTCGTGGCGGTCGCCCCCATCGCGGTGATGTGGTTCGGCTTCGAGTGGCCCAGCAAGGCGGCGGTCGTTGTGCTGATGACCTTCTTTCCGATGCTGGTCAGCACCTTGGCGGGCCTGGCCTCGGCCGGGCGGCTCGAGCGCGAGCTGATGCACAGCTACGCCGCCGGCTACGGGCGCACCTTGTGGATGTTGCGGCTGCCGGCGGCCATGCCTTTCATCGTTGGCGCGATGAAGGTCAACGCCACGCTGGCCTTGATCGGCGCGATCGTGGCGGAATTTTTCGGCTCGCCGACGGTGGGCCTGGGCTTTCGCATCAGCACCGAGGCCGCGCGCATGAACATGGCCCTGGTGTGGGGCGCCATCGTGGTGGCCTCGGTGACCGGGTCGGTGGCCTATGCCTTGCTCGTGCAACTGGAACGGCGGGTCGCCTTCTGGCACCCGTCGGTGCGATCGGTGTCCTGAGTCCCGCTGCGGTGGGGTGGTTTTGTCTTCAACCTGGGAGTTCGCGATGAGTCCTTCGATGTTCACCAAGGCGGCCGTGGCCGCCGTGCTGCTGTGTGCCGGTGTGGTGGCGCAGGCGGCCGACAAGGTCACGGTGCAGATGAAGTGGGTGCCGCAAGCCCAGTTCGCCGGCTATTACGTGGCCCAGGCCAAGGGCTACTACAAGGCCGAAGGCCTGGACGTCACCATCAAGCCCGGCGGCCCCGACGTCTCGCCGGTGCAGGTGCTGGCCGGCAACCAGGCCGACGTCATCGTCAACTGGATGCCCGACGCGCTGGCCGCCCGCGAGGCCGGTGTGCCGCTGGTCAACATCGCCCAGGTGTTCGACAAATCCGGCCTGATGCTGACCTGCAAGAAAAGCAGCGGCGTCGCTAGCCCCAAGGACTTCAAGGGCAAGACGCTGGGCGTGTGGTTCGGTGGCAATGAGTACCCGTTCCTGAACTGGATGGCCAAGCTGGGTTTGAAGTCCGACACCGACGTCAAGGTGCTCAAGCAGGGCTTCAACGTCGACCCGCTGCTGCAGAACCAGGCCGCGTGCATCTCGACCATGATCTATAACGAGTATTGGCAGGTGGTGGACGCCGGCGTCAAGGAGAGCGAGCTGGTGACCTTCTTCTACGAGAAGGAAGGGGTGGCCTCGCTGGAAGACGGCCTGTACGTCCTGGACAGCAAGCTCAAGGACAAGGCCTTCGTGGCGCGCATGGCCAAGTTCCTGAAAGCCACGTTCAAGGGCTGGAACGACGCCGTCAAGAACCCCGAGGAGGCCGCCAAGATCGTGGTCGCCGCCGACCCCAGCGGCAGCGCCACCCTGGCCGTGCAAAAGCGCCAGATGGACAACGTGGCCAAGCTCATCGGCAACGCCAACGGGCCGAAGATGGGCTACCTGGACCCGGCCGCCTACGAGCGCACGGTGAAGGTGCTGTTGACCGGGGGCAGCTCGCCGGTGATCAAGAAGGACCCGGGCAAGGCCGGCTACAGCCACGTGGTGTGGGAGGCCGCGACCAAGTGAGTCCGGGCCTGCGCGCCGCGGCAGAAGACGGCACCGCCAAGGGGCAGATCCGCGAAACCAACGAAGCCCGCATCCTGGGGGCCGCCGAGCGGGTGTTTGCCCGCACGGGCTTCAGCGGCGCCACGATGGCGGCCATCGCCGAGGAGGCGGGCTTGCCCAAGGCCAACCTCCATTACTACTTCGGCAGCAAGGACGCGCTGTACCGTGCGGTGCTGGCGCGCACCCTGCACGACTGGTTGGTGCCCATGGACGACCTGACCGTGGACGCGGACCCGCGGGAGGCCTTGTCCCGTTATGTCCGGGCCAAGATGACGATGAGCCGTCAGCGCCCGGACGCCTCCCGCGTGTACGCCAACGAGCTGTTGCACGGGGCGCAGGTCGTGGGCGACCTGCTGCGCACGGACTTGCGCGCCACGGTGCAGCGCAAGGCCGCCGTCGTCGAAGCCTGGATCGCGCAGGGCCGCATGGCCAAGGTGGACCCGGTCCACCTGTTTTTCACGGTGTGGGCCTCCACCCAAACCTATGCCGACTTCGAAGTGCAGGTGCGGGCCGTGCTGGGCCGCGACGAGATGACCGCGGCAGACCACCAGCGCGCGGCTCGGCACGTCGAGCAGTGGGTGCTCCGTGCCTGTGGCCTGGGGTGAATGACCGCCGTCCGGTCGTTGACGACCGGCGGCGAGGCGCAGCGGTGACGTCAGGCCGAGCCTGAAACGTTGACCGCCCGCGCAGGCTCAGTTGCCCGACACGTCGATGCCGTTGTCCAGGCGCTGGCCGACGAGCGGCGCGGTGAAGACCAGCGCGGGAATGATCAATCCCGCGGCGCCACCGCCGGCCGCCGCGCCGGTGCCGATGAGCCCGCCGCCGCTGCCTTCGGCCGCCTGACGGTAGGGGCTGTTCAGTTGCACCACGCTGGCGAACAGCTGGCTGCAGGTCAGCTTGGCGTCGAGCCTCAGGTACTGGCTGCCCCGCAGCGGCAGCACGCAGCCGTCTTTCAGCATGACCGTGACCTTGCCGGTCGACGACACGGTGATGGTGTCGCCGGCCTTGAGCGTGGCGCCTTGGCGGGCGGCCGTCACCAGGCCCGAGCCGCCAACGGTGACCGCGCCTTCGACCTTGCCGAGGGTGCCGATGGATTCCGCTGCGTTCGCGGCGAAGGCCGTGGCTGACAGCGCTGCGATCGTGAGAAGGTGACGCATGGCTTGACTCCGCTGTGGGTTCGCTGTTGATCTGATGGGAGGAGGGTCCGGCTCGAGCGTGGAACCGATCCAACGCGACTCTGCCCCAGCTTGCGCTGGCTGGCCAAGCCTCAGCTCGATTCTATTCAGAAGCCGAGTCGCCGGCACGGGTATTCTGAAGGCCCCGGTCACTGTCGCTGAGATTCCCCATGCCGTCCTTTGGAAAAGACGCCTTCCATGAGCGCAATTGACGGACGGTCCACACTGGCCCGGGCCGCCTTCAAGGCCACGCTGGCGCTCCTGAGCGGCCTGACCCTGACCGCTTGCGCCCTGTTGCCCGCCCCGGTGGCGGACGAGGTGGCGCCTCCGCGGCCAGGAGACACCGGCCGCTATGTTGTGCGGCCGACGGGTGACCCGCGCCAGGCCGCCTTCCCGGCGGCCGGCCTCGCGGCCCAGCCCCGCGCGGCGCCCACCGCCGCACCGCCACCCAGCCGCCTGGCCACGGGCCAGCTGTTGGGCATTGCCAACACCACGGGGCTTGGGATGTTGATCGGCCTGTTCCCGCAGCGCTTCCAGCGCTGGTCGCACATTGGCATCGTGTCGGTCGAGGCCGATGGTGTGTGGGTTTACGACATGAACGAAGCCGCCCCTGGCGCCGCGCAGCAGCGCCACGCCGACGTGAGCGCGGGCGCGGCCACGCGCGTGGCGTCGCGCGGCGCCCGGCGACGCCCGTTCCGCGAGGCGGTTGACAGCGAGACCAAGGTCTACGGCCTGTTCAGCCCGCCACCGGGCGTGGACGGGCAGCGGCTGGTGGACTTCGCCCGCGACCACTGGCAGCGCGACACGCCGTACGACGACGCCTTTGACAGCCGGGACGGCTCGGCCCTTTACTGCGCGGAGCTGGTCGCCCGGGGCGTCCTGGCCGCGGGAGGGCATGCGCCGGGCCTGGTTCCCGTCAGGCGCCAGCGCAGCATGGACCTGCTTCGCGCCTGGCGCCGCATCCCTGACGCTGGCTTCGACGTGGCCGACGAGCTGCTGAGCCCCGA
The DNA here is from genome assembly GCA_943370175.1 of Hydrogenophaga intermedia. Classification (GTDB taxonomy): domain Bacteria; phylum Pseudomonadota; class Gammaproteobacteria; order Burkholderiales; family Burkholderiaceae_C; genus Ideonella_A; species Ideonella_A intermedia_A. Next base: position 58,239 of record CALRPU020000023.1, on the reverse strand, counting down.
GCGGGAATTGGTGCGCTGGAGCAAGGTCTGGTCCGCGTCGCAGATCGATGCCTTTTTCGCTGCGCGCGAAGAGCTGGCTGCGCGCTTCACTGCCGACGTTCGCATCGGCGAGCTGCTGGGCGTCAGCGTGTTGCCGGGGCTCCACGACGAACCCGTCCACTGGCGCGAGGGCCCGCGGGCCTTCCTCGACGCCAGCGTCCGGCTGGCGGGCGGCCGCTTGCCGGCGAAGAGCGAGACGACGGCGGCAGCAGCGGCTGCTGCCTCAGCGGACTTGCAACGCGAGGTGGCGCGCCTGGCGGTGAGATTCTTCGGCCCAGCCCCCCTCACGCCCCTCGCGCCCGGCGCGCATTGAGCGCGCCCATGCCCAAGCCACGGCCGGGGCCGGGGCCGATCTTGCCCAGTGGGCGCACCCGAAGCGCGTCAGCCCACCACCGTGGCGGCGCCGCTGTCCAAGCAGCAGTGGCGCGCGGCGGTGCCCGTTCGTCGGTGGGGTCGACACGTGGCGCGGCCGCAGCCTCAGCCCACCACCCCGGCACGTTCCAGCATCGCGTGCAGCAGCACGTTGCAGCCCGCGGCGATGTGCTCGGGCTGGGCGTCTTCGACTTCGTTGTGGCTGATGCCGTCCTTGCACGGGATGAAGATCATGCCCGCCGGCGCGAGGCGCGCCATGTAGACCGCGTCGTGCCCGGCGCCCGAGACCACCGGCATGTGGGAGTAGCCGAGCTTCTGGGCGGCGCGGCCCACGGCGTCGACGCAATCGGCATGGAAGGGCTGGGCCGGGTAGGCCGACACCGGTGTGATCTCGATGGACAGACCGCTGTCGGCGGCCAGCCGCGCGGCCACGCTGCGGATGTCGGCGTCCATCGCCTCGCACAGGGCGTCGCTGGCATTGCGCAGGTCGATGCTGAACTTGACCCGGCCGGGAATCACATTGCGGCTGTTCGGATGCACCTGCACCATGCCCACCGTGCCGCGGCCGTGCGGCGGGTGGCGGTGCGCGCAGGCCACCACCTCCTGCATCAGCGTAGCGGCCACCTGCAGCGCGTCGCGGCGCAGGGCCATGGGCGTGGGGCCGGCGTGGGCCTCCATGCCGGTGACCACGCAGTCGTACCAGCGGATGCCCAGCACGCCGGTGACCACGCCGATGGTGACGTCGTGGTCTTCCAGCACCGGGCCTTGTTCGATGTGGGTTTCGAAGTAGCTGCCAATGGGGTGGTCGCCCGGCTCCTCCGGGCCCACGTAGCCGATGCGTTGCAGTTCCTCGTGCACCGTCTTGCCGTCCGCGTCTTTCGCGGCGTAGGCGTGTTCCAGCGTGAAGGCCTTGGCGAACACGCCCGAACCCATCATGACCGGCACGAAGCGCGAGCCTTCTTCGTTGGTCCACCAGGCCACCTCGATGGGCGCTTCGGTCTCGATGCCATGGTCGTTCAGCGTGCGCACCACCTCCAGGCCGGCCAGCACGCCGTAGTTGCCGTCGAACTTGCCGCCGGTGGGCTGGGTGTCGATGTGGCTGCCGGTCATCACCGGCGGCAGGCTGTTGTTGCGGCCCGGGCGGCGCAAAAAGCCGTTGCCGATCTGGTCGATGGTGATGGTCATGCCCGCCTCGCGCGCCCATTGGCTGACGAGGTCGCGGCCTTGCTGGTCGAGGTCGCTCAGCGCCAGGCGGCACACGCCGCCTTTGTCGGTGGCGCCGATGCGGGCCAGGCTCATCAGCGAGTCCCACAGGCGGTCGGCGTTGACGCGCAAGCCTTGAACGCGCTCGGGCAGGGGGGGAATGGTCATGTCCATGGGGCGGGGCGGCCGCGGCGGGCCGGGCAGGGGGTGGATGGGCAGGGCGAGGCGGCTGCGTCGGCGGTGGCCGCCATGAGGGCGAAGGCTGGTGGGTGGGCGCCGGCCTGGCCCGCTCAGCGCGCCACGGCGGTGGGCGCTTCGCGGTCGGCCTTGCGCTTCAAGGCGTCGAATTGCGGGCCGAAGGGCGGGCGCTTGACGTAGCGGCCGGCGCCGCGCTCGGCGCGCAGGTCGCCGTCGGCCCACACCAGGCGGCCGCCGCTGACGGTGTGACTGGCCACGCCACGCACGGTGCGGCCTTCGAAGATGTTGAAGTCGCCCAGCGAATGCTGCGTCTTGACCGACAGGGTCTTGGTGGCGGTCGGGTCCCACAGCACCACGTCGGCGTCGGCGCCTGCCACGATGCAGCCCTTGCGCGGGTAGATGTTGAACAGCTTGGCGGCGTTGGCCGAGGTCACGGCCACGAACTCGCTGGGCGTCAGCCGGCCGGCGTTGACGCCTTCGTGCCACAGCACGGCCAGCCGTTCCTCCACTCCGCCGCAGCCGTTGGGGATCTTGCTGAAGTCGTCGCGGCCCGCGGCCTTCTGTTCGGCGCAGAAGGTGCAGTGGTCGGTGGCGGTGGTGTGCAGGTTGCCCGATTGCAGGCCGCGCCACAGCATCTGGGAATGCCCGGCCGGGCGGAAGGGCGGGCTCATCACGTGGCCGGCGGCGAACTCGAAGCGCGGGTCGCGGTAGACCTCGTCGGTCAGCGTCAGGTGGCCGGCCAGCACTTCGCCGTACACCCGCTGGCCGCGCGCCCGGGCGCGCGCAATGGCCTCGGCCGATTCGGCGCAACTGACGTGCACCACGTAGATCGGCACGTTCAGCACGTCGGCGATGGCGATGGCGCGCTGCGCGGCCTCGGCTTCCACCGCGGGCGGGCGGCTCAGCGGGTGGCCTTCCGGGCCGGTGATGCCGCGGGCTTTCATCTCGGCCTGCAGCAGGTAGACCAGCTCGCCGTTCTCGGCGTGCACCGTGGGCATGGCGCCCAGTTCCAGCGCGCGGCGGAAGCTGTTCACCAGGGTTTCGTCGTCGCACATGATGGCGTTCTTGTAGGCCATGAAGTGCTTGAAGCTGTTGACGCCTTCGTCCTGGACGAGCGTGCCCATGTCGCGGTGCACGCTGTCGTCCCACCAGGTCACGGCCACGTGAAAGCTGTAGTCGCTGGCCGACTTCTCGGCCCAGCCGCGCCACTTGCGGTAGGCGTCGATCAGCGGCTCCTTCGGGTCGGGAATGACGAAGTCGATGATGGTGGTGGTGCCGCCGGCCAGCGCGGCGGCGGTGCCGCTGAAGAAGTCGTCGCGGGTGACGGTGCCCATGAAGGGCAGTTGCATGTGGGTGTGCGGGTCGATGCCGCCGGGCATCACGTACTGGCCGCCGGCGTCCAGCACTTGCGCGCCGGCCGGGGCTTCCAGCGCCGCGCCGACCGCGGCAATGCGGCCGTCCACGCACAGCACATCGGCCTGGAACTCGCGGTCCGCGTTGACGACGGTACCGCCACGAATCAGCAAGGAGGGCATGGGTGGTTCCTCAAAGGGGGATGGGCCGAGACGGTTCACGCCGACGCATCCTTGCGCCAGCGAGCAGAACGGTCAAGCCTGAGGGCATAGGGGCTGGCGCTCAGGCCAGCGCGCGCATTGGGTTGTTCGGGTGCTCGGTCCAGTTGGCGGCGGTGGCCAAGGCGGGCTGGCCGGTGCGGGCGTCGACCTCGCCCGGGGCCAGCGTGCGCAGCGTGATGCATTCGGGCACCGGGCAGACGGTCACGCACAGGTTGCAGCCCACGCACTCGTCTTCCATCACCTCGAAGTGGCGTTGGCCGTTCTTGCTGGCGCTGATGGCCTGGTGGGAGGTGTCCTCGCAGGCGATGTGGCAGCGCCCGCAGGAAATGCACTGGTCCTGGTCGATCACCGCCTTGCTGATGGCGTTCAGGTTCAGGTACTGCCAGTCGGTGACGGTGGGCAGCGCGCGGCCCTGGAAGTCGGCGGTGGTCTTGAAGCCCATGTCGTCCATGTAGTTGGACAGGCCGTCGATCATCTCCTGCACGATCTTGAAGCCATGGGTCATGGCCGCGGTGCACACCTGCACGTTGGTGGCGCCCAGGGCGATGTAGTCCAGCGCGTCGCGCCAGGTGCCCACGCCGCCGATGCCGCTCAGCGGGATGCCGGCCGTCTGCGGCCAGCGCCCGATCTCGGCCACCATGTTCAGCGCGATCGGCTTGACGGCCGGCCCGCAATACCCGCCGTGCGAGCCCATGCCCGCGGTGCTGGGGCTCATGGCCAGCGTGGCGGGGTCCACGCCCATGATGGAGTTGATGGTGTTGATCAGCGACACCGCGTCGGCGCCGCCGCGCTTGGCGGCCAGCGCCGGCTGGCGCACGTCGGTGATGTTGGGCGTGAGCTTCACGATGACCGGCAGCCGGCTGTGTTGCTTGCACCAGGCGGTGACCATCTCGATGTACTCGGGCACCTGGCCCACGGCCGCGCCCATGCCGCGCTCGCTCATGCCGTGCGGGCAGCCGAAGTTCAGCTCGACGCCGTCGGCGCCGGTGTCTTCCACGCGGGGCAGGATCGCCTTCCACGCCGCTTCGTTGCACGGCACCATCAGGCTGACCACCATCGCCCGGTCGGGCCAAGTGCGCTTGACGGCGCGGATCTCGTCCAGGTTCAGCTGCAGCGGCCGGTCGGTGATCAGCTCGATGTTGTTGAAGCCCAGCAGCTTGCGGTCGGGCGTCAGCAGTGCGCCGTAGCGCGGGCCGTTGACGTTGACCACCGGCGGGCCGTCCTCGCCCAGCGTCTTCCAGACCACGCCGCCCCAGCCGGCTTCGAAGGCGCGGTTGACGTTGTAGGCCTTGTCGGTGGGCGGCGCGGACGCCAGCCAGAAGGGGTTGGGGCTGCGGATGCCCGCAAAGACATTGCTCAGGTCGGCCATGGGCGTGCTCCTTCAGGCGGCGTGGGGTTGGGCGGCGGGCGGGTTGCCCGCATCGGCTTGGGCCAGCAGTTGGGCGTGGATGGCGCGGGCGGCGCGCTTGCCGTCCTCGACGGCTTCGACGGTGAGGTCGCGCCCGCCCAGGCGGCAGTCGCCGCCCACGTAGACGCCGGGCACGCCGGTGCGGCCGTCGTCGTCGGCCACCACGCGACCCGACTGCAGCGCGAGGCCCGCCCCGCCCAGCACGCTGATGTCCAGCCGCTGGCCGATGGCCTTGAAAACCATGTCCGCCGCCAGCGTGAGCGTCTCGCCGGTGGGCTGCAGGCCGCCGTCGACGACCGCCTGGCGGGCGAAGCGCACCGCCGTGGCGTGGCCGTGTTCGCCCAGCACCTCGATGGGGGCCAGGTGGTGGTGGATGCTCACGCCATGGGTCAGCGCCCAGTCCTGTTCGGCGGCCGACGCGCCCATCGCCTGCGGGCCCCGGCGGTAAACCATGTGCACCGACTCGGCGCCCAGCAGGCGGCTTTGCACCGCGGCGTCCACCGCCGTCATGCCGCCACCGATCACCACCACGCGGCGGCCGATGGGCAACTGCGCCGGGTCGGCGGCCTGGCGCAGGTCGGCGATGAAGTCGACCGCGTCGCGCACCCCGTTCAGCGTTTCGCCCGGCACGCCCAGGCTGGGCGTGGTGCCCAGGCCGATGGCCAGGAAGACGGCGTCGTGCTGTTCGCGCAGCGCAGCCACCTGCGCGCCGATTTCCAGCCGCCAGCCGGTCTTCAGCGCGATCCCGCCGATGCCCAGCAGCCAGTTCAGTTCCGCCTGCGCGAAGTCACCTGCCACCTTGTAGGTGGCCAGGCCGTACTCGTTGAGCCCGCCGCCTTTGGGCCGCGCGTCGTGCACCGTGACCTCGTGCCCGAGCCGCGCCAGCGTGACCGCGCAGGCCAGGCCGGCCGGCCCGGCGCCCACCACCGCCACGTGGCGACCGGTGCGGGGCGCGCGCGGAAACAATGCCGACAGCGGCCGGTCCATCACCGCGTCCACGGCGTAGCGCTGCAGGCGGCCGATTTCCACCGGCTTGCCCTGCTGCGTGGTGCGCACGCAGACCTGTTCGCACAGCACCTCGGTGGGGCAGACGCGGGCGCAGGTGCCGCCCAGGGGGTTGGCGTCCAGGATGGCGCGGGCCGCGCCACGCAGGTTGTCCTCCGCGATGCGGCGGATGAAGCTGGGCACGTCGATGCCCGTGGGGCAGGCGGTGGCGCAGGGCGCGTCGTGGCAGTACAGGCAACGCTCGGCTTCCACCAGGGCCTGCGTGCGGCTGAAGCGCGGTGCGGCGTCGGCGAAGTGGCGGGCGTAGTCGGCCGCGCTCAGGCGACCGGCCTGGACGTCCGCCGCAGCGCCGGCGGCGGGGGAGTCGGCGCTGGCCGGGATGGGCAGGGTGGTCGGCAAGGCCGATGAGGCCGAGGTGGGCGACATGGGGCGGACTCCGTCGATCGGCCGGGGGGTGGGCCGAGGTCACCTTGAAGCTGACCGAATGGTCAGGTTTTCAGGCGACCGACGCAAGCGGTGTGCCATGCCGGCGGGGCGCTGGGTGCCCCGCGGCGGTGCGGCGGACCCGGCCGAGGGCGGGCCGTGCGGCGCCGGACAGGGGCCCGGCGGGCGCCGGGCCGTGTGCTCAGAGCAGGGTCTTCAGGGCCACGGCCGGGTCGCAGGCCACCGCGGGCGCCGGGCTCTTGCCGGCTTCCAGCAGCTTGCGCAGCATCAGGTGGTCCATCGGGGCGTTCACCGACTCGGCGCAGACCAACTGCTCGCCCAGGTAGTGCAGCAAGGAAAAGCCGCCCGCTGCCGGCCCCGGCCGCTTGTGCAGCGTGGTGCCGGCGGGCAGCAAGCCGGCCATCTGCAGCCGCAAGCCCCCCTGGTCGGACCAGAACCACGGCAGCGCGCCATAGGCCTTGGCCGGTCCGCCCGCCAGCGCGGCCGCCAGGCAGCGCGCCTGGTCGGTCGCGTTCTGCACCGATTCCAGGCGCAGCGCACCGCCATTGGCCGCGGCGGCCGGAAAGCGGGCGCAGTCGCCGACGGCGTGGATGGCCGGGTCGCTGGTGCGCAGGTGGTCGTCGACCACCACGCCGTTGTCCACGGCCAGGCCGGCGGCTTCGGCCAGGGCGGTGTCCGGCCAGGCGCCGATGCCCAGCAGCAGCAAGTCGATGTCCTGGCGCACGCCGTCCACGCTCAGCGCGTGCAGGCGCTCGCCGTCGTGCTCGAAGTCGCCGGCGGTGACGCCCAGGCGCAGGTCGATGCCCGCGGCCCGGTGCTGTTCGGCCACGTGGTCCGACAAGGTCGGCGACACCGAACGCCCCAACAGCCGCGGGGCCGATTCCAGCACCTGCACCGCCAGCCCCAGGGCCTGTGCCGTGGCCGCCACTTCCAGCCCGATGAAGCCGCCGCCCAGCACCGTCAGGCGCCGGCCGGGCTGCAGTTCGGCGCGCAGGGCCGCGGCGTCGGCCGCGGTGCGCAGCACGTGCACGTTGCGCAGCGATGCTGGCAGCACGGGCAGGCGACGGGCCACGGTGCCGGTGGCCAGCACCAGGTGCTCGTAGGCCAGGCGCTCGCCACCGTTCAGGCCCACGGTGCGCGCGGCGCGGTCGATGTCGGCGACGGCGGTGCCCAGGCGCACGGTGATGCCGGCCTCGGCGTACCACGCGGCCGCGCGGTGGGGCATCACCGCGTCGGCCGCGTTCTTCAGGAAGTTCTTCGACAGGGGCGGGCGCTGGTAGGGCAGCACCGGTTCGGCGCACAGCAGCGTCACGCGGTGGCCCTGGCCGGCGTCGGCCAGCGCGCTGCACAGGCTGGCCGCGGCGTGGCCGCCACCGACGATGACGATGGCGCCCGTGGGGCCGGTGGTGTCCGTGGCGCCGGGGGCAGTGGCAGGGCTGGAGGCGGGGGTTGGGGTGTTCATGGGCGGTCGGGCGGGCGCGTGGAGGGCGGGCGCGATTGTCGTTCAGGCCGCCGCCGACCGGCCCGGAAAAACCATTGTCAGGGCAATGATTGCCCAGGCATCTAAAATCGCGCCGTGACCAAGACCACCGCCTCCCGCGCCAAGCGGGCCTCCGTGCAAGCGCCCGGGCCGGCCCCGGCCCCGAATGCAACCCCGCCTTCGGCCCAGCCATCGATGCCACCGGCCGCACCCACCGCGCCGGCGCCACGCTTCTACGACGGCCGGCGCTACCACGCGGCCGACAGCGTCGGCCATTTGATGCACCAGATCGTCTTCGCCATGCGGCGCGACATCGAAGCCCGCATGAGCCTGCACGGCCTGACCGCCGCCCAGTGGTACCCCTTGTGGAAGCTGAAGACCGGCGCGGCCAGCACGGCGCAGGCGCTGGCCCGGCAGATGGACATCGACGCCGGTGCCATGACCCGGCTGGTCGACCGCCTGGAGGCCAAGGGCCTGATCGGCCGCGAGCGCTCGGCCACCGACCGCCGGGTGATGCGGTTGTCCCTGACCGCCGCCGGCGAGGCGGTGGCGGCCCACATCCCGCAGGTGCTGGCCGACGTCAACAACGGCGTGCTGGCCGGCTTCAGCGAAGCCGAATGGCAGCAACTGCTGGGCCTGTTGCTGCGCCTGCGGGGCAACACCCAGCCGGCCGCGTCACCGCGCGACTGAACCCGAACGACCCCCGAACCATGACCGCCATGCTTCAACCCGTTCCCTCGAGCCTCCCCCGGCCGCGTCGCCCGCGCCGTGCGGCCGGCGCCGGCTTCAGCCTGGCCTTGGCGGTGCTGGCCGCTGCCGCCTTGACCGCTTGCGCCGGGCTGCCCGCCACGCTGCCCGCGCCGCACGCGCTGATGACCGTGCCCGGCACGCCGGCCGGCAGCGCCAACGCCAGCGCCCCCGCGGCGCCCGACGCGGCCCCGGTGGACTGGCCCACCCAGAACGCATGGGACGCCTGGGGCGACCCGGCCTTGTCGCGCTTGATCACCACCGCGCTGGCGCAGCAGCCCTCGCTGCTGCAAGTGCGCGCCCGCCTGGCGCAAGCCGATGCGGTGGTGGCTTCGGCGCGTGCGGCCGGCGGGCCGCAGGTGTCGGCCTCGGCCGACCTCAGCGACCAACGCTTCACCCGCCACGGGCTGATTCCACCGCCCTTGGCCGGCGCCATCGCCTGGAGCAACAGCGCCACGCTCGGCGCCAGCTGGGAATGGGACCTGTTCGGTCGCCAGCAGGCGGCGGTGGCCTCGGCCGTGGGCCAGTCGCGCGCGGCGCAGGCCGAAGCGCAGGCCGCGGCCGTGCTGTTGGCGGCGAACCTGGCGTCGACCTACGTCGGCCTGGCCCGCCAGGTGGCGCTGCGCGACATCGCCGAAGCGGCGCTGACCCAGCGCCGGCAGGTGCTGGCGCTGGTGCGCCAACGCATCGCGGCCGGGCTGGACACCACCGTTGAACTGCGCCAGGCCGAGGGCGTGATTGCCCAGACCGAGGTGGACCTGGCCGCGGCCGAGGAACAGATCGCCCGCGCCCGTCATGCCCTGGCCGAGCTCAGCGGCCAGCCCCCCGACGCGCTGGCCACCCTGACCCCGCCACTGGCGCCGGTGAAGGCCTTGCCTTTGCCGCGCGGGCTGCCCGCCGACCTGCTGGGCCGCCGCGCCGACCTGGTGGCGCAGCGCTGGCGGGTCGAGGCGGCCACGCAGGACGTGGCCGTGGCCAAGGCCCAGTTCTATCCCAACATCAACCTGACCGCGTTCATCGGCTTGTCCAGCCTGGGCCTGGACCGGTTCCTGCGCGCCGGCAGCGAAACCTACGGCGTGGGCCCCGCGCTGCGCCTGCCGGTGTTCGACGGCGGGCGGCTGCGGGCCAACCTGCGGTCGCGCGCGGCCGAGGTGGACGCGGCGGTCGAGGGCTACAACGCCACGCTGCTGCGCGCGCTGCGCGAGGTGGCCGACGAAGTGAGCAGCCTGTCGGCCATCGAGCGCCAGCAGGCCGCGCAGCAGCAGGCGCTGGCGGCCGCCGAGTCCGCCTTCGACCTGGCGGTGCAGCGCTACCAGGCGGGCCTGGGCAATTTCCTCATCGTGCTGACGGCCGAGACCAACGTGCTGACCCAACGCCGCGGCGTGGTCGACCTGAAGGCCCGCCACCTCAACGCCGAAGCCGCGCTGAGCCGCGCCCTGGGCGGCGGCTGGCGCGACGGGGCCGCCCTCGGCGACTGACGCGCCCCGCCCACCGTCACCCACCGCCACCCGTACCTACCCGCACCCACCCACGCCCGCCCACGCCTTGACCCCGGCCGCACCGACCGCCGCCCGCGCCGTCCCCGAGACCGCCACCCGCCCGCGCCGTTCGGCCACACCTCACCTCGACGAAGAAAGCCACGCCATGTCGAACCACCCCGCCAACGCGTCCACCACGACCCCGCCCACCACAACCCACGCCACACCCCACACCACACCCAGCACTCCACCCCACACCGCAGCCCCCGCGGCCCACGCCACACCGGCCGCCGTCGGGGCCGCCCCGGCGCCCGCGGTCAAGCCCTCGCGCCGCCGGCCGGCGCTTCTGGCCGTGACGGCCGCCGTGGTGCTGGCCGGTGCGGCCTATGGCGCGCACTGGTGGCTGCACCTGCGCCACTTCGAAAGCACCGACAACGCCTATGTGCAGGCGCCGGTGGTGCAACTGACGCCGCAAGTGGGCGGCACCGTGCTGAGCGTGCTGGCCGACGACACCGACACCGTGAAGGCCGGCCAGCCGCTGGTGCGCCTGGACCCCGCCGACGCCCGCCTGGCGCTGGAGCGCGCCGAGGCCCAGCTGGCCCAGACCGTCCGCGAGGTGCGCACCCTGTACGCCAACAACGACAGCCTGGGCAGCAGCATTCGCCTGCGCGAAGCCGAAGTGGCGCGCATGCAGGCCGAGGTGTCGAAGGCGACCGAGGACGTCAACCGCCGCCGCCCGCTGGTGGCCACCGGCGCCGTCGGCGGTGAGGAGATGAAGCACGCCGAGGCGACGCTGGCCAGCGCCCGCAGCGCGCTGGCCGGGGCGCAGTCGGCCCTGGCGGTGGCGCAGCAGCAGGCGCGCAGCAACCAGGCCTTGACCGAGGGCACCTCGGTGCAGAACCACCCGAACGTGGAACGCGCCGCCGCCGCGGTGCGCGAAGCTTGGCTGGCCGTGCAGCGCACCGAACTGGTCGCGCCGATCACCGGTCAAGTGGCCCGCCGCACGGTGCAGGTGGGCCAGCGCATCGCGGCCGGCGCGCCGCTGATGACGCTGATTCCGCTGGACCAGGCCTGGGTCGAGGCGAACTTCAAGGAAGTGCAACTGCGCCACATGCGCATTGGCCAGCCGGTGACGCTGACCGCCGACCTGTACGGGGACCAGGTCCACTACGCCGGGCGCATCGTCGGGCTGGGCGCGGGCACCGGCGCGGCCTTTGCGCTGCTGCCGGCGCAGAACGCCACCGGCAACTGGATCAAGGTGGTGCAGCGGGTGCCGGTGCGCATCGAGGTGGACGGCCAGCAACTCGCGGCGCACCCGCTGCGGGTGGGCCTGTCAATGGAGGCCACCGTCGACATCGCCGACCAGAGCGGCCAGCCCGTGGCCACCAGCACCGCCAATGCCCGCAACGTGGCCACCCGCGCGCTGGACCTGCCCACCGCCGAGGCCGACAAGCTGGTGCGCGACATCATCCAGAGCAACCTCGGCAAGCCCGTGCCGCGCACCGCGCAGGCCCAGGCGCAGGTGGCGGGCTGAGCGCGGCCATGTCGCTTGCCGGAGCATCCCCCGTTGGTGATTCGCCCGCCGGCGCGTCGGCGGCCCAGGCGCCTGCGCCCACCCGCGCGCCGGCACCTTTGGCGCCGCTGGAGGGCCGCGAGCTGGTCCTGGGCACCATCGCGCTGTCGCTGGCCACCTTCATGAACGTGCTGGACTCCTCGATCGCCAACGTGTCGATCCCGGCGATCTCAGGCGACATGGGCGTGAGCCCGGCGCAGGGCACCTGGGTGATCACCTCGTTCGCCGTGGCCAACGCCATCTCGGTGCCACTCACCGGCTGGCTCACGCAGCGCTTCGGCCAGGTGCGCCTGTTCACCGCGAGCGTGCTGATGTTTGTGCTGGCCTCGTGGCTGTGCGGCCTGGCGCCGAACATCGGCATGTTGATCTTTTTCCGCGTGCTGCAGGGCCTGGTGGCCGGGCCGATGATTCCGCTGTCACAGACCCTGTTGCTGGCCAGCTACCCGCCGGCCAAGGCCGGCATGGCGATGGCGATGTGGGCCATGACCACGCTGGTGGCGCCGGTCATGGGGCCGCTGCTGGGCGGCTGGATCACCGACAACATGTCGTGGCCTTGGATCTTCTACATCAACGTGCCGGTGGGCCTGGCGGCGGCCGCCGCCACCTGGTCGATCTACCGCCGCCGCGACCCCGGCCCGCGCCGCGTGCCGCTGGACACCGTCGGCCTGGGCCTGCTGGTGCTGTGGGTGGGGGCGCTGCAAATCATGATCGACAAGGGCAAGGAGCTGGACTGGTTCTCGTCCAATCAGATCATGATGCTGGCGGTGGTGGCCGCGGTCGGCTTCGCCTTCTTCCTGGTGTGGGAGCTGACGGAAGCGCACCCCATCGTGAACCTGCGGCTGTTTGCGCGGCGCAACTTCCTGATGGGCAGTGCGGCGCTGTCGGTGGCCTACGGGTTGTTCTTCGGCAACGTGGTGTTGCTGCCGCTTTGGCTGCAGCAGCACATGGGCTACACCGCCACCTGGGCCGGCATGGCGATGGCGCCGGTGGGCCTGCTGGCCATCGTGCTGTCGCCGTGGGTGGGCAAGAACGTGTCGCGGGTGGACCCGCGGCGCCTGGCCACCGTGGCCTTCCTTGGCTTTGCGCTGGTGCTGTGGATGCGCTCGCGCTTCAACACGCAGGTCACCTTCGAGGCGGTGTTGCTGCCCACGGTGTTGCAGGGGGCGGCCATGGCCTTCTTCTTCATTCCGCTGCAGGCCATCATCTTCAGCGGCCTGAAGCCCGAGCAGATGCCGGCTGCCTCCGGCCTGAGCAATTTCGTGCGCATCACCGCCGGGGCCTTCGGTACCTCGCTGTTCACCACGCTGTGGGAAGACCGCGCCGTGATGCACCACGCCCACCTCGCCGAAGCGGTCAACGCGGGCAACGCCACCGCGGTGGGCACCCTGCAGCAGTTGCAGGCGGCCGGCTACACGCCAGAGCAGGCCGCCGCCACCGTCACCCGCCTGCTGGACCAGCAGGCCTACACGATGGCCGTGACCGATGTGTTCTACCTGTCGTCGGTGTTGTTCGTCGCGCTGATCGCGCTGGTGTGGCTGACGCGCCCGCAGCGCGGCGCCGTGGTGGCCGACGCCGGCGGCGCGCACTGACGCGAGCGCGGCGCGCAGGCCAGCGCAGCGCTCAGCCGTGCCGTGCCATCGCTTCGCCCATGCGCAGTGCGCCGCCAGGCGCCCAGGCGGGGTTGAAGCGCAGCGGGCCGGCCGGGAACAGCATCACGACGGTGGAGCCGAGCAGGAAGCGGCCCATCTCGGCGCCGCGGGGCAGGGTCACCGCGGGCTCGTCGTAACGCCAGTCGCGCACGCTGCCCGGCCGCGGCGGGTTGACCACCCCGTGCCACACCGTGGCCATGCTGCCCACGATGGTGGCGCCCACCAGCACCATCACAAAGGGGCCGTGGTCGCCTTCGAACACGCACACCACCCGCTCGTTGCGGGCGAACAGCCCGGGCACGCCGCGGGCCGTGGCCGGGTTGACGGAGTACAGGTCGCCCGGCACGTGAATCATCCGCGTGAGCCGCCCGTCGCAGGGCATGTGGATGCGGTGGTAGTCGCGCGGGCTCAGGTACAGGGTGGCAAAGTGACCGTTGTCGAAGCGGGCGGCCAGGGACGGGTCGCCGCCCACCAGCGCCGTGGTGCTGTAGCGGTGGCCCTTGGCCTGGAAGATCTGGTCGCGCTCGATCGGCCCGAACTGGCTGATGGCGCCATCCACCGGGCACAGCAGGCCGTCGGCGGCCAGGGGCCGCGCGCCCTCGCGCAGCGGGCGGGTGAAGAAATCGTTGAAGGTGGCGTAGGCCGCGATGTCGGGCTGCGCCGCCTCCTGCATGTTGACGCCGTAGCGGCGGACGAACCACCCGATCAGCCGGGTCGTGTTGGCGCCCAGGCGCGCCGACGCGACGGCGCCAGCCAGGCGCGTCAGGGCGAGTTTCGGGAGCAGGTGCTGGGCGAAGACGGCGAGGCGTTCTGACAAGGTCGGGCTTCCGGCGTGGGGTGAAGCCCGAGCGCAGCGGCAGATCGGGCGGCGCGGAAGTGTAGCCACCGTCGGCTTGAGGGCGGCCGATGGCGGCCGAGCGCGGGCGGTGTTGGCCATACTTGGCCGACCTCAGCCGACCTCAGCCGACCTCAGCCGACCTCAGCCGGTGTCGCCGTGCCCGCGCATCGCCGGCCCCGCGCCGCCGTCAGGGATCAGCGCTTCGGCGCGGGCCGCGCGGGCGCGAGGCGCTTCAGTGTGGCCGCGTGGTCGGCCTCGACCAGCTTGAAGCAGGCGCTGCGCTCGCCCTTGTCGCTGACGCGCGCGCACTCGCGTCGGCCTTCGACCAGCGCGGCCGCGGCCTCCTTGCGGGCGTCGGCGGGGGACTGCTGTGCGCCGGTCCAGTCGGCCTCGCCGTCAGTGGCGGCCTGCGTGGGCGCGGCACCCAGGCTCAGCGCCAGGGCCATCACGACCGCCCCGGCCATGGGCACGGTGGCCCAGGGGCGACTCGGCCCCTGAGCCGCCACGCCGGGCGGGCAGCGTGCGTCGCGACGGGACGGTGGGGATGATCGGAAGCAGGTCATCGGGGGTCCTTGTGCGGTGGTTGTGGGCTCAGCCGTGGTGCGCGCAAGCATGGCGGCAGGCCACCGCAGCGTCAACCCACCGGCCTCGTTCGCACGCCACCGCCTTCGGTGCAAGGCGGTGGCGGCATCGCCGCGCGGGGTCAGGACGACGGCGGATTGGGCCGCGCCGAGTCGGGTGCCGTCGGTGCGGTGGCGAACGGCGTCGGACGCAACAGACCGCGCAGCGCCGCCGCCGACGCGGGCGTCACGCCGCCGCGCTCTTCGGCCAGCGCCACGCTGCGCAGGGCGAGGGCCTGGTACAGGGCCAGGGTGTCGCCGCTCAGGTCGGCCAGGGCCTGCACGTGGCGCTCGACCGACCCCACGTCCCCCCGTGACACCGGTCCCGGCATGCCACCGGCGATGCCCGCGCGCGCCAGTGACGCCAGCGTGCCGCGCAACAGCGGCAGCAGGGCGCGCAGGGCCTGGTCTTCGGTGGCGCCCCAGTGCTGCCAGATCACCGAAGCCTCGCGCAACAACACGTGCACAAACTGGGAGGCGTAGCCGGCCGCCGCGTGGTAGGCCGCCCGCTGCCCTGGCGGCAGTTCGTTGACGGGGCAGCCCAGGCGCGCGGCCAAGGTGGTCAGCGTCTGGAGCAGTGGGCCGCTGGCTTCGATCGTCACCGTGCAGCCCGGCAACTGGTCGGCCGCGGTGGCCGGGTCGGCGGCGCTCATCAGCGGGTGCAGTCCACCCACCTGGGCGCCGGCAGCGCGCGCGCTGTCGAGGGCGTTCAGCTCGGTGGCACCGCTGCAATGCACCGCCGCAACGCCGGGGTGCCATGACAGCTGTTGCGCCAGTGGCGCGATGGCGGCGTCGGGCGGGGTCAGCAGCACGAGGTCGCAGCGGTCCACCACGGCCTGCGGCGTCAGCACGGCACAGCCGCTCACGCCGTCGGCGAGGCGGTGCGCCGAAGCCGCGCTGCGGCTGGCCACCGCCACCACCGGCAGCCCGTGCCGCGCCAGGCACCAGGCCAGCGCCGTGCCCAGGCGGCCGGCGCCGATCACACCGATGGCGTTTGCGCCCGGCACGGGGCTGGAGGGGGAAGGGGGCATGGCGTTCATGGTGGCCATTGTCGGCAACGTCAGCGGGCCGGGCGCATCGGGTGGCCGTGGGTTGGGGGAGGGCGGTGCCTCATCCCTCGTGCCTGCTGGGTCACCAGGGCCTTGCGATCAGCGCGCGTTCTGCCGTCAGCCAGCCGGCCCACCACCTGCGCGACGCGGTGCTCGCCGACCGGCTGGCCGCGGTGGGCCGGCGCACGGCGGAGCGCGAGGTGCTGCTGGTGCTGCCGCGCGCGAGGCCGAGCTGGCGGCCGTGGGCCCATCGATGTCGCGCGCCAGCGCCACCTTGCAGGCCTTGCGGGACGCCGTGCCGGTGCGCGGCACTCAGGCGCTGCCGCGCACCACCAGGTCGTAGCCCAGGTCGATGCAGCGCTGCGCCGGCGCCTTGCCCTTCATCAGTCCCAGCAGCATCTGCGCGGCCGACTGACCCACGGCGCCACGCGGTGTGCGCACCGTGGTCAGCGGCGGCAACATCTGGTCGCTGCCCGTCAGGTCGTTGAAGCCCACGACTGCGAGTTGGTCGGGCACCCGCAAGCCCAGGCGCAGCGCGGCCAGCAGCGCGCCTTGCGCCAGGTCGTCGTTGCAGAAGAACACGGCGTCGACCTTGGGCGCCTGGGCGACGATCTGCGCCAGCATCTGCCCGCCCAGCGCCAGAGAGGACGGGGCCGGGTTCAGCCATTCGAGCCGCGTGTCGTGCAGTCCGGCGCCATGCATGCTGCGGCGCCAGCCATCCAGCCGTTGCAGGGTGCGCGGGTCCAGCTGCGCCGCGGCGAAGGCGATGCGGCGGTGGCCGCGTGCCAGCAGGTGGGCGGTCAGGTCGGCCGCCGCGGCCGCCTGCGAAAAGCCGACGCAGTGCACCTGGGCGGCCGGGTCCAGTTCCATCATGTGCACACAGGGCACACCGCTGCTGGTGATCAGCGCGCGGGTGCTGTCGGGGCGGTCCAGACCCGTCACCAGCAAGCCGGCGGGGCGGTGCTGCAGCTGTTCGCGCAGCAGCTGTTCCTCCTCGGCGGGGTCGTAGTGGGTGATGCCGATCAAGGTTTGGTAGCCGGCCGGACGCAAGGTGCGCTGCACCGCTTCCAGCAGGTCGACGAACAGCGCGTTGGACAACAGCGGAATCAGCACCGCCACGTGCGACCCGTGCCGCGAGGCCAGCGCGCGCGCCGCCGGGTCGGGCACGTAACCCAATTTTTGGGCCGCGGCCTGCACGCGTTCGACCAGGTCGGCCGCCACGGCGCGTTCACCGCGCAGGGCCCGCGACACGGTGATGGGGCTGACGCCTGCGAGGGCGGCGACGTCTGCCAAGGTGGCGCGGCCGGTGGATCGGGTGCGGGGCGGGGTGGGCATTGAGGGTTTCTACGGATCTTGAGTGGTCTTCAGGTCGTTAGGATAGCGCTGTCCGACAGACACACGCAAGGCAGCCCGAAAGTACCTCGTTCGCACACGGAATTCGACATTTTGAGGCACTGGCGCTGTCGGATTCATTTTTCCTCACGGGACAGCGCTGTCCAATCGCCAAGGCTGCATCGATTCGGCGATGGCGGTGGCCGCCGTTCTCGGCCAAGACAAGACAAGACAAGGCAAGGTCGATGCAGGCATCGTTGGTGATCATGGGCGTGGCGGGCTGCGGCAAGTCCAGCCTGGGCGCGGCCATCGCGCAAGCCGAGGGCCTGCCTCTGGTGGAAGGCGATGACTTCCACAGCGCGGCCAACCGCGCCAAGATGGCCCAGGGCGTGGCGCTGACCGACGCCGACCGCGCCGACTGGCTGGCCACCCTCGCCGAGCAGTTGCGCGCTCACCCCCACGGCGTGGTGCTGACCTGTTCCGCCTTGCGCCGGGCCTACCGCGCGGGGTTGCGCACGGCGGTGCCCGGGCTGCGCTTCGTGTTCCTCGAACTTGACCGCCAGTGCGCGCTGGACCGGGTGACGGCCCGCGCGGCCACGCACTTCTTTTCCACCAGCCTCGTCGACAGCCAGTTCGCCACGCTGGAATCCCCCCGCGGTGAGCCCGGCGTGCTGGCGCTGGACGCCACCCGGTCGCTGAGCGACCTGCAATGGGCGGTGGCCGCCTGGCTGCGACACAACGACCCCACCGACCCCTCCGATCCCTCCGATCCCCAAGACACCAAGGAGCCGGCATGAGCCTGGACACCGCCCAACTCGCCACCCCCACGCCCCAGGGCGCGCCGGCCGCGCCGGAATCGAGGTTCAACCGCTGGGCCGACCACGCCATGGCCGCCTGCCTGGGCGTGATGGCGCTGGCGGTGTTCGTCAACGTGGTGCTGCGCTATGGGTTTGGCAGCGGCATCGCGGCCAGCGAGGAACTCTCGCGCTTGCTGTTCGTGTGGATGGTCTTCATCGGCGCCACCGCCGCCTACCCGCGCGGCGAGCACATGGCCTTCACCAGCCTGGTCGGCCTGCTCAAGGGCCGGCCGGTGGCGCTGTCGGCCATGACCGTGCTCATCCGCGGGCTGGTCGTGGTCGCCTGTGTGCTGCTGGCCTGGGGCGCGTGGCAGCAGGTGCGGGTGGGGCTGGACAGCCGGTCCGTCGTGCTGGGTTACCCCACGGCCCTGTTGCCGCTGCCCGCGCTGCTGTGCGCGCTGGCCATCGGGGCGATGGCCTGGGTCGAACTGGTGCGCCGCACCCCGCTGGACCTCGGCCCTGGCGCCGACGTGGAGTGATGCCATGAGCAACGAAGCGCTCGCCTTCATCGTCTTCGCCGGCGGCATGCTGCTGCTGATGGGCATCGGCCTGAACATGGCCTTTGCCCTGGTGCTCACCGGCGCCGGCATGGCCTGGGTGTTGGAGTTCTGGGACACCCAACTGCTGGCGCAGAACCTGGTGGCTGGCATCGACAGCTTTCCGCTGCTGGCGGTGCCCTTCTTCATTCTGGCCGGCGAGCTGATGAACGCCGGCGGCATCAGCCGCCGCATCATCGACATGGCGCAGGCCTGGGTCGGCCACATCCGCGGCGGCCTGGGCTATGTGGCCATCGGCGCGGCCGTGCTGATGGCCAGCATGAGCGGCTCGGCGCTGGCCGACACCGCGGCCCTGGCCACCATCCTGCTGCCGATGATGCGGCAGCAGGGCTACCCGATGGCGACGTCCGCGGGCCTGGTGGCCTCGGGCGGGATCATCGCGCCGATCATCCCGCCGTCGATGCCCTTCGTGATCTATGGGGTGACGACCAACACCTCGATCTCGGCGCTGTTCGTGTCGGGCATCGTGCCAGGGCTGATCATGGGCGCCGGCCTGATCTTCGCGTGGCGCTGGGTCCTGCGGCGCATCGACCTGCCCGAAGGCCAACCGCTGCCGATGGCCAGCCGGCTCACCGCCACCGCCAAGGCCTTTTGGGCGCTGCTGATGCCCATCATCATCATCGGCGGCATGAAGTCCGGCGTCTTCACGCCCACCGAGGCCGCCGTGGTGGCCGCGTTTTACGCGCTGGTGGTGGCCTTGTTCATCCACCGCGAAATGAAGGTCGCCGCCCTGCGCGGCGTGCTGGTGCGTGCTGCCAAGACCACCGCCATCGTGATGTTCCTGTGCGCCGGCGCCCAGGTGGCCAGCTACATGATCACGCTGGCCGACCTGCCTGCCACGCTGAGCGGCTGGCTGGGCCCGCTGATCGACCACCCGCGGCTGCTGATGGCCGTGATGATGGTCGTGCTGGTGGTCATCGGCACGGCGCTGGACCTGACGCCAACCATCCTGATCTTCGCCCCGGTGATGCTGCCCATCGCCGTCAAGGCCGGCATCGACCCGGTGTACTTCGGTTTGATGTTCGTGCTCAACGGGGCCATCGGCCTGATCACGCCGCCGGTGGGCACGGTGCTCAACGTGGTGGCGGGTGTGGGCCGCTTGTCGATGCATGAGGTCATCAAGGGCGTGAACCCCTTCCTGATCACCTACACGCTCATCCTGGTCCTGTTCGTTGCCTTTCCGCAGCTCGTCACCGCGCCCGTCGTCTGGCTGCGCTGATCGCGCTGCGCCCCCGCCCCATCCCCGCGAATTTCGCCCATTTCACAAGGAGACTCCCATGAGCATGGCTCGTCGCACCCTGCTGGCCCTCACCGCTGCCGCCACCCTGGCCACCCCCTTCGCCGCACTGGCACAAGACATCAAGCCCCGCTTGATCCGCTTCGGCTACGGCCTGAACGAGCAGAGCAACCAGGGGCGGGCGGTGAAGTTCTTCGCCGAGCAGGTGGAGAAGGCCTCCGGCGGCAAGATGAAGGTGCGCGCCATCGGCGCCGCCGCGCTGGGCCCGGACACCCAAATGCAGCAAGCGCTGATCGGCGGCGCTCAGGAAATGATGGTCGGCTCCACCGCCACGCTGGTGGGCATCACCAAGGAAATGGCGCTGTGGGACACCCCCTTCCTGTTCAACACGGCCAAGGAAGCGGACGTCATCCTCGACGGCCCCATCGGCGAGAAGGTGATGGCCAAGCTGCAAGACAAAGGCCTGGTGGGCCTGGCCTATTGGGAAAACGGCTTTCGCAACCTGACCAACAGCAAGCGCCCGGTCACCAAGGCCGAGGACCTGGACGGCATCAAGCTGCGCGTGATGCAGAACAACGTCTACCTCGACAGCTTCAAGCTGCTGGGCGCCAACGCGGTGCCGCTGCCCTTTTCCGAACTGTTCAGCGCGCTGGAAACCAAGACCGTGGACGGCCAGGAGAACCCCTACAACACCATCCTGTCCAGCAAGTTCTTCGAGGTGCAGAAGTACCTGAGCATCACCAACCACGTCTACAGCCCGTGGATCGTCACGGTCAGCAAGAAGTGGTGGGACGGCCTGAGCAAGGACGAACAGAAGGTGCTGCTGGACGCCGCCCGCGCCAGCCGCGACTTCGAGCGCAAGGACACCCGCGACGAAGCCGCCCGCGCCCTGGGCGACCTGAAGGCCAAGGGCATGGTCATCAACGAGGTGGCCCCGGCCGAAGTGGCCCGCATGCGCGACAAGCTGACCCGCGTCAACGCCAGCACCGCGGCCAACGTCGGCATGGACTTGTGGAATGAAACGCAAACGGCGCTGACGAAGCTGCGCGGCGGCAAGTGAGCCGGCCGGCTTGAACGCGGCGCCGGGCCGGTGAGCCCGGCCCGCGCCAAAGCCGTCCAAGCAGGGCCCACGAGGGCAAGGCCCAAGGCGAGGAAAATGCAGGGTGTCTTGCGCCTGGGCGATGGGTCCGGGCCGACGCAAGGTGGATGCCGGCGCGTCACTGCGCCCCGGCCTTTGCCCCCTGTTCAGGTCTTCGACCTGCGTCAAACGTGATCGAGCATCAACAACCGAGCCCCTGGCGCCTGAGCGTGGCGCCGATGATGGACTGGACGGACCGGCACTGCCGCTACTTCCATCGCCTGATCACCCGCCGCACGCGCCTGTACACCGAGATGGTGACCACCGGCGCCTTGCTGCACGGCGACGTGCCGCGCCACCTGGACTTTGACCCGGCCGAACATCCGGTGGCCTTGCAGCTCGGTGGCAGCGAGCCGCAGGACCTGGCGCGCTGCGCCGCGCTGGCCGAGCGCTGGGGCTACGACGAGGTCAACCTGAACTGCGGCTGCCCGAGTGAGCGCGTGCAGCGAGGGGCCTTTGGGGCCTGCCTGATGAACGAGGCGCCGCTGGTGGCCGAGTGCGTCAAGGCGATGCGCGACGCCACCACGCTGCCGGTCACGGTCAAGCACCGCATCGGCATCGACCAGAACGACGACCCAAGCTTCGTGCGCGATTTCATCGGCACGGTGGCGGAGGCCGGTTGCACGGTGTTCATCGTGCACGCCCGCAACGCCTGGCTGAAAGGGCTGAGCCCGAAGGAAAACCGCGAGGTGCCGCCACTGCGCCACGGCGTGGTGCATCAACTCAAGCGCGATTTTCCCGGGCTGACCATCGTCGTGAACGGCGGCATCACCCGCCACGAGCAGGTGGCCGAACACCTGGCGGTGCTCGACGGCGTGATGGTGGGCCGCGAGTCCTACCACCACCCGTGGCTGATGGCCGACTGGGACCAGCGCTTTCAGGGTGACAAGGCCCCGTTGCCGGAGCGCGACGCGGTGGAAGCGGCCATGGTGGCCTACATGGACCAGCAGGTGCGCGCCGGCCAGCCGTGGTCGCGCGTGGCGCGCCACATGCTGGGCTTGTGGAACGGCACCCCCGGGGCGCGGCGCTGGCGCCAGGTGTGGTCCGACCACCGGCTCAAGGCCGAGTCGCCGGCGCGGGTGATGGCGATGGCCACCGCCGCCCGAACCCAGCCGGGCGTTGTCGTGGCCGTGGCCGCAGCGGCGGACGCCGCGATCGACTGAGGGACGAGGCCGTTGGCGCCGCTGGCGCCCGGCTCACGCGGAGGGCGCCGATCACCATGACCGCGATGCGCCAGTTCAGCGCTGCGGGTCGCCTCGTCGGGTTGCGCCTTCAGGCGGTCTGCGCCGGTCGGCTGCGCTCCGGCCAGGTGGCCAGCATCACCCCGAGCAAGGCCAACGCGAACGCCAGCACCTGCACGCCGCTGAAGCGCTCGCCAAGAAACACCACGCCCACCGCCGCCGCGCTGACCGGCAGCAGCACCGTGAAGACCCCGGCGGCCGAGGCGCTCACGGTTTTCAACCCCGTCATCCAGAGCCACACGGTGATCATGCTGGCCGCCAGCGCGTAGAAGACCAGGCCCAGCCAGTGCACCGGGCCCACGCTGGCGAAGTCGAAGCGCAGCGCCTGCCACAGGCCCAGCGGTGTCACCAGCGTCAGGCCCCACAGGTTGACCAACGCGCTGATGCGCTTGGGCGAGACCTGGCCCGCCAGGCGCTTGCCGATGACGACGTAGCTGGCCTCGCACACCACGGCGCCCACCAACATCAGGTTGCCGACGACCGAACCACCACCGGCCCCGCCGCTGCCCTTGCCCAGCGCCACCAGCGCGATGCCCGACACGGCGCAGACCACGCCGAGCAGCACCCGCCCGGCGATGCGCTCCTTCAGGAACCACCACGACAGCAGCGCCACCACGCCCGGCAGCGCCGCCATGGTCACGCCCGCGGCCAGCGCGGACGTCATCGACACGCCGTACAGCATGCAGATGGAGAACAGGAAGTTGCCGAGGAAGCTTTCCCAGAACAGCAGGCGGCGGTCGTGCGGGGTCAGCGGGGCGTCGTTCGGACCGCGGCGCACCCAGCCGGCCATGGCGACGGCCGCGATGCCGAAGCGAAGCCACGCGAGCAGGAACACCGGGAACACCAGCACCAGCAGCTTCGACAAACCGACGTAGCTGCCCACCATCGCCATGCTGAGCGCGAGGCTGCCAAAGGCCAGTGCGCGGCTGGGACCGGCGGCCTGTGCGGGGGTGGGGCGGTGGGCGGCTCCGGCAGCGCTGGCGGTGGCCGGCGCGGATGGTTGATGCGGTGGGAGCGAGGTCAAAGGCGAGGGCGCGGGGCGGGTCGGCAAGACAGGCCCCGAGTGTCGCAGAGCCGGCGCCGACCGCGCACGCGGTCAGGCCCCCGCGAGCCAGCCGCCCCCCAAGGCCTTGACCAGGCCCACCGCCGCCTGCAGCCGTGCTTGCTGCAGCTGGATCGCCTGGTCGTTGGCCTGGAACAGCGTGCGCTGGGCGTCGAGCACCGACAACAGGTCGCTGCTGCCCGCGCGGTAGCGGGCCTCGGCCAGGCGCAGCGACTCGCGGGCGCGGTCCTGCACCTGTTGCTGCAGCGCCAGCTGGTCGGCGTTGCGCGCGGTGGCGGCCAGGGCGTTGTCGACGTCGGCCAGCGCCGCGCGCACCGCCTGCTGGTAGCCGATGACGAGCGCGCGCTGCTGCGACTCGGCCACCGCCACCTGCCCGCGCAGGCGGCCCCCGTCGAACAGCGGCTGCAGCAGCGACGCCCCCACGCCCACCGCCAGCGTCGGGCTGTTCAGCAGGTTCAGCAACACGCCGCTGGAGACGCCGGCCGAGCCCGTGAGCTGAAAGCTGGGCAACAGCGCCGCCCGCGCCGCCTGCACGTCGGCGTTGGCGGCGGCGAGCCGGGCCTGGGCGGCGGCCAGGTCCGGGCGGCGCAGCAACAAGCTGGACGGCAGGCCGGCGCCCACCGCTGGCGGCTGCAGGGCGCGCAGTGCCACGCCGCGCGACAAGCCGGCCTCGAAGCCTTGCGGGGCCTGGCCGGCCAACAGGGCGAGGGCCGACACGGTTTGCCGTTGCAGCAGCGCCAGCGGCGGCAAGGCGGCGCGTTGTTGCAGCACCGCGGTCTCCTGCTGGGTGCGGTCCAGCGCCGACGCCGCGCCGGCCCGCACCCGGGCCTCGACCACGGCCAGCACCCGCTGCGCGATCGCCAGGTTGTCGCTGGCGATGGCGATGCGCTCGCGCAGCGCCAGCCCGTCGATGTAGGTTTGCGTCAGCGTGGCCACCAGGGCCAGTTGCGCGGTGTCGCGGTCGCGCTGGCTGCCTTGCAGCGCCGCGCGGGCCGAGTCCACGCCGGCCGCCTGGCCGCCCCACAGGTCGGGCTCCCAGCTGGCAGACAGGCCCAGGCTGGACCCCGCCGAGCGCTGCAGCGGCCCGCCCTGCGGCCGCGACGCGTTGCGGTTGGTGCCGGCGCTGGCGCTGACGGTGGGCAGCAGGCTGGCGCCGGCCACCTGCAATTGCGCCTCGGCCTGACGCACGCGCTCGCCGGCGATCGCGAGGTCGGGGTTGGCGGCCAGGGCCAGGTCGATCAGCCGGTCGAGTTCCGGCGAGCCGAAGCCCCGCCACCAGTCGGCCGCAGGCGCCGGGTCGTTGGTCACGGCCTCGTCGAAGCGGGCGGGCATGGGGGGCGGCTCGGGCATCGACGGACGCGTGGGGGCCAGGCTGCCGCAGGCGCTCAGCGCGGCGGCCAGGCTCAGGCACAGGGCCAAGCGGTGAAGTCGGTGTGGGCTGGGGCGGCGGCAGCGGGTGGTGGTGCAGACGGTGGTGCAGACGGTGGTGCAGCGCCCTGCGCAGCGGTGGGGCAGGTGGTCGGCGCGGCCGTCGGCCCGGTCGGCTTCAAAGGTGGCGGTGGACATTGGCATGGTGGTCAGCATTGGGCGTTCGCGGTGGTCCGGCTCAGGTCGCCAGCGCGACGATGGGGTCGACCCGCGCCGCCTTGCGCGCCGGCATGTAGCCAAAGACCAGGCCGGTGGCCATGGCGCAGCCGAAGGCCAGCAGCACCGGGCCGACCGAATACACCACCGGCGTGCCCAGCCGCCCGATCAGCGCCGCCGCGCCCAGCCCCAGCGCCACGCCGATCAGGCCGCCCAGCAGCGACACCACCAGCGCCTCGGTCAGGAACTGCTGCAGGATGTTGCGCATGCGCGCGCCGGTGGCCATGCGGATGCCGATCTCGCGGGTCCGTTCGGTCACGCTGACCAGCATGATGTTCATCACCCCGATGCCGCCCACCAGCAGCGAGATCGCGGCCACCGAGCCCAGCAGCAGCGTCAGCGTGTTCTGCGTCTCGGTGGCGGTGTCGAGGATGGACGCCATGTTGCGGATCTGGAAGTCCGCGCTGCGGTGGCGCGCCGTCAGCAGGGCGGTGACGGCGTCCTGGGTGGCGTCGATCTGGGCCACGTCGTCGACCGCCACGGTGACGTTGCGCAAGAAGCGCTGGCCGAACAGCCGCAGGCCACCGGTGCTCATCGGCACCATGATCACGTCGTCCTGGTCCTGGCCGGTGGGCGACGCGCCGCGCGGCGCCATCAGCCCGATGACCTGGAACAGCACGTTGTTGAGCACCACGTAGCGGCCCAGCGGGTCTTCGCCGTTCAGAAACAGCCGGTCGGCCACGGTCTGCCCCAGCACGGCCACGGTGGCGTAGCTTTTGACATCGGCGTCGGAGAAGAACACCCCGCGCGACAACGGCCAGTCCCGCGCCACCGGGTAGGTGGCCGTGGTGCCGGTGGCCTGGGTCTGGTAGTCCTCGCCGCCGTAGCGGGCGGTGACGGTGCCGCCCAGCTCGGGCACCGCGGCCAGCACGTTGGGCAGCGCGGCGATGGCCTCGGCGTCGTCGGGCACCAGCGAGGCCACGTTGCCGCCCACGCCCCGGCGCACCGGCGGGCCGGGGCGGATCAGCAGCAGGTTGGTGCCCATGGCGCTGATGCGGTCCAGCACCTGCTGCTTCGCACCGTCCCCGATGGCCAGCATCGTGATCACCGACGCGACGCCAATGACGATGCCCAGCAGCGTCAGCACGGTGCGCGACAGGTTGGCCCGCAGCGCGCGCAAGGCCGTGCGCGTGGCTTCCAGCAGGTGGGACAGCGCGCGGCCGGGGCGCGCGGGCAGCACGGTGGGCGGCGCGGCCGCCGGCCCGCCGGCTGGGGGCCCCGGGTCGGCGACGATGCGGCCGTCGCTGACCTCGATCACCCGGTGAGCCTGCTGGGCCACCTCCATGGCGTGGGTGATCAAGATGACGGTGTGGCCCTGGGCCGACAGCTCGCGCAGCAGGTTCATCACCTCGATGCCGCTCTGGCGGTCGAGCGCGCCGGTGGGCTCGTCGGCCAACACGATTCGCCCCCCGTTCATCAAGGCCCGGGCGATCGACACGCGCTGCTGTTGACCGCCCGACAACTGGGACGGCAGGTGGCCGGTGCGCTGCGCGAGGCCCAGGCGGCTGAGTAGCGCCTGGGCGCGCGCGTGGCGCTCGGCCGGCGGGGTGCCGGCGTAGACCGCGGGCACTTCCACGTTTTCCAGCGCCGAGGCGGTCTTGATCAGGTGGTAGCTCTGGAACACGAAGCCGAAGGCTTCGCGCCGCAGGCGGGCCAGCTCGTCGCTGTCGAAGCCCGACACGTCGCGGCCCTCAAACAGGTAGTGCCCGCTGCTCGGGCGGTCCAGGCAGCCCAGGATGTTCATCAGCGTGGTCTTGCCCGAGCCCGAGGCGCCGACGATGGCCACGAACTCGCCGGCCTCGATGCGCAGGCTCACGCCATGCAGCACCTGGGTGCGCACGTCCCCGTTGACGAAGGTGCGGGTGACGTCGCGCAGCTCGATCAGGGCGGGCGCGGCGCTCATCGCCCCGGCCCCCCGAAGCCGCCCGGCCCGCCCGATGGGCTCAGGCCGCCGCTGCGCGCACCGTTGGTGGCGGCCGCGCCGCCGCCGGTGGTCGGGCCGGTGCTTGGGCCGGTGCCTGGGCGCACGACCGCCCGTCCGGTGACGACCTGCTCGCCGGCCTGCACGCCGTCTGTGATTTCGGCCATCACGCGGTTGACCACGCCAACGCGCACCGTGCGTTCGACGACCTGGCCGCGGGCGTCCAGCACGCTGAGCCGGGCGAGGCGGCCGGCGAAGCTGGCGCGGGCGTCGATGCCGGCCTGCGCCTGACCCAGGCTTGCGGCCCGGCGTGGACCAGCGCTGGCCGCGGCCGGCCCCGCCGCGCTGGCGCCCGACGCCGGGTTGCCCGCCGCCGAGGCGCCACGACCGCGCCGCTCGGCCGCACCCTCACCGCGGCCCAGCGGCCGCAGCGCCGCCACCGGCACCAGCACCGCGTCGCGTGCCGCGGCGGCCACGAAGAACACCTGCGCCGTCATCTGTGTCTTCAGCACCTGATCGGGGTTGGGCACGTCGAACAGCGCGTCGTACAGCACCACGTTGTTGACCACGTTCGGCGTGGGCGACACCTGGCGCAGCGCGCCAGAGAACCGGCGGTTGTCGCCGGCCAGCGTGGTGAAGTAGACCGGCATGCCCAGGCTGAGCTTGCCCACATCGGCCTCGGACACCTGGGCCTGCACCGTCATGGCCGACAGGTCGGCGATCCGCATCACGATGGGCGCCTGCTGGTTGGCGTTCAGGGTCTGGCCCTGCTTGGCGGCCAGCGACACCACGGTGCCGCTCATCGGCGCGCTGATCTTGGTGTAGCCGAGGTTGGCTTCGTCGCCGCGCAGCGTGGACTCGGTCTGCTCGATCTGCGCGCGCAGCGATTCCACCTGCGCGTTGGCCGACTGCAGCGTGGCCTCGGCGGTCTGCACCGCCTCCTGCGTGGTGGCGTCGTCGCGGGCGAGCTGCTGCTGTCGGGCCAGCTGCAGCTTGGCCAGCGCGGCCTGCGCCTGGCGGTCCGCCAGCTGGGCACGCTGATTGCGAAGCTGGGCCCGGTCGGCGTCCACGCGCGACTGGTAGACCGACGGGTCGATCTCGGCCAGCAGCTGGCCCTGGCGCACTTGCGCGCCCAGCTCGACCTTCAAGCTGCGCAGCTGGCCCGACACCTGGGTGCCGACGTCGACGTAGTCCTTGGGTTGCACGGTGCCGGTGGCGGTGATGCTGTCTTCGATGTCGCCCCGGGTGGCCGTCACGGTGGCCCAGGCGCCGGGCCCTTCCGCGGCCGCGCGCCACTGGCGCCAGCCGGCCACGCCGCCGGCCAGCAACAAGGCCAGCGCCATCAGCACCAAGGCGGGCTTGACGAGGCGGCGCACCGGGTGCGGCAGGGGTGCAGTGGCGTGGGTTGGGTCGGTGTCAGGCACGGGCGGCACGGAAAAGGGGGGCGCTGGGGCGCGCTGGTGCGGCGAGACGCAGGCGCCGTCACCGTGGACGGCACCCAGCCGGGCGTGCTGCGCCAGCGGACGGAATGAAGTGAGCGGGGCAGGGGCAAACGCCAGGCCCGCCGCGGTCGGGCACGCCGCCTGCGGCGGGCCTCAGGACGGGGGTATTGCCCCGTCAGGCCCCGCGGGGGTCAGCGCCGGTAGGGGTTGTCCGGGCGGCGGTCCGCCCGGTTGGGCACGCCGTCGCCGTCGCGGTCGCGGTCGTAGCGGTTGGGCACGCCGTCGCGGTCGCGGTCGAAGCGGGCCTGTTCCCAGTGCCCGCGCACCAGGATCCAGCGGCCGTTGTGCGAGACCCATTGGGGCTGGCTGTACTGGTAGCCCGCCCGCTCACGCACCCAAAGGCCCGGCACCCACACGTGGCGCTGGCCGCGCCAGTCCCAGTAGCCGGGGGTCCACACCATGCCCCGGCGCGGGGCGGGAACGGCCTCGTAGCGAACCGGCGGTGGCCCGATGTTGATGGACACCTGCGCGTCCACCCGCGCTGCCGCGGGCAGCGACACCGAGCCCATGACGGCGGCGGCCGCCAATCCGATCAAAGTCACCTTGTTCATTGCTTGCTCCTTGCGTGAATGGCCTTCATGCCACCTCGCCAGTGTTGCGGGCCGGTGGGGCCCCGCACCATCGGCCAGCACCGTGACGCGGTGTGGGTGGCTGCCTACATGGAGTGCCGTCGGCGCGGCAGGTTGCGTCGCCGGGGCCGGTGAAACCGGACTTTGCCGCTCAGCAACAGCCAGCAACGCGGGCGGGCGGGTGGGCCCTCGCCGCGAGCGACATCGGGGCGCACGGCAGGCGCTGGCGAGGCACAGAAGCCGAGCCGGCGAGACGGGGATCAGCGCAGGCCGCGCTCGATTTCCCAGGGGCTGATCTGGCGGGCGTAGGCCGTGGCTTCGGCCCGCTGCAGGCGCACGAGTTCGGTGTGAAGCGTTGGCCCGAGCGTGTCGGCCAGCAGCACGCTGTCGGCCAGGGCGTCGGTCGCCTCGGCCAGCGACGCGGGCAGCAGCGCGATGCCGCGCTCGCGCAGCGCGGGCAGGGTGGCCTCGAACAGGTCGTCGGTGCAGGCGGGCGGCAGGGGCAGTGCGCGGTCGATGCCATCCAGGCCCGCGGCGATCAGGCCGGCGGTCATCAGGTAGGGGTTGGCCGAGGCGTCCGGCAGGCGCCATTCAAAGCGCCCGGCGAGCGTGCGCACCAGCGCCGTCCGGTTGTTCGGACCGTGGGCGATCAAGGCCGGTGCCCAGCTGGTGCCCGACAGGGTTTCGCCCACCACCAGCCGCTTGTAGCTGTTGACGGTGGGCGCGGCCAGCGCGCACAAGGCGCGGCTGTGGTGCAGCACGCCGGCGATGAAGTGCCGGGCCAGCGGCGACAGCGCGTCAGCGTTCATCAGGTCGGGCGCGTGGCCTGCGAACAGGTTTTGCGTGCCGGCCCACAGCGACACGTGGGCGTGCAGGCCGCTGCCCGGCTGGTTGGCGAAGGGCTTGGGCATGGTCGAGAACACCGCGCCCTGCGCCTCGGCCAGCCGCTGTGCGGCCAGCTTGAAGCGCATCAGGTGGTCGGCGCTGCGCAGCGCCTCGTCGTGCAGGAAGTTCAGCTCGTACTGGCCGTGCGCGTCTTCATGGTCGATCTGCAGCACCGTCAGGCCGGCGGCCTCCAGCGCGGTGCGCAGCCCGTGCAGAAAGACCGCCTGACGCGGCAGCGACTGCAGGTCATAGCTGGGTTTGTCCAGGCGGTCCAGGTCGTCGAACGGGGCGATGCCACCGCCGGGCAGGCGCTTGAGCAGGAAGAACTCCGGCTCCAGGCCGGTCTGCAGCTGCCAGCCGCGTTCGGCGAGGCGCGCGACCGCGCGCCGCAGCACCTGGCGCGGGCACGCGTCGAAGGCAATGCCTGCCACGTGGCCGTCGCCGATCAGGTGGGCGTGGCCGGGCCACCAGGGCAGCACGGTGAGCGTGCTCAGGTCGGCGCGGGCGAAGTATTCCGCCCGCGGGCCTGTGCGCGGCAGCCCGGTGCCCCAGATCGACGGCCCCGCGAAGCCGGCGCCTTCGCGCACCACCTGTTCGAGCTGGTGGGTGGGCACCCATTTGCCTTTGGCGTGGCCGTGAACGTCGGTGAACTGCACCAGCAGGGTGTGCACGCCGGCGGCGCTCAGGCCATCGCGTGCCTGTTGCAGTGCCTCGTCCAGGCGCGCGCTCGGGTCGATGCCCACGCCATGCCGCGTGGGGCCACCGGGCGCCTGGGTGCCGGCTGGGGGCGTTGAATTCATCGGTCGGACAGAAGCCAGGGGGCGGGCGCGGCCCTCACGCGTCGAGGCGCAGCCAGGTGGTCTTCAGCTCGGTGTACTTGTCGAAGGCGTGCAGCGACTTGTCGCGCCCGTTGCCGCTTTGCTTGTAGCCGCCGAAGGGCACGGTGATGTCGTCCTCGTCGTACTGGTTGACGTGCACGGTGCCAGCGCGCAGCGCGCGGGCGACGCGGTGGGCGCGGTTGATGTCGTGGCTCCACACGCTGGCCTGCAGGCCGTAGGGGCTGTCGTTGGCCTGGGCCACGGCCTCGGCTTCGCTGGTGAAGCGGATGACGCTCATCACCGGGCCGAAGATTTCCTCCCGCGCGATCTTCATGGTGTTGACCACGCCGTCGAACACGGTGGGCTCGACGTAGTGGCCGCCGGTGTCGGTCCGCACACGCTGGCCGCCGGTCACCAGGCGAGCCCCTTCCGCGTGGCCGGCGGCGATGTAGCCGAGCACGGTCTTCAGTTGCGACTCGTCGACCAGCGCGCCCATCGGTGCCTGCCCGCCCAACGGGTCACCGGGCTGGTGCTGCGCGGCCTCGGCCTTCACGATGGCGAGGAACTCGTCGGCCACCGAGGCGTGCACGAACACCCGCGAGGGCGCGTTGCAGCTTTCGCCCTGGTTGAAGAACATGCTGCCGGCCACGGTGCGGGCGGCGCGCTCGATGTCCTTGAAGTCGTCGAAGACAAGGAAGGCCGACTTGCCGCCCAGTTCGTTGTAGACCCGCTTCAGGTTGCTGCGGCCAGCACAGTCCAGCATGCGCCGGCCCACCCGTGTGCTGCCGGTGAAGCCGATGGCGTCGACGTCCATGTGCATCGCCAACGCCTCCCCGGCCTCGTGGCCGTGGCCGGTGACCACGTTGAACACGCCCGGCGGCAGCCCGGCCTGCACGGCCAGCTCGGCCATGCGCAGCCCGGTCAGTGGCGACTTTTCACTGGGCTTGAGCACCACGCTGTTGCCCGCGGCCAGCGCCGGACCCAGTTTCCAGGCCGACATGATCATCGGGTAGTTCCACGGCACGATGGCGCCGACCACGCCCATGGGCTCGCGCGTGATCAAGGCCAGCGCGCGATCGCCGGTCGGCGCGATCTCGTCGTAGACCTTGTCGACCGCCTCGCCGTACCAGGCGATGCAGCGCGCCGCCGAGGCCACGTCCACCGCCAGGCTGTGTTGGATGGGCTTGCCCATGTCCAGGGTTTCCAGCAGCGCCAACTCGTCCTTGGCGGCCAGCAGGGCCTCGGCGAAGCGCAGCATCACGCGCTTGCGGGCCGCCGGTGGCTGCCCCGCCCAGCGTCGGTCGTTGAAGGCCTCGCGCGCCGATGCCACGGCGCGGTCGACGTCGGCCACCTGCCCGCGCGCGATGGCGCCCAGGCGCCGCCCGTCGATCGGCGAATGCTTGTCGAAGCTGGCCCCGTCCACCGCGTCGTGGCGCTGGCCGCCAATGAACAGGCGGCCGTCGATGCGCAGGGCGGCGGCCGCGGCGTGCCAGTCGGGGCGGGGGGCTGCGGTGCGGGGGTCGGTCACAAGGCGGTCCGGTGGGGTGCGGGGTGGTGGGCGCCGGTCAGCATCCGGCCGGGGTCAGAAGGACACGATGACGGACGCGCCCAGCAGGTTGTTGCTGCGGCGGAACGTGCCCGTCTTGACGTCCAGGAAGACCGGCAAGCTCGCGCGGTCCAGGCGGTACTCGGCCTTCAGCACGGTGTTCTCGTCGAAGCGGTAATTCGCGCCCAGCGAGAAGGCGGTGCGGTTGGTGCCGCGCTCGGGGTCGCCGGCCGGGTCCGGGCCGATGCCGTTCAGGCCGTCGGCCACGGTGTAGCCCAAGAACCCGCCCCCATTTTTGCGGTTGCGCAGGTGGTCCAGGCGGGCAATGGCTTCCAGCCGCGGGCTCAGCTTGTAAGCCGCCAGGCCCGACACGCCCACCCAGCGCGCCGTGCGCAACTCGCCGGTCACCGGGTCGGCGGTGATCGCCGCGCGGCGCTGCTGGCCCAGGCTCAGCTGGCTTTGCAGCGTCAGGTCGCCGCGGGTGAAGTAGGCGTCGAGCTCGAACAGGTCCACGCGGGTGTCACGGGTGCTGTAGAAGTCAAAGAGGTTCTGGGCCGGGTCGGAGGTGACCGGGTTGAAGTTGCCTGCGGCGCGGAAGTTGGCCGCCTTGCCGTGCACGCCGGCGAAGCCGAAGCCC
This sequence comes from Hydrogenophaga intermedia, assembly GCA_943370175.1. Taxonomy (GTDB): domain Bacteria; phylum Pseudomonadota; class Gammaproteobacteria; order Burkholderiales; family Burkholderiaceae_C; genus Ideonella_A; species Ideonella_A intermedia_A. The sequence goes on along the minus strand of CALRPU020000023.1, from coordinate 25,615 downwards.
GCGAACTCGCCACGCGCGTAGTCCACGCGGTAGGCCACCACTGGCGCCTTGTCGCCGCTGTTGCGGCGGCTGGCGTTCATGTTCGCAAGCATCGCCTTGTAGATCCACTTGCCGGTGGTGCGCTCCAGCCCCACGCCCGTGTAGGTGAAGGGCAACGTGAAGTCGAACAGCAGGTTGTGGGTGATCAGTTTGGTCTGCGTGGCCGGCAAGAACTCGTAGCCGGACCAGTCGGGCACCTGGCCCGCGATCAGGCGCGTGGTGGGCCCGGTCAGCGGGATCGACACGCTGGCCTCGTGCACGATCGACGGGCTGTCGATGCCCGCGCCGACACCGCGGTTGGGCGCCAGCGTCAGGCGCCACTTGGTGCCGCTCTCGGTCTCCTTCTGGAGGTCCAGCACCGCCATGCCAAAGAAGGAGTTGTCGTACGAATAACCGCCGTTGCCAATGCCGTTCAGGAACTGGAAGCCCGAGCGGTTCTGCCGCTGGTTGTAGATGAACACCGGGTCGATGTAGCCACCCACTTTCAGGCCCTTGAAGCCGGCTGCGTCGCGCCCGTCTTCCAGCGCTTCGGCCTTGACGACCACGCGGTTCAACTCGGCCGCTTGCGCCGGCGACATGCCCCACTGCGCGCCCTCGGGCGGCAGCTTGGATTCGGCCGCCTTCAACTTGCCTTCGAGCTGCTCGACCCGGGCCTTCAGGGCCGCCAACTCCTTCAGCACGGCGTCGTTGGACGGCGCTTGCGCCCGGGCCAGGCCGGGTGCTGCGCTGCCAAAGGCGGTGATCAGGGCGGCCGCCAAGGCCTGTTGCTTCCAGTGGCTCGTCACGGGGTGCTCCTCTTGCTTCTTGGTGGGACGGTTCGGTGGTATTCGGGCAGGACCAGCGCGGTCGGGTGGTCAGCCGCCGCGCGCGGCCTGGGCCATGGCGCGCTGGCGCTCGCGCTCGGCGCGCACGATCAGGTAACTGGTCAGGATGGTGGCGATCGCCACGATGACGATGATCACGGTGGCCACCGCGTTGACGCTCGGGTTCAGGCCCAGCCGCGCGCGCGAAAAGATGACCAGCGGCATCGTGGTCGACCCGGGTCCGGACAGGAAGGCCGACAGCACCACGTCGTCCAGCGAAATCGTGAAGGTGAGCAGCCAGGCCGACACCAGCGACTGCGCAATCATCGGCAAGGTGACGAGCAAAAAGACCTGGCGGGGGCGCGCGCCCAGGTCCATCGCCGCCTCTTCCAGCTGCGGGTTCAGTTCGCGCAGGCGCGACTGCACTACCACCGTGGCGTAAGCCATGCCCAGCAGCAGGTGGCCCAGCCAGATGGTGGTCATGCCGCGTTCGGGGAAGCCGATGGCGCGCTGCATCGACACCAGCATCAGCAGCAGCGACAGGCCGACGATCACCTCGGGCATCACCAGCGGCGCGTTGACCATGCCGGAGAACAGCGTGCGCCCGGTGAAGCGGGTGTAGCGCACCAGCGCGAAGGCCGCCAGCGTGCCGAGCACCACCGAGCCGCAGGCGGTCAGGAAGGCGATCTTCAGGCTGAGCCACAGGCCCGACAACATCTCGCTGTCGCCGGCCAGTTTGGCATACCACTTCAGCGTGAAGCCCGCCCACACATTGGGAATCGGCGAGTCATTGAAGCTGTACAGCACCAGCGCGATGATGGGCAGGTACAGGAAGAGGTAGCCCGCTCCCAGCCAGGCCTTGGACAAGCCGCGGGCGAAACCGGGGCCGAACAAGGTGCGCCGGCTCATCGCTGGCCCTCCTGCGACTTGGCCTGGTAATGGTTGAACAGCGCCAGCGGCACCAGAATCAGCAGCACCATCACCACGGCCACACTCGACGCCATCGGCCAGTCGTTGTTGCTGAAGAACTCGTCCCACAGCACGCGGCCGATCATCAGCGTCTGCGGGCCGCCGAGCAGCTCGGGGATCACGAATTCGCCGATGCAGGGGATGAAGACCAGCATCGAGCCGGCGATGATGCCGGCCTTGGACATGGGCACGGTGACCTTCCAGAAGGCCACCGCCGGCGTGGCGCCCAGGTCGGCCGCGGCCTCCAGCAGCCGCAGGTCCATCTTCGACAGGTTCGCATACAGCGGCAGGATCATGAACGGCAGGTAGGTGTAGACCATGCCCAGCACCAGCGAAAACGGCGTGTTCATGAACTTGCCCTCGGCCGGGATCAGGCCCCCGGCCAGCAGCAGCTGGTCGATCCCCAGCCCCGTCAGCAACTCGGCCACCCAGCCGTTTTCGCTGAGCAGGCCCTTCCAGGCGTAGACGCGCAGCAGGAAGGACGTCCAGAAGGGCAGCATGACGAGCATCAGCAGCGCGGGCTGGTAGGCCGCCTTGGCGCGCGCCATGAAGTACGAGAACGGGTAGCCGATGGCCAGGCAGATCGCGGTGGTCACCGCCGCGTACTTCACGCTCGACAGGTAGGTCTTGAAGTACAGGTCGTCCTGGGTGATGAACAGGTAGTTGCCCAGCTTGACGCTCAGCTGGAGCGTGCCGTCCACGTAGGTCAGCAGGTCCTTGAAGCTGACGTTCTCCATCTCGGAGATGCTGATCTTGAAGACGATCAGGAACGGCAGCAGGAAGAACAGCAACAGCCAGCCGTAGGGCAGGGCGATCACCGCGCCACGCCCGGCCAGGTTGCGCACCAGCCCGGCCACGCGCAACACCCGCAGGGCGCGCCATGCGAATGCGGCGGCGCTCATTGCGTCAACACCACCTGGGCCGACGCCGACCAGCTGGCCCAGCCGGTGTCGCCCCAGCTCAGGTGGTCGTCGCGGTGGCGGTCGGCGTTCATCTCGCTGATCTTCAGCACGGCGCCGCTGGCCAGTTGCAAGTGGTAGACCGACAGGGCCCCAAAGTAGCTCAGGTCCTTGACGGTGCCTTGCACGCGGTTGTGCGGGCCGGCGGGTTCGTCGCGGCTCAGGCGGATCTTTTCAGGGCGCACGGCCACCGTCACGGCCATGCCTTCGCTGCCGGTGATGCCGTGGCCCACGTAATGGCTGCAGTCGGCGCAAGTGATCACGCAGTGGTCGGCCTGGTCGTCGCTGAGCGTGCCGTCCATCAGGTTCACATTGCCGATGAAATCGGCCACGAAGCGGTTGGCCGGGGTTTCATAGATGTCCGCGGGTGGGCCGACCTGCAGCACCCGGCCTTCGCTCATGATGGCGATGCGGGTGGCCATGGTCATGGCCTCTTCCTGGTCGTGGGTCACCATCACGCAGGTGACGCCGACCTTCTCGATGATGTTGACGAGTTCGATCTGGGTTTCTTCGCGCAGCTTCTTGTCCAGCGCGCCAAGCGGTTCGTCCAGCAGCAGCAGCTGAGGCTGCTTCGCGAGGCTGCGCGCCAGCGCCACGCGCTGCTGCTGACCACCGCTGAGCTGGTGCGGCTTGCGCTTGCCGAACTTGCTCAGCTGCACCAGCTTGAGCATGCCGTCCACACGCTCGGCGATCTGGTCCTTGGGCAGGCCATCACGTTTCAGGCCGAAGGCGATGTTGTCCCACACGCTGAGGTGCGGGAACAGCGCGTAGGACTGGAACATCATGTTGATCGGCCGCTCGTACGGTGGCAGGTTCGACAGGTCCTGGCCGTTGAGCACGATGCGCCCCGAGGTCGGGGTCTCGAAGCCCGCCAGCATGCGCAACAGCGTGGTCTTGCCGCAGCCGGACGAGCCCAGCAAGGCGAAGATCTCGCCCTTGGCGATGTCGATGGACACGTGGTTGACCGCGACAGCACCGCCGCCAAAGTCCTTCACCACATCGACGATCTGCAGGTACGCCGGCGGCGCGGCTGTCGGCCCTTGCATCAAAGCCCCTCGTTGGTTGTTGTTGTGGCGCGCTGCAGCCGGTCGGCGGCCGAGCGCCGCCGGCCTGCAGCGCGGGGCTCAGAGCCCGGTCTTGAAGCTGGTGAACAGCCGCGTCATCGTGCGGCGCACGTCGTTGCCGATGGCGTCTGGCGCGGCCATCTTGCGCAGGTCGGCGTCGTTCAGGAACACGGTCGGGTTGTTCGCCACCGCCGGCACCACGAACTTGCGCGACTCCTTGTTCGGGTTGGCGTAGAACACCTTGTTCGTCAGCGAGGCATGCACCTCCGGGCGAAGGATGTAGTTGATGAACTTGTGGGCGTTGTCGGCATTGGGCGCGTCGGCCGGGATCACCATCACGTCGAAGAACAGCACGCCGCCGGTCTTCGGGATCAGCGCTTCGATCTTCTGGCCGGTCTTGCCGTCGATGGCGCGCTGGCGGGCGATGTTGATGTCGCCCGACCAGCCCAGCGCCAGGCAGATCGACCCGTTGGCCATGTCGTTGATGTAGCCCGAGGAGCTGAACAGCGTCACGTTGGGGCGAATCGACTTCAGCAACGGGCCCACGCCGGCATAGTCGGCGGTGTTCTTGCTGTACGCCCGCTTGCCCAGGTAGTGCATCGCGGCCGGCACCACTTCGGTGGCCGAGTCCAGCACGCTGACGCCGCAACCTTTCAGCTTGGAGATGTATTCGGGCTTGAACACCAGGTCCCAGGCGTTGTCGGGCATCGGCATGCTGCCCAGCGCCGCCTTGACCTTGTCGACGTTGATGCCCACCGTGGTGTAGCCCCACAGCCAGTTGACCGCGTACTGGTTGCCCGGGTCCAGCTTGGCGAGCTGCTCCTGCAGCACCGGGTCCAGGTTTTTCAGGTTCGGGATTTTCGACTTGTCGAGCTTTTGCAGCAGCCCGCCGTCGGCCTGCAGCTTGGCCCAGTAGGACGAGGGCACCACGATGTCGTAGCCCGTCTTGCCGGCCACCAGCTTGGCGTGCAGGATCTCGTTGTTGTCGAAGTTGTCGTACCGGACCTTGATGCCGGTTTCCTTCTCGAAATTCTTGATCGTGTCGTCGGCGATGTAGTCCGACCAGTTGTAGATGTTCAGCACGCCTTGCGCGGCGGCCGGGGTGGACACCGTGGCCGCAGCCAGCACCAGGGCCGACGTGGCGGCCGCCCACAAACCGCGACCCGATCGGTGCTTCATGCCCGTTTCCTTCATGGTGGAGTCTCCAGAATCAGCAAGGGGTGAGTGAATGGCAGCGGAGTCTAGCCAGCCGCCCCAATGGCAAGCCTACAGGCAAACCCCGTGCCATCGGCGCACTCGGACATGGGTTCGCCGAGTGGGCCCAACCCGCGATTTTGCCGCGGTCCGGGGGGCTTGCCGGCGCGCCGGTCACATCAGCCGCAGGGCCCGCAGATCGGCCAGGGTCTGGTCGAAGCAGTGGCGGATCAGCGCCATCATCTCGTCGATCTGCGAGCGCGTGATCACCAGCGGGGGGGCGATGATCATTCGGTCGCCGACGGCCCGCATGATCAGGCCATTGGCGAAGCAGTGGCCGCGGCACAGCATGCCAACTTCCAGTGTCGGGTCGAAGACCGTGCGCGTGGCCTGGTCCTTGACGATCTGCAGCGCTCCCATCAGCCCGCAGGTCTGGGCTTCACCGACCAGTGGGTGGCTGGTCATGGCCTGGAACTGCTCGGCCAGGTACGGGCCCACGTCGTCGTGAACGCGTTCGACCAAGCCCTGGTCGCGGATCAACCGCACATTGGCCAGCGCCACCGCGCAGGCCACCGGGTGACCGCTGTAGGTGTAGCCGTGGTTGAACTCGCCGCCGCGGTCGATCAGCACCCGGGCCACGCGCTCGCCCACCATCACGCCGCCCAGCGGCACGTAGCCCGAGGTCACGCCTTTGGCGAAGGTCATCAGGTCAGGGGTGAAACCCAAGGTCTCGCAGCCGAACCAGCGGCCCGTGCGGCCAAAGCCGCAGATCACCTCGTCGCTGACCAGCAACACGCCGTAGCGGTCGCAGATGCGCTGGATTTCTGGCCAATAGCTCGCCGGCGGCACGATCACGCCGCCCGCGCCTTGCACCGGCTCGCCGATGAAGGCGGCCACCTTGTCGGCGCCGATTTGCAGGATGCGCGCCTCCAGCCAACTCGCCGCCTTGCGGCCAAAGTCCTCGCGGTCCATGCCCTGGCCGACCTGGAACCAGAACGGCTGCTCGATGTGGCTGATGTCCGGGATGGGCAGGCCGCCCTGCTGATGCATGCCGAGCATGCCGCCCAGCGAGGCGCCGGCCATCGTGGAGCCGTGGTAAGCGTTGTTGCGGCTGATGATGACCTTGCGCGCCGGCTGCCCCATCAGGTCCCAATAGCGACGCACCATGCGCACGATGGTGTCGTTGCCTTCGCTGCCCGAGCCACTGAAGAACACGTGCTTGAACTGCGGCGGCGTCACCTCGGCCAGCAGTTCGGCCAGCTCGATGGCCGGCGGCGTGGCCGTCTGAAAGAAGCTGTTGTAGAAGGGCAGCGTCTGCAGCTGGCGCGTGGCCGCGTCGATCAGCGCTTGTTGTCCGTAGCCCACGTTGACACACCACAGGCCCGACATCGCGTCGAGGATCTTGTGGCCGTCGCTGTCCCACAGGTAGATGTTGTCGGCGCGGGTGATCACCCGCGCGCCTTTGCCGGACAGCGACTTGTGGTCGGTGAAGGGGTGCAGGTAGTGCGCGGCATCGGCGGCCTGCCACTGCGCCGTGGTGCGTTCGCTGGCGGGGTGGGCGGTGTCGCTGGGCTGGAGGACGGCGTTCATGGGGGGGCTCCGGGGTCCGGGGTGGTCGGGGCGGTCGGTCAGACGTGAAGAAGCAGGTGCTCGCGCTCCCACGGCGAGATCACTTTCATGAACTCTGCAAATTCGATTTCCTTGACTTCGGTGTAGACGGTGACGAAGGCGTGGCCCAGCACCTCGGCCAGGTCCTTCTCGGCGCGCAGCAGTGCCAGCGCCTCGCCCAGGCTGCGCGGCAACTGGAAGTCGCCGAGGTAGGCGTCGCCCTTGCACTCGGACGTGGGCTCAATGCGGTTCTTGATGCCCAGGTAACCGCAGGCCAGCGTGGCCGCCAGCGCGCAGTAGGGGTTGGCGTCGGCGCCGATCACGCGGTTCTCGATGCGCCGCGCGGTGGGCGTGGCCACCGGCGAGCGGATGCCCACCGTGCGGTTGTCGGTGCCCCACTGGATGTTGATCGGTGCGGCATTGCTGCGCACCAGCCGGCGGTAGCTGTTGACGTACGGGGCGAACAAGGCCATGGCCGCCGGCACATACTTCTGCAGGCCGCCGATGTACCAGTAGAAGGCTTTGCTCGGCGTGCCGTCGTCGTTGCTGAAGATGTTCTTGCCGGTCACCCGGTTCACGACGCTCTGGTGGATGTGCATGGCGCTGCCCGGCTCGTTGGCAATGGGCTTGGCCATGAAGGTGGCGAACATGTCGTGCCGCATGGCCGCTTCGCGAACGGTGCGCTTGAAGAAGAACACCTCGTCGGCCAGGCCCAGCGGGTGCGCGTGGAAGAAGTTGATCTCCATCTGCCCGGCGCCCACCTCGTGGATCAGTGTGTCCACGTTCAGCTCCATCTGTTCGCAGTAGGCGTAGACGTCTTCGAACAGCGGGTCGAACTCGTTCACCGCGTCGATCGAATAGGCCTGGCGCGAGGTCTCGGCGCGGCCACTGCGGCCGATCGGGGCCTTCAGCGGCACGTCCGGGTCGGGGTTGCGGGCGACCAGGTAGAACTCGAGTTCGGGCGCCACCACCGGGTCCCAGCCCTCGGCGGCGTACAGGTCGCACACCCGGCGCAGCACCGAGCGCGGCGCGAAGGGCACGATCTGCCCGTGCTTGTCGAAGCAGTCGTGGATGACCTGCGCGGTGGGGTCGGTGGCCCAGGGCACGATGCGCACGGTGCTGGGGTCCGGGCGCAGGTGCATGTCCTGGTCGGTGGGGCTGATGACGTCGTAGTAAGGCCCCTCTTCGGGGAACTCACCGGTCACGCCCATGGCGACCACCGCTTCAGGCAGCCGCATGCCGCGGTCCTCGGTGAACTTCTGGCGCGGCAGGATCTTGCCGCGGGCCACGCCGGTCAGGTCGGGCACCAGGCATTCGATCTCGGTCACGCGGCGGTCGTCGAGCCACTGTTCGAGCTCGCTGAAGGTGAAGTTGTCTCTGGGGGTCATGGGGGGTTCCTGAGGTTGATGGCGCGGACGGCCGGGCGGTGCCGGCGGCGGGCGCTATCGGTCGGGAACCACCTCGGGCGCGCGGCGGCGCAGGCGTTCGCGCTGGCGGGCGGCACAAGCGGCACCGAAGGCGCGCAGCAGCTTCATCGACACCGGGTTGTCGGCGGCTTGCCATTCCGGGTGCCATTGCACGCACAGGTTGAAGGCGCTGGCGGTGTCGACGGAGAAGGCCTCGATCTGGCCGTCCGGTGCGATCGCCTCGACGCGCAGGCCGTCGGCCAGCCGGTGGATGCCCTGGCCGTGCACCGAGTTGACGGTGAATGGGCCGGTGCCCAGCACGGCCTCGAGCACGCCACCGGGCACCACGTCCACGGGGTGGGCAGGGGCGTACATCTCGGCCGCCGTGGCGCCGGCGCGGCCTTGAGCGCCCCGGTGGTCGTCCCGTCCGGGCACGGCTTGCACGGCCTGGTGCAGGCTGCCGCCCAGCGCCACGTTGGTTTCCTGCAGGCCGCGGCACACCGCGAACAGCGGCAGGCCCAACGCCAGGCATTGGCGGATCAGGGGCAGGGTGGTGGCGTCGCGGGCCGGGTCGAGGGGCAGGCTCGGGTCGAGCACGTCCTCGCCGAAATGGCTGGGGTGCACGTTCGACGGCGAGCCGGTGAGGAACACGCCGTCGGCCAAGGCAAGGTAGGCCGCCAGTTCATCGGGGCGCGCGCCGGGCACCACCAGCGGCAGTGCGCCGGCCAGGCGCACCGCGTCGATGTACTTTTTGCCGGCCACGTGAAACGGGTGCTCGCCCAGCAGGCGGTTGCACGCGGGCACCAGCACCACCGGCGGGTGGCGGCCCGGGGCCTCGTTGCCGGGCGCGAGGGCATCGGTTGGGGTCAAGGCAAGCGGCGGGTGGGGATGGTTCACAACATGTCCTTCAGCCGGTAGTAGGCCATGCCGGCCACCAGGGCCGGTGTGCGCAGCAGGCGACCGCCAGGAAAGGGCCGGTGGCGCAGGCGCGCGAAGGTGTCGAAGCGACGTGCGTCGCCGTCGATGGCCTCGGCCACCAGTTTGCCGGCCAGCCCGGTCAGCGCCAAGCCATGGCCCGAGAAGCCTTGCAAGTAATACACCTGACGCCAAGCCGCCGCCGCGCCACCCCGGCCATGGTGAACGAGGCTGGACACGCGGCCGAAGTCGGGCGCCCGGTTCATCGAGATGTCGACAAAGCCGCCCCAGGCGTAATCCACCGGCACGTCGCGCAGCTGCGGAAAACTGCGCGCCATGCGCCGCTGCATGCTGGCGGCGAGGTTCATCGGTGTGGCGGTGCTGTAGCTCACGCGGCCGCCGTAGAGCATGCGGTCATCCACGGTCGGACGGAAATAGTCCAGCACGAAGTTGGTGTCACACACCGCCGACCCGGACGGCACCAGCGACCGGGCCAGGGCCGGGTCCATCGCCCGCGACGCCGCGATGTAGGTGCCCACCGGCATGATCCGCGACTCGAGCGCCGGCGCGATGCCCTGCAGGTAGACGTTGCCGGCCAGCAGCACATGGTTGGCCCGCACGGCGCCGGTGGCGGTGTGCACCTGCGTGGTGGGTCCCGGGTCGATGCGGGTCACCGCCGAATGCTCGAACACGCGCACGCCCAGCGTGGCCGCAGCGCGGGCCAGCCCCAGGCTGTACTTCAGCGGGTGCAGGTGGCCGGACACCGCGTCGTGCAACCCGCTGTGGAAACGCGGGCTGGCGATCCAGTCGCCCAGCTCGGCGGGCGGGATCCAGCGGGTGGCGTAGCCGTACACCTCGGCCATGCGCGCCTGCCAGGCTTGCAGCTCGGCGGCCTTGCGGGCGTTGACGGCCAGGCTCAGGTAGCCGGGGCGCCAGTCGCAGTCGATCTGGAAGCGCTCGCGCCGCTCGGCGATCAGCGCCAGCGCCTCCATCGTCATGTCCCACACGCGGCGGGCTTCGGCCAGGCCAAGCTGGCTTTCGATGACGCTGTGCTCGCAGGCGAGCCCGGCCAAGGCCTGGCCACCGTTGCGGCCGGACGCGCCCCAGCCGACCTGTTGCGCCTCCAGCAACACCACGCGGTGCCCGCGATCGGCCAGCTCGATGGCCGCCGACAGCCCGGCCAAGCCGCCGCCCACCACGGCCACGTCGGCGTCCACCGGCTCGGTCAGCGCCGGAAAGTGCGGGTGCCGCGGCACGGTGGCCGCGTAATAGGAATGTTCGCTCAGCGCCTTGTCGGTGCGCAGAAAGCTCATGGGCCGGGGGCGTGGTCCTGGGCGCGTGGTCGGGTCAGGCGCAGCGGCGCAGGGCGGTCGACACCGTCTCGACGATGCGGTCGATGTGCGCCTGCTCGATGATCAGCGGCGGCGACAGCGCAATGGTGTCGCCCGTCGTGCGGATCAGCACGCCCTGCTCCCAGCAGTCCAGGAAGACCGAGAACGCGCGCTTGCCCGGCTCGCCGGGGATCGGCTCCAGCTCGATGCCGCCCACCAGACCGATGTTGCGCACGTCGATGACGTGCGGGTGGCCGCGCAGGCTGTGCACGGCGTGGGCAAAGGCCGGCTCCATCTGGGCCGCACGGGTCAGCAGGCCGTCTTCGGCGTAGGTGTCCAGCGTGCCGATGGCGGCGGCGCAGGCCAGCGGGTGGCCCGAGTAGGTGTAGCCGTGGAAGAACTCGATGACGTGCGCCGGGCCGTTCATGAAGGCTTCGTACACATGGTCCCTGGCGAACACGGCGCCCATGGGCACGCAGCCGTTGGTGATGCCCTTGGCCACCGTCATCAAGTCCGGCGTGACGCCGAAACGCTGCGCACCAAACGGGGTGCCGGTGCGGCCAAAGCCGGTGATCACCTCGTCGAAGATCAGCAGGATGCCGTGTTTGTCGCAAATCTGGCGCAGCCGCTGCAGGTAGCCCTGCGGCGGCACCAGCACCCCGGTCGATCCGGCCACCGGCTCGACGATCACGGCCGCGATGGTCGAGGCGTCGTGCAGCGCCACCAGGCGCTCCAGGTCGTCGGCCAGCTCGGCGCCGTGCGCGGGCTGGCCCACGCTGTAGGCGTTGCGGGCCGGGTCGTGGGTGTGGCGGATGTGATCGACGCCGCCGAGCATCGTGCCGAACATCTTGCGGTTGGCCACCATGCCACCCACGGAAATGCCGCCGAAGTTGACGCCGTGGTAGCCACGCTCACGGCCGATCAGCCGGGTGCGTTGGCCCTCGCCGCGGGCGCGGTGGTAGGCGATGGCCATCTTCAAGGCGGTGTCCACCGCCTCGGAGCCGGAGTTGGCGTAGAACACTTTGTTCAAGCCGTCTGGCGTCAATTCAACCAGCCGCTCGGCCAGCTCGAAGGCCTTTGGGTGGCCCATGTTGAAGGGCGGGGCGAAGTCCATCTCGGCCGCTTGGCGCTGGATCGCCTCGACGATCTTCGGGCGGTTGTGGCCAGCGTTGCAGCACCACAGCCCGGCGATGCCGTCGAGCACCTGGCGGCCTTCCGGTGTCCAGAAGTACATGCCGTCGGCCTTGCTGAACAAGCGCGGGGCGCCCTTGAACTGCCGGTTGGCGGTGAAGGGCATCCAGTAGGCGTCCTTGCCGGCCTGGGTGATCGCCGCGACGGGCGCCGGGTGGTGCGCGTCATGGGGCGCGCCTTGCTGGGCGGGGTCGATGTGGCTCAGGTCGTTGTACATGGCAGCCTCCGGTCGATGGATCTTTGCAGTCTAGTGCGCCGGCCACGAAATTTGCTTGCGCATTGGGCCCGCGCGAACCCGGCTTGGCGCAATATCATGCGAAAACGCTGAATCCCGACCGCACAAAATGCCACCGACCCGCCCCGTTGCGACATTGGATGCCATCGACCGCGCCATCCTGCAGGTGCTGCAGGCCGACGGCAAGCTGTCCAACGTCGACCTCGCCGAACGCGTGCACCTGTCGCCGTCGGCCTGCCTGCGGCGGGTCAAGGCGCTGGAAGACAGCGGGGTGATTGCGCAGTATGTGGCGCTGGTCAATCCGAAGGCGGTCGGGCAGCCCGGCACCAGCTACACCATCGTCAACCTGGAAAAGCTGACCCAGGCCGCGATGGCCGCTTTTGAACAGGCGGTGAAGGACGCGCCGGAAATCCTGGATTGCTACTACGTGGCCGGCACCAACGACTACCTGATCCGCTTCACCTACCGCGACGCGGCCGACCTGGAGCGCTTCCACACCGAGCTGCTGGAGCGCTTGCCGGGCGTCGTGCGGTCCAACTCGATGCTGGTGCTGCGCACCGTCAAGAAGACGACGGCGCTGGCGGTGTGAGGCCCTGCAGCCGGCGCCGCTGCCCGCACAGGTAGGTCCACACCACGTTGGCGGCGGCGTTGCTGGTCAGCTCGGCGTGGTCGTAGGCGGGCGCCACCTCCACGCAGTCCATGCCGATGAAGGGCAGGTCGGCCCATTCTTCGATCAGCGTCAGCACCTGGTTGGTCGTCATGCCGCCGGGCTCGGGCGTGCCGGTGCCGGGGGCAAAGGCGGGGTCGAGGCAGTCGATGTCCAGCGACAGGTACAGCGGCGGGTGGCCGGCGTCGGCCAGGCGCTGGCGGACCGCCTGCAACACCGGCGCCAGCTGCGCCGGGGATTCCAGGCCGCGCAGGTCGCGGGCGGTGAAGATCTGGCCACCGCGGTCGCGCACGTACTCGCGGTCGGCGCGGGCGCCGGCGGATCGGATGCCGATCTGCGTGAAGCATCCGGGCACGACCAAGCCGTCGCGGAAGGCCTCGTGCACCCAGGTGCCATGGCCGCTGGGCTCGCCGAAGTGGTCTTGCCAGGTGTCGCAGTGGGCGTCGAAGTGGATCACGGCCAACGGCCGGCCGAGCACGGCGCGGTGGGCGCGCAGCAGGCTCAGCGTCACCGAATGGTCGCCGCCGAGCCAGGCCACATGGTGCTGGCGCAGCAGGGCAGGGGCTTGCCGCTCGATGGCCTCGCGCACCGCGCCCAGGCTGGTGTTGGGCAGCGGCAGGTCGCCGGCGTCGCCCAGCCAACCGGCGAGGTCGACATCGAAATGCGGGTGGGTGCCGTCGCACAGCATGTGGCTGGCCTCGCGCACGGCGCGCGGGCCGAAGCGGGCGCCGGGCCGGTTGGTCACGGCGCCGTCGAACGCCAGGCCGGCGATGGCGAAGCGGTGCTCGGCGGCGAGCGCGGGGCATTTCAGGAAGCTGGACTGAGACAGGAAGGCGAACTGGGTCATGCTCGCGATTTTCACGTTGGAATGCGCCACCCATGCAGCCCGTCCTGATCCTTCAGCACTTGAACGACGATGGCCCGTCCTTCCTGACCCACTGGCTGAGCGCCCGGGGCGTGCCCTGGCAGCTGCGCTGCAGCGAGGCGGGCCAGGACTTTCCCGAGCGCATTGACGGCCACTCGGCGCTGGCCATCCTCGGCGGCGCGATGAGCGCCAATGACCCCTTGCCCGGGCTGCGCCAGGCCGAGCGCTTGATCGTCGATTGCGTTGCCACCCGCGTGCCGGTGATCGGCCATTGCCTGGGCGGCCAATTGATGGCCCGGGCGCTTGGCGGCCGCGTCGCCACGTCAGCGCGGCCCGAGGTGGGTTGGCACGCCGTGCAATGGGCTCCCGAGGCGCGGGCCTGGTTTGGCGACGGCGTGAACGACGGCACGGAGGTGTTTCACTGGCACAGCGAAGCCTTCAGCCTGCCGCCCGGCGCGGTGGCCCTCGGACGCTCGCCCGCCTGCGCGCACCAGGCCTTTGCGCTGGGCCCGCACCTGGCCATGCAATTCCACATCGAACTGGACGCCGACAAGCTGAGCCGCTGGGCCGCGGACACCAGCGCAGAGTACGCGTCGCTGCAGGCTGCGCACCCGGCCGACGTTCAGTCACCGGCGGCGCTGCGGCACGACGCCGCACGGCGCCTCGCGCGCCAGCAGCGCATGGCGGCGGTGGCGTATGGGCGCTGGCTGGGGGCCGCCATTTCGCATCAGGAAAGCCTTTCCGCATCGTGAAAAATCGACATTGCTGCGGCGCAGCAGAATTTTCCATCTTGAAGAATTTGCTTTCGTATCCTGGAATGAAGGCCGTAAGTCGTTGATCTATATGGAGAACAATTTTAGTCTTCTATAAGACATAAGTCTTCCCAAGACCGACGGGCTCCGGTACGCTTGGCTCATCGTTTTCCCGACATTCCCTTGACCCCCGAAGGAGCCTCCATGACGACCTTGACCCGCGAACAGCAAATCGCCGCCCTCGAAAAAGACTGGGCCGAAAACCCCCGTTGGAAGGGCATCAAGCGCGGCTACACCGCCGCCGACGTGGTGCGCCTGCGCGGTTCGCTGCAGGTCGACCACACCCTGGCCAAGCGCGGCGCCAACAAGCTGTGGAACCTGATCAACACCGAGCCCTTCGTCAACTCGCTGGGCGCGCTGACCGGCAACCAGGCCATGCAGCAGGTCAAGGCCGGCCTGAAGGCGATCTACCTGAGCGGCTGGCAAGTCGCCGGTGACGCCAACAGCAATGGCGAGATGTACCCCGACCAGTCGCTGTACTCGGTGGACTCGGTGCCCAAGGTCGTCAAGAAGATCAACGCCACCTTCGCCCGCGCCGACCAGATCCAGTGGTCCGAAGGCAAGAACGACGTCGACTACTTCGCCCCCATCGTGGCCGACGCCGAAGCCGGCTTCGGCGGCGTGCTGAACGCCTTCGAACTGATGAAGGCCATGATCGAAGCCGGCGCCGCCGGCGTGCACTTTGAAGACCAGCTGGCCGCCGCCAAGAAGTGCGGCCACATGGGCGGCAAGGTGCTCGTGCCCACCCGTGAAGCCTGCTCCAAGCTGATCGCCGCGCGCCTGGCCGCCGACGTCATGGGCGTGCCCACCATCCTGCTGGCCCGCACCGACGCCGAAGCCGCCGACCTGGTCACCAGCGACGTTGACGAGAACGACAAGCCCTTCTTCACCGGCGAGCGCACCGTCGAAGGTTTCTACCGCAGCAAGAACGGCATCGAGCAAGCCATCAGCCGTGGCCTGGCCTACGCCGAGTACGCCGACCTGATCTGGTGCGAAACCGGCACGCCGGACCTGGCCTTCGCCAAGAAGTTCGCCGACGCCATCCACGCCAAGTTCCCGGGCAAGCTGCTGGCCTACAACTGCTCGCCGTCGTTCAACTGGAAGAAGAACCTGGACGACGCGACCATCGCCAAGTTCCAGCGCGAGCTGGGCGCGATGGGCTACAAGTTCCAGTTCATCACGCTGGCCGGCTTCCACAGCCTGAACTACGGCATGTTCGACCTGGCCTACGGCTACGCCCGCAACAACATGACCGCCTTTGTCGAGCTGCAGCAGAAGGAATTCGCCGCCGCCGAGCGTGGCTTCACCGCGGTCAAGCACCAGCGCGAGGTGGGCACCGGCTACTTCGACGCCGTGACCACGACCATCGAAGCCCAGGCCTCCACCGCCGCCCTGAAGGGCTCGACCGAAGACGAGCAGTTCTTCGACGGCACGCACCACTGAGGCCTCGCCTGCGCGGTCTCGCTGCCGAGACCGCCCACCTGCTGGATTTGACCCTTCAGCCCCGCCCGGCCCTTTGCCGCGCGGGGCTTTTTCGTTGGCGCCGCCGTGGCTCTGCACCGCGTCGGCCGGTGCGGCGCGCCCGGGGCAATGCCCAGGCCCTCGGGGAGTACCGGAACCATGTTTTGGACCTGTGGCGGCGCTCGCTGCAGGGGCGAAGCCAAAAGGACCGCATGACCTGGTGGCGGATGGACCGCCTCTCCGACGAGTGGCTGCCACCATCGCGTGTCATGCGCACCGCATTGGCAAAGCAACAGCATCAGATCGACCCCACAGTTGCCTCATGTGCAGTCAACGCTCGAATCCGGAGCGGACGGCTGTCATCGATTGGAGGCAGGGCATCAGGACGTCCTGACTTGTCGCATCGACCACAGGAAGCGCAATCTTGGGAAGGGGCAATAGCCTCGCAGCCAATCAAGTCAGGTTGCAGCCTGCACTACTTCTTTTTCTTGTAGTAGCCAAAGCAGGGGTGCTCGATGAGGACACTCTTCGTGTCCTCCTCCGACACCGGGCGCAACTGAACCTGGAAGGCTTGCTCTGACGTGAGCTCCAGCATATCGGCTTGAGCACGAAGGTAATCATCGCGCCAGCTCAGCCAGGCCGCTTGCATGACTGCATGCGTGACAACTTCCTGACTGATGAGGTTGTCTCTTTTAACCAATACTCTTTGATTGCGTACGGATGGAGATGCCTCATCGAGCAGATGGTCTCCTTCGGCATTTTTAGTCCAAGTTTCCGGCTGCGGGTTTGATTTTTCTCGCAGGGGCACTGCGTCGTAGGTCGTGGCGCCCATCCAAAGTGCCTTGTCCGATCTCATGAACCGCGCTGAATGCTTTTCAATTTGATAAGCTGACGCACGGTCATCATACAAGGCAAAAGGGTGAACGTCTGTCAGATATCGAAGCCTCGCATCAATCTGACCATGCAATTCCAGAGCACGCCAGCTGATCAATGATTCAAGATCATGGGATTCGTGTGATGGTGATTCAATCCTGCCGGTACTGATTTCACATTCCAATCCGGGGCGCGTGAAAACAAGCTTTGATTCAGCATCCGCCTGTGCAAAATTGAACTGCAAAACCCCGATGTTGGGCTCATCCACATCGACCAACCGATGCCGATTGACGCGCCCTGAGGCTTGCACCACCGATTGGGTCGACGACGGCTCGATGATGGCCCAATCGAAATCGTGGTCGCGGCCAATTTCCTCGACTGGGGTGGCAACGACGATGAACTTTGTTTCGGATGAACCGTCGTCCTGCGATCGTTCGATCGCCAGGCGGACTTCATCATTCGCGAGCAATCGGGCTCCAGGATCACCACCTGCAATGGGATGCCGCGACAGCATGGCGTCGAGGTTTTTCTCGATCAGATAGCGATGAATGCGGCTGATCTGCGAGTGGTAGCAACATACCCTGGCGCTTGGCTGGTGCGCCGACAACCATTTGGCAACCAGCACCGCGTTCTTGATGTTGGCGATCCGCACCAGCCCCAGGCTCACACTGTGGTCACGCCCGCGGTGACGAACCGTCCACGCATGACGCTGGTGCATGCGCGCCACGGCGTCGTTGATTGCGACCTGAATCGACTTCCTGCGCTCTTGCGTGGTTTCTGCATCAATCCGGACGCGAATCAACTCAGCCGGGCGCAGTCGGCGCTGGCCCATTCCCCCCAGAACCTGATTCAACCCATTGCGGAACCAGACCTCAAAAGCTTCCGATCCGGTCGACGCCGACAATTGCGGCACGGTCTTGTCGTCAATGAGGGCCTGCCGCCAGCGCCCATGCTCCAGCAGGCCGACGCGCTCGCCCATCGTGATGCCGAGCTCATAGGCCGCGTGAAGCGCTTTGGCAACCGGCACGGACAGGGTGGCTGAGGACGCCACCACGTGGCGACCGAACATCGCCGCGGTTGTCACCAAGCGCATGACCGCCACCAGAGCCTTGGGATCGTAGGAGTCGATCTCGTCGAGCACCAGGTCGCTGTGCATCATGCGCAAGCTGGTCAACGCGTGATTGGCCTTCTCCGTCGGGTCGCCAGCTTTGACCAGGAAGTCAGCCGTGCACACCACGACCGGTGACATCACCACGCTGCTCAAGCTGCGATTGTTCGAGAGGAACTTGTCCAGCCAGCCAGGGCCGGGCTCGGCGTGTCCATCCGCCTGAAACTCTTCTTCGATCGGGTTTCCATCTTCGTCTTCCAGCGGCACGGCCGCTTTGGCATCGCGGGCTTCATGAAGCCTCACAGCGAGAGAACACCCGATGACGCAGGAGAGCTCTGCTTTGCTCATACCCAGCTGCTTAGCATAGGCGTCGCGGGTTTGCAGGGTCAGCGTGCGCAGGTTCAAGCCTGTGGCGATGCGCACCGACTCCCCCTCGCGAAGTGATGCGACGGCAAGCACATTCATGCGGGTCTTGCCGCAACCCGTGCCCGCGATGTTCAGCACCAGCGTGGCCAGTCGCTCCTCGGCCTGGGCGTTTCGCAGGGCACCGGCGCTCACGCTCTGCCACTGGAATCGGCCAACGGCAGGCTCGCGCAGCTTCTCGAGGGTCTGGTCACTGAGGCCTGGAGGACGAAACTGGAGCATGCGCGTGAGCATGCGCGGCGCCTCGACGCCAACATTGATCAGATGCCAATCGAGCTGCTGATTCAAGACATTCTGGCCAGCCGCATTGACGGCCGTGTTCGCGAACAACGCGCCGGGCGTCCGATCCAGTGAAGGTCCATGTTCAGGATGGTCCGTCAGGTTCACCGACGACACACTGTGGTCAGCAAGGATCAGCCCCATGCGGGCCAAGCTGGCCACAGCCCGCCAGAAAACAGGATCTTCTCTCCTGCCATCCAAGGAGTCCACCAGGGCGTTGATGCGCGAGATGGTCGTTCTGCGAAGGGAGAGTGTCTCAGGTGATGGGCAGCCCTTGGCTTGCATGCCCGGCACAGTCTGCGATTCATCAAGGTAGGTTTCCTCAGACAGCGTATGTGCTCGGACCTTCCCGCCAGGATCGCGCGGCATGCGATGGTGCGTGAACACCAGGTATTCGAGTGCTGCTTGAGCGCTGCGCAAGCCCTCGCTGAAGTCCCTGCGTGACCTGATCACCTCGTCGAGCTTGGGCAGATTGGGCTTGGCATTGGCCCAGGCTCGGTGCCAGCCGTCCTCGGATTGGAGCGCTTCCTTGTTGAGAAGCAAGTAGAACGACAGCCAATCATGCCGAACGGCGTCTCTCATCGGGCCCTGCCCGCGCAGCTTGTTCTGGAACATGAATCCGAACTTGCCGAGGTCATGGGACAGCCCGCTGCCTGTTGCAAGCAGACAGGCCAAGCGCAGGCCAGGGCTGAGCGCAGGCCTTGATCGTTCGAGGTCTCGCCTGCGCACCGTGGTGGACCCCACAGGCACCTCGCCATTGGGACCAAACGCCGACTTCGATCCAACGGTCCACGCCAGTCGGGGACCCTGCAGGCCCCGCATGACGTAACACGCGACAGCCGTCTGGCGCGTGGCGACACGACGGAGCTCGGAACGCACGGTGTCCAAGCCCTCCTGGGTCATCGACGCCATCCAAAGTCGATCACCCTTCCGCCAGGCATAGGCGTCGAGAACTCTGACGGTCCGCATGATCGCCTTGAGCTGGCACTGAGACGCAAACAACACGTTCATCGCACGACGTCGGCTGAGACGAACGGTGGCCAGATCGCCTGACTGTCTGCGTCCGCACCTCGGACGAACTGGCGGACGAACTCGTGCACCGACCGGTGAGGGACCGTCACGCGCCCGCCTTCGATGGCGAACTCTGTTTGCATCGCTTCCCGTTGATCTTGTGTCAACCGGGAGTCGAGCTCCACTTGGAGCACCACCTCAGAGTCATGTGGATTTTCGGCCACGAAACCCTTGGGCAACTTCGACGGTATCGGCTTGACATCGAGGATCCGGCTGAGCGCGTAGGTGCGCAAGGCGCGGTCTTCGCGGTCCAGGTCATGGGCGGCCACACGCCAATGGGCATTCACCTCCTCCAGGCGAATGGGCATCACCTTCTTCCAGGTCGCTTGTACGCCCATGTTGAGCGTGGTGTATCGAATCCAGATTGATTTTGAGCCGACGATCGCTCGCACGATCTCGCTGAAGGCGCCTGGCTTGACCGGAAGGTTCGTTCGCCACACAACGCGCTTCACTGGCAACTCCTCCGGGCGCAGTCCCGTTTCAGCGAACTGATCACGACCACTCTCGAGAGCCTCGAGCAAGTCTGTTTCATCGGCCACGCTCGGCGTAGTGGCGAACAGCGGCGCGTTGATTTTGTGACGGGCCAGAACGAGCTCCGCGAAGGCTTGCCGCGTCGAAGCAATCACAGCAGAGGCGGCCGAGGGGCCGAGCCCGAATGCTTCGATCACGTCGGCCCTTGAGCAGCTGCGGTCGGCTGAGCGAAAGGCACGGCGGACGACGAATTCGATCTGCCTGCGTCGCAACCCTGCAAGGTACTTGGGCTGCGCGTCTCTCGAAGACTTCATGAAATTGACTGGTTCGTGTTTGAAATCATCAATTTGTAGCATATCGCGTTCTTAACATCCGATCTCAGACTTGAAGTCGTGGCGACACGACAGCATGATGGGTGCATCGATCCAACCTGAGGACACGCGATGAGCGATCTCGCAGCCACCGAGGCGAAGCGCAAGCCCGAAAAGAAAGGCGATTCCGCCAAAGGAACACGCAAGCCGTGGAGACCGTTGACGCTCGCGCAAGCCCGCGCCGAGCTCGCCACCTCTGTTCATTTCTATTCGAAGTGCACCAATACCAACGCTGCGGCGGCCGGCGTCCGCCTGCCCGCAGCACAAGCGCCGATCAGCTCAGAGCTCGTGGGCTTTTCGAGCACGCAGCTCGACCGACGTCACACCACCTACACCGTGGGCGCGCCCTTGATCGGGCCGTTCGGGCAGGTGATGTCGGTGCTCGAAGGCATTGAGAACGAGGCCTACAAGGACATCCCGCAGGGCCAACGCGAGATCTGCCAGGAAGCAGCGAGCGTTCTGGATGAGGCCTTTGAGATTCGCAACATCGATCCGCGTTTGCGCCAGGTGCTGATGCCCGACGAGAGCGGCAACTACCTGGCACTGACCCCGCTGCACAGCGACAAGTTGTCCCAAGTGATCGGCGAGCGGATTCGTGAAGAACGTCAACAGGGCAGTCATGCCGCGCGACCCATGGTGAACCTGGATCTGGGCGGATCGAAGAAGCAGAACATGGCGCGCCGCGCGCGGCACATGTGCGACGTGCTCTTTTTCCCGGCGCCCGAAGAAGACCAAGCACTGCGGACAGCGCTGGCGTGGTTCCACAAAGGCCCCAGCCTGCGCCAGCTGCTGCCCATCAGCGTGGTCCGCGACGTCGTTCAGACGGTGCAGAGCGTGGAAGACATCACGGTGCGCAACGGCCTGAAAACAGAGGAAGCCCTCCGCGAGGCCGCTCGCAAGCTCGCCCGGGGCGCCATGGAAGCCGGCGAAGACATTGCCGCAAAGATCTGCAGCGCTCTCGACATTGCGACAGGCGATGCGGAACGCGACAACGGCAACGCGGCGCTTGTGCAGCTGACCTCTGAGGCAGTGGACCCGGTGATCCGCGGGCTGATCGACAAGCGGCTGCGGGACAAGGCGTGGCGTCAAGCCTTCGCGCGCGCGCTGGTTGCACACGTCGAGCTCACGCCGATCAATCGTGAAGGGGCCCGGCTCGCCGGCGGTGGCGATCTTGGGCGCTTGATCCAAATCATTGAAGAGGAGGTGCTCTGATGGGCACGAAATACTTGGTGCTGCCGCGCATCGCCTACCGAGGAGCGAATGCCATGACCGCCTGGTGGTGCGCTGGCGCGCCAGGCCCGATGGCGGCTCGTGGCTTGGCCAATGCCCTGGCCAACGCCATGGCTGGCCCGCAAGGAATGGCACAGATCAAAGGCGCGTCCGTGGTCCACCACGATGTCAGCCCCCGGGCCGAGCGCATCCGCGAGACCCGTGGCGGCTACAGCTGGACCAAGATGCTGCCTCATCAGCTTCGTGCAGCCAGCTTCGTCAGCAACGACGACTACGCCGGTGGTGGCACCCAGTTGTCTGCCCAGCCGACCTTTCGATGCGATGGCGTCGCAACCATGGTGATCGCGATGAACAGCGATTTCCCGGTCGCAACCGATCAAATCGAGGACTTCCTGCGGCGCGCACGCTTCGCAGGTGGGTCCATCGAGGATCACTGCTTCAATCCGAAGAAGCCGCTGCTTGCTGAATCTTTGCACGAAGCCGCCGCGCTGGTGCGCACCGGCTACGCGTTCCATGACCAATCGGAGTTGCTCGCCCTTCAAGCTGGCGAGCGGGATGCTCTGGACGCCTTCATTCGCGCCACCCGACACCCTAAATCGCGGAACAAGGATGAGTTGGCTCAACGGCGCGACGCTGTGCGGCGCGGCGAAATCCAAGGGCCCGAGAAGCCCAAACAACAAACCTGGCTTCAACCGTATCTGGCCGCATTTCGGCGCATTTCGCGCATCGATGCCGAGGCGAAGTCCCGCGAAGGCCTGCCACACGCCTTCGTTGAGCCGATGGTCGGCTTGGCCGCATTGGTCTCGCTGCGTGATCCACGCGGCTTGTCGCTGTGGGACTACCAAACAAGCGACGGCATGCATTCGATCTGCCAGTTCGCCTGAACCTTCATCCACCGCCAGGGTGGTTTACACCGAATTTTCTCAACTTCAAAGGCAATCATGGCCACGACCCAGACCTTCAAAA
This sequence comes from Hydrogenophaga intermedia, assembly GCA_943370175.1. Lineage (GTDB taxonomy): Bacteria > Pseudomonadota > Gammaproteobacteria > Burkholderiales > Burkholderiaceae_C > Ideonella_A > Ideonella_A intermedia_A. Next base: position 3,304 of record CALRPU020000023.1, on the reverse strand, counting down.
AGACCCCCGCCAACTTCTCGTTTCAGCGATTGCTGCAGACGACCGATGGCGCCTTCTTCAACGAGATCAATGGCAGCTTCGAAGGCCATCCCTTGCAGGTGATCCGACACGGCATCCGCGGCACGCAAAACACCGAGAACCAGGGCAAGGATGTTTCGAACATCCAACAGACCGAATCGGCCAAGCTGGATTCTTCCGCCAGCGCTTTGATCGTTCGCTTCGGAATGCGCCTCATCGGGCTGGAGCATGGCCTGTTCGCCTGCATCGGCGACACGCCCGAGCTCAGCCGGCAAGTCCGTGACAGCGTGTTCGGCTTTGTGGAGCGAGCCAAGTCCAGCCAAGGTCTGGTTCAGGTGTCCGAGCGCATCGCTCGCAACATCCTGTCGGGCGCATGGCTGTGGCGCAATCGCAGTGTGGCATCGACCGTGACCGTCACGGTCGAGCACATGGGCGTGGCCATCGCGACCTGTGACGCACTCACCGTGCCGACCAACCACTTCAACGACATCAGCGACAACGAGAAGAAGGTCGCCGCGGTGGTGGCTGCCGGCTTGCGTGGCGATCGACATGCGAACCTGACCATCACATCACGCCTGACCTTCGGGGTCGCCGGATCGGTCGAGGTGTTTCCGAGCCAGGCCTACCTCGAGAACAAACCCACCGGCTTTGCACGTCCGCTTTACAAGATCACGCGCCCGGAGCGGCTGTCCGATGAGGAACGCAGCCGCGCCAGCACCCTTCAGATGGGGCAAGCCGGGCTGCGCGATCAGAAGCTGGCCAACCGGCTGCGCGCGATCGACACCTGGTACCCCGGCTACGCCGAGGTTGGCCAGCCGCTGCCCATCGAGCCCAACGGCGCGTCGCTGGAATTCGCGCACGCGTTCCGCAGTGGCAAGGACAGCGCGTTCGACATGTTCGCCCGCCTGAACGTGATCGACCCGAACAGCGAAGAGGGCATGTTCTGCATCGGCGTGATGATCCGCGGCGGCGTCCTGGGCAAGTCTGACAAAACCAAGTCAGCCGCCACCGCCCCCGCAGTGCCTGCCACTGAGGAGGCCTGACATGAAGCCACTCTGGTACGCCGACGTCCGAGTGGCTGCAGGCGTCAGCGAGCGCGGACCCTCGGGGGTCGCCATCGCAGCGCTCGCAGCCTTCATGCGAACCGTCCACGGTGCGGCCAAGGCCCGATCATTGAAGTTCGCCGCGGCCTTCCCGGGGATGAGGACGGGCCGGATGCCCCACCCGGGAACCGTGCTCCGACTGTTCACAGAAGATCGTGACGGGTGCGAAGTGCTGGCGGACGCGATCGAGGCAAGCCCGATCTGCGCGAGCATGGCCATGATGTCGCGGGTGAAGCCCGTTCCCACCGGCGTCACCCGAGCGGTGAGCTACGTGCGCGTTCGCATCCCCGCGCGCAACAGCATCCAGACCCCAGCCGACTTAGAGCGGCGGCAGCGCCGCATCAGGGAGACGGATGCCATGCCCTACCTCAAGACCTTCAGCCGCTCCACGGGCCAGGTGTTCAGCCTGCGCGTGAACCGCATCGAAATCAATGACCCGCCTTCGGTGGATTTCGAGCCAGACGGCTACGGCCTGAGCGTGGGAGACCGTGCCTTTGCATTGCCTGATCTCCCGCTTCAGCCGGCGCCCTGGGAGGTCATCCGCAGCGAAGCTCGCGCCACCGCTCGGTGATGTCCGGCGCCAAGCAAGTGGCCAAGAAGTTGGCCAAAGGTCCGCCCGGCAGATCCGTCAAGCCCGCGGCCATATTGATGAGCAAGCGTGCAGCAGTCGTCTACCTTGAGCATGCGCGCGTGCTGCAGAAGGACGGTCGCGTCCTGTACCTCACCGGCCGAGACGCGGACGTCGAGCAAATGTTCATGAACATCCCGTTCAGGAACACCTCCATCCTTTTCCTGGGCAAAGGGACCTCGATTACGGATTCAGCCATGCGCCTGCTCGCAGAGGCTGGCGTGCTGGTGGGGTTCACGGGCTCAGGCGGCTCGCCCGTGATCACCGCGGCCGACCCGATGTTCCTCGCACCGCAAAGCGAGTACAGGCCCACGGAGTACATGCAGGCCTGGATGAAAATGTGGGTCGATGACGCCAAGCGGCTGGAGTTGGGCAAGCGCATGTTGATGCTGCGCCTGCAACTCGCCGAGAAGCACTATGGGTCGAACAAAGAACTCGCACGGCGGCAGGTGGTGTTGAGCGATCAACAGCTCAGCCGCTTCGACGCGGCAATCAAGCGCGCTGGGGACACCACAGCGCTTCTGCTGGCGGAAGCCGAATGGGTCAAAGGCTTGTACAAACTCGTGGCCGGAGCCTATCGCATGCCCGAATTCACGCGCGAAGAGCGCGTGATGACGCGCGCCACAGCGGTGAACACGGTCAATGCGATGCTGACGCACGGCAACTACATTGCCTACGGGTACGCCGCGGCGACCCTCTACACCATGGGCATTTCCTTTGCTCTGCCGGTGCTGCACGGGAAAACTCGACGCGGGGGTCTGGTCTTCGATGTGGCCGACCTGATCAAGGACTGGACCGTGCTGCCCTTGGCCTTCCAACACGGCTTCGCTGGCGACAAGGATCAGGAGTACCGCGATGCCCTGGTGAGTCATTTGCAAGCGGTTGAAGCCTTCGACATCATGTTCGACAGCATCAAAAGGCTGGCTGTCTGAAACTCTTTTCGAATCAAGGGCTTGCGTAGGTCCGGCTATTCGAAGGTTCCGAGCTCTGTTCTTTCACAAGTTGTTGATTGATATGGAAATATCACGATTCAGAGGTGAGTTCGCCACCGCGTGGGTGGCTTAGAGGGACCCGCATTTGCTGCTCGGCCATGGCCTTGTGTTCGCCACCGCGTGGGTGGCTTAGAGGGCCATGTCCCGGGCGAACTGCGCGGGCAGACGGTTCGCCACCGCGTGGGTGGCTTAGAGGCGTGCGGGCGGTGTAGGCGGTGATGGGCAGGTCGTTCGCCACCGCGTGGGTGGCTTAGAGGTTGGATCGTCAATCGCGCCATGTCTGTGCCTCGTTCGCCACCGCGTGGGTGGCTTAGAGGCGCAAGCAAGAGCGAGTACAGCGGAACCGTTTGGTTCGCCACCGCGTGGGTGGCTTAGAGGCTACGCCGTGGTGAGGTTCGACTGGAGCGGCATGTTTGAACCGCCCCGGATTTCAAGGAGGCCGATTGGTTTAAGTTGACACCGCTGTCGAGGTGTCGCTGGCGGCGAGTTGCCTCCAGTAGTTTGCCTCAGCCTCTGCCGGAGGGATGCCCCCAATCGGCGTGAGCAGTCGGACGTGGTTGAAC
>CALRPU020000022.1:0-95818 GCA_943370175.1 Hydrogenophaga intermedia | reverse complement strand
GCCGACCACAGTCCGGCCGATCAAGATGCAAATGCCCGGCGTCTTGACGCTGAAGGCCACGGCTTGGCCGCTCGCACCGCCCGTGGCGCTGGGCACGGTTTGGCCGCCGATGACGATCGTCGTCGGGCTGGCGGTGAAATTGGTGATGGCTTGATTCACTCGGTTAACGGCGATGCTGGTGGTCAATTCCGGGGCGGCGCTGTAGGTCTCGTCCGCCACCTGGTTCGCCGCCACCGTGCACAGGCCCTGCGCCACCGCAGTCACGCTCGACCCTGACACCGTGCACACCGCGGGCGTCTTGCTTCTGAACACCAGCGCCGCCGCGCCCGCGCCTTTGGTGGCGCTCACGGTGCTGGTGCCTCCGATGACCACCGTGGTGGGCGTCGCCGTGAAATTGGTGATGGCCTGATTCACCCGGTTGACGGCGATGCTGGTGGTCAACTCGGGGGCGGCGTTGTAGGTCTCGTCCGCCGCCTGGTTCGCTGCCACCGTGCACACGCCCTGCGCCACCGCAGTCACACTCGACCCTGACACCGTGCACACCGCGGGCGTCTTGCTGCTGAACACCACCGCCGCCGCGCCCGCGCCTTTGGTGGCGCTCACGGTGCTGGTACCTCCGATGACCACCGTGGTGGGCGTCGCCGCGAACTTGCTGATGGCCTGATTCACCCGGTTGACAGCGATGCTCGTGGTCAACGTCGGGGCGGCTCTGTAGGTCTCGTCGCCCCCCTGGTTGGCCGCCACCGTGCACAGGCCCTGCGCCACCGCGGTCACGGTCGATCCCGACACCGTGCACACCGCTGGCGTGCTGCTGCTGAACACCACCGCCGACGTGCCCGCACCTTTGGTGGCGCTCAAGGTGCTGGTGCCGCCGATGGCCACCCTGGCAGGCGTCGCCGTGAAATTGGTGATGGCCTGATTCAACGGGTTGACGACGATGCTGTTGGTCAGTTCCGCGGCGGCGTCGTAGGTCTCGTCCGCCGCCTGGTTGGCCGCCACTGTGCACTGGCCACGCGCCACGCCGGTCACGGTCGACCCCGACACCGTGCAGACCGCTGGCGTCTTGCTGCTGAACACCACGTCGGCGGCCCCCGCCCCCTTCACTGCACGCAATGAACTGGTTGCCCCCACCAAGATACCGACCGGATCCGCGACAAAATTGGTGATGGACTGCGGTTGTTTGGCGGGTGCGGCGACCGTGATGCCAGGCGCCGACAGGGCAACCCACCCGATCGCGCCCATGGCCCAGGCCATGAGCAAGTGGACATGACGTGGCATACCGCGTGCAGGCTTCGCAGCCCGGGTCAAAGTGAGCATGGCGAGGGACTCAACGACGAAGGGGCTGTGCGACCAGCGGGACGACAACACCAAGACCTTACAACACTCAGGGTCAACGGCCTCCATTGCCGCATGATTTCTAGGCAGGATGGCTCAGATCGAATGTCTCATGACCCCTGATCGCGGGGGGCCCTGCACGGATTTCAGCACTGAGCTCGCGTCGACGCTGTGATCACGCGTCAGACCTCATGCCAGACTTCTGTGGGCGGAACGAAGCAACGGTGCCAACGCCGGCATCGCAGTCGGCGCGTTCAGCTTGACGCTGCCGAGTCCCCCAGCCCGTCAGGCAACGCGCGCCGTCGAAGACGCCTGGCGCCCTCTCCTCGCGAACGCAGGGTCGCGGTGCATGGGGCGACCCGTGCCGCGTTGCGGAACGCCCGGCGCCTTGCCGAACAGGACGGCCCCCCACCAGCGCGGCGCACCACGCGCAGCGGGCACCATGTCGGCCTCCCGGCCCCCCCGCCAGCGCGCGCTGAGCTGGGCCCGGGATCGTTGTCGCTCATGGCGACGGCGGCGCGTGCCGATGCCGTCACTGAGCATCGCCCCCTTCACCACCGAGTGGCCGCGGTCGCCGACGACGTTGCCGATCGGGCCCGCGCCGCGGGTCAGGTTCCGGAACCTGATCTGGAAGCCGATGGTTTCCTTCACGCACAGGACCACGTTGCCTTGCAGCTCGCGCTGCAGCCGGTCCCAGGCCCGAGTTCATCCCACCGCAGGCCGTGGCCGATCACGGCCGCATCGCCAGCAACGCGACCCGTTGCTCACGCAGGAATGGGCGGTCAATCGCCGCCCCGAGTTCGTCGATGAGCTCGGCGGGAACCCCTGCCAACCTGAAATGCGCTCTCCACCCATCGACCACCCGCGCCACCGCTGCGGCCTGAGACCACGCGGCCTTGGGGTCCAGCCCGTAGTGGCAGGCCATCGACAACGCGTTGTCCAAGCTGGACTGGGTGCCTCGCGCGCCCACGCCCCCACGCGCCATGGACTGATGGCCCAAATTGGCCAGTGCGCAACATGTCGAAGGCCGGTGCGAGCACCATGGGGTGATCGGGTCGCACGATCAGCACATGGGTCTTTTCGTGAACGTCGGTGTTGTCGATCAGGATGATCAAGACGGTGAGCGAGACGCCGCGTGTGCCCGTCTTGAGCAGATTCAACACTCCCACGAGCATCGGCTGTGCCGGATCGGCGAGCCACCAAAGTGCCATCCGGTCGACGGGCTCGTGGCCCCCGCTCATGAACCGCCCTTGGCGGCCTCGTCAGTGGCGTCCGCTGCGGCACGGGTAGCGCGTCCACGCCGGGCTCGCCGCGTTCCATGCCGGCCACCGTGGGGACCGACACCCCCAGGCGCTGTGCCCAAGCGCGCTGCGACTGCTTGCGCCGAATCCGGGCCAATGTCAGGCGCTCACCGAGTTCAGCCAAAACCTGAAGCGCCTGCAGCGGCAGGCTCGACAAGGAAGGTGATGCGCTTGACATCAAACCAAGCTGATCAGAACAGCTCATTTGTGCCAACTCAACGTGACGACGAAGGGGCCGTGGGCACCCACATCGTCGAAGCCGGGTCACGTCGCCAGCCTGACCCACCGTGGAGACGGGTGCGCGGGGTGAGCTCAACCAGGCGGCTGAAGCCCACCGCGCCCCATCACGCCACGTCGCGCATCGCGCGTTTGCGGTCGTGTTCCTTCAGGTGGCGCTTGCGGATGCGGATCGACTTGGGCGTGATTTCCACCAGCTCGTCGTCGGCGATGAATTCCACCGCGTACTCCAGCGTCAGCTGGATCGGCGGGGTGATCTTGATCGCGTCTTCCTTGCCCGACACGCGGAAGTTGGTCAGCTGCTTGCCGCGCACCGCGTTGACGATCAGGTCGTTGTCGCGGCTGTGGATGCCGATGATCATGCCCTCGTACAACGGGTCGCCCGCCTTCACGAACATGCGGCCGCGGTCGTCGAGCTTGCCCAGCGAATAGGTCACGGCCTCGCCATCGTCCTGGCTGATCAGCACGCCGTTCTTGCGGCCTTCGATCTCGCCCTTGTAAGGCTCGTAGCCGTCGAAAATGTTGCTGATCAGGCCGGTGCCACGGGTCAGGTTCAGGAACTCGTTCTGGAAGCCGATCAGGCCGCGCGCCGGAATCTTGTAGTCCAGGCGAACCCGGCCCATGCCGTCCGGCTCCATGTTGACGAGTTCGGCCTTGCGCTCGCCCAGGGCCTGCATCACGGCACCCTGGTGCTGGTCTTCGACGTCGGCGGTCACCGCTTCGATCGGCTCCAGCTTCTCGCCGTTCTCTTCGCGGAAGACGACGCGCGGCTTCGACACGGCCAGCTCGTAGCCCTCGCGGCGCATGGTCTCCAGCAGGATGGTCAGGTGCAGTTCGCCACGGCCCATCACTTCGAAGATGCCGTCTTCGTCGGTTTCCTTCACGCGCAGGGCCACGTTGCTTTGAAGCTCACGCTGCAGGCGGTCCCAGATCTGGCGGCTGGTGACGAACTTGCCTTCGCGGCCCGCCAGCGGCGAGTTGTTGACGCAGAAGTTCATCGTCAGCGTCGGCTCGTCGACCTTCAACATCGGCAGCGGTGCCGGGTTGTCGACGTCGGTCAGGGTCACGCCGATGCCGATGTTCTCGATGCCGTTGATCAGCACGATGTCGCCGGGGCCGGCTTCGGTGGCCTGCTGGCGCTCCAGCCCTTCAAACTTCAGCACCTGGTTGACGCGGGCGTTGAACGGGGCACTGTCAGGGCCGTTGAACACAGCCACGTTCTGCATCGGCTTGAGCGTGCCCTGGTTGATGCGGCCGATGCCGATGCGCCCAACGTAGGTGGAGTAGTCCAGCGAGCAGATCTGCAACTGCAGCGGGGCTTCGGACGAACCGTTGTGCGGCGGCACGTGGCTGATGACGGTGTCGAACAGCGGGGCCAGGTCGGTGCCGACCTCGCCCTGCGTCATCGTGGCCCAGCCGTTCAGGCCGGAGGCGAAGACGACCGGGAAGTCGAGCTGCTCTTCGGTGGCGCCAAGCTTGTCGAACAGCTCGAAGGTGGCGTTGATCACGTAGTCGGCGCGGGCGCCCGGGCGGTCGACCTTGTTGACGACGACGATGGGCTTCAGGCCCAGGGCCAGCGCTTTCTTGGTGACGAATCGGGTCTGCGGCATCGGGCCTTCGACCGCGTCGACCAGCAGCAACACGCTGTCGACCATCGACAGCACGCGCTCCACCTCGCCGCCGAAGTCGGCGTGCCCCGGGGTGTCGACGATGTTGACGTGGGTGCCCTTCCACTCGACCGCGCAGTTTTTGGACAGGATCGTGATGCCACGCTCCTTTTCCAGGTCGTTGCTGTCCATCACACGCTCGGCCACCTTCTCGTTTTGGCGGAAGGTGCCGCTTTGGCGCAGCAGTTGGTCGACGAGGGTGGTCTTGCCGTGGTCAACGTGGGCAATGATGGCGATGTTGCGGATCTGACGGGTCATGGCGGGGTCGCTTGTGGCGGTTCGGTGTCGGTGGTGAGGCTGCCGCGGTGGTCAGGCGGTGGCCGTGAATGGGAGGTTGGTTCGCGTCGCCGTCAAGAGACGGGGGCCGCCGCCAAACTGGGTGGCGGCAGGTCGGGGGGCTTGCCGTGGCCCACCACCGGCAAGCCGGTGGGCACGGCGTGCGGCGCGCCCTGGGGCGCCAACGCGGGCGAGGCATGCAACAAACCGGCCACCTCGGTCGGGCTGAGCAGGCGGTTGGAAATCAACTCGCCGCCGGTCAAGTGGGCGCTGCCGAGGAAGGCCTGGGGCTGCGGCCCGTAAACGCGCAGCCGAGGCGCGTCGGCCACGGCAAAGCGCCGCCGCACGCCGCTCAGAAAACGCCCGGCGTCGTCGTCGTTCAAGCGCATCACCGGCCAGTCGGCCAGGAGCCAATCGACGGGGTGCAGTGCACCGTCGCGCTCGGCCTCGGTCAGGTCGGCGAGTTGTTCCAGCGTCACGGCGCCGTCCAGGGTCATCGGCCCGCTGCCGGTGCGCCGAAGCGCCGCCAGGTGCGCGCCGCAGCCCAGTGCGCGGCCAATGTCTTCGGCCAGCGTGCGGATGTAGGTGCCTTTGCTGCAGCGCACGTCGATGGTCCACTCGTCGGCTGGGGCTTGATCGTCGCGTGGGAGGATGTCGATGGCGTGAATCACCACCGACCTTGCCGGCCTTTCGACGTCGATGCCGGCGCGCGCGTACTCGTACAAGGCGCGGCCTTCGTGCTTGAGCGCCGAATGCATCGGCGGCACCTGCTGGATCGGGCCGAGGAAGGCGGTACAGGCGGCGACCAGCCGGGGCGCGTCCACATCGACCGGTCGGCGCTCAATCACCTCACCCTCGGCGTCGGCCGTGGTGGTGGTCACGCCCAGCTTCAGTGTGGCGGTGTAACGCTTGTCGGCGTCCAGGCTGATCTGGGAAAACTTGGTGGCCGCGCCAAAGCACAGCGGCAGCAGCCCGGTGGCCAACGGGTCGAGGGTGCCGGTGTGGCCCGCCTTTTCGGCGCGAAACAGCCGCTTCGCCTTCTGCAAGGCGTCGTTGCTCGACAGGCCCAAGGGCTTGTCGAGCAACAACACGCCGTGCACGGGACGGCGTGGCGTGCGGGGGCGCTGCGGGACGGCCGACATCCGTGCCTCAGTCCTTGGCCTGGGTCGAGTTGGCCTGCTTGATCAACTCGTTCAGCTCGGCCGCGCGCTCGGTGGTGCGGTCAAACAGGAAGTGCAGCGTGGGCACGGTGTGGATCTGCAGGCGCTTGAACAGGCCGTTGCGGATGAAGCCCGCCGCCTCGTTCAGGCCGTCCTGGCACGCCTGGGGGTCGCCCACCAGCACCGAAAAGAAGACCTTCGCGTGGGCGTAGTCGGGCGTGACCTCGACGGCATGGATCGTGACCATGCCGATGCGCGGGTCCTTCAGGTCGCGGATGAGCTCGGCCAGGTCCCGCTGGATCTGGTCGGCCACTCGAAAACTGCGGTTGGGGATGGTTCGCTTGTGTCGCATGGGGTTTTCCCTTGGGGCCTCGCCGCAAAAACAAACCCCGCCAGCTTGTGGTTGGCGGGGCCTGATCCCACAGGGCGTGAACCGGTCAGAGGGTTCGGGCCACTTCCTTCACCTCGAAGATTTCCAGCTGGTCGCCTTCGGAGATGTCGTTGTAGTTCTTCAGCTTGATGCCGCACTCGAAGCCCGCCGCGACTTCGCGCACGTCGTCCTTCATGCGGCGCACCGATTCCACTTCGCCGGTGTAGACCACCACGTTGTTGCGCAGCAGGCGGAAGCGCGCGCCACGGCGCACCAGGCCGGCGGTGACCATCGAGCCGGCCACGGTGCCGATCTTCGACGCCACGAACACCGTGCGGATCTCTGCCGTGCCGATGATCTCTTCCTTCTGCTCCGGGGCCAGCATGCCGGTCATGGCCGCCTTCACCTCGTCGACCGCGTCGTAGATGATGTTGTAGTAGCGCAGGTCGACCGCGTTGTGCTCGGCCAGCTTGCGCGCGCCGGCGTCGGCACGCACGTTGAAGCCGATGATGACCGCCTTGGACGCGATGGCGAGGTTGATGTCGCTCTCGCTGATGCCACCGACCGCGGCGTGAACCACTTGCACCTTGACCTCGGCGGTGCTGAGCTTCAGCAGCGACTGCACCAGCGCTTCCTGCGAGCCCTGCACGTCGGCCTTGATGATCAACGGCAGCGTCTGCGCCTGGCCTTCGCCCATGGTCTCGAACATGTTTTCGAGCTTGGCGGCCTGGCGCTTGTTCAGCGTCACTTCGCGGTACTTGCCTTGGCGGAAGGTGGCGATTTCACGGGCACGGCGCTCGTCGGACAGCACCATGAACTCGTCACCGGCTTGCGGCACCTCGGTCAGGCCCTGGATTTCCACCGGGATGGACGGACCCGCCTCGGCGGTCGGCTTGCCGTTCTCGTCGAGCATGGCGCGCACGCGGCCATAACTGGAGCCGGCCAGCACCACATCGCCGCGCTTGAGGGTGCCGCTTTGCACCAGCACCGTGGCCACCGGGCCGCGGCCCTTGTCCAGCTTGGCTTCGATCACCAGGCCCTTGGCCAGGCTGTCCTTGGCGGCCTTCAGTTCCAGCACTTCGGCCTGCAGCAGCACCTGCTCCAGCAGGTCGTCGACGCCCTGACCGGTCTTGGCCGACACGGGCACGAACGGCGAATCACCACCAAACTCTTCGGGCACGACCTGCTCGGCCACCAGCTCGCTCTTCAGGCGCTCCAGGTTGGCGTCGGGCTTGTCGACCTTGTTCATCGCCACCACCAACGGAACGCCGGCCGCCTTCGCGTGGGCGATGGCTTCCTTCGTTTGCGGCATCACGCCGTCGTCGGCCGCCACCACCAGGATGACGATGTCGGTGGCCTTGGCGCCACGGGCACGCATCGCGGTGAAGGCCGCGTGGCCCGGGGTGTCGAGGAAGGTGATCATGCCGCGCGGCGTGTCGACGTGGTAAGCGCCGATGTGCTGCGTGATGCCGCCGGCTTCGCCCGCGGCCACGCGGGCACGGCGGATGTAGTCCAGCAGCGAGGTCTTGCCGTGGTCGACGTGGCCCATGACGGTGACGACCGGCGCGCGGGGCAGCGCCTCGTGCGCGGCCTCGGCGTCGTCGCCCTCTTCCAGAAAGGCTTCCGGGTCGTCGAGCTTGGCCGCCAACGCGGTGTGGCCCATTTCTTCGACCACGATCATCGCGGTCTCCTGGTCCAGCTGCTGGTTGATGGTGACCATCTGGCCCAGCTTCATCAGCTGCTTGATGACCTCGGACGCCTTCACGCTCATCTTGTGCGCCAGGTCGGCCACGCTGATGGTTTCGGGCACGTGCACTTCTTGCACCTGCTGTTCGACCGGCGCGACGAAGGTTGACGGGGCGCCGTCGTTGCGGTCACCACGGCGGCCACCACGCGGGGCACGCCAGCCCGGGCGCGCGCTGGCGCCGGCCGGGGTGTCACCACGGGTCTTGAGGCCGCGCTTCTTGGCGGCGTCGTCGGCCCAGCTGGACGACAACTTTTCCGACTTGACGGACTTCTTGTCGCCGGGCTTGGCGGTGGTGCTGCCCGGTGCGCCGGCGGTGGCCGCCGGCTTGTGGATGGTGCCCTTGATGCCTTCCTTGCCGGCTTCCGGCTTGGGCGGCTCCTCGGGCTTCTTGGCCGTCAGCACCTTCTTGGGTGCGTTCATCATCGCGCGGATGGCGGCGGCTTCGTCCTCGGCGGCCTTGCGGCGCTTGGCGAGGTCAAGGGCGCGTTGCTTCTCTTCGTCGACGACGTCGGCGGCCTTGATCACGCGAAGGCCGGGGCGCGGCGGATCGGCCGGCGGGGCGGCGGCGGGCGTGGCAGCTGCAGCGGGTGCGGCCGTGGCGGTGCTGACCGGCGCGGCGGCGGTGGCCGTGGGCGTCACCGCAGCGGCGGGCTCAGCCACCGGGGCGGCGACCGCAGGCGGCTCCACTGCGGGTGCGGGGGCGACCTTCGGACCGGCGCGGCGGGCCTTGGCGCTGGCGTTCAAGGCGGCCGCCTCAGCAGCGGCGGCGGCGCGCGCCGCGGCGTTGCTGGCTGGCTTGGCTGCGGTGCTGGGGGCGGCGCTTGCGGCGGTGGCGTTGGCGGCAGCCTTGGCCGCTTCGGCGGCTGCCGCGGCAGCGGCTTCGGCCGCAGCGGCTTCCGCGGCGGCAGCAGCAGCGGCGGCGGCCTCGCGTTGGCGTGCCTCAGCGGCTTCGCGTTCGATGCGGGCGGCCTCTTCGCGCAGGCGGCGCTTTTCTTCAAGCTCGGCTTCCTGCTGGCGCAGGGCTTCGGCCTGTTGCTCGGCCTCCGACTCGCGGCGGGCCAGTTCAGCCTGCTCAAGCGCGGCTTGCGACTGCTCTTCCATGCCGGCGCCCGGGCTGTCGTCGCGCTTGATGAAGGTGCGCTTCTTGCGCACTTCCACCTGGATGGTGCGCGCCTTGCCAGAGGCGTCGGCCTGCTTGATCTCGCTGGTCGACTTGCGTGTCAGCGTGATCTTCTTGCGGTCGCCGCCGGTCGTGCCGTGGCTGGTGCGCAGGTAGTCGAGCAGGCGTTCCTTGTCGACTTCGGTGAGGGCGTCGTCCGTCGACGCCTTGCCGACACCCGCCAATTGCAGCTGCTCGAGCAGTGCCGTGGCGGAGCGGTTCAGCTCTGCGGCGAGTTGTGCGACGGTGGTCACAGCCATTGTTGCTTTCCTTGCGTGGATCTTGCGGTGCGGCGGGTGGCGCGGGGCGCGGCGGTCGGGTTCAGGTGGTGAACCAGTGTTCGCGCGCCTTCATGATCAGCGCCTTCGCCTGGGCTTCGTCGATGCCGGTCATCTCGGTCAATTCATCAACGGCCAGGTCGGCCAGCTCATCGCGGGTGTGCACATTGCCGTCCGACAACTTGCCGATCAGGTCGGGCGTCAGGCCTTCGAGGTCGCGCAGGTCTTGCGACACATCGTCGACCTTTTCTTCCTTGGCGATCTCCATCGTCAACAGCGCGTCCTTGGCACGGGTGCGCAATTCGTTGACGGTGTCTTCGTCGAATCCTTCGATCTCCAGCATTTCCTGCATGGGAACGTAGGCGACTTCTTCCAGGCTCGCGAAGCCTTCGGCGATCAGGATGTCGGCCACCTCAGCGTCAACGTCGAGCTTGTCGACGAACATCTTGCGCACGCCTTCGGATTCCGCGGCTTGCTTCGCGCTGGATTCCTCGGCCGTCATGATGTTGATGCGCCAGCCGGTCAGCTCGGACGCGAGGCGCACGTTCTGGCCCCCGCGACCGATGGCAATGGCCAAATTTTCCTCGTCAACCACGACGTCCATGGCATGGCGTTCTTCGTCGACCACGATGGACTGCACATTGGCCGGGGCCAGCGCGCCGATGACGAACTGCGCCGGGTCTTCCGACCACAGCACGATGTCGACCCGCTCGCCGGCCAATTCGTTGGTGACGCCGTTGACCCGCGAGCCGCGGACACCCACACAGGTGCCGATGGGGTCGACGCGCTTGTCGTGCGACACCACCGCGATCTTGGCGCGCGAACCCGGGTCGCGAGCGCAGCTCTTGATTTCCAGCAGGCCTTGCTCGATTTCCGGCACTTCCTGCGCGAACAGCTCGATCATGAAACCCGGTGCGCTGCGCGACAACAGGATTTGCGGGCCGCGCAACGTGGGGTCGACCTCGGCGATGTAGGCGCGAACGCGGTCTCCGGTGCGCAGGTTTTCCTTCGGGATCATTTCGCTGCGGCGCAGGCGGCCTTCGACGCGGCCGGACTCGACGATCACGTCGCCCTTGTCCAGGCGCTTGACGGTGCCGACCATGATCTTTTCGCCGCGCGACAGGAAGTCGGTGAGCAACTGCTCGCGCTCCGCGTCACGGATTTTCTGCAGGATGACTTGCTTGGCGGCCTGGGCGCCGATGCGGCCGATCGACACCGATTCCACCGGCTCTTCGATGTAGTCGTCGACTTCGATGTCGGGAATTTGCTCGGCGGCCTCGAACAGCAGGATTTCGGAGTCGGGCAACTGCAAGCCGGCCTCGTTGGGCACGACGTGCCAGCGGCGGAAGGTCTCGTATTCGCCGGTCTCACGGTCCACCGTCACACGGATGTCCACCTCGCCGCCATGCAGCTTCTTGGACGCGGACGCCAGCGCGGACTCGACGGCGCCGAACACCACTTCCATGTCCACACTCTTCTCGCGCGAGATCGCGTCCACCAGCATCAACAGTTCGCGGTTCATTCTTCAAGACCTCCGTCTTCTTGTTCCCCAGCCACCGGCTTGGCCGCCGGTACCGTGTCGGGGGCCGGCGCAAATCGGCGCCCCTTGAAATCAACCACCGGCACCAGCCGGGCTTCCCGCACTTCTTCCAGCGAAAAATCCAGGGCCTGATCGGCCTTGCCGTCGTGGAACACCAGACGCCAAGGCGCCGCCTTGGCGGGCGCGCCCGCGTTGGCGGCCAAGCCTTCGGCTTCAGCGGTTGGCGCCGCGTGAAGCACGCCTTCGAATTTCTTGCGCCCTTGAAACGGCAGCTTCAAGGTGATCACCACGCGTTCACCGGCGAAGCGGGCGTAATCGGACTCGCGCTTCAGGGGCCGGTCGAGGCCAGGCGATGAAATTTCAAGCCGTTCGTAGTCGCAGCCCTCCACCTCCAGCACGTGCTGAAGCTGGCGGGTGACCTTTTCGCAATCGTCAACGGTGATGAATTCGCCCACGCCGGTGTCGTAAGCCCGGCCGGGCACCCTGTCGATGTAGACGCGCAGCAAGCCGCGGGCCGCACGCTCGGTGTCGACGAGGTCGTATCCGAGCGAGGTCACGGTGGTTTCAACAGCGTCCAACCAGTTCACAGAGTGCAGAATCCTTGCGCTAATTTGTGGCGCTTTGGGCGCGCCGTTTGCGGCCCACGAAGCGGTTTGGGCAAAAAAAATGGGCCGGAAGAATCCGCCCATGCAGCTTTCTTGGAAAACCAGAATTGTAGCTCGACCTGACAGGCCGTACAAGGTTGCAACGTTGCGTCAGCGCTGCGGGCCCGTGCGACACTCGCGGCCCTTTTGTTGCTCCTTCACGCACTTCGGAGACCTCGCATGGGCTTTCTTGCCGGCAAGCGGCTGTTGATCACGGGCGTCCTGTCCAACCGTTCCATCGCCTACGGCATCGCCCGCGCCTGCCACCGCGAAGGCGCCGAGCTGGCCTTCAGCTACGTGGGCGAGCGCTTCAAGGACCGCATCACCGGCTTCGCAGCCGAATTCGGCTCCAGCCTGATCTTCGACTGCGACGTCGGCGACGACGCCCAGATTGCCGCCACCTTCGAACAGCTCGGGCAGCACTGGCCGCAGTTCGACGGTTTCGTCCACTCCATCGGCTTCGCCCCGCGCGAAGCGATCGCCGGCGATTTTCTGGACGGGCTGTCGCGCGAGGCCTTCCGCGTCGCCCACGACATCTCGGCGTACAGCTTCCCGGCGATGGCCAAGGCCGCCCTGCCGCTGCTGCGCCCGAACGCCGCGCTGTTGACCCTGAGCTACCTGGGCGCCGTGCGCAGCGTGCCCAACTACAACACCATGGGCCTGGCCAAGGCCTCGCTGGAAGCCAGCGTGCGCTACCTGGCCAGCAGCCTGGGCCCCCGCGGGGTGCGGGTCAACGGCATTTCGGCCGGGCCCATCAAGACGCTGGCCGCCTCGGGCATCAAGGGCTTCGGCAAGATGCTGGACGCGGTGGCACAGGGCTCGCCGCTGCGGCGCAACGTCACCATCGACGACGTGGGCAATGTGGCTGCGTTCTTGCTTTCGGACTTGGCCGCGGGCGTGACCTCAGAAATCACGTACGTGGACGGGGGTTACAGCCACGCGATGGGCGGCGTGTCGGACGCTGGCGACGGCGGCGCCTGAGCACCCGGCGGGTGGCGCGGCGACCACGGCCGCGCCCTGTCCCGTTCAACCAGCCAACCGGCCAGCCGGCCACCAGGCCGCCCGGCCACACGGCAAGGACCCACCCATGGCGACCCGCCACCTGCTCGTCGACATCGGCGGCACCAACGCCCGACTGGCGCTGCAAGACGGTGTGGGCGCGGCCTTGCACAGCGTCGTCAACCTGGCCTGTGCCGATTTCGACAGCGCCGAGGCCCTGCTTCGGCACTTCCTGACCCAAACGAACGCCCGGCCAACGCACGGCGCCATCGGCATCGCGTCGCCGGTTGACGGCGACCACGTGCAGATGACCAACCTGCCCTGGTCGTTTTCGGTCCAGGCCTTGCAGCAGGCCCTGGGGCTCGAAACCCTGCTCGTGATGAACGATTTCACGGCCCTCGCGATGGCCTTGCCGGTGCTGGCGGCGGACGAGTTCCGGCAAGTGGGCGGCGGCCAACCCGTGGCGGGGCGCGCCTGGGCCTTGATGGGGCCCGGCACCGGGCTGGGCGTGGGCGGCCTGTTGAGCGCGCCGGGGGGCGGCTACAGCCCGATTGCCGGCGAAGGCGGCCACGTGACCCTGGCCGGCCACGTCGACTTTGAAGACGCGGTCCTGCGCGAAGTGCGCCGCTGGCACGGCCACGCCTCGGCGGAGCGCGTGCTCAGCGGGCCTGGGCTGCTGACGCTGCTGCGCGCGGTCGAGGCGCTTGCTGGGTCGGGCACGGCCAGCGCGGCCATCGCTCACCCACGCGACGTGGTGTCACAGGCCATGACGCGCGCCAACCCGCATTGCGTGACGGCGGTCGACCTGTTCCTGGCGCTGCTGGGCAGCGCCGCCGGCAACCTCGCCCTGACGCTCGGCGCCCAGCGCGGCGTGTTCATCGGTGGCGGCATCGTGCCCGCCATGGGCCGGGCCATCGACGACTCGCGGTTCCGCGAACGCTTCGAAGCCAAGGGCCGTTACGCCGACTACCTTCGGCGCATCCCCACGTACGTGATCGACACGCCCTCCCCGCCCGCGCTGCGCGGGGCGGCGCAGGCGTTGGCCCAGTTCATCGGCCAGTGAAGGTCGGGCAATCCGGTCGCGCCAAACGGAGGCCGCGCCCTGGGTGAGGTGGGTGCTGCGAGGGCGTTGGCGGCCTCAGGCCCGCTCGCTCAGCAAGCCGCCCTGCGTGGGCAGGCCCGGGTCCACGGGCGGGGCGCCGTTCATCGCCTGGGCCAGGCGCTGCACCAGCGCCACGAGGTCGGACCGCATCGCTTGCGGCGCACCGTCGCTTTGCACCGCGTTGCCCTTCAGGGCCTGCAGCACCTCGGCAAAGGCCCGGCCCAGGTCGCGGTCGGGCTGCACCGGCGTCGGGGTGCCGTCGGCGCCCACCACAGGTTTCGGGGACGAGCCGACCGCCGCGGCCGGCGACGGGGACAGGTCGACGCGCCCGTCGGCGATGCGCTGGGCAAACCGCTCGATGCGGGCGGCCAGCGCGCTGCGGCTGGATCCGTTGCGCGTGGCGTCGTCGGGGGCCTCGCCATCCTGCTCGGCCTTGCCGTCCATCTCGGCGATGGTGCGAAACATCGTGTGGACAAACCGCAGGATGGCCTCTTCCAGCACCGGGTCGGTGGGCGCCGCCTTCTGACGGTCCGCGGCGGGTTTGTCGGCGTCCAAGCCGTCGACGGCGCTGCCGTCCGCGTTGGTCAGCTCGCCCATCACCGAGGACTCGAAAACGGCCTTGACGCCCTGGGCCAGCGCCTGGCGGCGCGCGCTTTGCTCACGTTCGGTGCGGCTGTCGGTGCTGCGCGGGTCTTCTTCGGCCACGGCGCGCACGCGCTCGACCGCAGCCACCTGCGACACCGGCGACACGCGTTGCACGGCGCGGCGGTCGTCGGCAAACCCGCTCCCGGCGTACAGACGTTCAACAGCAGCAGACACGGCATTGCCCAACATGGTGATCTCCCCGGCCCGGCGGACCTTTCAAGGGAAGTGACACCTTCCCTGTTCAGTCGTGATTTCGGCAGGGCCAATCCAAACTTGAGGGGCATTCGCTGACGCGACGGCAACCAGTTGCAACGCGTCGGCGTCGGCGGTGCGGTCGGGTCGGCCCGCGGTGTGGCGCCGATGCCCTGGTTGACGCCGTCGCGCTCAGCGGCCCAGCCGCAGGGCCGCCACCGCCATCAAGGCGCCGATCAGCACCGGCTGGTGGACCATGTAGAACGACAGCGACCAGCGCCCGAGCGCTGCCAGCGGGCGCCACGCCGAGGGCAAGGGCCCACTCAGCCCGCTGGGGTGGTGGCGCAGCAGCCAGCGGCCCGAGGCCAGTCCGGCCCACATGACGCCCACCCAAGGCAGCACCGGCACGAAATCTTCGGTGACGGGCTTGCGCGTGACCAGCCCCACCCAGGCCCAGCTTCGGGCGTCGAAGGCCGGGTGGGCCAGCCACCACGGGGCGCTGACGGCCAGGGCCGCGGCCAGCCACACCCAGCGGTCCCGGGTGACCCCATGGGCCACCAGGCGGGTGAGGATCAGCATGACCGCCAGTCCGTGCAACACACCGAAGAAGATGAAGCTGCGCGGAAACATCAGCGCCGAGCCGGCCGACACCAGCAGCGCGCAAGCCGCCACCTGTCTCCAGCGCCGCCAAAAGCGCGGCCACGTCAGCCCCTGTTGCCACGCCACCGCCTGGCCCAGCCCGGCGCAAAACAAGAACATCGAAACGATGGCGGTGCGCTGCAGGGTCCACACCAGGTCGCCTCGGAAGTCCTGCGAGATGAAGCCGAAGTGGTTCAGGTCAAAACAGAAGTGGAACACCGCCATCCACACGACGGCGGCGCCGCGCAGCGCGTCCAACCGGTCGAAGCGGCGTGGGCCGTCGGCGCCTGCGGTAGCGTCGGCACGGTTCGGGGCAGTGGGCGTGGCGGGTGGATGGCGGCTCATTGCCCACGACTGTATCGGTGGGAGACCCATGGCCCCCTGGTTGAAGTCGTCCAACGGGACAACGGCGCTGGCCGTGGGGGTTTCCTGACCTTGCCGTGCGGCCGCAATCACCCCAACGCTTCCGCACAAGACCCTTTGACAGTCAAAGAGTCCCAGGTTGAGAAGAATCACGTGATCGGTTGTGTCGTGGGTTTGTCGCCTGCGGCCACGGCCGCTCTTGCGACGTCGGCCCGCGCACTGCGCCCGTCGAGTTTCCACCACCCCAGTCCATTGGCCATCGCCCTGGAGACCCGATTCTGATGTCGGCCGATCTGCTTCGCCTCGCAGCCTTGTTGACCACCGCCGGCCTGTTCGGCGGCATGCTACTGTTTGCCGGCGGGTTCGCGGCGTTTCTGTTCACTGCCTTGCCCATGGACCAGGCTCGGGCCTTGATCCGCAAGGCTTTTCCCCCGTTCTACTTGTTCGTGATCGGCGTGGCGGTGCTGGCGGCTTTGCTGGCCGCCACGGTGGACCGAACCGGCGCGCTCGCGCTGGCTGCGATCGCCCTGACCACCGTGCCCGCGCGCCAGGTGCTGATGCCGGCCATCAACGACGCCACCGACCGCGGTTTGAGGCAGCGCTTCGCCCGCCTGCACGGCTTGTCGGTCGCGGTCACGCTGGCGCACATCGTGGCGGCGGCGGCCGTGCTGGTGCGTCTGGCGGGCTGAAGGCCGCCGCTGGGAGCCGTGCGCGGGGTGCGTGTGACGAACGGGGCGATGACCGGGCGATGAAGGGGCGCATCCGTCGCCGATTGGCCGAGGCGGAGGACGCCATCCGCCCGATGGCGGCCGCGGCCAGCGTCTCCGACAACGTGGTTTGCCCCTTGTGCGACCGGCCCATCCCGCCGTCACAGCGCGACGCCCACCACCTCGTCCCCAAGTCGCGCGGAGGCGTCCTCACGGTGCCGCTGCACCGCATTTGCCACCGCCAACTGCACGCCTTGTTGACCGAAGACGAGTTGGCGCGCCAATACCACCGGCTCGACGCTTTGCGCGCCCACCCGGGCGTGTCGAGGTTTCTGGCGTGGGTGCAGGGCAAGCCACCAGATTTCTATGAACGCACCCGCAAGAGCGCGAGGCTGCGCCGACGGTGAGTTCCACGGCGCCTTCTGGTCCCTTGGTCATGCCCCTGCGTTGCAGCCAGCGTGCGGTCACCCGCGCCGTCACGCGCGCAACATGCCCCTCGATCCAACCCATGGAACGGCCCGAACGGCCCGAACGGACCGGCTTGGCCGCCGTCCGTTCGATGGAAGTTCACGCGGATCGTCTCGGCATTTGGTCCGATCAGCACGTGAAGCCACGTTCGGAGAGCACCCTGCGGGCAGGTTGACGTCGGTCACGGTGTGGTGACCATGTCAGGCCGCCCGGGGCCACAGGGACGACCCGCTGCGCAGCTGCGCATAGGCCTTCTCCACAACGCCATAACACTCACAGCTTCGCTGCTCCAGACCGCTTCGATCAAGCACCTGGATGAGGCCGCGGTGGTACCGGATCAGGCCGCTGCGCTGCAGCTTCAGGGCGGCCCCGGTCACGCCTTCGCGACGCACCCCCAACATGCCGGCGATGCGCTCGTGCGTGACCCTGATCGTGCCGTCGGCCTGACGATCCAAGTGTTGAAGCAGCCAGCGAGACAGCTTTTGAACGAGCTCGTGGTGGCGGTGGCAGGCCGCGGTCTGCGCCATGTGCACGAACAGCGCCTGGGTGTAGCGCAGCAACTGCTGTCGCACCGGCTCGACATCGCGCGTCAAGTCGGCGATGTCCCGCGCGCTCATCCGATACGCCAGGCCCGAGCGTTGCACCACGGCACTGCTGAGCGCTTTGCCGCCGCCCATGAACGCGCACACCCCGGAGACGCCTTCCCGGCCCACCACCGCCACTTCGGTGCAGGAGCCGTCTTGCAAAGGCGCCACCAGCGACACCACCGCCGTGACGGGGAAGTAAACATGAAGCAACACGGAACCGGCGAAGTAAAGCGTGGCGCCGGTGGCGAGGTCGACGGCCTCCAGCCGCGGCTTCAGTGCGTCAGCGACCTCAGGCGGCAGCGACGCCAGCAATTGGTTGTTCGGTGGAAACGGGCGACCGGTGCTCATGGCGCGTGCTCCGTGAATGACCCAAGGGCCGAAGCACCGCAATCTAGGAGCTGCCATGACGATCTCATGTGTCGAAAGACACAGGCCCACCACAGGGCGCCAACGACAGGGCCAGCTGCTCAGACCAGCGGCCGCGGCGGCGGGCGACCGTCGCCGTACAGGTCTGCCAGACGGGCCATGGTTTTCACATCGCGAAGGAAGAGTCGACCATCGGCGATTCGGTGCAATCCGCGGCGTTCGAGCTTGCGCAAGGTCTTGTTGGTGTGCACGAGCGACAGGCCGAGCCCGTCGGCGATGTGCTGCTGAGTCAGCGGAAAGGCCACGCCACCCGCACCCCCATCGGCTTGCAGCGCGCCCGCGCGCTTGAACAGCAGGATCAGCAGAGACGCGATGCGCTCTTCGGCGCTGCGGCGGCCCACCGACAGCAACGTGTCGTCGACCATCGATTCCTCGTGCGCCGTGAGCCAAGTGATGTTGAAACCCATCATCGGGCTGCGGCGGTGCAGTTCCCACAGCGCGTCGCGCTGAAACACGCACAGCCGGGCATCGGTGAGGGTCTCGACGCCGTGCGCGGCCGCATCGCCCATTTTCTGCTGCACGCCGACGAAGTCACCGGGCAACAGGAAGCTGAGGATCTGCCGTCGCCCATCGCTGAGCGTCTTGTAGCGAAAAGCCCAGCCCCGCAGCAGCGTGTACAGCGGCGCGTCCGTCTGGCCTTCGTGGATCAAAGACTCGCCAGCGGCAAGCTGCCGTTCGCGGCGCTTCAGCGATTGCACCAACGTCAGCTCTTCACCCGTCGCCTCGTGGAACAGCGTCAGCGGCCTGAGCGGACAGTCGCGGCAAGCGGTGTCCGCACCGGGCTCTGGTTCGGGCCGGTTCTGGTGCGGTGGTGTCAGCATGGCCATGTGCGCAGTGTCGTGCATCACCGGGATCGACGCCGCGCTGACGCAGCAAGGCGGATGCGGGTGAGATGCGATGTGCCGAACCAGCGCAACGTCGCACTGGAGTCACCCAACCCCATGCCCATGCCCATGCCGCGCGTGGCGGGGCCGGGACGAAGCGAATATCAATGTGCTTGACGTCGCATGCAGGTCGAATGCCTCGCCTGTGAGTGGACATGGGTCCATGCGGCCCGTGGTCAGTCAAAGCGAACTCATGGCCACGCACCAATGGCAACGCCTTGTGGAGTGCCATCAGGGCTTGGCCATGGACCACGGCAGTGGGTGCGGCCCCGTACATACACCACAGGTGCTCGCGGCGCACGATGAACGACGCTGCGGTTCCATCAACGGAATCTCGAAGTGAAGGCATTTCATGGACCGCTGGCGCTCAACACGCCATGGGCCATGAACGCCCGAACTGAGTTGCCGTTGGATGCCTTCAGACGCTGCCCACCGACCCTCTGTTGCCAGAGGTCAGTGCCAGTCCTTTCTCAAGTTTCACGCATTTCATCCATCAGGAGCACCCAATGACCCATTCCATCGCTCGCATCGCCGTGGTGATTGCCATCTCCACGCTCGTGGGCGCTTGCGCCGCTCCGGGAGCCGCTGATTTCTACAGACCAACCGCGTCGTATTCGGTCGACCACGTGTGCAGCGTCGTGTGTGAACAGCCGGGCGGCAGCGTCTTGCAAACGGTGATGGCCACCGAACCCGCCGACGCCGCACGCCTGATCACCGCACAAGCCGAACAAATCTGCAACGCCTCGGACCACCGATCGGCATCGGGGCCGCGGATGATCGCTTCTCAGTGCTGGAAGCAGTGAATGCGAGGCCGGGCGAGCCGTTTGCCCGGCCGCTTTGGAACTGGGCCGACAGAGGCTGAACAACACGGGGCACGCTGCGCCGTACCTGACCCAGGACGCCAGGCTTCACACGCTTGGCGGTCCTGTCCATGACGCCCTGCACGGTGTCGAGTTGGCGCGGGATGCGGCCCTCTGGCATCGCCAAACCGATGCCACCGGTCGATTTCAAGCGCGACCTCAATGATGGCCACTCGGCCGTCGAAATCTTCTGGACGGCTGGCAACCACAAGCCGATTCATGTCAAGCCGTCAGATCGGCGGGCGTCTGCGGCGCAAGGCGGTCGGCATTCCCCGATTTGCGGATGAGTTCGGGATCACTCGCACGCAAGCGAGTTGAACGCCGGCACCGCCCCCGATCGGCCCAGCTTTCTTGGTCATCGGCGACAGGCGGCGGTCCAAGGCCTCCAGGAATGCGCAAGGTGCCGCCCAACCCGGGTGAAATTCCGAAGGGCCGAACCGCCCATTTCTGAGTGCGAGTGCCACAATTCTCGACATTCGGTCGGGCGTCCCGGTCCGGCCTTCACCCGCAGCGAGGCCCTGCCCATGCCCTTGCACGTGATCAGCGATTTGCACATCGGCGCCGGTGAGCTGGACGACTGCGACCCCGGCTGCGAGGCAGCGCTGGTGGCCTTCATCGACGGGCTCGCGAGCGGACCCAGCGGGGTGGAGCTGGTGCTCAACGGCGACAGCTTCGACTTCGTGCAGGCCGACCCCTGGCGCGACGACGGCCTGGAGGCCACGGCCATCGATGGCGTGCCGCTGTGCTTCACCCGCGACACGAGCCGTGCCAAGGCCCGGTCCATCGTGGCGGCACACCCGGCCGTGTTCGACGCCCTCGGCCGCCTGGTGCGGCGCGACGGTGCCCGGCTGACCATCCTGCCGGGCAACCACGACGCCGACCTTTACTGGGACGACGTGCGCGAGCTGATCATCGGCGCCCGCATCCACGGGGGCGACGCGCAGGCCCGGCAGCGCTTGCACTGGCACCTGGACCGCGTCTACCGCCCGGCCCGCGCGCCCCACGTGTGGATCGAGCACGGCCATCAGTTCGACCCGATCAATCAGTTCGTGGTGTCGACGGTTCAGCCGCCCATCGAATACTGGGGCTCGGCCCGCCCGCCCATCGTGCACGACGCCACCGGGCGCGAGCGGCTGTTGGAGTGCCTGGGCACGCGCTTCCTGCTGCGCTTCCTGAATGGGCTGGACGCGCGGTACCCGTTCGTGGACAACATCAAGCCGATGAGCAAGTTCTTCGCCATCTTCCGCACGAGCGCGCTGCGCTTGAGCGGCGGCACGGCGCGGGCGGCCTTGTCGGCGCTCGCCTTCATGCGCTTCGTGGGCAGCGAGGCGCTGCTGAACAGCGGCAACCTGTTGGCGCTGGACGTCCAAGGGGCCACCACCGGCGCGCAGCTGCGCGCCATCGACGAGGCCAGCGGCGGCGCGTTCGCGGCCACTTTGCAAGCCCTGGGCTGCGACACCGGCGGCCGCTCGTTCGAGCTCGCCACGCGCGACCCCGACCTGGCCACCGACCTGCTGGACTTCGCGCTCGCCCACCTGGACGCCCTGGACACGGTGCCGCTGTCGGGGGATTCACTGCTGGGCCTGGGTTCAGGGCATGACGGAGGCGACGATGGCGACGACGGCATGCTGTCGCTGCGCGGCGGCCTGACGATCGACGAGACGCAGCTGCTGCGCGACGCCGCAAGCGACCTCTTGAAGCAGCCTGATTGCCGCTGCGTGATCATGGGCCACACCCACGAAACCGTGGACGAACCACAGTACAAGAACACCGGCAGCTGGACCCGCTACTGGCAGATGAGCGCCGCGGACGCGCCGAGCTGGGAGGACATGCTGGCCCGGTCGGCGCACTTGCCGATGTCCTTGCGGCACGCGCGGGTGCCCGACGAGCCGGACCAACCGGTGGTGCTCGAGGTGTTCACCCCGCCCGCATGACACCGACCGCCCCACCCGGGCCGACGGTGCCCCACGCCACGGTGCCGCCCGCCGCACCCAGCGCGCCACCCCCCACGTTGCAGCTGCTGGTGCAGGAGGTGGACGCGCAGGTCACTCAGTTGCGCTGGCTGGACGCCGACAACGCCGACCTCAGCTACAAGGTCCGGCGCGGCGCCCTGGTCGACGCCGCCTTGCAGGTGCGCAGCCAGCTGCACCAGTTCCTGCGCAGTTACATGCTGTCGCGCGACAACGCCACGACGCTGGCTGCGCTCGGGCAGCTGGTGCGGGCCGGTCGCGAGCTGTTTGACGCGCTGTTCGCCGCGCAAGGCTCACCACGCGCCGCCGACGCCCGGCGCCAGTACCTGGCGCTCGACGCCGCCGGGCGCTTGAAAGTCCTGCTGAAGGTCGACCCGACGTTGATGTTGCCGTGGTCCTTGACCGTGCCGCCCAGCGTGGCCACGCCGGCCGAGGGCTGGTCGCCGCACCGCCTGGATGGCGTGTTCTGGTCCCTGCGGCACGACTTGTCCGTGGCCACCTTCGGCGCCCCAGGCGCCCGGCGAGAGCCGGTGGGCCCGCTGGAGTTCGGTGCCCTGGCGCTGATGCACCGGCGCATCCACGACGAGGTCATCGCCACACTGACCGACCCGCAAGAACAGCAGCGCCTGCAGGCCGTGATCGCCAGCGCCACGCGCGGCCTGACCTTCGCCACCGGCGACTTCGAACAAGCCATCGACCGGCTCGCCGCCGACCGCGCCGTCACCGTGCGGCTGGCCTACCTGCTGGGCCACGCGCACGGCAGCCGCTTCCAGTTCTCCGCGAGTGACGAGCTCAGTGCCAGCCGGCTGGCCACGAAGCTCGACAACACGATCAGCGGCAACGTCGAGCAGCACACCATCTTGTTCCTCAACGGCTGCGAGACCGTCGGCGAGGGCGAGCGCTTCAGCTTCGCCGAGCTGGCGGGCGAGTTCTCGGTGGGCGCCATCATCGGCACCGAGGTCAAGGTGCCCGACCGCTTTGCCTTCCGGTTTGCCGTGGCCCTGCTGCACGCGGTGCTGTGTGAAGGGGCCACGCTGCGCAGCGCGCTGGACCGCCTGCGCCGCGAGCACCTGCCGATGTCGCTGGCGTATGCGCTGTACGCCGCCGACGGCCTGCGCATTCGGCCGCGCGACCTGCCTGGCGTTGCCCCGGGACTCGACCCCGCGGCCGCACCGCAGGGGGCCAACTACTCGCGCGAGGCCTTGACATGCAAGAGCTAGCCACCGACCCGCCCGCGCGGCCCTCGGCGCCCTACGTGGGCGTGCGCACCTACGGCTTCGACGAGACCGCCATCTTCGGCGGCCGAGAGGCCGAGGTGGCTCAGGTGGGCGCGCTGGTGGCCCGGCGTGCCCGCTGGCGCATCGTCCTGCTGCACGGTCAGACGGGCTGCGGCAAGTCGTCCTTCCTGAAGGCGGGGCTGATCCCCGAACTGACCTCGCCGCGCTTCCACACCGCCGTGTACGACCAAGGCGGTGACGGCGCCTTCACCAGCTTCGTGAACGCCACCGACAACCCGCTGGCGCAAATCGCCGGCGTGGCGGTGACGCTGGCACAAGGCGCCGTGCCCGCCGGCGAGCACGCGGCCTGGTTCGAGGCGACGGGCATGGCGCCGGACTGGGCGCAGGCCGCGCCCACGCTGGCCAGCGAGCCCGGCGCGCTGGTGCGCTGGTTCGAGACGCTGGCGCCGCGGCTGGAGCAGCCGCTGCTGCTGGTGATCGACCAGGCCGAAGAGGTGTTCACGCTGCGCGTGGGTGCCTCGTCCGAGCGGGCCGTGGCGCAGTTCTTCGACTTCCTCGCGGCTTATTGCGAGCGCTCGACGTGGATTCAATTCCTGATTTCGATGCGCACCGAGTTCTACGGCCGCTTCGACCACGAGCTGCGCCGCCGCCTCGGGCCCGCCATGCCCGTGGCGCCCTTCTACCTTCAAGCGTTCACCGCGGCCACGCTCGAGCGGGCCGTGACGGGGCCGCTTGACCAGGTCTTTCGCGCGCCGCACGGCCATGACTACCGCGTGGAGTTCGAGCCTGGCCTGCCACGTGCGCTGGCCGAGCGGGTGGCGCAGCGATTCCCCGGGCCTGGCGCCCTCACCTGCCTGCAAATCGTCTGCGTGCGCCTGTGCGAACAAGCCCTCGCCACCCTGCCCCCGCCGGGCGGGCAGGCCAATGCCCTGCCCAGCGAGCCCCGTGTGGCCCGCGTCACCCGCGCCATGCTGGACGACATCGGCGCCGTCGAAATCGTCATCGAAGACCTGATCGACCAAGCCATTGGCGACTTCTGCGACCGGCATGAACTGCGGCTCATGGACGCCACACGACTGTGGCGCACCACCAAGGACGCGCTGGGTGGCCTGGTGACCCGCCAGGCCGACGGCGCGCCCACCACCAAATTCGCCGTGCGCGGCTCGTTCGTCGCCGAGCTCGGCCAGCAGCTGGCCCGCAGCGTGCCCAGCGTCAACCGCTGGCTGCTGCCCAGCCTCGCCCAAACCGCCGACGACGACCGCCGGCACGCCGCCTTGCTGGTGGACCACCTGCTGCGCCCCGAGGTGCGCGTGCTGCGCGAGGTCCGCGTGGCCGAGCCTGGGCAGTCCGAACCCACCTGCTACCTCGCCCTCGGCCACGACGTGCTGAGCGTGGGCCTGGCGGAAGCCGCGGCGCGCACCGCCGCCATCCACCTGCGCCAGACCGCAGAAAGCCGGCGCTTCATCGTGCGCCTGCTCGTCGTGCCCACATTGGCCGCGGTCCTGGGCGGCGGCGCGACTTGGCTGCTGGGTGCGGTGGGCGGCGGTGACGCCGCGAGCGTGGTGGCGATCGGCCAATGGGGCTTTGGCTCGCTCGTGGTCAGCCTCTATGCCGTCATGCTTTGGGAGGCCTTCAGCCAGCGCACGAACGACGCCGCGGTGGGCTGGTACCGCTTGGTCGACGCCCACGTGACCGGCCCCTCGCCGGCACCGGCGCCGCCCAAAGCGTCGCGCTGGGACTGGCTGTGGATGGCGCCACCGATGCTGCGGCTGATGGGCACCCGGTCGCGACAGACCGGCCAATTGTTCCGCGCGCTGACCGACGACAAGCGCCGCGAAGCCGCCGCGCTGGGGCAGGCGGCCTTTCCGGGCAGCGCACGCTATTGACGGGGTGGACGGGCGCCCCAGGCTTGGTGCCCGGACGTCGCGCCCTGGTCGTGCACCCTGCCGTGGCGCACCGGCCGCGGGGTCACGCGCGACCGCGGACCATGTCGAGCAACCGGCTCAGGATGCGCTCGCCATCGGCCCGCAGCCCGTTGTGGGCGTATTCGTTGGTGACCCAGCTGCGCAGCCCGCGCACGCGGCGCGCGGTGTCCTCGGCGATCGCCCGGTCGACGTACATGTCGTCCACGTACACCGTGGCCGCCACCGGCACCTCGTTTCGCGCGAGCCGGTCGTCGTCGTACAGCCGCGGCCACGCGTGCTCGGCCAGGCGCTGCGCGGCCTCGCGGTGGCCCTGCAGGCCCATGTGCTCGTCCCACATCCAAGGAAAAACATGCTCCCCGCCGAGCAGGTCACCCGTCACAGCGTCTTCAGGGGCCAGGCGGTGCGCCGACCAGCGCGTGGCGCCGCCATCGGCATAGCAGGACTCGTGGAGCGTCGCGTAGAGCGGGTTGCGCTCCCAGGGCGACGCGGTCATGGCGTCCCAGCGGAACGCCGGCGACTCGACCGGCAGCTCCAGCAACGCGTGCAACCGTTCGAAGCCGCCGCTGTCACCCAACCACCCTCCCGTCTGGCGGAAGCGGCGTGCGCTCAAGCGGCTGCCGTCGGGCAGGCGGACCTCCTCGTGGTCGAACCGGTGCAGCAGTTGCCGCAGGCGAGCGCGGTCGCCGGGGTAGCGCGCGTGGTACCGCTCGTTGGCCTCGCGCGTGCGTGCCCAGGTGGCGGCGTAGACCTCGTCCACCGGCCGACCGGTGACCGGGGCGAGGCCGCCGGTGATCAACACCTCGCGCAGGCCTTCGGGCGCGAGCGACAGGTAGCTGAGTGCGGTGAAGCCGCCAAAGCTCTGGCCCAGCAAGCTCCAGCGGTCGACGTTGAGTTCGGCGCGGATCCGCTCGAGGTCGCGCACGATCGAATCCGCGCGGAAGTGGGTCAGGTACTCGGCCTGGGCCGCCGGCGTGGCGCCGGGAATGACCGGTCCGACCGGCGTCGAGCGCCCGGTACCGCGCTGATCCAGCAACAGCACCCGGAAGTCAAGCAACGCCCGCGCGATCCAGCCTGACGGCGGGCTGCTCGGCCGCGTGGCCTCAAAGCCCGGCCCGCCCTGCAGGTAGACCAGCAGCGGCCGGTCGCGCCCATCGGGTGCCGAGACCTCGCGGGTGAACACACTGATCGTGCCGCGCTGAGGCTCGCCATGCACCAGCGGCACGCGGTGCTCGCGCTCGGTCAACACGGCGCCGGGGATGGTGTGGGTGGTGCTCATGCCCGAACGATAACGGCGCCGGGCGCATCGCCCTCGAAAGGTCACGGCGTGGTTGAGCGCTGCCAGCGGCTCATCCCCAGCGGGCGGCGACGCCATCAAGGCGTTGGTGTGGTCGCGGGGCACGGCACGCGCGACACCCGATCTTCTTCTTTCAATGGCGCGCTCGCGCCGAATGACGCTGCTGACGTGGCCCTCGCAGCACAACCGCACGTGCAATGCGCAACGCGCCATCCGCGAGGGCCTTGGTTCAAGGGCGAACTGACGAGTCCGATCAACGATCAACGATCGCGTGCCGGACCAAGCCACCCCCGATGAGTGGCGCTCATCCGCTGACGAGCGTCCTGGACATCAGCCCTTGCATTGGCAACCCACGCCACGAGCATCCGCAGGCACGTCGCCGCTTTTCCCGCTCTTGATTCGAATGTGTGGGCCCTTGGCCTCGTACACGATCGCATCGCATTGGCCAACGGCGGTGACCGTGCGCTTTTTCCCCGCCATTGCGGTGTCCGTGAAGGTCTTCTTGTACTGCGCCTCACCATTCAGATTCGTGTTGAATCTCGTCAGGTGATTGTTCTGCACGATGCCGCCATCATCAAACTTGCATTCAGCAGACGCGTTGCTTGCGATTCCCAGAACCATCGTCGCCGCCGCCAAAACCTTCAATGAATTCATGCCGAGCATTTTGAGGTTCTCCTCTCTGAAAGAACGAGCGCCCAATTGACGCGAAAAAAGTTTACGTTCGGCAACGGAAATGCAACACATGGCATTCCCCGGTGATCGTCAGACTTCAATTTCGCTTGACCGAGCCACTGCCGCGCGATGCTGCGGCGCACCATTTGCAAAACGGGCTTCAACCGCTTGGATTGCCCTGCCACCAGCCCACGCAGGGAAACAGGCAGCAACTCCCGACGGCGCAAGACATCACGAGACGCCGTGAGGCAATCAGCCAACAAAAAAGCCCCGGGGTCGTGGATCGACTTCGGGGCTTTGGACCGTCATGAGACGGTGCGCGGTGCGCTGGAATGTTTGAATGGGGTGGCTGATGGGACTCGAACCCCACGCCCACAACCTGTTGATTTTCAATGACTTTCTTGGCGGACCGGTGGATTTTGACGGAAAAACGTGACACCTGATCGTGACACCGGAGTAGCCGAGTATGGCTGGTCATACCTCCGAAGGCCAAGATGTTGAACCGTGCCTGCAACCAAGCCGCCGCGAACCTACTTGCGAAGGTCCTCCGACGTAACTCGCGAGCACACGAAGGCGGTCGGTGGCGGGTTCCGCAGTGGCAACGTGCTCCACTCGACGCCTGCGTCCAACGCGCAGTCGCTGAACTCGACGATCGGTTGTCATGCTGATGGCCGCGGTTGTATTCGGACAGGGTCTTCGGTCCGCGCAGGTCGCGAGCCTGCTGATGTCTTGTGTGGGCGTGCTGACCATCGTGCTGCAAGGCGACTCCGGCAGGCTCTTGGCGCTGCAGTTCTCGCGCGGCGACCTGATCGTCTTCGCCGCAAGGGTGTCGTTCTCGTTCTTAAGCGTGTGGCTCCGATCCTTCCCAGCCGACATGAACCGGCTCGGTTTCCTCGGCGCCCAGTTGGCCATCGCCGTGGTGCTCATCGCTGTAAGCGCAAGCGCGATCAGCGCCCGCAACCACTCATCTTGTTGTCGACAACAAGATGAGTGGAAATTACAATCAAACTATGCTAAGGCTTACCCCCCAACAAGTCGCCGACGTGGCGCAGCTGTCCGACCAGACTCTGCGGCACTGGCGCAGCGTTCTGCCACCGCTCGCAGGCCTCAACGGCTACACGCCCTGCTTCACTCCTGGCGACGCGCTGGCGCTGCTAGTGATCAGGCATCTGGTCAAGGTTATGGGGATCGGCGTGGGCGCACTTGCCGGCGCGTCCATCGACTTGTTCTCTCTTTGCCGCAGTACAAGCTGGCCGCAGCTGGCGGACCGCCGTCTTCTTGTCCAAGTTGAACAGGGTCAAGCGATTCTGCTGACCGGCGACACCGACCTCGACCTCGATGCGCCGGCGGTCCTTGTTCCCATGAGGCCTTTTGCCGAACGGTTGCAAGCCGCATGGGCCAGCAGCTTTCCAGCGCTGGAACAGCTCTCCCTTCAATTTGGGGCTTCTGTAGTTCCGCCGCGCCTGACGCGGAGCGCCCGAGCATGAGTGTTGAACTGAACATGCCCGACCTCGCATTCGAGCCCCAAATCCTGGCAGGCGCTGGCGCGGCGACGGCCGACCTGGGGCCGGTATGGATTCTTGAAGAGGTTGCAGGCCACCTGCGCGCCCAAGGCAGGAAGGCGGGCACCCAGCGCATGAGGCTCTACCGCCTGTTCGGCGATGTGCTCAAAGCCGCGGGAGAGCGGGAGCTGAGCGAAGACGTTTCCCGCATTGATACGGCCATGTCGCTGCTGGAGGTTGCAAGAGTGCGGAGCGGCGTCATCGTCTGCAGCTTCCGCACGGTGGCCGCCGCACAGATGGTGGAGCGCCTGGAGGCGGATACCCCCGCCACGCTCCACTACGTTATCGAGATCGACCCGACGCGAAAGTTGGAGTTCGCGCGCGCACGCGACGGCGTACGCAACTCTCCGTCCCAAGAGCGCGTCGACGCAGCGAGCTGGCAGCCGGTGAGCCTTAGTAAGCCTGCGGGCGCCTCTGAATGCTATGCCGCCAACCTCGGCAAGGCGGCGCTCGGCAGCGTAGAAGACTTGACCTGCTTTGCTCTATCGATCGGCGGCATCACAGAGTACCGGCGGGGCGTTCTGGTCGGAGTAACGTCACTCGGCCTGGATGACGGGCTCAAAAAGCTGGCCCAGCTCTTGGCGTGGACGCGATGGGTCCGGCTTGCTGCACGCAAAGCCAAGCGGGAGCACGCAGCGACCGGCGCATCGACCGCACGCAAGGCCGATGCTGCGGACCGCACGGCGCCGCTGAAGATGCTCGTGCGGGCCAATCGCAAGATTGCTGCAGGGCATGACGCGAAAGCGGCCAGCCAGCAGTCGCAGTGGCTCGACCAGCCTGTGCAGTTCAAGCAGCGGCTGACAAAGGACAAGAGCACACTGAACATCGTGGAGCTCTTCGCCGGCGCCGGCGGCATGGGGCTGGGCTTCCTGAGTGCGCGAACGGCCGACGGGCGCGGCTATCGCATCGCCGGCTCGGCCGAAATCCATCCCATCTACGTGCAAACGCTGAGGCAGAACCACGCCTACATGGAGAAGGCGGGGCTTACACCCGCCGGCACGACTCCAGCCGCCTACGCGCCGATGGATCTTTGCTCGAACGAAGTCAGGACCCGTCTTGGTGCAATGGCGCGAGAGCGCGGCGACGTCGACGTGCTGATCGGCGGCCCGCCTTGCCAGGGCTTCTCAAGCGCCAACCGAAACAGCTGGTCGAGCTCCAACCCCAACAACCGGTTGGTGGACGCGTTTCTGGACTGTGTATCGCAGATGGCACCCAAAGTCCTCTTGATGGAGAACGTGCAGGGAATACTATGGACACCCAGAGAAGAATCCGACTCTGACTTGAGCGTGGCTGCGCACGTTCTGGAGCGCCTCGAAGGCATGGGCTACCACGTCTTTCCCAAGCTGCTCGACGCTGTTTGGTACGGGGCTCCTCAAAACCGCAATCGATTCTTCCTGCTTGGCATCCATAAGGATGTGGGCTATTCATCGGAAGACTTTGGCAAGTGGGGGCCGTTTCCAAAGCCCACTCATGGGCCCGGTACAAACAGGGCGTTTGCGACGGTCAGCGATGCCATTGCCGATCTGCCGAAGCTGGGAAATGGGGATAACTTGGCCGAGCGGCCGTACGAAGAGGATGCGGACCGCCTGCAGCAGAACGCATTCCTTCGAGCCATGCGCGCTGGCGCTCCCAAAGGAGTCATTTGGGACCACGTCACATCGCGGCACGCGGAGTACGTCATCGAGCGCTACAAGGGGATCGGCCAGGGGCAGAACTGGCAGGCCGTCCGTGAGCTGATGACTAACTACGCCGACGTCGAGCGAACGCATAGCAACATCTATCGCCGGCTTGCGTGGACGGAGCCCGCCATCACCATGGGCCACTACCGCAAGAGCATGATCATCCATCCGTCCCAGCATCGAGGTCTCTCGCTTCGCGAGGCGGCACGGCTGCAGTGCTTCCCTGACTGGTTCCGCTTCTCCGGCACGGCATCCGGAGCCGAAGGCGGACTGATGCACAAGCAGCAGCAGCTTGCAAACGCGGTCTGCCCAAATGTAACGAAGGCGGTTGCAGAGTTCATTCTCAAGCTCTGATCGATACCAAGAATTTCAAAGGACTCCTATGCCGTTGAGTGATGGCGCCAATGATCAAGTCGGCCAGCTGGCTGAACAGATTCACGATTCGGTGCGGGCCGGGAGAACGCCCGAGGAGGCTGCCGCGCGCCTTGCAACACTGCTTCCCGCGCCTCTCGTTGAACAAGCTCTTCAGAAGTACCGCGATGCCAGCCGCCGCGTATGGACGATGAAAGAGCCGGGAAGCATCTACAACAAGCACATTGATCCGTGGTACCTGGGCCCCGATCCGTCGGACCGCTTGTGGCACTCGTACGAGAAGCACCTTAGAAGCAAGGGATGGGACGCCGAGGCCATCAAGGGCATTGATGAAGCCTCGACGCGCGTGGTCTCCCTGCTCGACCCTCCCGGGAAGGCGCAGATTCGGACGCGCGGGCTCGTCTTGGGGCATGTCCAGAGCGGAAAGACGGCCAGCTTTACTGCCGTCATTGCCAAGGCTGCTGACGTCGGCTATCGGTTCATCATCGTGCTATCCGGGATGAACAACGTCCTGAGGTACCAGACTCAGTTGCGCATCGACGAGGATCTGATTGCCGCCAATCTGGAGCACTGGATCACTGTCACGAACGTTGAGGACGACTTCGCGTCCAGCACCAACGTCAACTCCTTCCTCACGGAGAAGCACTCCACCAAAGTGCTGGGCGTCGTCAAGAAGAACAGCGCGAGGCTTAAGCGTCTTCACAAGTGGCTCACGGGCGCCCGCCCTGAAGTGCTTCGCGCGTGCCCCGTCTTGATCATCGACGACGAGGCCGACCAGGCCAGCCCCAACTCGCATCCCAAGCCTGAGGAGCGAACCAAGATCAACGAGTGGATCGTCAAGCTTCTGGCGGACCTGCCCAAGGCAGCCTATGTCGGCTACACCGCGACCCCCTTCGCAAATCTGTTCATTGATCCTTCCCTCCCTGAGGACCTCTATCCCAGGGACTTCATCGTCGACCTGCCGCGCGGTAAAGGCTACTTCGGCGCGGAGCAGCTGTTTGGCCGCGCACCTCTCGACGAAACCGAAGATCCCGTCGACGGACTGAACGTCATTCGCCTGGTTCCCGACAACGAGGGCGTGCAGCTCAAGCCGCCCAACAGGGATGCGCGGTTCACGTTTGTCCCCGACATCGTGCCCACTCTGCGCGACGCGATGCTGTACTTCTGGATGGCCGCCGCCGCGCGGCGCGTGCGAGGCCAACGCAGCAAGCATGCATCCATGCTCATTCACACCACCCAGTATGCGGTGGTGCATCGACACGCCAAAGGCGTTGTCGATGCGTTCCAGAGCAGCGTCTACAAGCAGCTTCAAAAGAGCGACGCTGCGCTGATCAGCGAACTCGAAGCGCTGTGGCTGCGCGAGCAGGCGGCTCTTCCTTCAGAAGAGCTGGATCTGAAGCCTGTTGCCTTTGGCGATCTGATGGCGCACCTGGCGGCCGTGGTCAAGCAGACTGAAACCAAGGTGGAGAACGGCAGTAGCCCGACCCTTGATCGAGTGGACTACCAGCCGGACGCCGATGGCAACGGCCGCGTCTACATCGTGATCGGCGGCAATGTGCTCTCCCGCGGTTTGACGCTCGAAGGTTTGACGGTCAGCTTCTTCATCCGGTCGGCCTCCGCCTACGACACGCTGCTCCAGATGGGCCGCTGGTTCGGCTACCGGCCGGGCTACAGCGATCTCGCCCGCGTATGGATGACAAAGGAGTTGCGCGACTACTTCTACGACCTTGCAAGCGTTGAGCGCGAAATCCGCCAGGACATCTCCCGGTACAAGAACGGAGACGTCACGCCCATGGAGTTTGCGGTCCGCGTTCGCCAGCATCCCGCGCTTGCCATCACGGCAAAGCTCAAGATGCAGCATGCCGTTCCCGCGAAGATGGCGTTCAACGCGCGGGAGGTTCAGACCATCGTCTTCCGCCATGAAGACGAGGCGTGGCTGAACAAGAACCTCAATGCA
This sequence comes from Hydrogenophaga intermedia, assembly GCA_943370175.1. Lineage (GTDB taxonomy): Bacteria > Pseudomonadota > Gammaproteobacteria > Burkholderiales > Burkholderiaceae_C > Ideonella_A > Ideonella_A intermedia_A. Next base: position 63,563 of record CALRPU020000022.1, on the reverse strand, counting down.
GCCCGCGCCCTGCTCGCACGCATCCGCGCCGCCGGCATTCAGCAGGCGGCCGTTGAAGACAAACCGCACAAGGTGTTCTTTGATGTCCCGGCGACACACATCCTTCAGTTCTTGAACGAGTACGCCATCGACATCAACAACAGCGAGATGCCCAGCGGTCTGCTGCAAAGCTACATCCGCGAGCAGAACCAGCGCGGACACATTGCGAACTGGACGGTTGGCGTCGTCACGCGATCCGAGCCGCTGCCCGCACTTGGGACGATTGATCTGGGACTGGACGCGGCAGTGCCTCTGGTCAATCGCGCCCGCTCGCTGCGGGAAAGGAGCCCGCAGGTGGTCGACATCAAGGCGTTGATGTCGGAGACCGATGTCGCAGTCGACGTACCTCAGCCCGCCTCCGAGTTGCGGGGCAAGGATCGCGACGCCCTCCGGGCCCTCCGCGACCAAGCTGCTCCAGACAAGGGACTGCTGCTGCTCTACCCCATCGGCAAGGACTCGATGCCGCGCAAGGGAAGCAGCGAACGCGCGCCGCTTGGTGCGGTCCAGCACGTTGTTGGCATCGCACTGGTCTTCCCCGATGTGCCGCAGAACGACCTGACGCCGCAGGATTACATGACTGTCGAACTGCCGGATGTAGGCAGCGAGATGATCGACATCGACGACCTTGAGGACATGGTCGAGGCCGGAGAATGACGGGGCGCGGCGCCCGAATTTCTCAAGACGGATGGCGCCAGCTGGAACTGGGCACCGGGATGCCCACGCGCGGCGAGTTCCGCGTCTTCGATACGGGGCTGAACACCGCCAACGGCGCCACGCTGCTGGCGATCGACGCTGCCGGACTGCGGCACGTCTTGGTTCCCGTCGCTGCCGACTTCCCTGCTGCACACGACCGGCGCAGCGGCGGCGTGCACTTGACGACTCGACCGCTCGTCGACGCGTCGGGCCAGCGGCAGTATCTTGACTTTGCCTGCCGCAGGGCCCACCTCAACAACGTCTTCTCCCATCTCGCAGAAGAGGTGCTCGGCTTGCTCGGGGATGATGCCGTCCCGCCGCTGCAGGCCTGCCGCCAGACGCTGCAGCGTTGGCGGGAGCTTCTGGATCGGGAGTCATCGAACATCCTTTCAACCGAAGCCCTGTGTGGGCTGTTCGGCGAACTGTGGCACTTGGCGCAAATTGCGGCGCTGAATGCACAAGGCATATCGGCCTGGCAGGGGCCGCACGGCGCGCGGCATGACTTCGCGGTTGACGGTGTTGCGCTGGAAGTGAAGACCACGCTGCGCCGAGACGAATGGAAGTTCCGCGTGCACGGCCTGACTCAATTGGAGCAGCCGGCCGGCGCCCGGCTTTACCTTTGCGCCATTCGCCTGGAAGCAAATGGCGCGTCGGGTTCGAACGTGCCGGACTTGATCCAGGCCGTAATGAATGCGGGCGTCGATCGGCGTGATCTGACCGATCGGCTCCTACAGGCTGGGTATGACCAGCGTGATGAGGCCCACTACAGGCAGCTTCGGCTCAACGTTGTCGACTGGCGGCTTTACGAGATAGCAGCATCGTTTCCGCGGCTGACGCCGGCATCCTTCACGCCGCCGGAGCCGCCGCTGGGCATTTCGGATGTTCACTACACCGTGGACCTGGCCGCCTTCTCCGGCGCCCCGCTGCAACCGGAGGCGCTGGAGCGCCTTCATGCGACTTTTGCAGGAGGCGGCAATGCCGGCGCCGCTGGACCTGCAGTCTGAGCCGTTTTCCGCGACGGGCGGCGCCGCAGCCGAAGGCGTCTCGAATCAGCTCGGCCGGCCGCGGGCTGACAGATTCACCCTGCTGGTTCGGGAAGCAGTCCAGAACAGCTGGGACGCGCGGCTGGCGGCCGATGTTGGAGTGCGGTTCCAGATAGACGGCCTTCTACTTGATCGCGATGCACGCCGGCAGCTGGCTGCGCAAGTGTTTGCGACCGTCCCCGCCGCCGTCGACGTGCGAAGCCGCCTCCTCGCCGAACGTGACTTTCCGATCCTTGCCATTAGCGATTTCGGCACTCGTGGGCTGAGCGGCCCTACCCGCGGCAATGTAGTTCCGCTGCCGGGCGAGTCGACAAACTTCGTGGACTTCATGCGCTACATCGGCAGGCCGCCGAACCGTGCACACGCGGGAGGAACCTACGGCTTCGGCAAGGCGGCCTACTTTCTCGCAAGCTCGCTCAAGACCATCTGCGTCCATACGCGCTTCAGGAACGGGCACGGCCTGGAGTCGAGGTTTATGGCTGCAGCATTGGGACCGCAGTTTGAGAGTAGCGGCCCTGAAGGCCGGCGGTTCACCGGGCGGCACTGGTGGGGGCGGCTGGCCCCGGATGAGGTCGTCGACCCCGTCGTCGGCAACGAAGCCGATGCACTGGCGCAGATGCTTGGCGGCGTTCAACGCGCGCCGGATGCACTGGGCACAACGGTCTATGTTCTCGCACCGGACTTCGAAGGCTCCAGCCCCCCTCAGGTGCTGCGTCAAATGGGGCGCGCAATCATGGACTACTTCTGGCCGAAGCTCATTGACGGCCCTGCGCAGACGGCAACCATGACGTTCTGCGTGCGTTGGCAGGGCGGCGAGTTGTCATTGCCGAATCTGCACGAGGAGCCTGAATTCGCGCTGCTCGCGCGCGCCTTTGCTGCAGCTTCAGCCGGAGCCGCAATCCAGGGTGCAGCTGTAGAACCCATCGCTTGCCAGCGGCCAAAGAAGTTTCTGGGCCACCTCGCGCTTGTTCGGCATTCCGCAGCTTCGAGCGCACAGCCTGCTGTGGACGAAAGCGCCGATGCTGGGCCCGATCTGTACCAGCGATCGCTCAGGCGTCCGATGCGCCAGATTGCTTTGATGCGTGCTCCCAACTTCGTGGTGAAGTATGTTGACGGGCCGCTGGTGCCGTACGAGCTGGCGGAGTACGCGGGTGTGTTCCGCGTCGACGCCGAAGCAGACGCTGCATTCGCCGGCGCCGAGCCGCCGACTCATGACGACTGGGTTCCAGACTTGCTGCTGAATGCCTCCGAGAAAACCTACGTGCGGGTCGCCCTTCGAAGGGTAAAGGAGGCCGTCGAGGCATTCACCGCCCCGCCGCCAATCGCGGCAGCCGTTGCGGGGGCTCATACGGTAGCCGGGTTCTCGCGCCTGCTCGGCGGGCTCGTCCCCTCGTTGGGTTCCGCGGCCTCGGGATCGCCAAACCATGCAAGCGGGGGCGCATCGTCCGACGGAGGAGGCGCATCCAACGGGTCCGGTCGATCTGGTACGCGGCGCAGCACCGCTGGAGCACCGAAGATTTCGTTCATTGGGGAGCCAACAACCGAACTGGTAGACGGCATCCTGTCGATGGTCGCTCGCTTCGAAGCGGCAGGCCCGGGCGATGCCGGCGTCAGAGTCCGTGCTCTACCCAAGGTGCTTGTTGCGGACGGCTTCGAGAGCGACCCGCCGCAGGGCGCGCAGCAACCCATGGTCTTGAAGTGGATCGACTCAAGCGGGGCGACTGCCGTAACCGGCAGTGCAAGCTGCGACATTCCTGCCCGCGGCGGCATATGGGCGGTCGTTGTGAGCATTCCTCCGGACGCCATGATCTCCGTTGCGCTCAAAGCCGAGGCCGGGACCGAAGGATGAAAGCCGCCGTAGCCTACCCCTACAGAAGGGCCGCGGCCCATCGGCTGACCGCAGGGAGGTGGGAGCTCGTATCAACGGATTCGCCAGCGCCCCTTCCCTTGGCACTGCCCGGCCTGGACTACAGCTCTGTTCTACGCCTGCGCAGAGAAGTCGTCATTGACGCCGCTGGACTTCGAGCCGATTGCGGCCTTGCCAGCGACGCTCCCCTGCTGGCGGTGGCAGGCTGGTCAAGCCCAGGCACCATGCTGCGTCGAAGTTTGGCCAGCATCCCGGTCATCGAGGAGGGGGGTGCATGCCTCGTCGAGCTAGCAGGAGAAATCGCTGGCAGCCACATCTCGACAGCCCTGCATATCGACACTGCGGTCGTAATGGCCGGCCGGCCGCTCTCCTCTTCCCCGCTCTCGGCACAGCATGCCGGCGCCGTGCTGTTGCAAGAGAGGCAGACGATTCAACTGGACACGCCGCATTCGCTCTTTCCAGTTGAAGTGGTCGACTTCAACCATGGCTATTGGGCGAACCCTGAGGCAGGCTGGCGTCTCTCCTGGAACGTATGCGCGTTGGATCAGCCGTTTCTCGGCTCGGTCCGACTGTTCATCAATGCAGCGCATCCTCGAGTAGTGCACGCGGTCTCAGGAGAGACGCCCAATTCAGAGGCGTCGGCCATCCGCTCGGCCATCTACTTCGACACTGCCAGGGCGCTGGTCCTCGGGGCGCTGGCCAATGAAGACTTCCTTGAGCGCGACGGCGACTTCGCCGAGGGTAGCTGCGGCAGGATCATCTACGCAATGATCCAAATGCTGTTTCCAGGCGACGGCGTTGCGGGCCTGGCCGCAGCGGCAAATCAGCGGCCGGACTACTTCAACACGGACCTTCAAGCTCGGCTTAGGTTGTTCTGGAGCTGAGAGTGATTCTGTTCCCGCAGCTCCCCCACCACATCGCCCTTGAGATCGTAGGCACTGCCCGATCGGCATCGGTTCAGTCGCTTGCTGCGATGGCGGCGGCCGAGCATTTCGCCTGCATCTACACGCCTACGGGCGGCGTGCGTGTCGCGCCGGCGGCGTTGAGCGCACTCCGCAGCGAGGTACTGCAATTGGCGGCGAATGCGGGCTATCCCGATGCGCCTGATCAACAGCAGGCGGCCGAATTCGATGCCGCAGTTGCTCTTGTTCTTGCGCAGCAAATGCAGATGGCGCCCGCTGAAGCGGCAAAGGGCGGCGTCTGGGAGTTCCTGTCCTGCGTCCTCTTGCCTGACGTCGTCAGATGGCGCTTTGCCGGAACAGGCGGTGCCGCCACGCCACTCGAACGCTTCGTTTCGGGCCGCCGCAACGTCTTTCAACGCCTCTGGTGGCGCGCCTTCCACCTTGCACCGCGGTCGCCAGGGGGACCGTTGCTGGCAGAGCTTCTTCGCGGCTTGGGAGAGGATGAACTCGTGCAGATGATGGAGCGTCCATCTCTGGCGGGCATACAAGGCCTGCCCGGCTCCATCGCAGCCGGTCTTTTGTCCGCATCGCAAGCCTATTCCGATCTGACCCGGCGTCAGTTGATTCGGGAAGCGCAAAAGCGCCTGCTTCGCTTGTCCTCGTTCGTGTCGTTCGAGACGCTCGCATCTGAAGAGGTCGACCGCCACGTCGAGAGTGTTTTCGAACAGGTAGCGGATTCGGTCCCCCGTCAGAGTTCACCGCCCTAAACACCTGCTCTCCGCCATGGCCGAAAACATGACGCCCGAGCAGAAGAGAGGGATGACCATGTCTCGGATTCGCTGCCGAGATACCAAAGTCCAGCTTGCGATTCGCCAGGAACTCCACAGGCGCGGATACCGATTCCGCGTCAATGACAGCCTGGCCAGCCCGTGATGGTGCCGCTACCGGTCAGTCACAAGAACGCATGAACTGAACCGCCCCGGGTTTCGAGGAGGCTCAACACTCTGAGAGGATTGAGCCATGAAGAAGTCGAGCAAGTTTTCACCTGAGGTCCGCGAACGGGCGGTGCGGATGGTTCAGGAGCAACGCGGGGAGTACCCGTCGATGTGGGCGGCGATCGAATCGATTGCGCCGAAGATCGGCTGCGTGCCGCAGACGCTGCTGGAGTGGGTCAAGCAGGCGGAGGTGGACGCGGGCGCCCGGCCGGGCGTGAGCACCGCCGAGGCGCAGCGCATCAAGGACCTGGAGCGCGAGGTCAAGGAACTGCGCCGGGCCAACGAGATCCTGAAGCTGGCCAGCGCATTTTTCGCCCAGGCGGAGCTCGACCGCCGACTGAAGTGATGTACCGGCTCGTGGACGAGCATCGCAGCGTCCATGGGGTCGAGCTGATCTGCGACGTGCTGCAGATCGCCCCGTCGGCCTACCGGCTGCATGCGGCCCGCTCGCGCAATCCGGCTTTGCACAGCGAGCGCGCCCAGCGCGACGCGGAGTTGATGCCGACCATCGAGCAGGTGTGGAACGACAACCAGCAGGTCTACGGCGCTGACAAGGTCTGGAAGCAGATGAACCGCGAAGGCGTGGCGGTGGCCCGCTGCATCGTCGAGCGCCTGATGCGACGGCTGGGCTTGCAGGGTGTGCGGCGCGGCAAGGGTGTTCGCACCACGGTGGCAGACCCGAAGGCACCATGCCCGTTGGACAAGGTCAACCGGCAGTTCCGTGCTGATCGACCGAACCAGCTCTGGGTGTCGGACTTCACCTACGTCTCGACTTGGCAGGGCTGGTTGTACGTGGCCTTCGTGGTGGACGTGTTCGCACGGCGCATCGTGGGCTGGCGCGTGAGCACCTCGATGACCACCGACTTCGTGCTCGACGCGCTGGAGCAGGCGCTGTACGCGCGGCAGCCCGAGCGAGACAGCAGCCTGATTCACCACAGCGATCGCGGCTCGCAATACGTGTCGATACGGTACTCCGAGCGCTTGGCTGAAGCAGGCGTCGAACCCTCGGTGGGCAGCAAGGGCGACAGTTACGACAACGCCCTGGCTGAGACCATCAACGGCCTGTACAAGGCCGAGGTCATCCACCGCCGGACCTGGAAGACACGCGAGGCCGTGGAACTGGCGACCCTGGCCTGGGTGTCCTGGCTCAACAACCATCGCCTCATGGGGCCCCTGGGCTACATCCCACCTGCAGAGGCCGAGGCAAACTACTACCGCCAACTCGCCGAGCAACCGGCCACGGCGGTCTGACCACTTAAACCAACTGGCCTCCGCAGATCCCGAGGCGGTTCATTGGGCCTGCTCGCCGTCACCTTGGCCCTCATCCGATCGGCCGATCACTTTCACGCGCTTTGGCGCGGCCGGCGGGCCGGCCGGCCGAACTTGCGCCGGCCGGCCGTGCTGGCCGCTGCGACGAGCGTGTCGTCCACGCTGTACGCGCACTGCGTGGGCAACGACTTCCTGCTGCTGAGCGCCGCGCTCATCAACGCAGCCAATGCCGTCATGGGCGTGCTGCTGCCCACGATCCCGGCTACTGCGCCTGCGCCCGCCCCGGAACCCGGCGATGTCGAGGAGGGCCTGTGATGCCCATCATCGCTGATGGCTTCCGCCTCACGCCGCCCTGGCTGCGCCTGCGGCTACTGCAGCGCCTTCCCGAGCCGTGGCGCGCGCTGGCCTATGAGTTCATCGGGCTGCTCGACGAGATGTTACGGGACCAGCCGCCCACCGCAGGCGTCTTGCAGACCGGCGTGGATGCGGGCCGGCTGCTTCTGCGCTTTCGCTGCAGGCCGTCACCGAGTGCCGCCCAGCGGGAAGTGCTGCGCGGCATTGGGGCGCGGCTGAGCGAGCTGTCGCGGCATCAGCTGAATCAACTGGCACCGCTGAAGACCACGGGCCGGCCGGACTTCGACATCGACGACTACATCGAAGACAGGATCGAACGCGCGCTGCGTCCGCGCGAGGTGACGGTGTTCGCGTGGGATTCCGAGACGCAGCTGGAGCAACGCGCGGCAGCGCGCGACAGCGACCACGCCCGCCGCATGGCGCAGACGGTCAAGCGCCTGGAATCCACCGGCCCGACGCGCCCGCTGGCCAAACCCTCTGCCAACTGGCCGGCCGCACTCGTGCAACTGCAGCTCGAATCGCCGAACTTCTCCGCGGTGCTGCACGCGATCGTCAAGCCCCACCTCGCCCTGTGCGCGCTCGGCATCCAGCACCGCATGCCGCCGATCCTTATCGTCGGCCCGCCTGGCGTGGGCAAGACCCGCTTCGCGCACGCGCTGACCCGGCTACTCGCCGTGCCGCCGCCGCTGTTCATCTCCATCGCCGAGGAGACGAACGGCGCTGCGCTCGGCGGCTCATCGACTTTCTGGTCCAACAGCAGTCCTGGCCGGCTGTTCGAGAGCCTGGCCTGGGGCAGCCCGGGCCGGCCGGCAGTGGCGAATCCGTTGCTGGTGCTCGACGAGATCGACAAGCGCAACAGCGTCAGCTTCGACCCGCTGGGCGCGCTGTACGGCCTGCTCGAAGCCGACACGGCGCGCCACTTCACGGATCAGTCGATCCCCGACGTCAGCATCGACGCGAGCCATGTACGGATCATCGCCACCGCAAACGACACCAGCGCGCTGCCCGAGCCGCTGCTGTCGCGCCTGGCCGTCTTCTCCATCGATCCGCCCACGCAGGCGCAGATGGCCGACATCGTGACCTGTCAAGGGTCGCCGAATTCTCCCCACGCGGGGGTGCGGCAGAAAACTTGGACTGGTTAGACAGCGATCCCCAGTGATTTGCGATGCTCCATGGGGCTCCTTGCGCTGAGCGAAATCTTGATCCGTGCCTTGTTGTACCAGCGGATGTAGGTGTCGAGCGCGGCGATGAACTCGTCGATGCTGGTGTCCAGCCAGGTCCGCGCGTAGAACAATTCATTCTTCAGTCGGCCGAAGAAGCCCTCGCAGGCGGCGTTGTCTGGCGAGCATGCCTTGCGTGACATCGATCGCGTGAGATCCGCGTCAGCCATCCGGTTGAGCCAGCCGGGCCAACGGTAGTGACCGCCGCGATCCGAGTGCACCACCGGCCGGTCACTGCCATTGATGACGACGTCGATCGCGGCGTCAAGCATCGTGTTGACAAGCTCCGCATCGGGCCGAGTGCCGATGGACCAGCTGACCACCATCCCGTCGAAGCAATCGATCATCGGGGACAGATAGATCTTGCCAGCCGGAATCTGGAACTCCGTGATATCGGTGAGCCACTTCGTGTTGGGCGCTGCTGCAGTGAAGTCCCTGTTGAGGAGGTTCTCTGGTGCCGGGCTGATCTCGCCCATGTACGAGCCATAGCGCCGGCGCTTGCGCACGGCGGGGACCAAGCTCTCCTGCTTCATCAAGCGTCTGACGACCTTCTCCGAGATGGTCACCGACTGCCTTGCAAGCGAGGCATGCATGCGCCGTGAGCCGTAGCAGCGATAGTTGCTCTCGAAGATGTCTGCCATCACACCTCGAACGGCAGCGTATTTGTCCCCGAGCTTGAGCCGTGCCCGGTGATAGAAAAACGAACTGCGCGGCAGTTCAATCTCCGCGAGAAGATCGGCAAGCGCGTGCGTCGATCGCAGGGCATCAACCAGCTGAGTCTTCTCCCGATTCGTCAGAATCTGCTGATCGATGCCCAGCTCTTTTTTTAGCAGTTCGTTTGCCTTCCTCAGGATGTCCTGCTCGAGCTTCAGGCGCTTGACGTCTCGCTGGAGGCGCTCGAGCTCGTGTTCGAGTTCATCGCGCTCCGGGCGTTGCGAGGGATCCTTCTGGGGCTTCATCGATGCCAACGCCTCTTTGCTGAGCAGCTGATTCCTCCAGTTGTACAGCGAAGGCCTGGATACGCCCAGCTCCTGGGCTACCGCCTGAGCACTTCCCCGGCGCAGACACAGTTCCATCACCGCGGATTGCTTCGCTTGCGATGACAGCGCGTCCTGCACTTGCCCAACGCGAGGGCGCAAGTCGGGAAATGCCTCCTGGATCCAGCCGGCGAGCAGAGATCTCGGGGTGAGGTAGACAGTTTGCACTTCTTGATGAGGCAATGCAAGTGCATTACCATTGGGCTTGAATGCCCTTATGGAGTATGCAATGCCCGCCATCCTGCAAGTCGAATCGACGCTGACCGACCGCTACCAGACCACGGTGCCCGAGTCGGTCCGCCGGGCGCTGCGCCTGGGCAAGCGCGACCGGATCCACTACACGATCCTGCGGGATGGCGAAGTGGTGCTCACGCGGGCGGCCGCCAGTGACGGTGACGACCCGGCGCTGGCGCCGTTCCTGGGCTTCCTGGCCCGGGACATCACCGAGAACCCGGGCCAGCTGCGTGCCGTGGACGCAGGCCTGGCGCAGCGCATCAAGAAACTGGTGGGCGTCACCGCCGTTGACCTCGACGCGCCTTTGTCGGCAGACGATGAATGAGCGGCGGCAAGCCGCTGGTCGTCAACGGATGGACTGTCTTCGCCCACCCGATCTTCCTTGACCAGTTGGAGGCGCTGACCGCGCAGGTCGAAGCGCTGAAGCGCAAAGATCCGGCCGGCTACATGAAGAAGAACGCCACCAAGCGCCTGGCGGCCATCGCCAAGCTGGCATTCGAGGTCATCCCGCAGGACCCGGCGCGGCCGGAGTATCGCCAGGGCGGCACGCTCGGCGACGAACACAAGCACTGGTTCAGAGCGAAGTTCTTCCAGCAGTACAGGCTGTTCTTCCGCTTCCACGCGCAGGCACAGGTGATCGTGCTCGCGTGGGTCAATGACGAGGACACGAAGCGGGCATACGAGAGCGCAGAAGATGCCTACCGCGTCTTCCGTCGCATGCTCGACAACGGCCGCCCGCCGTCGGACTGGGCGCAGTTATTGGCTGAAGCTAGGGCGGAGGGCGAGCGCCTGGGTCGGTTGAAGCCAGGCGCGATGTAGAGAGGGCTGCCCGCCCCCGCGGCGCGGGCATCAGAGCTTCTCCGCGGTCACGCCTCAACCCTCATTTCGATGACCACGCGCGGCAGGAACGGTCGGGGCGACGAACGTATCGTGCAGCAGCCCTCGCAAGCCGACATGCATCGACTTGGCCTGGGCGCCGAGGACCACTCGCTCCATGTCGAAATACTCTCGGCAACGCTCATCGACGGGGGAGGCACTGTCATCGGACGGGCCCATCTTTTCGATGCCGTCGACCAGCGTTGAAAAGGCCCGCATCGACTCCGCGCTGAACAGCGCGAACCGAAGCTCGGCCCTGAACAGCCAGTCAACCACTTCGCGGCGCGAGACGCTCGGCCTTCGAGAGGCACCCGCAATGCTGGCGGCCTCCCCGGCCTGGAGCGACTGGACGTCGGAGATTTCGCGCGCGAAGTAGTCGGCCAAGTCGCTGCGCTGCAAATGCACCTGCTTTCCGATGAGCATTACGCGCATCGGCAGAGGATCAGCGATGCACAGGTGAACGATGTGTTCTCGCGCGAAGGCAGCGCACTGAGCGATCTGCGCGGGGGTCAGCTCGTTTTCACCAGGGAACGCGGACACAAGCGCATCTGAACGCTCAGCCGATGTCATGCCGCTGTGCCTTCAACGTCTTGCGGACCTGCAGGCAGATCGACAACCTGCTTCGAGGCGGCACGCTGCCGCCCGCGTGCCACCCGAGCTTGACGCTCAGCACGCGCCTTGCGGTGCCGGGCCAGGCGCTCTGCCTTGGCGATCTCAGCCGGGTCCGTGGCTTTGTGGCGGACGCTTTCCAGCACGACAGTGAAGCCTGGATCGTCGCGCTTGAGGGCAGCGAGATTGACGGTCGGATGGTGGAGCTTCTCGATCACGTCCTTCAGCAGCTTGAGCTGGATGCCTCGAACGTACTTGCCATGGGCGCCCTTGACCCCGGCCGTGGCGTGGCCGACAGCACGGTGGATGCCCGCATGGCTGGCCTCGGCGTTGTGAAGGTCCGTGATGGCCGTCGATCGGAATGAATGGAACACCTTGGCATCGTCCGTGATGCCGCACTCGCTGACCCACTTGCCCCACATCCGGCCAGCCATCTTCTCGGGCTTGTGGGCGGGACGATTGGGAAGTAGCCGGTCGAATCCGCGATTGCGCAGGTTCTCGACGTAGGTCCACAGACCCAGTTCGAGCAGCGCCGAGTGAATGGGCACCGTGCGCACGCCCGACGTTGTCTTGGCATCGGCGATCATCATCACGTGCGTGCTTTCGACGACCATGATGTCGTCGAGCTTGAGCTTGGCGATCTCGGCCAGCCTGGCGCCAGAGTACAGCGCGATGAGCGGCAGCCAGTACCAGTCCGGCTCGACCATGCGGGCCCGGTAGTGGTAGCCGAACAGGCGCTTCAGATCGTCTTCGGTGAACTCGGCCCACGGCCGCTGCTTCGACCGGATCTCCTTCTTGGTGCCCATCAGCTGCTTGGCCGGATTGGCATGCACATAGGAGCCGCGCGTGATGGCCCACTCGAAGAACTTCGCGAGGTAGCCACGGCGTTTTTCGAGGCGGGAAAGGCTGAGCGTGTCGCCCTTGCGCTTCTTGTTGGGCCGTGCGAACTCCGCCTTGCGCCATCGCTCCGAGATGTCGACCTTCGTCACCTCGTTGAGGTGAATGTCGCCGAAGTGATCCGAGAACTCCTTGAACAGCACGCGCTTCTCAGCGACCGTTTCGGGGTTCTTCAGGCGCTTGGCCTCTTCCTCCAGATGCAGGTCCAGCGCCCGGCGGAGCTTGAGGCCCACATCATTGGGCTTCGGCAGGTTGGGCATGGCCCTGCCGACCAGCTGAGACGTCAGCGCCAGCAGAACGGCGGTCGCATCGGACGGCAGCGGGCTGGCGGGAGCTTGGGCAGGCAGGACTTGCGGCTGCAGCTTCGCCTGCAAGGCCAGGACATCCTGCATGGCCTTCATCGCCTCGAGCATGCGGGCGTGGTCCTCGGGCCCTTCGGACTTGGCCTTCCCGGCGGCCAGATCGAACTCGTATCGCTCGAGCTTCTTGCGGAAATCAGACAAAACGTCTCCCGAGACCAAGTTCAGACAGAACTTCAGCGCGAGGACTTTTGCCAGCTGGGGATTCTTGGTGCCCAGACTCTGCTGGGTCACTTTCCGCCTCCCGGTCGCGTCTAGCGATGAAGAGCGGACGTAGTAGACGCCGAAACGATTGATCCCGCGGCGCGGGACCTTGATGTTCAGACCTGTGGATCGCATGCGTGACACCTAGTGGTGACACCGCGACCGCCTCAAGTCTGAAAACCTATTTCAAATCAACGTCTTAGGAACGATGGGGTGGCTGATGGGACTCGAACCCACGACAACAGGAATCACAATCCTGGACTCTACCAACTGAGCTACAGCCACCGCAGAGCCTCGCATTATAGCCCAGCCCAGCCGCCCTCAGGGCGTGGCGCGGGCCATCGGCGTCAATTGACAGGTGCGCTCGCGGCGGTTGCGGCGGTGCTCGCGGACTTGTCCACCTTGAATCGGGTCTTCAGGGCCTCGTAGTAGGCCGACATCTCGGCCTCCGCCACGGCCTTTCGGAAGTCGGCGCGCAGACCGGTCGCTTCGGCCGCGGTCAGGGGCTTGGGCAGCACCTTGCTGACCTTCACCACCGCGTAGCCCTGGACGCCCAGGTCGACGCCAACGACGGACGGCAACGTGCCCGACGGGGCCCGCAGGCTGGCCTCGACCAAGTTTTGCGGCAGGTTGGCAGGCTCGATGCGCGACACCAGCACGGTGGCTTCCGTCATCGCCGTGGTCGGCGCCGCTTTCAGCGCCGCCAGGCGTGCCTCACCGTCCTTGCGCGCCAGCGCGGCGGCCTGCTCGGCCACCACGCGGATGGACACCCGGTCCTTGACTTCCGCCAACGGCAGCAGGCGCGCCGGAGAATGCTCCAACACGCGTGCCGACACCAGCTGGCTCGGGGCGGTTTCGACCGCATCGGTGTTGCGCTTGCTGCGGATGGACTCGCTGCTGAAGATCGCCTCGAGCAGTTTCGGCGAGGCCAGCGGCCCGGTGGCATTGGGCACCGGCGTGCGGCCCAGGCCCTGGGCGGTCTTCAGCTCAAGCTTGTACTTGTCGGCGATCGGCTTGAGGCTGTCCGCCTGCTCGTAGACGGCGTTGCCAAACTCGGCGGCCAGCTCGGTGTACTTCTTCTGGGCCAGCTGGTTGCGCAGCAGGCCTTCAATCTCCGGGCGCACCGACTCGTAGCTGCGCTTGTCGCCGCCGCGGGAGCCGGTGACCTGGATGATGTGAAAGCCGAAATCACTCGTCACGATGTCGCTGATCTCGCCCTGTTTCAGGCCGAAGGCGGCGTCCTCGAATGGCTTGACCATCGCGCCCTTGCCAAAGAAGTCCAGGTCGCCACCGTTCTGCGCCGAACCCTGGTCGTCCGAGTTCTTGCGCGCCACGTCGGCGAAGCTGGCCGGTGCCTTCTTGACCGCGGCCAACAGCTCTTGCGCCTTCGCCTTGGCCTTTGCGCGGTCGGCCTCGCTGGCCGACTTGTCGACCTTCACCAGGATGTGGCTCGCGCGACGCTCGACCGGGGTGGTGTAGCGGGCCTCGTTCTCGGCGTAATACTTTTTGAGCTCGTCCTCGTTGACGACGACGTCCTTCTTCAGGCTGTCGAGGTCCAGCACGACGTACTCGACCTTCACCTGCTCCGGCGCCTGAAACTCAGCGCTGTGCTTCGGGTCTTTGTAATAGGCCTCGATCTGCTCGTCGGTGGGCTTGACCTTGGCCGCGTAGGCGTTGGCGTCGAAGCGCTGAACCTGGATTTCGCGCTGCTGGAAAAAGGCGTCGAGCGCCGCGGAGGCCGCCGACGCCGGCGCCAGCGCCGAGGTGTCCACGCCCTTCAACACCTGGTCCGACGAGATGCCTTGGCGCAACCGCGCGGCGAACACTTCAGACGACATGCCCTGGGCGCTCAACAGGCCTCGGTTGACGCTGCCGTCCGGGTTGCGCAAGGCTTGGAACTCCGGGTCGGTGCGGAAGATGCGGGCCATGCGCTCGTCGGTGGTGACGAGGTGCAGCTTGTCGGCGGCGACCACCATCAGGCGATCGCGAATCAAGTTGTCCAGTGTGCGCTGGCGCAGCTCGGGGGTGTCGAACGCCTTGACGTCCAGCGTCGGCGCTTGCGCGCGTGCGCGCTCGACCTGCTCGCGGTGCGCGGCGTCCCACTCGGCTTGCGTGATCTTCACGCCACCCACGTGGGCCACGGCCTTGGCGTTGTTGTCGCGGAAGCTGCTGTAGCCTTCGATGCCGAAGAACACGAACGACGGGATGATCAGCAGGATCAGCACGAAGAACAGGATGCGGGTGTGCTGGCGGATGAAATCGAACATCGAAACGAGGCCTCAAGTGGGAAGCGGTCGGGCTGCGGGAAACGGGCACACCGCGGCGGGCCCAGATGCAACAAAGGCGAACCGAGGTTCGCCTTTGGGCTGAAAACTGATTCAGATTTTACCCGAGGGTTCCATCCGACCGGTGGTGGGTGCTGAGGGGCTCGAACCCCCGACCTACGCCTTGTAAGGGCGCCGCTCTACCAACTGAGCTAAGCACCCGGTTTGATTCAGTTCAACGCGTCCTTCAGGGCCTTGCCCGGACGGAACTTTGGCACCTTCGCCTTCTTGATTCTAATGGTGGCGCCGGTGCGCGGATTGCGGCCGTTGCGCGCGGCACGGCTGGTGACGCTGAACGTGCCAAAGCCGACCAGCGACACGCTGTTGTTCTTCTTGAGCGTGGTTTTCACACCGCCAATGAAGGCCTCCAGGGCGCGTCCTGCCGCCGCCTTGGAAATGTCAGCCTGCTTTGCAATGTGCTCAATCAGTTCGGACTTGTTCACGAATGGGCCCCTCTCGGTCGGTGTGTTCGGTGTAGTGTGGTCGCGCAGTTCAGGGGCCAAAGGGCCCGGCGGTGAACGCCGGCTCGGGCCGTCCTGAGGCGGATTCATTACAGCCGCGCCGCCCGGGGGGTGTCAAGCGCGAGACCCGGATTCTGTGTGGCGGTATGCAACCGCGGCATCCGTGCGACGGCGGGGCAATACGGCTTGACAAGCGCGGGGCGGCTGAGTTTGCCGCGGCTGGCATGCGGGTGCATCAGACGGGCGCAGCAGACGGGCGCAGCAGACGGGCGCAGCACACGCCCCGCTTGATCCCCCCGGTTCAAGCCCCCGCCGGGTCGACCGGGGCGGCGGGCGCGGCCGGGGCGCGCACCACCAGCGCCACGCCCACCGCCGTGATCGCCATGCCGGCGAGGCCGAGCGGCCCCATGGTTTCACCGAACAGCGGCCAGGCCATCAGCGCGGTGGTGGGTGGCACCAGGAACAGGAGGCTGGTGACCTGGGTGGCGGCCCCTCGCTGGATCAGCAGGTACAGCAGCGAGCTGCCGCCCAGGGTCAGGCCGAGCACCGACCACGCCAAGGCGCCAATGAATTCCGGGTGCCAGTCGATGGCTTCCGCCTCCAGCAGGGCCAACGGCAGGCTGACCGCCAGGGCGCCCACCATCTGCACCAGCCCGGCGGTGCGGGCGTCGCAGGGCGCGACGTGCCGCTTCTGGTACAGGGTGCCGATGGTGATGCTCAGCAAGGCCAAAGTGGCCAGGGCCAAGTTGTGCGGGCTCGCCTCGCCCACGCCCAACTTGGGCCACACCACCATCAGCAGACCTGTGAAACCCAGCGACAGCCCAGCCCATTGGCGAGCGCCAATGGCCAACCCGCGGGACCCCGCCCCGGCGCCGGAACCCGCGGCGGGTCCGCCCGCCGAGCGCGCCAGCCACACCGCCGTCAGCACCGGTTGCAGGCCGACCAGCAAGGCCACCGTGCCCGCGCCCATGCCGGCCTTGACCGCGGACCACACCCCGCCCAGGTAGCCGGCGTGAATGAGGACACCGCACACGAGCAGGTGGCCGACCTGCCGGGCGTCGGTGGGCCAGGCCGCGCGGCTCCAGCGCACCCACAGCCCGAAAGCCAGGCATGACAAGCCATAACGCAGGCACAGGAAGCTCAGGGGCGGCGAATGCGGCATGCCGAACCGGGCCACGATGAAACCGGTGCTCCAGATCAGCACGAAGACCCAGGGCATGGCCTGGATCCACCTCGAAGACCGGTCGGTCAACGCGCGCGCGCCCGGATTTCGGGCAGGGCTTTCTGCAGGTAGTACACCATCGACCAGATGGTGAGGACCGCCGACACCAGGATCAGCACCGTGCCCCAGAGGCGGGTGTCGATGACCTCGAACAGCCGGCCGTCGTACAGCAAAAACGGGATGGCGACCATCTGCACCATCGTCTTGGCCTTGCCGACCATGTGCACCGCCACGCTGCGGGAAGCACCAATCTGCGCCATCCACTCGCGCAGCGCGGAGATCGCGATCTCGCGGCCGATGATGACCAGCGCGACCAGCGCGTGCAGGCGGTTCAGGTGAACCAGCACCAGCAGCGCCGCGCAGACCAGGAACTTGTCCGCCACCGGGTCGAGGAAGGCGCCAAAGGACGAGGTCATGTTCAAGCGCCGCGCCAGGTAGCCATCAGCCCAGTCGGTCAGCGCCACCACGATGAAGAGCACCGTGGCGAGCAGGTTCTGCACGGCCGGCGCCAGGGACAAATAGAACACGCCGACGATCAGGGGGATCGACACGATCCGGGCCCAGGTCAGCAGGGTCGGCAGGTTGAAGAACATGCGGGGATTGTGCAGGCATTCCCGTGGCGCCCCAGGCTGGGGCGCGCGGTATGGCCGCTGTGGGTGGCTGTGGGTGGCCTTTGGCGGCCCGTCGTGGTCCGTTGCGGCGGGCGGCGGGGCTCAGTCGAGGCTGCGTGGCTTGAACCGCCGGTCGTCGTCGAAGAGGAAGGTTTCGGAAAACCGCCACGGCTTGGGCAGGTGGTGCATGTTGCCGTAGGGCGCAGCGCGCTTGACCGCGTCGATCGCCAGCTGGGTGGTGTCACGCGCCTGCCTCGGGTGCCGCAACACGTCAATGCGGCGCACGCTGCCATCGGCATGCAGCTCCACTTCGAGCACGGGAATGGCCAGCAAAGTCTCGGGCACGGTGCCGGTGTAGCTGGTGTTCGGGTGCGCCGCCACCAGCCGCTCACCGGCCTGGCGGCGGAACTCGGCCCAGCTGCGGGCGTCGCGGGCGGGCGTCAGGCGCGGGGCGGCGGCGTCGGTGCGCGGTGTGGTGGACGGCGCGGCCGATGAGGAGCCCGGGCGCTGGGCCGCGGCGTCCGTCGACGGTGCCACCGGCGGTCGCTGGGGTGCGGCGGGAGCGTGCGGCGGCATCGGGCTGCTGCAAGCCGACAGCAACGCGGTCACACCCGCCCACTGCCAGCGCCGCCACGCGGCCATGGGGGCCGACGTGGTGAGCCCGCGGTGCAGGGCCTGGTCGGGCTTCGACGGGGTGGCTTTGGTGGCTTCGGTGGCGCCAACCGACCGGCGTGCGGCCGCCTTCGAATCAATGGAGTGCACGGTAGATTTCCTCTGCCAATTCTCTCGAGATGCCGTCCACGGTGACAAGGTCGTCGACGCTGGCCTGTCCGACGCCGCGCACGCCGCCAAAACGCTGCAGCAGCTTGGCGCGCTTCTTGGGCCCGACGCCGGGAATGTCTTCGAGCGCGCTGGCGCCGGTGCGCACGCTGGCCCGCTTCGCGCGCATGCCGGTGATGGCGAAGCGGTGCGCCTCGTCGCGGATCTGAGCGACCAACATCAGCGCGGCCGAGTCCTTGCCCAGCGACGCCTTCGGTCGCCCGTCGGCAAACACCAGTTCTTCGAGGCCGACTTTGCGGCCCTCGCCTTTTTCGACGCCGGCAATCAGGCCGAGGTCCAGGCCCAGGGCCTCAAAGACCTCGCGCGCCATCGACACCTGGCCCTTGCCACCGTCGACCAGCACGAGGTCGGGCAGGCGGGCCTGGCCGCGGGTCGGCGCGGGCGCCGCCTCGCCATCGGCCTGCGCCGCCGCCTTGCGCGCGCTCGCCAGCTTGCCGTAGCGGCGCATCAGCACCTGGCGCATGGCCGCGTAGTCGTCGCCACCGACGATGCCGTCGATGTTGTAGCGGCGGTACTGCGCGGGCTGCATCTTGTGGCCCTCGTACACCACGCAGGACGCCTGGGTGGCTTCGCCCGCGGTGTGGCTGATGTCGAAGCATTCGATGCGGAAGTTCTCCAGCGGCTCGAAGGCCAGGTCCAGGGCATCGACCAGCGCGCGCGTGCGGGCCTGCTGCGAGCCTTCCTCGGCCAGCAGTTGCGCGAGGCGGCGCGCAGCGCCTTGGATGCACATGTCCAGCCAGGCCCGGCGCGCTTCACGCGGCTGGGTCTGCACGGTGACCTTGACGCCAGACTGCTGCGACAGCGCCTCGACCAGGCCCTTGTCGACGGCGTGGCTGAGCACCAACAGCGGCGGCACGCCCCCGTCGAGGTAATGCTGGGCCAGGAAGGCCTCCAGCACCTGCACCGCCACGCGCTCGGTGCGGGCGTCGGCGGCGGCCTGCGGGTCGGCGGGCGGCTGCAGGGTGGGCGACTGGTCGGCGGGGGCGGCCTCGGCCAGCCCGGCGTCTTCGGCCTCGCTCAAGGCCGCCGCGTCATCGACGTGGGTCGGGAAGAACGGACGGTCGCCCAGGTGCCGGCCGCCGCGCACCATCGCCAAGTTCACGCAGGCCCGGCCGCCGTGCACCTTGACGGCCAGGATGTCGGCGTCCTTCGTGCTGGCGCCGGTGTTGTCTTCCACGGCTTGCTGGTGCAGCACGCGCGACAAGGCCCCGAGCTGGTTGCGGATCTCCGCGGCCTGCTCGAATTCCAGCGCCTCGGCCCGGGCCATCATCTGAGCCTGCAGCTGGTCCATCAGCTCCTGCTGTTCGCCCAGCAGGAAGCGCTCGGCATTGGACACGTCGCGTGCGTAATCGGCCGGCGAGATCAGGTCGACGCAGGGGCCGGAGCAGCGCTTGATCTGGTACAGCAGGCAGGGACGGCTGCGGTTGTTGAAGATCGTGTCCTCGCAGGTGCGCAGGCGGAACACCTTCTGCAACAGCTGAATGCTCTCCTTGACCGCCCACGCGCTCGGATAGGGCCCGAAGTAGCGGTGTCGCCGGTCGACCGCGCCCCGGTAGTACGCCACCCGCGGGTAGTGCGCCGCCGACGTGGCCGCCGCCGGCCCGCTGGGCTGGTGCGCGCCGGTGATCTTCAGGTAGGGGTAGCTCTTGTCGTCCCGGAACAGGATGTTGTAGCGCGGGTTCAGCGCCTTGATCAGGTTGTTTTCCAGCAGCAGTGCCTCGGCTTCCGAGCGCACCACCGTGGTTTCCAGCCGGACGATCTTCGAGACCATGTGGCCGATGCGCGTGCCGCCGTGGTTCTTTTGAAAATAGCTGGACACCCGGCGCTTCAGGTCGCGGGCCTTGCCCACGTACAGCACCTGGCCCTGGGCGTCGAAGTAGCGGTAGACGCCGGGCAGCGGCGGCAAGGCGGCCACGTCGGCCTGCAGCCGCTCACGCTGGACCTCGGCCAGCGCGGGTTCGGGCGCGCGCTCCGCCTCGGACTCGGGGGCGGGGGACGAACCAGCGGGATCGTTGGCGTCGGCGGGGTCGGACAGCGGGTGCTCGGACATCGGCCGCGATTGTGCCGCGCCCACCGGCGGCGCCGGGCCAGGGGCTTCGATAATCGCCGCGATGCAGTGGGACCTCTTTTGTCGCGTGATCGACAACCATGGCGACTTGGGCGTGTGCTGGCGGCTGGCCTGCGCGTTGGCGTCGCGCGCAGAGCGGGTGCGTCTTTGGGTCGACGACGCGAGCGCGCTGGCCTGGATGGCGCCTCAGCACGCCGCCTTGGCGCCCCAGGTGACGGTGCACGACTGGCCGGCGGCCAACGACCCGCAGGTGCAACCGGGCGAGGTGGTCGTCGAAGCTTTTGGCTGTGACCCGCCCGCGGCCTTTGTCCAGCGCATGGCCCAGCGCCTGAGGGAGAACGCGTCCCGCGCCCCGGTGTGGATCAACCTCGAGTACCTGACCGCCGAGGCGCAGGCCGAGCGCAACCACCGGTTGGTGTCGCCGCAATGGGTCGGCCCCGGCACCGGCCTGCGCAAGCATTTTTTCTACCCAGGGTTCACGGCGCGCACGGGCGGGCTGCTGCGCGAAGTCGACCTGTCGGACCGGCAACGCGGTTTCGACGGCCGGGCCTGGCTGGCCCGTCGGGGCTGGGTCGCCGCACCCGGTGAACGCGTGGTCAGCCTGTTCTGCTACCCGGGCGCCCCCGTGGCCCGCTTGATCGCGCTGCTCGCCGACCAGCCCACCTTGGTGTTGACCTGCCCGGGGGCGGCCACCGCGTTGGCGGCACAAGCCCTGCGCGAGGGCCATGGGGCAGGGTTGCCCGGGGCACCCGCCGGGTCGCCCATGGTCCGCGCCATCGCCCTGCCCTGGCTCAGCCAGACCGAGTACGACCAGCTGCTGTGGGCCTGCGACCTGAACGCGGTGCGCGGTGAGGACAGCTTCGTCCGCGCCCAATGGGCGGGTCGGCCATGCCTGTGGCACATCTACCCGCAAGACGACGGCGCAGACCGCCCGAAGCTGGACGCCTTTCTGGCCCTGCAGCGGGCGGCGGCGCCATCGCCCATCGACGCCGAACAGCGCGCCCTGTGGTGGGGCTGGAACGGTTGGGCCGCCCTGCCCGGCGCCTTGCCCGATGCCCAGGCCTGGGCCGAGCAAGCCCGCGGCTGGCGCGACGCGCTGTGTCAGATTCCTGAGCTGTGCACCGAGCTGATCGGATTCGCCAAAGAAGCAGGCTAAAATCAAGGGCTTTGCCGGGCGTGCGCGGGTGCGCAGCAACCGGTGCACTCACACGGAACACCCCATGAAGCTCGCCCAGGAAATTCGCGCAGGCAACGTCATCATGCACGGCAAGGACCCGATGGTCGTGCTGAAAACCGAATACAGCCGCGGCGGCCGCAACTCTGCCACCGTGCGCATGAAGTTGAAGAGCCTGCTGAACAACTCCGGCACCGAAGTCGTCTTCAAGGCCGACGACAAGATGGACCAGATCATTCTGGAAAAGAAGGAGTGCACCTACTCCTACTTCGCCGACCCGATGTACGCCTTCATGGACGCGGAATACAACCAGTTCGAGGTGGAAGCCGAGAACATGGGCGACGCGATTCAGTACCTGGAAGACAGCATGCCCGTGGAAGTGGTCTTCTACGAAGGCAAGGCGATCTCGGTGGAACTGCCCACCTCGCTGGTGCGTGAAGTCACCTACACCGAACCCGCCGTCAAGGGCGACACCTCGGGCAAGGTGTTGAAGCCGGCCAAGTTGGCCACGGGCTTCGAGATCTCGGTGCCGCTGTTTGTTGAAACCGGCGACAAGATCGAAATCGACACCCGCACGCACGAGTACCGCAAGCGCGTCTGATGCCCGAAGCGGGAATGCAGCAAGGGGGCGCCGCGGCGCCCCTTTTTTCATGCGCCCACGCCGGGTGGCCCGGGGCCCGACGCCCGGACAAGTCACACTGGCATCGCCCGCCACGCCCCGTCACCCGCCATGCCGTTTGACCCGTCCGCCATCGCCGCGCCATTCCGGATGCAGCCGGGGCTGCGGCGGCTTGAGGATGGGTCGCCCCAACTGCACGCGATCCGGCCCGACGACCCTGGCCACGCCACGGTGCTGGCGGCCAAGCTGGCGGTGCTGCGCCACGCGGCCAGCCAAGCGCTGTGCGTGGCCACCGACCGCGACCGCGACCGCCTGAACGACCGCGTGTTGACCGCTCTGCTGCACCAGGCCAGCCGCGACGCGCCACAGGCGCTCCAGCAGGTGAACGGCGGGTTGCAGGCGCCGCTGCTGGGCTGGGCGGTCGAACCGAGCGGCGCGGTCGCCCGCCTCCGCGCCGAGGCCGACGACCGCGTGGGCTCGGCCATGCTGGCCGTGGACCCGCCATGGCGTCGCGTGGCCCTGTGCTGCCTGGCCTTCGTCGAAGACTTCGCGCTGATCGAGGCCCACACCACGCGCGTCACCTGGACCGCGGTGTGCCTGCCCTCCCACTGGGCGCCTGAGCGCAAGGTGGGCTTGCCCTTCGCGGCGGTGCACGCACCGGTGGCGGACAACGCGGTGCTGATGAAGGCTGCCGCCGCCTTGTCGCGTCTGGTGGCTGGCCAGGACCGCTGGGAGCGCTTTGTCTGGACCATCACGCCCCACGCCGGCCACGACGCCCACCCTGGGCGCTGGCCTGCCGACGCCACCGCATGGCCCGCGACCGATCAGGCCGACGCGCAAGCCGTGGCCGAGCGGGCGCACTTCCGAACCGAACGGCAGACCTTCATTCCGCTGCGCGCCGCCTCGCCCGACGAGGCCGCCGCGCTGTTCACCATCGAGGTCGGCGTCGTGCCCTTGGTTGACACCGCGCGGGGGCCGGGCGGCGACGCGCTGGGCCAGGCGCTGCACGACGCCATCGCGTCGATGAGCCCGGCCGTGCTCGACTACCGGGGCCTGACCAGCGCGCGCGACCGTTTGCTGCGGTGGTTGAGCCGACCTGCGCTGGTGTCGCGCTGCACACTGCGCTCGGTCTGGCGGCAGCGGCGAGCCTGCGTGGTGCTGCTCAGCGACTTCGGACGCGGGGACACCTTCCTCGACCTGTGGACCGCGTGGCGACGCGACCCCGGGCGGTGTGACCGCCTGCACGTGATCGCCGCGCTGCCCCATGGACTGCCCGATGGGCCCCTCGAGGGCCCGCCGGCGCCGCCACCAGGTGAGCAGCCGGATGGCTCGCCCGCGGGCCCGACGCGCGCCGACGCCCCGCCCCATGGCGTCGACCCTGCGCTGCGGCGGGCACTGCAAGCGGCCTGGCCACCGGCCACGCCCGACCGCCACCGCCTGAGCCTGGACGGCGGGGCGGTCGAACTGCTGCTGTGCCCGGGCGACCTGGCCCGCGTGCTGCCCGAACTCGATGCCGAGGTTGACCTGTTTCTGCTGGAGGCGGTGGACGCGCAGCCGACACAGCGCGACCCCGCGTCGGGTCGGGACCAGCCACAGGACCGAGCCCACGCCCAGCCCTCCCCTTGGGACCATCGCACGTGCCGAGCGATGGCCCGGCTCGCCTCGCCCCGTGCCCAGCTTCGGGCTCGAACGCGCTCAACGACGGTGCTTGAAGGCCTGCGCGCTGCGGGCTTTCAGGCCGTGGCCGACGCGCCGGGCGCCCAGCACGGGATCACTCAGGCCGAATTCGCCCCGCCGTTCACGCCGCGGCCGCGGCCGCGGCGTGGCGCGTCGGCGGCCGGCTTGGCGCCGCATGCCTTGGTGATCGGTGCCGGCCTGGCGGGTTGCTCCGTCGTGGCCGCCCTGGCGGAGCACGGCTGGCACAGCACCTTGGTTGACCAGGAAGCCGGACCGGCGGCTCAGGCCTCGGGCAACCCGAGCGGCTTGTTCCACAGCGTGGTCCACGCACAGGACAACCCCCATGCGCGCTTCAACCGCGCCTGTGCGCTGGACCTGCAAAGCGAGCTGGAACGCCTTTGGCGCACGCCCCACCCCGCGTCCCCGGCACCGGGCGCAGCATCCACCGCATCCGCCGCAGCCCCATCGGATCCAACGGCCGCCCAACCCACAGGCGCCTTCACCGGCCTGCTCCGGCTTGTCCCCGCCGGCGACCTGGCGCAAATGCGGTCAACGCTGCGGCGGCAGGGGCTGCCCGCCGGCCACGTGCGCGCCATTGACCCGGCGGAAGCCAGCGCGTTGGCCGGGCTGCCCATCGCGCACCCGGCCTGGCATTTCCCGAGCGGGGGCTGGCTGAACCCAGCCAGCCTCGCGCAAGCGCGGCTGGCGCGGGCCGGCGACCGCTGCCAGCCGTTGTGGCAGAACGCCGTGGACCGGCTGGTCCGCGGCGCCGATGGCCTGTGGCACGCGCTGCGTCGTGACGGCTCGCGGGTGGCGTCCGCGCCCGTGGTCGTGTTGGCGAATGCGCTCGGCGCGCAAGACCTGGTGCGCGGCCTGTCCGGCCGCAGCGAGCCGCCATGGCCGTTGCGCGCCGTGCGGGGTCAGCTCAGCTGGCTGGACTCAGACCGGGCGCCGCCGGCCCCGCGGCTGCCCGTGGCAGGCACCGGTTACCTGCTGCCCTCCCACGGCGGTCGGGTGGCGTTCGGTGCCACCAGCGACGACGACGATCTCGACCCGCACGTGCGGCCCGGTGATCACCAGCGCAATCTGGCGCGCGTGGCCGCGCTGAGCAGCGCCTGGCAGGTCGACCCGCTGCGTTTGCTCGGCGATGGCGCGTTGGGCGGGCGAACCGCGTGGCGCTGCGTGGCGGCCGACCGGTTGCCTCTGATGGGGGGCGTGCCGCTGGCGTTGACGCAGGGGGCCACGGTGCCCGCGCGGGGCCGCGATCAACCCATCCGCATTCCGCGGGCGCCAGGCCTGTTCGTGTTCACCGCGCTGGGCTCGCGCGGCATCGCCTGGTCGGGTCTGGGGGCACGGGTGCTGGTGGCGGCGATCACCGGCTCTCCGGCGCCCCTGGAAAACAGCCTGCTGGACGCGATTGACCCAGCGCGGTTCCTGGCGCGCGCCGCACGGCACACCGGGGGCGGCGCCGGGGTGTGATGCCGGCTCAGCCCGGCGCGGGGGCGTCGCCTTCGGCCGCCGCGGGCGGGGCACCGGGGTCACCATCGTGGCCTTCGGGCGCCTCGTCCGGTCCACCCGCCTCGCCGGTCTTGCGGCCGGCTTTCTCGCGCAGCTTCTCCTCTTTCTTCTTTTTCTTGGCCAGCTCGCGCTGGCGCTTTTCGTACGAGTAGTTGGGTTTGGCCATGCGCCAGGCTCCTTGGGGCAGTTGTAAGACGAAGGGTACGCGCTTTTGCCGCCGGGTCGAGCCACCCCCGGAGCGCGCCGCGGAGAAATCAGTAGTGCAGCGTGACGACGCCTTGGGCGGTGCCCAGCAGGCACATCGAGGCGCGGTGCCGCGCAAAGATGCCGACGCCGACCACGCCAGGCCATTGGTTCATGTCGGCCTCCATCGCGGCGGGATCGGTGATATTCAGGCCGTGCACGTCAAGGATCACCCCGCCATTGTCGGTGGTGACGCCCGGGCGCAGCACCGGGTTGCCGCCCAGGCGCCGGCAGGCGCGCGCCACCTGGGCCGTGGCCATCGGGATCACCTCGATGGGCAGCGGAAAACGCCCCAGCGTTTCCACCCGCTTGGACTCGTCGGCAATGCAAATGAACTGGTCGGCGATGTCGGCCACGATTTTCTCGCGCGTCAAGGCCGCACCGCCGCCCTTGATCATGTGGCCGCGGCCGTCGATCTCGTCGGCGCCATCGACGTACACACGCAGGGACTCGACGTCGTTGGCGTCGACCACGCGGATGCCGTGCTGGCGCAGCCGCTGGCTGCTGCGCTCGCTGCTGGACACGGCCGCCGCCAGGCGATCACGCAATGGCAGCAAGGCGTCGATGAAGCAGTCCACCGTCGAGCCCGTGCCCACGCCAATGACCAGACCGCCCTCGGGCACCGGCAAAGACTGCACATGGGCCACGGCCGCGCGGGCGACGAGCGCCTTCAATTCAGATTGGTTCATGAGGGGATGTCAAAGGGTCCACGGCGGCCACGCGGCCGGCGCGGCCGTGCCGAGGTCGATGCGGGGTGTTTGCGACAATTGTCGATTATCCAAGAGCTGACCCGCATGGCCCTCGTCCCCTACGCACTCACCCGCCCCTTCCTGTTCGGGCTCGACCCGGAACAGGCGCACGACCTGACCCTGGGCACCTTGGCCAAGGTGCAGCACACGCCGCTGGTGTGCGCCGTGGCGCAGCCGCGGGTGGACGACCCAGTGGTCGTGGCGGGCCTGCGTTTTCCCAACCGGGTGGGTCTGGCCGCAGGTCTGGACAAGAACGGGCGCTGCATCGATGGCTTCGGCGCGATGGGCTTCGGTTTTGTCGAGGTGGGCACGGTCACGCCCAAGGCCCAGCCGGGCAACCCGAAGCCGCGCATGTTCCGACTGCCGGACGCCCAGGCGCTGATCAACCGCCTGGGCTTCAACAACGAGGGCCTGGACGCCTTCGTGGCGAATGTGCGGCAGGCCCGTTTCCGCAGCCGCGGCGGCATCCTCGGCCTGAACATCGGCAAGAACGCGGCCACGCCGATTGAGCGTGCCGTGGACGACTACCTGCTGTGCCTGGACGGCGTCTACCCGCACGCCGATTACGTGACGGTCAACATCAGCAGCCCCAACACGACAAACCTGCGCGCGCTTCAAAGCGACGAGGCGCTCGACGCGCTGCTTGGCGCTGTGCAGGAGCGCGGCCATGCGCTCGCGCGGCAGCACGGACGCAAAGTGCCGGTGTTCGTGAAGATTGCCCCCGACCTGGACGATGCCCAGGTCGCCGTGATCGCCGGCACGCTGCAACGCCACGGCCTGGACGGCGTGATCGCCACCAACACCACCATCGCCCGCGACGCCGTGGACCACCTGCCCCACGGCAAGGAAACCGGTGGCTTGTCGGGCGCCCCGGTGTTCGCCGCGTCGAACCGGGTGATTGCCCTGCTGCGCGCGGCGCTCGGGCCAGACTTCCCCATCATTGGCGTGGGCGGCGTGATGAGCGCCGCCGACGCGGTGGCCAAGCGCGACGCCGGTGCCCAGCTGGTGCAGCTCTACACCGGCTTCATCTACGAAGGCCCGCCGCTGGTGACGGCGGCGGCGCGGGCCTTGAAGCAGGCCGCAGCCCGGCGCTGAGCGCGGGCACGGCCGGCGCCACCCGCCTCAGTGCAGCGGCACGCCGGTCTTGGCCTGCAGTTCCTCGCGGGTCACGCCCGGCGCGATCTCGACAACCTTCAGGCCCTGCGGCGTCACGTCCATCACGGCCAGGTCGGTGATGATGCGGTTGACCACGCCCACGCCCGTCAGCGGCAGGGTGCAGTTCGGCAGGATCTTCAGGTCTTCGGTGCCGTCCTTCTTGCGTGCCACGTGCTCCATCAGCACCAGCACGCGGCCCACGCCGGCCACCAGGTCCATGGCGCCGCCCATGCCCTTGACCATCTTGCCCGGAATCATCCAATTGGCCAGGTCGCCTTTTTCGCTGACCTGCATGGCGCCGAGGATCGACAGGTTGATCTTGCCGCCGCGGATCATTGCGAAGCTTTGCTCCGAGCCGAAGATGGACGAGCCGGCGATGGTGGTCACGGTCTGCTTGCCGGCGTTGATGATGTCGGCGTCCACCTCGTCGTCGGTCGGGAAAGGACCGATGCCGAGCATGCCGTTCTCGCTTTGCAGCCACACCTCAATGTCGGCGCGCACATGGTTGGCGACCAGGGTGGGCAAGCCGATGCCCAGGTTCACGTAAAAGCCGTCCTGCAGTTCACTGGCCGCCTTCGCGGCCATTTGGTCGTGGGTCCAGGCCATGGTCAGACTCCTGCCTTCTCGGTGATGGTGCGCTTTTCAATGCGCTTTTCGGGGGTGGCGTTGAGCACGATGCGGTGCACGTAGATGC
The DNA here is from genome assembly GCA_943370175.1 of Hydrogenophaga intermedia. Lineage (GTDB taxonomy): Bacteria > Pseudomonadota > Gammaproteobacteria > Burkholderiales > Burkholderiaceae_C > Ideonella_A > Ideonella_A intermedia_A. Next base: position 35,610 of record CALRPU020000022.1, on the reverse strand, counting down.
CGGGCAGGTGAACATCGTCCGGGTCGATGGCGCCGGTGTCGACGATCTCTTCCACCTCGACGACCGTCACCTTGCCGGCCATGGCGGCGGCCGGGTTGAAGTTGCGCGCCGTGCGGCGGAACACCAGGTTGCCGCTCTTGTCGGCCTTGTGTGCCTTGACCAGGCTGACGTCGGGCACCAGGGCGCGCTCCATGACGTAGGTGGCGCCGTCGAACTCGCGCAGCTCCTTGCCCTCGGCCACCAGCGTGCCCACGCCGGTCTTTGTGAAGAAGGCCGGGATGCCGGCGCCGCCGGCGCGCAGCTTTTCGGCCAGCGTGCCCTGCGGCGTGAATTCCAGTTCCAGCTCGCCAGCCAGGTATTGGCGTTCGAACTCCTTGTTCTCCCCCACATAGCTGGAGATCATCTTCTTGATCTGCCGCGTCTCCAGCAGCATGCCCAGGCCGAAGCCGTCGACGCCCGCGTTGTTGGAGATCACGGTGAGGTTCTTGACCGCGCTGTCGCGCAGTGCCGCGATCAAGGCCTCGGGAATGCCGCACAGGCCGAAGCCGCCAACGGCGAGCAGCTGGCCGTCCTGGACCAGCCCTTGCAGCGCGGCGGCCGCGCTGGGAAATACCTTGTTCATCCATCGTCCCCCATGGGTGCAGCGCGCCCATTGCGCGCCGCAGCAGCGCGCAGGGTACTGCGTAATGCCTTACGTAGGGGCTACGTAAAATCACCGACCAAGACCCCGTGCTAACCCTAGGTCACCCGATGCCGCCGCCCGCCGCCCGCACACCCCCCCTGCCGGTTCAGCCGGTGCAGCCGCCGAGCGACCCGCTGGCCGACTACCGCGTGGCCTTCGACCTCGCGCCGGTGGGGCTGGTGCTGTCGCGCGACCGCCTGATGGTCGACTGCAACCAGGCGGTGCTGGACACTTTTGGCGCCGCACGCGAACAGTTGGTGGGCCGCAGCTTCGAGGTGCTGTACCCGAGCCCCGACGAGTTCGAACGCACCGGCCAGCGCATCGTGGCGCGCCTGGACGCCCGGGGTGGCTACGCCGATGAACGCGTGATGAAACGCGTGGGCGGGCCGCGCGCCGGCGAGTTGTTCTGGTGCCGGGTGGTGGGCCGGGCCCTGGACGCCCGCCGACCGCACGCGGCCGGCATCTGGCGCTTCGACGACCTGTCGACCCGCCGCACCGTCAACGAGGCGCTGACGCCGCGCGAGCGCGAGGTGGCCGCGCTGCTGATCGAAGGCTTGACCAGCAAGCAGATGGGGCGCCGGCTGGTCATCAGCCCGCGCACCGTCGAGGTCTACCGCGCGCGGCTCATGAAAAAGTACGGCGCAGCGACCACGCCGGAACTGGTCAAGCGACTGATGTCGCCTTGACCTCAGTTGCGTGGCGGCGGCACGCCGAGGCTGCGGTCCTGGATGGCCCGAACCTCCTCCGGCGTCGCCTGACGCACGTTGTTGACCGACGTCTTGTCGCGCCGCGGCAGGTTGCTGCCGGTCGGCGCGTCGCCGATGATTTCGCGCCGCTCCACCGGGGGCACGGTCGGGTCGTTCGCGCAGGCGCTCAGGCCCAGGGCCAGCAAGGGGGCGCTCAGCACGAGCAGGGGCGAACGCAGGGGGTTGGGCAGGCGCATGGTGGCTCTCGGGTGTTGTCGTGGGCGAAGAATAAACGCAGCGGGTCTCACGGCCGCACTGCCGCCACCGTGCCCCGGCGTCAAACCGTCGACTTGAACACCGCGATCGCCTCGGCCAGCCGCGACGCCTGGCTTTGCAATGAGGCCGCGGACTGCGAGCTTTGTTGCACCAGACCGGCGTTCTGTTGCGTGGCAGCGTCGAGCTGCGACACCGCGGTGTTGACCTGATCGATGCCCGAGGTCTGCTCGCCCGACGCCTGGCTGATCTGCGAGATCAGCTCGGTCACCTGCATCACCTTGCCGACGATGTCCTCCATCGCCTGACCGGCGCTGTCCACCAGTTCGGTGCCGGCCTCCACCCGCTCGACGCTGGCCTGGATCAGCTGCTTGATCTCCTTGGCGGCATCGGCCGAGCGTTGGGCGAGGCTGCGCACTTCGCTGGCCACCACCGCGAAGCCGCGGCCCTGTTCACCGGCGCGGGCGGCTTCCACCGCGGCATTGAGCGCCAGGATGTTGGTCTGGAACGCGATGCCATCGATGGTGCCAATGATGTCGCCGATGCGCCGCGAGCTGCTGCTGATGTCCGACATCGTGCTGACCACCCGCGACACCACCTCGCCGCCGCGGCTGGCGGCCGAGCTCGCCGCGTTGGCCAGTTCGGTGGCACTGCGGGCGGTGTCGGTGTTGGCGCGCACGGTCGCGGTCATCTGCGACATCGACGAGGCGGTCTGCTGAAGCTGCGACGCGGCGTCCTCGGTGCGGTCGTTCAGGTCGCGGTTGCCGTTGGCAATCACGTCCGTGGCCTGACGCACGCCGGTGACCTGCTCGCCCACGTCGTCCACCAGCGATTTGAGGTTCAGGCCGGCCTGGTTGACGGCCCGCATCAGCATGCCGATCTCGTCGACGCGGTTGAAGTGCAGGTTTTGCCCCGCCTGGCCGGCGGCCACGCTCTGGGCCTGCATCAGCACCAATTTCAGCGGCTGCACGATCTGCTGGTTCAAGACCCAGATCTTCAGCGCCGTGCCCACCGTCAGCACGCCGGCCAGGCCCCAGATCGCCGAACCGTCGAGCCCCAGCAGGTGGGCCGCGGTCAAGGCCATCAAGGAGATGATCATCAGCGGCAAGGCCAGGCGCCAGCCAATGGGCATGGTCTGGCCGATGGAGCGCCACGCCATGATCCCGGTGTGAACGACGAGCCCGCGGTGAAAGGCGCGTCCCCCATGACGGCCCTCGCGGAACTCGCGGTAGGTGCTTTCCGCCTCGTGGACTTCTTGCGGGCTGGGCTTGGTGCGAACGGACATGTAGCCGACCACCGACCCCGAGCGCACCACCGGCGTGGCGTTGGCCCGCACCCAGTAGTGGTCGCCGTCCTTGCGGCGGTTCTTGACCAGCGCGGTCCACGAGTGGCCGGCCTTCAACGTGGCCCACATGTCGGCGAAGGCCTCGCGGGGCATGTCGGGGTGCCGCACCATGTTGTGCGGGCTGCCGATGATCTCGTCCCGCTCAAAGCCACTGACCTTGATGAAGGCCTCGTTGGCGTAGGTGATGTGGCTGCTGGTGTCGGTGCTCGACATCAACGTGGCCTCGGCCGGAAAGCCGTATTCGCGTTGGGTGACAGGCAAGTTCTGGCGCATGGTGAAACCCTGGTTGTCTACGACAAACCCGTTTTCGACCTCAATCGCTAGAACTTGAATAAGTGATGATGCTGATTCGGCACATTGATCAATTCATCAGATCTTTGCTTGATCGACCGTCGCGCGTCAGGCGACGTCTGCGCCCATCGCGGCGCTCAAAGCCCGCGCCTCGGCCAGCAGATCGCGGGCCACCGGCCCGTCGGGCGACGCGTCGAAGGCGCCGGTGGCGCCCAGCACCGTCAGCACGGCCACGGTGCGGCCGCTGTGGTCGCGCAGCGGCGCGGCCGCGGCGCTGATGCCGCGCAGGTAGCCGTCGTGCACGGTGGCCAGACCCGCCGCGCGAACGCGGGCCAACAGCGCGGCGGTGGCCGCCGCGTCGGGCTGCAAGGCCTGCTGCGCGGGCGTGCCTTGGGCGCGCTCGCGTTCGGCCTCGGCCGCCAGGCGCCGGTCGTCGTCGGCGAGGGTGGCCAGGAACACCTGGCCCGTCGCCGACCACAGCAGCGACAACACCGAGCCCACGCGCACGTTCACCGTCACCGGCAAGCCGGGTTCGTCCATGCGCACGATGGTCGGCCCGCGGTTGCCCATCACCGACACGAACACCGTCAAGCCCAACTGGCGGCGCAACCGGGCCAGCGCCGGCTCGGACAGGCGCACCGCGTCGACCTGCCGCATGGCGGCCAGGCCAATGCGCATGGCCTCGGGGCCGAGCGTGTAGTGCTGTGTCAGTTCGTCCTGGGCAACCAACCCGGCTTCGACCAGGCTGCCCAGGTAGCGGTGCACCTTGGCGGGCGCCTCGCCGAGGTGGGTGGCGAGCACGGTGAGGCTGGCCCGACCTTCCAGGTCGGCCAGGCCCTTGAGCACGCCCACGCCGGTGGCCGCCGCCTGCACGCGCTGACGGCGGCCGGGCGGGTCGGCCTGGGGGCGGTGGGTGGCATCAGTGGTGTTGGTGTTGGTGGCACCGGTGGTGGCATTGGACGCGGGGGCGGCCAGCGGGCGGCTTCGGGGACGGGCCATGGTGGGGCTTCGGGGTAATCCAGGATCTTCAATTACGCATTGCGTAACACAATCACGCATCAGTAAAAACGCGCTCAACGAGCGCGCCGAACCAAGGAGACCCCGCATGCGCCGACCCCTCATCAAAGCCCTGGGACTGCTGGCCGTGGCCAGCCTCACCGCCTCGCTGGGCGCCCCGGCGGCCGCTCAAGGCCAAGGGTCCAAGACCCTGCGCTGGATCGTGCCCTACCCCGCCGGCGGTGGATCGGACTTCCTCGCCCGCACCATCGGGCAGGCGTTGTCCGCCGAAATCGGCCAGACCGTCGTGATCGACAACAAGCCCGGCGCCAACACGGCCATCGGCGCGGTTGAGACGGTCCGTGCGCCCGCCGATGGCCACACCGTGCTGTCGGCGGACAACGGCACGATGGTGTTCAACCCGGCGCTGTACCCCAAGCTGACCTACGACCCGAAGGACCTGGTGCCGGTCACGCTGATGGGCCGCTTTCCGATGATCCTGGTGGCCAACCCCCAGGCGGGCTACGCCGATGCGCGCGCCTTCATCGCCGCGGCGCGCGCCAAACCCGGGTCGATCAGCTTTGCCTCGGCCGGCGCCGGCAGCCCGCACCACCTGGCGATGGAGATGATCAAGAGCGAGCTGGGCCTGTTCATGGTGCACGTGCCCTACCGCGGCGCCGCACCCGCCTTGCAGGAAGTGGCCGGCGGCCAGTTGCCGGTGATGATGACCGACCTGGCCGCGGGCAATGCGCTGATCAAGGCGGGCCGCCTCAAGCCGCTGGCCGTGGCGCACGGCAGCCGGCTGCCCCAGCTGCCCGACGTGCCCACCTTTGCCGAGCTGGGCATCAAGGGCGTCGAGGCCGCGGCGCTGGTGGGCATGGTCGCGCCGGCCGCCACGCCGGCGGACACGGTGGCCGGTCTGGCCCGCGCCGTCGCCACCGCGATCAAAGACCCAGCGGTCACAAAGCGCCTGGTCGAGTTCGGGGTCGAACCCGTGGGCAGCACGCCCGCGCAATACGCCGAGCTGCTGCGCAGCGAGACCACGCGCTGGCACAAGCTGATTCGCGACCGCAAGATCACGCTGGAGTGACCGCCATGACGGCCTCCCCGCCCAGCGGCTGCCCTTTGCACGCCCCGTCTGCCGGCGGCGGTTCCGCCGCGGCCAGCGACCCGCGCGGCTGCCCGGTCAGCGCCCGGGCGGCGGCCTTCGACCCCTTCGAGGACGGCTACCAGCAAAGCCCGCCCGATGAACTGCGCTGGGCCCGCGCCCAGGAGCCCATCTTCTACGCCCCGAAGCTGGGCTACTGGGTGGTGGCGCGTTACGCCGACGTGCAGGCCATCTTTCGCGACCACCTGACGTTCAGCCCGAGCATCGCGCTGGAAAAGATCACGCCCACCGGCGAGGCCGCCAACGCGGTGCTGGCCGGGTACGGCTACGCGATGAACCGCACGCTGGTCAACGAGGACGAGCCGGCCCACATGGCGCGCCGCCGCCTGTTGATGGCGCCCTTCACGCCCGCGGCCCTCGCCCACCACGAACCGATGGTGCGGCGCCTGGCGCGCGAGTACGTCGACCGCTTCATCGACGACGGCCGTGCCGACCTCGTCGACCAGATGCTGTGGGAGGTGCCGCTGACCGTGGCGCTGCACTTCCTGGGCGTGCCCGAAGAAGACATGCCGCTGCTGCGTCAGTACAGCATCGCCCACACCGTGAACACCTGGGGGCGGCCCAGCCCGGACCAGCAGGTGGCGGTGGCCCACGCGGTGGGCAAGTTCTGGCAGCTCGCGGGGGACATCCTGGCCAAGATGCGCCGCAACCCGGACGCCCCGGGCTGGATGCCTTTCGGCATCCGCATGCAGCGCGAGCACCCGGACGTGGTGACCGACTCCTACCTGCATTCGATGATGATGGCCGGCATCGTCGCCGCCCACGAGACCACGGCCAATGCCACGGCCAACGCGCTGAAGCTGCTGCTGTCGCACCCGGCGGCATGGCAGGAGCTGTGCGCGGACCCCAGCCTGATCCCCAACGCGGTCGAGGAATGCCTGCGCCACAACGGCTCGGTGGCGGCGTGGCGGCGGCTGGTCACGGGCGACACCGTGGTCGGTGGCGTGCCGCTGGCCGCCGGCAGCAAACTGCTGATCGTGATGGCGTCGGCGAACCACGACGACGCCCATTTTCCCGATGGCGACGCCGTGGACCTGCGCCGCGACAACGCGGTCGAGCACCTGACCTTTGGCTACGGCGCTCACCAATGCATGGGCAAGAACCTGGCGCGCATGGAACTCCGGGTCTTCCTCGACGAGTTCACCCGGCGCTTGCCCCACATGCGGCTGGCCGAGCAGCGCTTCAGCTACGTGCCCAACACCAGCTTCCGCGGTCCCGAACACTTGTGGGTGGAATGGGACCCGGCGCACAACCCCGAGCGACGCCACGCCGCGCTGCGCGACACCCCAGCCCACGCGCTGCGCCTGGACGAGCCCCCCGGCAAGGGCCTGGCGCGCACCGTGGTGATCACCGCGGCCGAGCCGGTGGCCGATGGCGTGCTGCGCCTGACCCTGGCGCACCCACAGGGCGACCCGCTGCCGCGCTGGACCCCAGGCGCGCACGTCGACATCGAATGTGGCGACACCGGCCTGGTGCGGTCCTACTCGCTGTGCGGCCCGTCGGACCGGACCGATTCCTACCAGGTGGCGGTCCTGCGGGAGGCCGATTCACGCGGCGGCTCCGCCTGGGTGCACGCCCATGCCCGGGTGGGCACGGCCTTGCGCCTGCGCGGCCCGCGCAATCATTTCGGGTTCGAGCCGTCGGGCGTGCCCGTGATCCTGCTGGCCGGCGGCATCGGCATCACGCCCATCGCGGCGATGGCGGACGAGGCCAGCCGGCGCGGGCTCGACTACCAGCTGCACTACGCCGGGCGAAGCCGGCGCACGATGGCCTTCGTCAACGACCTCCGGACGCGGCACGGCGAGCGGCTTCACCTGCACATCGGCGACGAAGGGGGCCGCGCCCGGCTGGCCGACCTCACCGCCGCCGCGCGGGCGGGCAAGGCACAGGTCTGGGCCTGCGGGCCCGCACGCTGGCTGGACGCCCTTCAGGCCTTGGCCGATGACCCCGCGGCACCGTGGCCGGCAGACACCCTGCACATCGAGCATTTCAGCGCCCAGCCCACCACGCTGGACGCCCGCCAGGAACAGGCCTTCGAGGTCGACCTGCAGATGTCCGGCCTGAGCCTGACGGTGCCCGCCGACCGCACGCTGCTCAGCGTGCTGCGCGCGGCCAACCTCGACATCCCCAGCGATTGCGAGGAGGGCCTGTGCGGCAGCTGTGAGGTGCGCGTGGTCTCGGGCCCGCTCGACCACCGCGACCGCGTGCTGACCAAGGCCGAGCGGGCCGCCGGCGACCGCCTGCTCAGCTGCTGCTCGCGCGCCTGCGACGGCGCGCGGCTGGTGTTGGATCTCTGACGGCGGGTCAGGCGTCGGCCACCAAGACGCGCAACCAGTCCGGCAACGGCGCGCTCTTCTGCCTCGGGAAGTCAACCCACACGGTGGTGGCGCCGCCGTTGGCGTGGACCACGCCGGGCCGGTCGGTGCGCTCCAGCGTCAGGAACATGTCAAAGCTGCTGCGCCCGGGGTTGGCCAGGTACAACTTCGCCAGCACCTCGCCCGGGTATTCCAGCTGGATCAGGTAATTGCAGAAGGTGTTGGCGATGACCGGGCCCTCGCCGGTCGGGTCGGGCTTGGCGCCCACCGCAACCATCCATTCGATGCGCACCGTCTCCATGTAGCGAAAGTAGGCCACGTTGTTGACGTGGCCCATCGCGTCCATGTCGCCCCAACGGATGGGCAGGACCATCTCGAAAACCAGCTTCTTGCGTTCAGGAATGTCGATGCGCATGGGAACAACAGAGTGAAGTTCGGAGCCGCTCAGGGCGCGAGCGCGCCTTCGAAACCAATGGAGAGCGGGGCTTTGAACTCGCCGGTGTTGTGCACGCCGTTGGGCTCCAGGCGGGCGTCGCGCATCGTGACCAGCAAGAAGCCGTTGACCGCGCTCACGGTCACCGTGCCGGCCCGGGCCTTGCCGGACCAGGACTTGATCTTGCCGCCCGACACGTCGGCGAACTCGGCCGTGACCTGCTTCTGCGCGGCGTTGGCTGCGGGCCCGATCTGGTAGGTGCCGGGTGCGGGCCGCTCCACGCCGAAGTCGAAGTTCAGGACCCACAGCGACCCACTGGCCGTGGCGGCCAGACCCGCGGTGGTCGAATTGAAACCGCCTTTGTAGGCGTAGGGCGTCTTCGCGGGGTTGGCGAGCACGGCCCGCACCTCGCCAGCGTTGTACCAACCGTTCGGGCCCGAGTAGAGCTTGCTTTTCGGGTTGGTGTAGCGGTCGTCGCGGGCCGGTGACGCGCTGCCCCAGGGTTCGCCGCTGGCGGCCGGCTGCGCGAAGGCATCAGGCACGGCGCCCAACGCAAGGGCCAGCGCGGTGCTGGCCAGGATCAGACGGTCGGGGCGCATGGGGGCTCGCTTTCAGGGGTGGTGGAGGTTGAGAAGGCGGGTGCGGGCGGGACCGATCAGGCCTCGCGCGACACGCCCAGTTCGGCGTACAGGCGATCCACCAGTGCGCGCAGCGCGGTCAGTTCCTGCTGCATGGCCGCCTGCTGGGCCTTGAGACCGGCCAACTCGCCGCTGGCCACGAAACCGTCGTTGTCCGATGCCACCGGCATCTGCGAGGTGTCGACCTCGCCACACAGCAGGTGAGTCCAGCGGGCCTCGCGGGCGCCGGGCGCGCGCGGCAGCTTCAGCACCAGCGGGCCGCCTTTGTCGGCGGCGCGCTCGGTCAGTTCGTCCAGAAAGCCCTCGACCGAGGACACGTCCGCAAACCGGTGCAGCCGCTCGCTGTTGGCGCGCAGCTCGGCGCTGGTCTGCGGGCCGCGCAGCATCAAGGTGGCCAGCAGTGCCACGCTTTGCGAGGGCAGCTGCAGCACGCGCGCGGTGTTGTGCTCGTAGCGCGTCACGCGCGAGCCGCTGCTGTCAAACACCAGGTGCAGGGCCTTCAAGGCGTCGACGGCCACCTGCACCTCCGCGTCGGTGGCGTTGATCACCGGGTCGCGCGCGGTCTTCTGATTGCAGCCGCCCAACAGCGAATTCAGCGACAGCGGATAGCTGTCGGGCACGGTGATGGCCTTTTCGATCAGCACCCCGAGCACGCGGGCTTCCAGGGGGCTCAGGGGTCGCAAGGCGCTCATGACAAGGCGGGCGTCAAGGCCATGGCCTCACACCGCAAAACCATCGTCGGCCTGGATGACCGCGCCGTTGATGAAGTGGCTTTCATTGGCCACCAGCATCATCAGCACGCTGTCCAGGTCCTGCGGCTGGCCCACGCGCTTGCGCGGCAGCATGTCGACCAGCTTCTTGCCGGCGTCGGTCTGCCAGTGGTGGTGGTTGATCTCGGTGTCGATGTAGCCGGGGCACAGCGCGTTCACGTTGATGCCGTACTTGCCCCACTCCAACGCCATCGCGCGGGTCATGTGCACCACGGCGGCCTTGCTCATGCAGTACACGCCGATCTGGCCCAGCACCTTCAAGCCGGCCATCGACGCGATGTTGACGATGCGCCCGCCGGTGAAGGTGCCCGGCGCCGCGCCGCGGGCGCGCGCCAGCATGCGCTTGCCCACTTCCTGGGCCACGAAGAAGGCGCCCTTGGTGTTGGTGTCGAAGATGAAGTCGTAGTCGTCCTCGGTCACGTCGACGATCTTCTGCGTGGTGCTGACGCCCGAGTTGTTGATCAGGATGTCGATGGTGCCCATCTCGGTCTCGGCGTGGGCCACGGCCGACTTGATGCTGTCGTGGTCGGTGACGTCCAGGGTGACCACGTGGGCGTCGCCACCGCCGGCCTCGATCTCGGCGCGCAGGGTCTTCAGCCGCTCGATGCGGCGCCCGGCCAACACCACGGCGGCCCCGGCCCCGGCCAAGGTCTTGGCGAACTGGGTGCCCAGGCCGCTGGAGGCCCCGGTGATCAGGGCCACGCGGCCCGACAGGTCGATCTGGTAACTCATGATGGCTCCGTGAGGGGGGTGCGGGCCCCGGTGGCTTGGCACCAGTGGCCCATGGCGTCAGGCGCGCGACAGCGCCCGGCGTGGTCGTCGGGCAAGATAGCACGAAGCCTTTCGACCCCCCGAGCCGCACCATGACCCCTGCCCTGTTCCGCCCATTCGACCTGCGCGAGCTGACGCTGCCCAACCGCGTGGTGGTGTCGCCGATGTGCCAATACTCCGCCGACCACGGCTTGGCCACCGACTGGCACCTCATGCACCTGGGCGCGATGACGCAGAGCGGCGCGGGCCTGACCCTGATCGAGGCGACCGCCGTCAACGCGGCGGGGCGCATCACCCCGGGTTGCCTGGGCCTGTGGAGCGACGAACACGAAGCGGCCCTGCGCCGGGTGCTGCAGGGCATCCGCCCGCATGCGCGCGGAGCCATCGGCATTCAACTGGGCCACGCCGGGCGCAAGGGCTCGAGCGCGCCACCCTGGGGTGGTGGCCAGCTGCTGGGGGACAACGAAGGCGCCTGGACCACGATGGCGCCGTCCGCGCTGCCCCACAAGCCGGGCGAAGCCCCGCCGGTGGCGATGAGCCTGGCCGACATCGACGCCCTGGTGCAAGACTTTGTTGACGCTGCCCGGCGCAGCGACCTGCTGGGCCTGGACGCGCTGGAGCTGCATTGCGCCCACGGCTACTTGCTGCACCAATTCCTGTCGCCGGTCAGCAACCAACGCGACGACGCCTACGGCGGCTCCCTGGACAACCGCATGCGGCTGCCGCTGCGCATCTTCGACGCGGTGCGCGCCGTGTGGCCGATGCACAAGCCCCTGGGCGTGCGCGTGTCGGCCACCGATTGGATGGAGCACACCGGCGAACCCAGCTGGACGCTGGCGGACACGTTGGCCTTGGGCCAGGCGCTGCAGCAGCGCGGTTGTGACTGGATCGACGTGTCCAGCGGCGGCATCTCGCCACAGCAGAAGATCACGCTCGGCGCCGGCTACCAGCTGCCTTTCGCCCGCGCCGTCAAGGCCACCACCGGGCTGCCCACGATGGGCGTCGGCCTGATCACCGAGCCGCGGCAAGCCGAGGCGGCCGTGGCCGACGGCGATTGCGACCTGGTGGCCCTGGCCCGCGGCCTGCTGTGGAACCCCCGCTGGGTGTGGCACGCCGCGGCCGAGCTGGGCGCGCCCATCAGCCCGCCGCCGCAATACGCCCGCGCCGCCCCGCGCGCGCACGCCAGCCTGTTCTCGTCGGTGCCGTTCGGGATGCGCTGAATCGGCCAGCGAACCCAAAAATAGAACGACCGTGCTTTTTTTCGGATGCGCCCCTTACAATCGCGCCCGCTTGCAGTAACCGCCCTCCCACAGGACCCCTGATGACGCCCCAAGCCCTGCTCGAACAATACGGCCCGCGTGACGCGATGGAATACGACGTGGTGATCGTCGGTGGCGGCCCGGGTGGCCTGGCCACCGCGATCCGCCTGAAGCAGCTGGCCGCGCAGAAGGGCCAGGAGGTCAGTGTGGTGGTGCTGGAAAAGGGCTCAGAGCCCGGCGCGCACATCCTGAGTGGCGCGGTCATGGACCCGCGCGCCATCACGGAGCTGTTCCCCGATTGGAAGGATCGCGGCGCGCCCCTGATCCAGCCCGTCACCGGCGACGACCTGTTGGTGCTGAGCGAAACCGGGTCCAGCCGCACGCCGGACTTTCTGGTGCCGCGCAACTTCCACAACCACGGCTGCTACGTGATCAGCCTGGGCGCCGTCACCAAGTGGCTGGGCGAACAGGCCGAGGCGCTGGGCGTGGAAATCTTCCCCGGCTTCACCGCCGCCGAGGTGCTGTACGACGACCAAGGTGCCGTGAAGGGCGTGGCCACCGGTCACGTGGGCCTGGGCAAGGACGGCGAGCCCACCGAGAACTTCCAGCTGGGCATGGAGCTGCACGCCAAGTACACCGTGTTCGCCGAAGGCGCGCGCGGTCACTTGGGCAAGCAGCTGATCGCCAAGTACCGGCTGGACGCCGGCAAGGACCCGCAGTCCTACGCCATCGGCATCAAGGAGCTGTGGGAAATCCCGGCCGACAAGGCACGCCCGGGCCTGGTGGTGCACACCGCCGGCTGGCCGATGGACGACGACACCTTCGGCGGCGGCTTCCTGTACCACCTGGAAGGCAACAAGGTCACGCTCGGCTTCGTGATCGGCCTGGACTACACCAACCCCTGGCTGTCCCCGTTCGAGGAAATGCAGCGCTGGAAGACGCACCCGGCCATCCGCGCTCACCTGGAAGGCGGCAAGCGCCTGGGCTATGGCGCGCGCGCCATCAACAACGGCACGCCGCAGGCGCTGCCGAAGACCGTGTTCCCGGGCGGCGCGCTGATCGGCTGCGACGCCGGCTACCTGAACGCGGCGCGCATCAAGGGCAGCCACGCGGCCATCAAGAGCGGCATGCTGTGCGCCGAGGCCGCCTTCGACGCGCTGGCCGCCGGCCGCGGCAGTGACGAGCTGAGCGCCTACCCCGCCGCCTTCGAGAAGAGCTGGCTGCACGAGGAGCTGTGGCAAACCCGCAACTTCAAGCACTGGTTCAAGAAGGGCCCGTTGATGGGCAAGCTGATGACCGGCATCGAGCAATGGTTCCTGCCGAAGGTCGGTGTCAGCGCCCCGCCCTGGACCCTGCACCGCAGCCAGCCCGACCACGTCTTTCTGAAGCCGGCGGCGCAGATGCCCAAGATCAGCTACCCCAAGCCCGACGGAAAGCTGACCTTCGACCGGCTGTCCAGCGTGTTCGTGTCGAACACCAACCACGAAGAAAACCAGCCGGCCCACCTGACCCTGAAGGACGCCAGCGTGCCGGTGGCCACCAACCTGGCCACCTATGCCGGCCCGGAGTCGCGCTATTGCCCGGCCGGCGTGTACGAGTACGTGAAGAACGCCGACAACACCGACCGGCTGCAGATCAACGCGCAGAACTGCGTGCACTGCAAGACCTGCGACATCAAGGACCCGACCCAGAACATCGTCTGGGTGACGCCGGAAGGCGGCGGCGGCCCCAACTACGCGGGCATGTGACGGCAGCCACCCGCGCCACCGGCCCAGCCCACGCCGGCACCGCCGGCCCCCGGCGCCGGTGACCATGCACGCCGACGACGCGCGGCGCGTGCTGTGGCTGAGGTCGCTGGAAACCTCATCACCTTCCCCGTTCTGGACCGATGCCGACCGCGACGCGGTGGGCGCACAAGCGCTGCGGCGACTGGGCGAGGCCGCCGATCGCCAGGCTTGGGTGATTGAACGCGCCCGGCTGGCCAGCGAATGGCTGGCGCAACGGCCGGCCGCGCGGTCCGTGGCCTGCCCCGCAGCGCCGTCAACGCTCGTCGGCTGGTGGGGGGTGGGTCTGCTGGCGGTCGCGCTGCTGGCGGGCCTGTTCACCGACCAGATGGGCAACACCCAACGCTTCAACTTGCTGGCACCGCCCATGGCGGCGCTGGTGGTCTGGAACCTGGCGGTGTACGTGGCGCTGGGCGCGCGGGCGCTGGTGGGCGCGCGACGGCGAATGCCGGCAAGGCCGCAAGCGCCGGCCCCGACGGCGCCCGATGGTGCCGCCGCGGCAAGCGCTCCCGCCTGGACGGACCTGATGGCGCCCGTCCGCCTGCAGCGCGCCGCGGCCGGCCTGCACCTGGCCGCCTTGGCCGTGGCGCTGGGCGCGGTGGCGTCGATGTACCTGCGTGGCCTGTCGGTGGCCTACGCCGCGGGCTGGGACAGCACCTTTCTGGACGCCGCCCAGGTGCACGCGGTGATCCACGCGTGGTTGGGCCCGGCCGCTGCCCTGCTGGGCCTCAGCCTGCCGGACGTGGCGGGGATGGCGGCCTTGCGCTTCAGCGCCGGCCCGGGCGCCAGCGCCGCACCGTGGATCCACTTGCACGCGGCCACGGTGCTGGCGCTGATCGTGCTGCCGCGGGCGGCGCTGGCGGCGGTGGCGGCGCGGCGCACCCAGCGCCTGCTGGCACAGGTGCCGGTGCCGCTGGACGATGCCTATGGCCGCGCGCTCGCCCAGGAATTCGCCCGCCGGCGTGGCCGGCCGGCCACGCGCGCGCTGGTGCTGCCCTACAACCTGCACCTCGACACGCCACGCCGCACCACCGCGCGCGCCGCGCTGCAGACCGCGCTGCAGCAGCATCTGGAACAGGACGTCGAGGTGATGATGGCGGCCGGTCTGGCGCTGGGCGCCGAGGACGATCTGCCCGCCGCCCTCGACACCGCCGTGAGCGGCTTGGCGCCCGAACCAAGCGACTCGGCACACCAGGTGGTGGCCCTGTTTGCCATGACCGCCACGCCCGAACCCGCTGTTCACGGTCGCTTCATCGCCGCCCTTCAGGCTCGGCAGCGCCGCGCGGCCGACCACCGCGGCGGCCGCGCCACCGTCACCGCGGTGCTGGATGCGTCGGCCTTCCGGGCGCGGCTGGCCGCGGTGGACCGCGCACCGCGCGAGGCCCAGCGCACCCAGGCCTGGCGCGCGCTGCTGGGCGCGGCCGGCGTGGACACCCTCGTCGTCGACCTGGGCAACCCGAGCCAAGTGCCATGACCCCAACGCCCACCGACCCCGATGCCGACACCGCCGCGGTGGCCGAGCCCGACGACCACGACGTTCGCGTCGTGCTGAGCCTGGTGTCCCACACCAACGTGGGCAAGACCACGCTGGCGCGCACGCTGCTGCAGCGCGACGTCGGCGAAGTGCGCGACGCCGCGCACGTCACCCAGCAGGTGCAGCAGCACCTGATGCTGGCCACCGCCGAAGGCACCCGCCTGGAGCTGTGGGACACCCCCGGCTTCGGCGACAGCTTGCGTCTGGCGCGGCGGCTGGCGTCGCGCGGCAACCCGCTGGGCTGGTTCCTGACCGAAGTCTGGGACCGGTTCCGCGACCCCAGCTTCTGGCTGACCCAGCGCACGCTGCGCCATGTGATGGGCCAGACCGACGTCGTGCTGTACCTCGTCGACGCCTCGCAAGCGCCTGAAGAATCGGGCCACCTCGACCCCGAGCTGACCGTGCTGGGCCTGATCGGCAAGCCGGTGCTGGTGCTGTTGAACCAGCTGGGCCCACCGCCCAGCCCTGACCAGGCACAGGCCGAGCTGCAGCGTTGGCGCGACCGGTTGGCGGGCCACCCGGTGGTGCGCCAGGTGCTGGCCATGGACGCCTTTGCGCGCTGCTGGGTGCAAGAGGCCACCCTGCTTCAGGGCGTCGAAGCCGTGATCGCCACCGCGCGCCAGCCGCTGATGCATGGCGTGCGGCAAGCCGGGCGTCAACGGCACCTGGCGGTCTGGGCGGTGGCCATGGACCGCCTCGCCCAATCACTGCAACGCGCTGCCTTCGACCGTGAGGCCTTGGAGGACCCAGGCTGGGAGCAGCGCCTGCGCCAGGCGGGCCGGCGGCTGGTGGGGGTGTTCGGCGCGGGCGCGGGTGCGAAGACCGGGACAGATGACGACCACACCGCCCAAGCCAGCGCCCCGGCCGGTCCGGCGCAAGCCGCGATGGCGCGGCTGGCGCAGCGTCTGGACACCGACCTCGCCGAAGCCACCACGGCACTGATCGCCCTGCACGGGCTGGACGGTGCCGCGGCCCGCAGCGTGATCGCCCGCCTGCAGGCGCACTTCGCGGTGCGCGCGCCGGTGCACGAAGGCAAATCGGCCGTGCTGGGGGGCGCCGTGGCTGGCGCCCTGGCGGGCCTGAAGGCCGACGTCGCCAGCGGCGGCCTGACGATGGGGGGTGGGCTTTTGATCGGTGGTGCGCTCGGCGCCCTGGGTGGCTATGGTGTGGCACGAAGCGTCAACCGGCTGCGCGGCGTCAGCGTGCCCACCGTGGCCTGGACCCAGCCCGTGCTGACCGACGCGCTGCGCGGCGCGGCGTTGGCTTACCTGTCGGTGGTCCACTTCGGGCGCGGCCGCGGGGGCTGGGTCGAGGCCGAGCACCCCGCCCACTGGGCCGCCGCCGTCGACGAGGCCCTGGCGCACACCGCAGCCCGCCGGGACGCGTTGTGGGCACGCCGCGACACACTGATGGACACCAACGCGCCCTCGGCCGCCGCCCTGGACGCCTGGCGCCACGAGGCCAGCGGGCTGCTGAAAGCACTCACCGGCCACGTGCTGGCCGCGCTGTACCCTGACGCGGAGGCGATCAACCTGGCCGACCAGGCGGGCGACCAGCAGGGCGGGCGGCTGGCAGCGGGGGCGGCCTGACACGCCGCCGGCCGACCGCCGCCGCCGCTCAGATCAAGCCACGGTCCTTCAACATCGGCTCGATCCGAGCGTCCCGGCCGCGGAAGGCGCGGTAGGTCGCGCCGGGCTCCACGCTGTCGCCGCGGCTGTAGATGCAGCGCTTCAGCCGCTCGGCGGTGGCCGGGTCGAAGGGGCTGCCGGCCTCTTCGAAGGCGGTGTAGGCGTCCGCGTCCAACACCTCGGCCCACAGGTAGACGTAGTAGCCCGCCGCGTAGCTGTAGCCCGAGAAGAGGTGCTGGAAATGCGGCAGCCGGTGGTTCATGCCCACCGCCGCGGGCAGCCCGCGCTGCGCCATCACCTGGGCCTCGAAGGCCACGATGTCGTCCACCGGCTCGGCCGCCTCGTGCACGGCCATGTCGACGATGGCGCTGGCGGTGTAGCGCACGGTTTCGTAGCCTTGCCCGAACTGGCGTGCGGCCTCGATCTTGTCGATCAGCGCATCGGGTATGGGCTCACCGGTCTGCCAGTGCCGCGCGTGCTGGCGCAAGACCTCGCGCTCCTGCGCCCAGTGCTCGTACAGCTGCGAGGGCAGCTCCACGAAGTCGCGCAGCACCTCGGTGCCGGCCAGGCGCTGGTAGCGCACGTCCGACAGCAAGCCATGCAGGCCGTGGCCGAACTCATGGAACAGGGTGCGCACGTCGTCGGGCGACAGCAGCGTCGGCTCGCCCGGCGCGGCCTTGGCGAAGTTGTTGTTGTTCAGCACCACCGGCACCTGGGGCTCGCCATTGCGGTGCTGGTTGGTCAGGGTGTTCATCCACGCGCCGCTGCGCTTGGTGGTGCGCGCGAAGTTGTCGTGCAGGAACAGCCCGATCACACGGCCATCGGACTCGCTGACCTCGTACACGTCCACGTCGGCGTGGTACGCCTTCAGGTCGTCGCGCCGGGCGAAGCGAATGCCGAACAGGCGCTCAGCGCAGTCGAAGGCGGCGGCCACCATCGCCGGCAACGGGAAGTAGGCCTTGATCGCTGCCTCGTCCAGCGCGTAGTGGCGCTGGCGCACTTTCTCGGCGGCGTAGCGCCAGTCCCAGGCCTCGATCGGGTGGTGCAAGCCATCGGCGGCCAGCGCGTCCGCCAGCATCTGGCGTTCGCGCTCCACGGCGGGCAAGGCGCGCGCCCAGACCTCGTCCAGCAGCGCCCAGACCTGGTCGCGGGTGCGGGCCATGGTGTCGGCCAGCGCGTGGTCGGCGTAGGTGGGCTGCCCCATCAGGGCGGCCTGCTCGCGGCGCAGGCGCAGGATCTCGCGGGCAATGGGGCGGTTGTCGTGCTCGCCGTCGTGTTCACCGCGGCCCACCCAGGCACGCCACGCGGCTTCGCGCAGGTCGCGCCGCTCGGCGAAGGTGAGGAAGGGCACGATCAGCGAACGCGACAAGGTGATGACCGCGCCCTCGAGCCCTCGGTCGGCCGCCGCCTGGCGCGCCGACTGGCGCACGAAGTCGGGCAGGCCCGCCATCGACGCCTCGTCGGGCAGCGGCAGCGCGTAGGCGGCTTCGTCGTGCAGCACGTTTTGGCCGAAGCGCGTGGTCAGCTGGGCCAGCGTGGCCGTGACTTCCGCAAACCGCGCGCGCTGCGCTTGGGCCAGGCGCGCACCGGCGCGCACGAAGTCGAGGTGAAGCCGCTCCACCAGGCGTTGCTGCTCCGGGTCCAGGCCGCCGTCGGCCAGCCGCTGGTGCACGGCATCGATGCGCGCAAACACCGCGGCGTCCTGCAGCACCGCCGACCAATGCGTCGACAAAGGGCCCGCCATCTCACGTTGAACGGCCTGAAGGTCGGGGTTGGTGGCCGACGCGCACAGGCTTTGAAACACCGCCTCGCAGCGGCGCAGCAGTTCGCCCGCCCGGTCGAAGGCGGCGATGGTGTTGTCGAAGTCGGGGGCGGCGGGATCGGCCGCGATGCGGGCGAGTTCTTCGCGGTGCACCGCCATCGCGCGCTGCAGCGCGGGGGCCACCTCGGCGGCCTGGATGCGGTCGAAATCCGGCAGGCTTTGCGGCGGATTCCAGTCGATCAGCAGCGGGTTGGTCAGCATGTCCATGCTTGGGCTCTCGTTGGTTCGGTTTCAGTCCAAACGAGAGTATGCAGGCCCTGCCGCGGCCCCTGGCCGCACAGGGCTTGCCGCGTCAGTGCGCCAGCTTGAAGACGGCCACCGCCTGCACCAGCTGGGCCGCCTGATGCTTGAGGCTCTCCGCGGCGGCGGCGCTCTGCTCGACCAGTGCCGCGTTCTGCTGCGTGCTTCGGTCCATCTGGGTGACGGCCTCGCCGACCTGACGCACGCCGGCGCTTTGCTCGGCGCTGGCCGAGCTGATCTCGGTCATGATGTCCGTGACCCGGCGGATCGAGGCCACGACCTCGTTCATCGTTTCGCCGGCGCGGTCCACCTGCTCGGTGCCCTGCTCGACGCGCTCGACGCTGGCCGCGATCAAAGACTTGATCTCCTTGGCGGCTTCGGCGCTGCGCTGCGCGAGGCTGCGCACCTCGGCGGCCACCACGGCAAAGCCGCGGCCCTGCTCGCCCGCTCGGGCGGCTTCGACGGCCGCGTTCAAGGCCAGGATGTTGGTCTGGAAAGCGATGCCATCGATGACGCCGGTGATGTCGGCGATGCGTTTGGAGCTGTCGTTGATGCCCTTCATCGTGCCCACCACCTGGGACACCGCGTCGCCGCCCTTCAACGCCACCTCGCTGGCGCTGCGCGCCAACTGGTCCGCGGTGCGGGCGTTCTCGGCGTTTTGCATGACGGTGGCCCCCAGCTGTTCCATCGACGCCGAGGTTTCCTCCAGCGCGCTGGCCTGCTGCTCGGTGCGGCCCGACAGGTCGCTGTTGCCCTGGGCGATCTCGGAGCTGGCCGTGGCCACGCCCTCCGACCCCTGGCGAACGCTCGACACGACCTGCGACAAGGACAGCTGCATGTGGCGCAGGTGCGCCATCAGGCTGGTCTGGTCGCCCGGGCGCAGCGGAATCGGCGTGCTCAGGTCGCCAGCCGCCACCGCGCGGGCCACGTCGGCCGCCGCCAAGGGTTCACCACCCAGTTGGCGCTTGAGGTGCCGGGTGATCAGGCCGCCCAGCATCAGGCCGATGGCCAAGGCCGACAGGCTCAAGGCGTTCACGCCCACCCGGGCGCGCTCGTAGACGACCTGCGCCTGCTCGGCGGCACGTTCGCCCGCCTTGAAATTGAAGTCGGACAACTTGTCCAGCGCCATGATCGACTCATCGGCTGCCATCTTGGCGGCGCCGTCCCCGATCTCGCGGGCGTCGTCGACCTTCTTGTCTCGGCCCAGCTGAACCACCGTTGTCGAAATCTTCAGTTGCTCGGCCCAGGCTTTGTGCATGGTCGTCAGCAGCTTGACCTCGTCGGGCGAGACCGCGAGCTTTTCGTAGGCGGCGATGGCCGCGTCGGCGCGCTCCCGTGCGGCTTTCATCTTGTCTTCGTATTCGGCCATGTAGGCGGCGTCCGCCGCGCGGCTGTGCTTGACCTCGAGCTCGCGGAACTCAAGCATGGCGGCGCGCGCCGCGGCCAGCTGGCCCACGCCGGGCAGCCACTTGTTGGCCAGTTCGACCGAACTGGCATTGACCTGTTTGAGCGAAAAAATCGACAGCGCGCCCAGCGCGCCCGTCAACGCCAACACCACCAAGAAGGCGAGCGTCAGCTGCGCGCCGATGCTCAGTCGGCTCCATCGGTTCATCACATGGGTTTCGAATTTCATGCCGGGAGTCCTCGGTAAGGGTCGGTACTGCACGCCACGGGCCGACAACGCGGCCACCTCGGGCCGGGGGTGATCGGCCAGACTCGGGCAAAGCGTTCGGGCGGGGATCAGCCCGCCCGCGGGCTCACTTCTTGAAGCCGACGTAGGTGGCGCCAATGACCTTGCCGCCGCCGTCCTTGATCGGGTTGTAGCAAGCGGCGAACGGCGTGCCGAGCACGTCCACGTCGCCGCAGAAGGACTGGCCCTTGCTGACCGACTCGTAGGCCTTGGCCCGGGCCAGCGTGGTGCCCACGCCGCGCTTGCCTTCCGGGGTCAGCACGTTGGTGCTGACGCGAACGAACTCTTCACCATCCTTGACGAACACGGTGGCGGTGGCGCCGCCCGAGGCCTTCTTGACCTCATCGACCACGTCGTAGTTGTTGTTGACCTTGCGCGCACCGAAATAAAGCGCGGGCACCGTCTTGTCGCGAACGGCCTCGGTGCCCTCGATCTTCGGCGCGCCGATCTTGGCCAGGCGGGCGTCCAGGTCGGCGATGGTCGCCTTCGGGTCGTTGGCGTACGCGGCGCTGGCCGCAAAGGCAATGACCGCGATGGCGGTGCGGGCGAAATGGTTCATGGTGGCGATTCCAGGTCGGTGGGCAGAAACTGCCCCGCCAGGAAATTGACGGGGCCGATGACTGCCATTTCGGCAGGCCGACCCGGTCCTTGAGCCCCGCGCCCTCAGATTCTTCGGGCCGACAGCACGCGCGAGGCGCCCCAGGCCATGGCCATGCCCATCGCAATGCCCACCGCGTCGGCCACCACGTCCATCAGGTCGGCGCTGCGGCCAGGCACGTACAACTGCCCGATTTCGATCAACACCGCGAGGCCCAGCAGCGCCGCGATCCAGGCCCATTGGTGGCGCTCGAACGCCCACCGGCCGGCAAAGGCCAGCGCCGCGAACGCGATGAAGTGGTTGGCTTTGTCCCAGCCGGCGTCCAGCTCGGGCGGGGGCACCTGGGACCAGGCGAGCAGCAGCACCGCGGCGACCGCGGCGACGCAGATGCCGCGCCAGATCCAGGCTGAAGTCGCTTTCATTCGGTGCGCGTGCGAAGGTTGTTGCAGCGCAGCATCATGCCAGGGACGGCGGCACGGGCCCATGCCCGCGCCGTGAATCAGGGTGCCCAGGTCGGCGGGCGTTTGTCGATGAAGGCCTGCACCCCCTCCAGCGCCGACGCGTCCATCATGTTGCAGGCCATGGTGCGGCCCGCGTCGTCGTAGGCGGCGGCGATGCCTTGTTCGAGCTGCCGGTAAAACAAGGTCTTGCCCATGGCCACCGCGACACGGGGCTTGGCGACGATGCTGTCCACCAGATCGGCCACGGCCGCGTCCAGGGCGCCCGGGTCGGTGTCGGTGTCGGCCACGCGGTTGATCAGCCCTTGCTGGCGGGCGGCTTCGGCGTCGATGAACTGGCCGGTCACGAGCATTTCGAACGCGGCCTTGCGCGAGAGGTTGCGGCTCAGCGCCACGCTGGGCGTCGAGCAGAACAGGCCCAGGTTGACGCCGCTGACGGCAAAGCGCGCGCCGCGCGCCGCCACGGCGAGGTCGCACATCGCCACCAGCTGGCAACCCGCCGCGGTGGCGATGCCGTGCACACGGGCGATGACCGGGACCGGCAGGCGCTGCACCGCCAGCATCACCGCGGTGCATTGCGCGAACAAGCGCTGGTAGTAATCCATCGACGGTTCGGCGCGCATCTCTTTGAGGTCGTGGCCGGCGCAGAACGCCTTGCCGGCCGCGGCCAGCACCACCACGCGCACCGTGTCGTCGTCGGCCAGTGCCGAAAGGCGTGTCGCCAACGCGGCCAGCATGCCTTCGCTCAGGGCGTTGAAGGCGGCGGGGCGGTTCAAGGTCAGGGTGACGACACCACGCGGGTCGCGGTGCATCAACACCAGGTCGTCAGAGGGGGCGTCAGCGTGCTGGGTCATGGTGCAGGATGGAAGACACGGTCACTCGATGGCGTCGGACGATTTGGCCCGCTCGCGCAGCGCGAACTTCTGGATCTTGCCAGTGGAGGTCTTGGGGATCGGCTCAAAACGCACGTCTCGCGGCACCTTGTAGCCGGCCAGCAGGGCCTTGCAGTGGGCGATCAGTTCGGCCGCGCCCACCTCGGCGCCGGCTTTCAACTCGACGAAGGCCACCGGGGCCTCACCCCACTTCGGGTCGGGCCGCGCCACCACGGCGCAGGCCATCACGGCGGGGTGACGGTACAACGCGTCTTCGACCTCGAGCGAGCTGATGTTCTCGCCGCCGCTGATGATGATGTCCTTGCTGCGGTCCTTGATCTTGACGTAGCGGTCGGACTCCATGACGGCGAGGTCGCCCGTGTGGAACCAGCCGCCTTCGAAGGCTTTGGCGGTCGAGCCCGGGTTCTTCAGGTAGCCCTTCATCACGATGTTGCCGCGAAACATGATCTCGCCCATGGTCTGCCCGTCGGCCGGGGTCTCGGCCATCGTGTCGGCGTCCATCACGGTCATGCCTTCCTGCAGCGCGTAGCGCACGCCTTGCCGGCCGTTCAGCCGGGTCTGCTCGGACAGCGACTCGGCCGCCCAGGTCTCGCGCTTGACGGCCACCGAGGCCGGGCCGTACACCTCGGTCAGCCCGTAGACGTGGGTGATGTCGAAGCCCAGGCGCGCCATGCCTTCGATCATGGCCGCCGGCGGGGCCGCGCCCGCGACCATGCCGCGCACCTGCTGCGTGATGCCCTCGCGCAGGTCGGGCGACGCGGTGATCAGCAGGTTGTGGACGATGGGTGCTGCGCAGTAGTGGTCCACCCGGTGTTCGCGCATCGCGTCCAGGATGGCCTTGGCCTCGACGCGGCGCAGGCACACGTGGGTGCCGCCCAGCATGGCCACGGTCCACGGGAAGCACCAGCCGTTGCAGTGGAACATCGGCAGCGTCCACAGGTAGCGCGGGAAGTGCGGCATGGTCCAGGTGGCCGCGTTGGACACCGCGTTCAGGTAGGCGCCCCGGTGGTGGGTGACCACGCCCTTGGGGTCGCCGGTGGTGCCGCTGGTGTAGCTGACGGCGATGGCGTCCCACTCGTCGGCTGGGCCCAGCAGGCGCGGCAGCGGGTCGTGCGCTGCAAGCCAGGCTTCGTATTCGAGGGGTCCAAGGCGCCGGTGCTCGCCGCGGTGCTCGCTGTCGGCCACGTCCACCACCAACGGGCGGCGGCCGAACTCGGTGCGCAGCAGGTCCAGGGCCGGGGCCATGGCCGGGGCGAACTCGGTGTCGGTGATCACCACCGCGGCTTCGCAATGGTTCATCTGCCAGGCCAGCAGCGGCGCATCGAGCCGGGTGTTCAGCGTGTTCAACACCGCGTTCAGCGCCGGCACCGCGTAGTGCGCCTCGACCATTTCGGGCGTGTTGGGCAGCATCACGCTGACGGTGCTGCCGCGACCGACGCCCGCTGCGCGCAAGGCGGCCGCCAGGCGGGCCGAGCGGTCGCGGGTCTGCGCCCAGGTGTAGCGGCGCTGGCCGTGCACCACCGCCGGCAGGTCACCAAACACTTCCGCGCTTCGCTCGACGAAGCTGACCGGGGACAGGGCCACGAAGTTGGCCGGGTTCTTGTCGAGGTGCTGGTCGTAGATGGTGCTCATGGGGTCGGTGAAAGCTCAGGGCCGCCGCGGATCGCCAGCGGCGTCCTGGCGATGGCGCACGCGGCGCTTGTCGTTGATGGCGCCGATGGCCGAACCGCCCTTGAGGGCAGCGCGGGTGAACATCAGCAGGGCAACCAGGACGACGAGTCCCAGCAGGAGGTGAAGGGGTGAACTGGTCATCGAGGGGTCCTTGGTTCAGACAAGTGCAACGAGCGTTGACACCGTACTGTGTCACGCCGCAAGCACACATCTTCCCGCCGAGCCGCCTCGGCGGCAATGGCGCGCGTCCAAATCAAGGGAAAACCCGAAGGTCCGACCCCGCACTGGCATCACACCGCGGCGGCCGCCAGGGCCTGGTCGATGTCCCACAGGATGTCGTCGATGTGCTCCAGGCCCACGGACATCCGCACCATGTCGGGCGGCACGCCGGCCGCCCGCTGCTGGGCCGGGTCCAATTGCCGGTGGGTGGTGCTGGCCGGGTGAATGATCAGCGTGCGCGTGTCGCCGATGTTGGCCAGGTGGCTCATGAACTGAGCGGCCTCGATGAAGCGCACGCCCGCCTCGAGCCCGGCCGCCGCAGCGTCGCCGGCCATGGCGGGCCCCTTCACGCCGAAGGCCAGCAGCCCCGACGCCATCGCCTGCCCGCCGTGCTGGCGAAACTGCCGGCGCACCAGGTCGTGCTGAGGGTGATCGGGCAGGCCTGGGTAGTTGACCCAGCCGACCTGCGGGTGGGATTGAAGAAAGCGTGCCACCTGCAGCGCGTTGCCACAATGGCGCTCCATGCGCAGCGGCAAGGTTTCCACGCCCTGCAGGATCTGCCAGGCGCCCATCGGCGACAGCGCGGCGCCGTACACGCGCAGGGTTTCCATGCGAGCGCGCATGGAAAAAGCGAAGTCGCCGAAAGTCTCGGCGAACTTTACCCCGTGGTAGCCCGGCGACGGGTCGGTCATGCCCGGGAACTTGCCGTTGGTCCAGGCAAACTGACCGCCGGGGCGCCCGCCGTTGGGTCGACCACTTTCCACCATCACACCGCCCAGCGTGGTGCCATGGCCGGCCAGGTACTTGGTGGCCGAGTGCACGACGATGTCGGCCCCGAGCGCGAGCGGCTGGCACAGGAACGGGCTGGGCACCGTGTTGTCGATGACGAGTGGCACGCCGTGGGCATGGGCCACGTCGGCGATGGCGGCAATGTCGAGCACCACGAGGCTGGGGTTGCCGAGGCTTTCGGCGAAGACAGCGCGGGTGTTGGGCCGCATCGCCGCCGCGAACGCCTCGGGCTGGCGGGCGTCGACGAAAGTGGTCTCGATGCCAAACTTTTTCAGGTTCACCGCCAGCATCGTCACGGTGCCGCCGTACAGCGCGCCGGCGGCCACCACGTGGTCGCCCGCCTGCAGGATGGTCATCAGCGCCATGGCCTCGGCCGCCATGCCGCTGGCGCTGGCCACCGCGGCGCGGCCGCCTTCGAGCGCGGCCACGCGCTCTTCCAGGGCCGCCACGGTGGGATTGCTCAGGCGCGAATAGACGTTGCCGAAGGTTTGCAAGTTGAACAGGCTGGCCGCGTGCTCGGCGCTGTCAAAGACGAAGCTGGTGGTCTGGTAGATCGGCAGCGCGCGGGCGCCGGTGGCCGCATCGGGGATCTGGCCGGCGTGGATCGCCAGGGTTTCGGGGCGGAAGGCGTGGTCGGCCATGGTCGTCAGGCGCTGTTCAGGCGATGGGGGTTCGGTCGGGCTCGGCGCCCAGCACCACCGGGCGCTTGGCCGAAATGACGCGGGTGTTGACGCCGGCCCAATGCAGGCCACCGAACAGGCGCGCGTGCTCGATCTTCACGCAGCGGTCCATCACGCTGTCCAGGCCCGCCGCCGTGACAAGGGCGTGCGCGTCGCTGTTGAACACGCCGATCTGCTGCCACAGGCAGCGCGCGCCGACGGCGATGGCCTCTTGTGCGATCGCCAGCACATCCTCGGTGCGGCGAAACACATCGACCATGTCGACGGCTTCGCTCAGGTCGCTCAGCCGCGCCACGCAAGGCTCGCCCAGCACCTCCTGGCCGGCGTAACGCGGGTTGACGGGGAAGACCCGGTAGCCGTGCTGCTGCATGTACTTGGCCGCGAAGTGGCTGGGCCGGTGCCATTCCGCGGACAGTCCCACCACGGCAATCCGCCGGTGTTGATGGAGGATGCGGCGCAGGGTGCTGATGTCGTCGGCCATGGGGCTGGGGGCCATTCCGTTCAGTGGTCGAAGCCCCACTTTACGCGCCCATGCCTGCGCAAGGCTTACGGAGTGCCACGGACAAAAAGCACCGCGGCCCGCTGCTACACTCGCCGCCGTCAGGAGAGAGTCCAGGCACCCCATTGGGGCGACCAGACCGCCGAAGGCGCAGAGCCCTGCAACCACAGGCGCTCGAACGCTCAGGCAAAAGGACTGACAAGCGCCTGCGGCTTTGCGGCGGCAGGCGTTCCTCGCTGGAGAGAGGCCCACACCAAAGTGGGCCCACCGAAGGGGCAAGCGATTCGCCGGGCAACGGGCGGGTTGCCAATCTCTCAGGTACCACGGACAGAGGGGACATTGCCAGGCGTCGACCGCGGTCGCTGCCACGGCGCCGTCCTTGCCCCTCGGAGTTGTCCATGACCGCCGCCCCTGCTTCCACCGTTCCCGCTCTCGTCGACCCTGGTGCCGCCAACGCGCCAGTCGCCCCGGCGCCACTGCGGACCACCCCGCTGCACGCCCTGCACCGCGAGCTGGGCGCCCGGATGGTGCCCTTCGCGGGCTACGACATGCCGGTTCAGTACCCGGCGGGCATCTTGGCGGAGCACCGCCACTGCCGCGCATCGGCCGCGCTGTTCGACGTGTCGCACATGGGGCAGATCACGCTGAGCGGCGCCGACGCGGCCCTCGCCCTCGAATCCCTGGTGCCGATGGACATCGCCAACCTTGCGGTGGGCAAACAGCGCTATGCGCTGTTCACCCACGCCGGCGGCGGCATCCTCGACGACCTCATGGTCACCCGCCCGGCCCCGGGCAGCGGCTTCGGTGACCTGCTGCTGATCGTCAATGCCGCGTGCAAGGCCGACGACCTGGTGCACCTGCAGACCCACATCGGCCACCGGTGCACGGTGCAGGCCCGGCCCGAGCGCGCTTTGCTGGCGCTGCAGGGCCCCAAGGCGGTGAACGCGCTGCAGCGCTTGAACCCCGAGGTCGCCCTGCTGCGTTTCATGGGCGGTGGCGCCTTCATACTGAACGGGGCCGCGTGCTTCGTCACCCGCTCGGGCTACACCGGCGAAGATGGTTTCGAGATTTCCGTGCCGGCCGACGCGGCCGAAGCCCTCGCCCGCGCGCTGCTGGCCCAACCCGAAGTGGCCCCAGCGGGCCTGGGTGCACGCGACACCTTGCGCCTGGAAGCCGGCCTGTGCCTGTACGGCCACGACATCACCACCGCGACCACCCCGGTCGAAGCCGGCCTGAGCTGGGCCATCCAGAAGCTGCGCCGCGCCGGTGGCGAACGCGCCGGCGGCTACCCGGGCGCCGATGTGATTGACGGCCAACTGGCGCAAGGCGTCAGCCACCGGCGCGTGGGCCTGATCGGCCTGGAACGCGCCCCGGTGCGCGAAGGCGCCGCGCTGGTAGACGCCCAGGGCCACCGCTTGGGCACCGTGACCAGCGGCACCCTGGCGCCCAGCGTCAATCAGCCGATCGCCATGGCCTACCTGCCGATGAACCACGCCGCTGCCCAGCACGAGGTCTTCGCCGACGTGCGCGGCAAGCGCCTGCCGATGCGCGTGAGCCCGATGCCGTTTTCGCCGCACCGCTACCTTCGGGCCTGAGTCGACGCGGCCCGTCCACCGTCCACCCATTCCCATTTCCCCTCGCCACTGGAGCACCACATGACCACCATGTTCACCCCCGACCACGAATGGATCAACATCGAAGACCACGAGGCCGCCACCGTCGGCATCACGCTGCACGCGCAGGACGCGCTGGGCGACGTGGTGTTCGTCGACTTGCCGGCCGTGGGTGCCACCTTCCAGAAGGGCGAAGTGGCTGGGGTGGTCGAGTCGGTCAAGGCCGCCGCCGACCTGTACATGCCCGTCACGGGCGAAGTGGTGGAAGTCAACGAAACCCTGCGCGCCGACCCCTCGCTGGCCAACACCGACCCGCTGGGCACCGGCTGGTTCTTCAAGGTGCGCGTGGCCGACATGGCCGAGTTCGAGGGCCTGATGGACGGCCCGGGCTACGACGCGCTGCTCAAGACCCTGTGAGTTGCTGACGAGACCGCAAGAGAGGCCCGCCATGCTGATGTCCGCCCTGCCCCCCTTGGCCGACCTGGAGCGCCACGATGAGTTCGTGTCGCGCCACATCGGCGTGTCCGCGGCCGATGAGGCCGCGATGCTGGCCACGGTCAGGCCCACGCCCGCCGACGCCCCGCCCGCCGCGCCCTTCACCCGGCGCGCGCTCATCGAGGCGGTCGTGCCGCGCAGCATCGCCCGCGCGCAGCCCATGGCCCTGCCGCCCCCGCTGACCGAAGCCGGCGCGCTGGCCGAGCTGAAGTGCATCGCCGCCAGCAACCAGGTGCTGACCAGCCACATCGGCCAGGGCTACCACGGCACCCACACGCCGGGCGTGATCCTGCGCAACATCCTCGAAAACCCGGCCTGGTACACCGCCTACACGCCCTACCAGGCCGAAATTTCACAAGGCCGCATGGAGGCGCTGGTCAACTTCCAGACCATGGTCAGCGAGCTGACCGGCATGGCCATCGCCAACGCCTCGATGCTGGACGAAGCCACCGCCGCGGCCGAGGCCATGACGCTGGCGCTGCGGGTGGGCAAGAGCAAGTCCAACCGCATGGTGGTCGGCCACGACGTGCTGCCGCAGACGGTAGAGGTGCTGCGCACCCGCGCCGCGCCGATCGGCATCACGGTGGACGTGGTGCACGCCACACAGATCGCCGCCGACACCGCCGCCCGCCCCGCCTTCGCGGTGCTGCTGCAGTACCCGGGCATCAACGGCCAGGTGCGCGCGCTCAAGCCCATCATCGACGCCGTGCACGCCGGCGGTGGCCTGGCCATCGTGGCGGCCGACCTGCTGGCCATGACCTTGCTGGTGCCGCCCGGTGAAATGGGCGCCGACATCGCGGTGGGCACCACCCAGCGCTTCGGCATGCCAATGGGCAATGGGGGACCGCACGCCGCCTACCTGGCCACACGCGACGAGTTCAAGCGCTCGATGCCCGGCCGCATCGTCGGCGTCAGCGTGGACGCGCACGGCCAGCCCGCCTACCGCCTGGCGCTGCAAACCCGTGAACAACACATCCGCCGCGAAAAGGCCACGTCCAACATCTGCACCGCGCAGGTGCTGCCGGCGGTGGTGGCCAGCATGTACGCGGTCTACCACGGCCCGGTGGGGCTGAAGCGCATCGCCCTGCGGGTGGCCAGCCACACCGCGGTGCTGGCCGAGGGCCTGCGCCAACTGGGCTGCACGCTGCTGCACGACACCGCGTTCGACACCCTGCACCTGGTGGCCGGCGACCAACGCGACGCCCTGATCGCCGCGGCCCGCGCGGCCGGCCGCAACCTGCGCGCGGCCAGCGCAGACACGGTGGGCATCACGCTCGACGAAACCACCACGCGCGACGACATCGCCGCGTTGTGGTCGGTGGTCGGCGCGGTGCTGGCCCCCGGCAAGGCCTTGCCCGGCATGGAGCGCTTCGACAAGGGCATCGCGCCGATGATCCCGGCCGAACTGCAGCGCCATTCGGCCTACCTGACGCACCCGGTGTTCAACCGCTTCCACAGCGAGACCGAGATGCTGCGCTACATCCGCCGCCTGTCGGACAAGGACCTGGCGCTGGACCGCACGATGATCCCGCTGGGCTCGTGCACGATGAAGCTGAACGCCACCAGCGAGATGATCCCCATCACCTGGCCCGAGTTCGCCCACATCCACCCGTTTGCGCCGGCCGATCAACGTGCCGGCTACGCGCTGCTCGACCAGCAATTGCGCGACTGGCTGTGCCAGGCCACCGGCTACGCCGGCATCAGCCTGCAGCCCAATGCGGGCTCGCAGGGGGAGTACGCCGGGCTGCTGGCCATCCGCGGCTGGCACGCCTCGCGCGGGGAGTTGCACCGCGACATCTGCCTGATCCCCGAGTCGGCGCACGGCACGAACCCGGCCAGCGCGCAGATGGCCGGCATGAAGGTGGTGGTGGTCAAGTGCGACGCCGCGGGCAACATCGACTTCGCCGACCTCGAGGCCAAGTGCGCGGCGCACAGCGCCCAGCTGGCGGCCATCATGATCACCTACCCGTCCACCTACGGCGTGTTCGATACCCGCGTGGGCGAACTGTGCGCGCTGGTGCACCGCCACGGCGGGCGGGTGTACGTGGACGGCGCCAACATGAACGCGCTGGTGGGCGTCGCGGCGCCGGGCGAGTTCGGCGGCGACGTCAGCCACCTGAACCTGCACAAGACCTTCTGCATCCCGCACGGCGGTGGCGGGCCGGGCGTCGGTCCGGTGTGCGTGGTCGACGACCTCGTGCCGTTCCTGCCGGGTCACCACACGGCCGGCGTCGACCCGGGGTCGGCCATCGGCGCGGTGTCGGCGGCCCCACTGGGCAACGCGGCGGTGCTGCCGATCAGCTGGATGTACGTGCGCATGATGGGCGCGGACGGCCTGCGCGCCGCCACCGAGGTGGCCATCCTCAGCGCCAACTACATCGCCGCCCGGCTGGCGCCGCACTACGACATCCACTTCAGCGGCAAGGTGCCCGGCCTGGCCGGCGGCGGCGTGGCGCACGAGTGCATCCTCGACCTGCGGCCGCTGAAGGACCGCACCGGCGTCAGCGCCGAAGACGTGGCCAAGCGCCTGATCGACTACGGCTTCCACGCGCCGACGCTGAGCTTTCCGGTGGCGGGCACGCTGATGGTCGAGCCCACCGAGAGCGAGCCCAAGGCCGAGCTGGACCGCTTTTGCGACGCGATGATCGCCATCCGCGATGAAATCCGCCGGCTGGAGGCGGGCACCTGGCCTCAGGACGACAACCCGCTCAAGGGCGCACCGCACACCGCCGAGGCCTTGCTGGTGGGCGACTGGGGCCATGCCTACACGCGCGAGGAAGCGGCGTTTCCGGTGCCCAGTCTGCGGCGCGGCAAATACTGGGCGCCGGTGGGCCGGGTCGACAACGTCTACGGCGACCGCAATTTGTTCTGTTCGTGTCTGCCGGTGGACGCTTACGATCCGGCTTAGGCGTCAAGACCACCTGGAGGCTCCATGGCCGTTTCCGTCTTCGACCTGTTCAAGATCGGCATCGGCCCGAGCAGCTCCCACACCGTGGGGCCCATGCGGGCGGCGCGGCTGTTCACCCAGCGCCTGGCCCACGCCGGCACGCTGGCCACCACCGCCCGCATCAAGAGCGAGCTGTTCGGCTCGCTCGGGGCCACCGGCCGCGGCCACGGCAGCGACAAGGCGGTGCTGCTGGGTCTGGCAGGCCATGAGCCCGACACGGTCGACGTGGACGCCATCCCCGCGCTGCTCGACGGCATCCGTCTGAACAAGCGCCTGGTGCTGGACGGCGGCGCGGGCATCGCCTTTGACGAACGCGCCGACCTGGTGTTCCACCGCCGGCAAAGCCTGCCCTTCCACGCCAACGGCATGCGCTTCACCGCCTTCGACGCCCGGGGCGAGTCGCTGGACACGCGCTGCTACTACTCGGTGGGCGGCGGCTTCGTTGTCAGCGAAGAGGTGGCCGCGGACGGCGGGCTGCAAAAGCGCATCGCCCCCGACACCACCGCCCTGCCCTGGCCGTTTCATTCCGGCGCCGACCTGCTGGCCATCACCGCGCGCGAGGGCTGCAGCATCGCCGACGTGATGCGCCGCAACGAGGCGCACTGGCGCGCCGAGGGCGACACCCACGACGGCCTGTTGCGCATCTGGGCGGTGATGCAGGCCTGCGTGCAGCGCGGCCTCAAGACCGACGGCGTGCTGCCCGGCGGCTTCAAGGTGCGACGCCGCGCGGCCGACCTGCACCGCCAGCTCTGCGCCAACCCCGAGGCCGCCCTGCGCGACCCGCTGCAGGTGCTGGACTGGGTCAACCTCTACGCCCTCGCCGTCAACGAGGAGAACGCCGCCGGCGGTCGCGTGGTGACCGCGCCCACCAACGGCGCGGCGGGCATCGTGCCCGCGGTGCTGCACTACTACGCCCGCTTCATCCCGGGGGCGACCGACCGCGGGGTGGTCGACTTCCTGCTGACGGCCGCGGCCATCGGGCTGCTCTACAAGGAAAACGCCAGCATCAGCGGCGCCGAGGTGGGCTGCCAGGGCGAAGTGGGCGTGGCCTGCAGCATGGCCGCCGGCGCCTTGTGCGCGGTGATGGGTGGCACCCCGGCGCAGGTGGAAAACGCCGCGGAAATCGGCATGGAGCACCACCTGGGCCTGACCTGCGACCCGGTCGGCGGCCTGGTGCAGATCCCGTGCATCGAGCGCAATGCCATCGCCTCGGTCAAGGCGATCAACGCGGCGCGCATGGCCCTGCGCGGCGACGGCAGCCACCACGTGAGCCTCGACAAGGTCATCAAGACCATGCGGGAGACCGGCGCCGACATGATGAGCAAGTACAAGGAAACCGCCCGCGGCGGCCTGGCCGTGAACATCGTCGAATGCTGAGGCGCCCGGTGCGGCGGCCAGCATCGGCGGCTTGTCCTTGGCCGATGGCCCTGATGTTGCTGGGCGGGCGTGCATGAGCCAAGTCCTGTTCGCCGCCACCGTCTTCGTCAGCGCCTTCCTGCTGTTCCTCGTGCAGCCGATGGTCTCCAAGCACATCCTGCCGTGGTTCGGGGGCTCGGCGGCGGTGTGGGCCACCTGCCTGGTGTTCTTCCAAAGCGTGCTGTTGGCCGGCTACGCCTACGCCGACTGGACCACGCGCCACCTGAGCCCACGGCGGCAGGCCCTGCTGCACGCGGCCTTGTTGGTGATCAGCGCGGCCACGCTGACGGTGCTGGCCGACGCGCACTGGAAGCCCAGCGGCGACGCCGACCCGACCCTGCGCATCCTGGTGCTGCTGACGGCCACGATCGGGCTGCCGTACTTCATGCTGTCGACCACCGGGCCGCTGGTGCAATCGTGGGTGGCGCGCAGCCTGGTGGATGCGTCGGTGTACCGCTACTTTTCGCTGTCGAACCTGGCCTCGCTGATCGGGCTGATGGCCTACCCCTTCGTGATCGAGCCGAGGGCGGCGCTGGCCACCCAAGCCAGCGCATGGAGCGGCTTTTACCTGCTGTTCGTCGCGCTGTGTGCGGGGTCGGCCTGGGTGTTCAGCCGCCATGCGGCGGGCGGGGGCCACGGGTCAGGCACTGCGGCGGAAGCTGGGCCGCAGGCCCAGCCCACGGCCACCACCGCCGAGCTGCCGCCGTGGTCCACCCGCTGGATGTGGCTCGCGCTGTCGGCCTGCGGCTCGTGGCTGCTGCTGGCGGTGACCAACCACATCACGCAGAACATCGCCGCCATCCCCTTCCTGTGGCTGCTGCCGTTGGTGCTGTACCTGGTGAGCTTCGTGCTGTGCTTCGACAACGACCGCTGGGTGAAACGCGCCTGGGTGCTGCCGGCCACGGCGCTCGCGCTGGCGCTGTGCGCGCACGGGCTGCACGACGGCGCGCTGGGCTTCAACCTGTGGGTGGCCATTCCCTTGTATGTGGGCGGCTTGTTCGTGGTGTGCCTGTTCGTCCATGGCGAACTCGCGCGCCTGCGGCCGGCGCCGGCCCACCTGACCCGCTTCTACCTGATGGTGTCGGCGGGCGGGGCGCTGGGCGGCGCCGCGGTGGCGCTGCTGGCGCCGCGGGTGCTGCCGGGCCATTACGAGCTGGGCTTCGGCCTGATCGCGGTGGCGGTGCTCGCCGTGCTGTTGCTGCGCCGCGACGGCACCCAGGCCTCGCAGCGGCTGGCGCTCGCCGCGGCGGCCTTGGTGCTGTGGTGCGGCTGGAGCCTGGGCCTGCAGGTGCGCGAGGACACCGACGGCGCCCGCGTCATGAGCCGCAACTTCTACGGCACCTTGCAGACCTTGGACACCCACCCGGACGACCCGCGGGACCGCCGCCGCCAGCTCTACCACGGGGCCGTCAAGCACGGTGAACAGTACCTCGACCCCGCGCGCCGCCGCGAGCCCACCGCGTATTACGGCGGCACCGCCGGCATCGGCCTGGCCATCGCCCAGACGCGGACCGCCGCCCCCCAGCGCCTGGGCCTGATCGGGGTGGGCGCCGGCACCTTGGCCGTGTACGGCCGGCCGGGCGACGTCTACCGGTTCTATGAAATCAACCCGCAAGTCAACGCGATCGCTCAGCGCGAGTTCAGTTTTCTCAAGGACAGTTTGGCAAGCGTCGATCTGGTCTTGGGTGACGCCCGGCTGTCGCTGGAGGCGCAGCCGCCTCAGCACTTCAATGTGCTGGCGGTGGACGCGTTTTCTGGCGACTCGGTGCCGGTGCACCTGATCACCCGCGAGGCGATGGCGGTGTACCTGAAGCACCTCGCGCCCCAGGGGATCATCGCCTTCCATGTGACCAACCAGTTCCTGTCGCTGGCGCCGGTCGTGCAGCGCATCGCGGCCGCGCACGGGCTGCATGCGGTGTTGATCCACGACGAAGCGCGCGACTCGGACCTGCGCCGCACCGACTGGGTGCTGGTGGCGCGCAACGCCGCGAGCCTGCAGACCGACCGCCTGCGCGCGTCCACCGTGCCGATCCCGACCCTGCCGGGGCTGGGCACCTGGAGCGACGACTTCAACAACCTGTTCGAGGTGCTCAAGCGCTGACGCGGCGAGGTCGAGCCGACGACCCCCCGGCACATCCCCGGCCCACCCCCGCACCGCCACTGCCCCCTGCGCCCGCACCCCATGCCCCGATCCGCCACCCGAGCACCCCGCCCCGCTGACCGCCGGGCACCCGCTGCCGCAGCGCCTGCACCCGCCGCGCCGACGGCGCCCGCCGTGCCCGCCACGCCCACGTCCCATCACCCGGCCCAGACCGTGCTGGTGCTTCAAGGCGGTGGCGCGCTGGGCGCTTACCAATGGGGCGTGTACCAGGCGCTGCACGAACAGGGGGTGGAGCCCGACTGGGTGATCGGCACCTCCATCGGTGCGGTCAACGCCGCCTTGATTGCCGGCAATGCGCCGGCAGACCGACTCGCGCGGCTGGCCGCGTTCTGGCACCGCGTGCAGCAACCGGCGGGCGCGGGGTGGGCGGGCGTCGTCCCGTCGTGGGCACAGGCACTTGCCCGCACCGCCACCATCACCGGCGGCCTGCCAGGCTTCTTCAGCCCGCGCCCGCAGGCCTGGCTGGCGCCCGACGCCCCGCTGGGCGCAGAGCAGGCCAGCTACTACCGCACCGACGCCCTGAGCACCACGCTGGGCGAACTGGTCGACCTGGACCGCCTCGCCTCGGGCGCAACCCGCATCACCGTGGGCGCGGTCGAGGTGGCGTCGGCGCGCATGCGCTACTTCGACAGCGGTGACCGGTCACGGCGGTTCACGCTGGACGAGGTGCTGGCCTCCGGCGCGCTGCCGCCGGCCTTTGCCGGGGTGCGCATCGACGGCCAGGTCTACTGGGACGGCGGCCTGTACTCCAACACCCCCATCGAGGCCGTGTTCGACGACGTCCCGCGGCGCGACTCCTTGGTGTTCTCGGTCAACGTGTGGCAACCCCGCGCGCCCGAGCCGACC